>CAIVZR010000086.1 GCA_903910445.1 uncultured Bacteroidota bacterium
AAGCTCAACGATAAAAGTCTGACGGGTCTAGCTATCCGCACTCGCCAATCGGCTGTATTTCTTTCTTTGTCACTAATGCTACTGCATCAATTGGCAGAAAGAGTGTATCCATTATAAAAGAAAATGGCATATCTACCGATGCGACTAGCCAAGGAGGTGCGGATCTCGTGTCATAAAACGTTGATTTTTAATAACCTGACCATCACATCTTGCCCCTCCATAGGGGTGGCCAGTTCCTCCTATTATTTTTGCTCCCATACTCATACAACTGGATAGAGTGATTGATATCAAATAAATTAAGCCAAAAGCCTTCATGATTCTGACGTTCATTAGATAGTCTCTGCATGGTCTATGTCATATAGCCATTTGCCCGATATCGATTGAAGGGCAAACTTTAGAGACTATTAGCATTGATGATGCTATATGTGCAAAACCTTTAGAACAAGGTATCGAAAAATAATACCTTAAGAATCGTTATATGAAAGAGAGGCTAAATATACGGGAGGGGAAAGCATAAATACGTGGTTCTCTATGTTTTCGTATGAACAACCACTGGCAACAAAAAACCCTTTAAGCTTTAAGCAAAAAAGGGTTTCTGTTCTACGGCGAAGCAAAATATGGCTCCCTGACCTGGGCTCGAACCAGGGACCTAGTGATTAACAGTCACTCGCTCTAACCAGCTGAGCTATCAAGGAAGATATCGGACCACGTCCGTATTTTTTAAGGAGTGCAAAAGTATGAAATAGTCTGAAAATAAAAAATATCTTTGCAAAAATATTTTTATGAGTCTATTAAGTATCGGAACCGTCGCTTTCGACGCCATTGAAACGCCTTTTGGCAAAACAGATAAAATAATCGGTGGAGCAGCTACCTATATCTCGCTCTCTGCCTCTTATTTCACCCAAAACCTGAACCTGGTTGCGGTAGTAGGTGAAGACTTCCCCGCGGAATACATCGCGCTATTGAATTCAAAAGGTATCAATACCGACGGATTGCAAATTAAAAAAGGGGAGAAATCCTTTTTCTGGAGTGGCAAATATCATAATGATATGAATGGCCGCGATACTTTAATCACCGAATTAAACGTGCTCGCCGACTTCGACCCCATTATTCCTGCTTCCTACCAAAACTGTGAATACCTCATGCTGGGTAACCTTACCCCCATGGTTCAGGAAACAGTAATCAACCGCCTTGCCAAACGCCCTAAGCTCGTAGTGCTCGATACCATGAACTTCTGGATGGATGTGGCGCTGGAGGATTTAAAACGCGTGTTGACCAAGGTGGATGTGCTCACCATCAACGACGAAGAAGCACGCCAGTTAAGTGGTGAATCTAACCTCTTGAAAGCTGCTCGCAAAGTATTGACCATGGGACCTAAAACCCTGATCATTAAAAAGGGGGAACATGGTGCATTGCTTATCAATGATAATGATAAATTTTACGCTCCCGGTCTTCCATTGGAAGAAGTATTTGATCCAACAGGTGCTGGTGATACGTTTGCTGGTGGCTTTATTGGCTACCTGGCAAGTACAGGAGATTTGAGTTTCGAGAACATGAAAAGAGCGGTGATCCACGGTTCGGCCATGGCTTCGTTCTGTGTTGAGAAATTTGGAACAGAGAATTTATTGAACTTGAATAAGCAAATGATTGCCGATCGCGTGGCGGAGTTCTCTAAGTTGGTGAACTTCTAAGGAGCCAAACGCTCCCGCTTCCATCCTGTAGCTGTTTTGAGGTAGTGTAACCGGTCGTGAAAACGACTTGCTCTGCCTTGCCAAAATTCTATTTCATTCGGAGTTAATAAATACCCTCCCCAATTTTCAGGAAAAGGCACCTTGCCTCCTTCATATTGTGCCACCAGGCGCTGATGCAAAGATTCCAAGGGTTCCTTGCTTTGAATTACCTTGCTTTGTGGTGATATCAAGGCACTCACCTGACTGGTAAAGGGTCGGCTATAGAAATATTTTTCGCTTTCTTCCTTGCTTATTTTTTGAATGGTACCATCAATTCGAACCTGACGAGCGAGTTCCAACCAGGAGAAAACCAATGCTGCTTGCGGGTTCTCAGCCATCTCCTGCGCTTTGCGACTTTCATAGTTGGTGAAAAATACAAAACCTTCGGAGGTGGCTCCTTTCAGTAATACGATGCGTGCCGACGGGCGACCATCTAGGGTGGCTGTTGCCAGGGTCATGGCATTGGGTTCTGGAACTTCTGCCTGCACCGCTTCTTCAAACCACTGGTGAAACTGCTCCATCGCATCTTCTTTGGCATCCATTTCATTAAAGGGCTTCATCAGGTAATCCCGACGCATATCCGCTATATTCATAATCGATTCAATTTTAAAATTAATTCCCTGATTGATCAATTTATCAATCAAGGATGCAAAGTTAAAGAGAAAGAAAAGATGTTTTTAAAAAAGAAAAGGCGGTACCCATGCACCGCCTTTTCTTTTTATTGTTAGATGAAATTAATTTTTTATAACACGTATAATTTGCGACCCCTTCTCAGAGCGAATTTTCACGAAATAAATTCCCGCTTCCATCTCTTTCATGTCGATGGAAGATTGGCTGCCATCAACAAATATTGAATGAATCATTCGTCCTGAGGCATCCATGATTTGTAATTGATGCATTCCATAATCAGGGAATTGTAATTTTAAATAATCGGAAACAGGATTCGGAAATGCCTTCACTTGATAATCGTAACTAAATTCATTAACACCCGTAGGTAAAACAAACAATACTGCCGACATATTCTTACATCCATTGGCACCTCTTACTTCAACAAAATAATTTCCATGCCCGTTAATATTCAAACTTTGAGAGGTGGAACCACTAATAGGCAATCCATTTTTATACCATTGGTAGGTGGTGGCGGTTGATGAAGTGAGTACATCTACGTTTCTTGTAATGGTAGGTACCGCAGGCAATAATTTTTCAACGATAGTAACGGGTGCTGATATTTTAAAGCATGGTCCTTCAGTAATTTTTACCGTATATACTCCAGGTGCTTTTGCAAAATGAACCGAGGTTATTGCTCCACCAACAGCGTTATTATTTCTATACCATTGGTAAACCAATCCTTGAATATTATTGGTTGAAAGCTGCGTAGAATCGCCGCTGCAGAAGGTGGTATCGCCTACCGCAATAATTGCTATTGGAGAAGGATTGACTGTTACTTTACGCGTTGCTGATGCAACAGCACAAATTCCATTATCAACCATGACATAATAAGTTCCACTATCCTTTATTGCCAATGAATTTTGAGTTGCACCATTGATCGCAACACCATCTTTAAACCATTTATAAGTGGCTCCTGATGTTGATCCCACTTGATAGGTAACTTGGCTATCACTACAAATTACCGCATTGCCCACTGGAGTGATATTGATATTGGGGGCATTCGGAATGGTGAGTGTTAAAGCATTCGAAGTAATAGTACAACCAGTGCTATTCGATACTTTCAGGGTATAGGTACCCGATTGTGAAGCGGTCACCTGGGTATCCGTTGAATTGAATAGTATTCCATCGCGTGACCATTGATAGGTGTAGTTTCCTGTATTGCGTACTTTTAATTCATAAACACAATTTGCTTTAATGGAGTCGATGAAGTTGGCAGCCGGAGCAATATTTACCTTGATATTCTTAGGGCCAAAGGTGGCTTTGCAACCGCGGTTTGAAATCAAATCAACGGTATAAGCACCACTCACTTTTGCATAATAATTTAGACTGGTCGCACCATTGATACTATTACTATTGCGATACCATTGATAGGTTGCGATGGTATCGGTGGTGGATGCAGTAAGCTTCAAAGAGTCGCCACTGCAAATACTATCCGATACCGCGGTGATACTACCTGTAGGCTGCGCATTAAATGCAATGGCAAGGGTATTGGAGGTATTATCACATCCGGTGGTAGTCCCAATTTTTACATAGTAACTACCTGCAGTTTTTACATATAAACCCGAGTCGCTTGTTTGGGTGAGTAATACATTATTCTTATACCAGCTGTAGGTAAGATTATTACCTCCAGGTATTTTCAATCGGATACTATCGCCAATACATCCTACAGTGCCATTTAAAGTAGTAAGGGTAGCATCGGGACGAATATTAAAGTTGAGTGTTACTGGGGTGGTAATAACATTACATCCATTGGAGTTGGAAACAATGATACGATAGCTTCCCGATGATTTAGCATAGTATTGATAGCTAATTGCTCCACTAATATTATTACCATCTTTCTGCCATTGATAAGAATAGGTTGCACTATTGAATACGTTGGCTAATAGGATAGAGTCGCCAGTGCATAAAGCCTGAGCCGAATTATATACAATACCATTGGAAGGATTACCCAAAATAGTTACTGTTTTTGTAGTGTATGCCGAATTTACAATAGCATTTGCTACGCGTAACGAACACACTTTATTTCCAGCAGAAGCAAATTTCACCCATACACTCGACAATGCCGAGGTTGCTGGAGTTCCTCCAGGGAAGGTCCACTGATACGTGAGTGGATTGTTGGTGGCACTTCCTTGGAACAAAATAGAGTCGCCTTGACATACGGTATTGACATTTGTGGTAATGCTCGCCACAGGCACATTCGTTGTTTGAGGAAAACTAAAACTATTAGTGTGAATTTGATCTCCTGCATTGGTTCCACTATTGTTGGTTGCATTCATTGCAATATATAGATTGGCAGTCCCGGATAGGGTTGCGGGTGCTTTCCAATTGATATTCCATTCGGTACTATCGGTATATAATGCACTGGTACCTGATGAGGTATGCGTCATGTAATCGCGGGTACCCGTGGTGAGTTGAACCTTGGTAGAACCTGATGGAACTTGCAGTGTACCTAACTTTGTTGGAGAGGCGTTACTATTGAGCATGGTGGTAGAGAAACCAAATTTCACACAACTTGTTTTTCTTGCCACGATTTTTATTTGATAGATAGAATCGGGGATGTATTCACCATTAGTCATGTTGGTGTATACCGAAATATTAGAAGACCCGCTTACCACTGATTGCCCTGTATGACAAGAGGTGCAGTTTCCTTCACTAGGAGCTCCAGTTAAACCTGTAGGCGCACCCGAGCCATTGGAGATAGCTTGCTGCACAATAAATGAGAATGCGGCTACAAATAAAATAGTGATGAATTTAAAAGGAGTAGAAATAGATTGCATATAAAAATGGTTCGTTATTGATTTCGAGTTAATTAAGATTCAAAAATAAGAATTATGATTTCCAATTTAGGAGTACGTTATTGTTTTACTGAAAAATGACAAGTGTAATTTGAAAATGCATTGCCAAATTAATGTAAATAATTGAATGCAAAGTGATGAGTTATTAATGCGTGAAAATAGAAGAGATTTGAATTAAAAGAAAGAGGCGAAGTTTAAAGACCCCGCCTCTTATCTAATAAAAATAAACCAACTAATTTTTAACCACCCTTAAAATTTGTGAAGCCTTGGATGATGAAACCTTCACAAAATAAATTCCTGATTCCATGGCGTTGAAATCTAATATTGCTTTACTATCATTTATTTCAGCAGATAGAATAATTCTTCCAGAAGCATCCAAAATGCTAACGGTATGATTACCAAAATCAGCAAAGTTCAATTTTAAATAATCGGTTACTGGATTTGGAAATGCGCTTACCAAATTGTTTACCACCTCTGGCTCGATACCTGTAGGAACAACAAAGAGTCCGGCAGAAATATTTTTACAGCCAGCCCCATTGGTTACTTGAACTGTATAGGTTCCATTTCCAGTCACAGTATAACTTTGAGATGTAGCTCCACTGATTGCAACACCATTTTTAAACCATTGATAGGTGGTTGCAGTACTTGAAGTTAATACATCTACATTACGAGTGATTACGGGTACTGATGGGAATGGATTTTGCGTTGTGGTAACCGTGATTGAAGTCTTTGCGCAATTACCTAAGGTAACAATAACATCGTATACACCAGAAACTTTTGGATTGATGGCAGTGCCTGTGCTATTGCTCAAATTAGCACCATCTTTTCTCCATTGGTAGGTAGCTCCTGAAGTAGGAACCACAGTAATGGTAGCGGAGTCGCCCTGACAGAAACTGGTGTTTGATGAATTCAATGCAGCACTTGGACTAGGATTCACTTTTACATTTCTTACGGCAGAGGTAACAGCGCAGAAGCTATTGGCGACTTGCACGGTATAATTTCCGCTATCGGTAACTACTAATGAATTTTGTGTTGCACCATTTATAATTGTACCATTCTTTAACCACTGGTAGGTGGTGTTTGCCGCAGCAGGCGCCTGGTATTTTACACTGCTATCATTACAAATTACAGCATTGGCAGCAGGAGTTACAGATGCGTCAGGCAAAGTTGTTGGAACAGTGAGAACCAAACTATTGGTTATTGCACTACAACCTGATGCATTGCTGATTTTTAATGAATAAGTGCCACTTTGAGTAACTACAATTTGCGAATCGGTAGTATTGAATACAATACCATTCTTACGCCACTCATAATTAAAATTGCCTGAATTTCTAATCTTCACATTATAGGCACAACCTACTTTAACGGAGTCGATGAAATTTGCAGCTGGAGCAGGGTTTACTTTCACGTTGCGAACAGACGAATTCACAATACATGCCCCATTATCCACTGCAACATAATAATTGCCACTATCAACTATCGTTAATGAGTTTTGAGTTGCACCACTGATCAGTGTTCCATTTTTATACCACTTATATGAGTTTAATCCCGAAGCGGGTACCTGATAGGTGATACCACTACTATCGCTGCATATTACAGCATTGGCAACGGGGGTGATAGTCGCATTCGGTGCATTCGAAATATTTAGGAATAATGTATTTGTACTTATACTGCATCCAGATGAATTCGTAATCACAACATTGTAAAATCCACTGGCTGAAGCAGTAATGACGGTATCGGTAGTATTGATTACATTTCCATTTAGTTTCCATTGAAAATTAAAAGAACCTGTATTTCTAATTTTTAAAGAATAAATGCAACCCACTTTCGTAGAATCAATAAAATTAGTTGCAGGCAATGAATTCACTTTTACCACTTTGATTGAGGTGCCTCCTGAACATCCTCGGTTGGAAATTAGATCCACTGTATAAGAGCCAAATTGCGAAGCGAAATAATTCTTGCTTACCGCTCCATTAATCACATTACCATTTCTTCTCCATTGATAACTAACGATAGTATCCGATGTTACCGTATTTAATAATACTGAATCGCCTTGACATATACTATCTGTAATAGAGGTTATACTTCCTGTAGGTTTATTATAGAAAGAAAGATTGAAGCTGTTAGATATGGTATTACATCCAGAAGTAGTAAATACTTTTACATAGTAATTACCCGACGTTTTAGCATAATAATTCGAATCGAGCGTTTGAACTTGTAAGATATTGTCTTTATAAAAATAGTAGCTATAATTAGTTCCACTATTTGCTTTTAAACGGAGACTATCTCCACTGCAAGAAGATACTCCTGAAGGAGCTGATAGTGTTGCATTTGGTTTCGTATTAAAGTTCAGAGTAACAGGAGGTGATAGTGCCGAACAACCGGCATTCGTTACCAATACACGATATACCCCTGAAAGCTTTGCCTGGTAAGTATTTCCAGTAGCGCCTGAAATGTTATTTCCATCTTTACTCCATTGATAGGTATTACCACTCACATTAGAAATAGTAAGTGGAAGCGAATCGCCATCACATAATACTACAGTACTATTGTATGAAATATTTGCTGCTGGAGAAGGATTTATAGTAACCGATTTGGTGGTATATGCCGAATACATAATACTATTGGCCACTCTCAAGGAACATACTTTTGTACCTGCGCTAAATTTCACCCATACACTTTGAGATGTAGATGTAGAAGGCGTTCCACCGGGGAAAGTCCAGCTATACCCTGTTGTATTATTGGTTCCACTTGCAGTAAATTGAATTGAGTCGTTTTGGCAAATGGTACTTACATTAGTTGTAATGGTAGCTACAGGTACGTTGGAGGTTTGAGGCAAGGTGAAATTATTCAAGTTGATTTGATCCCCCGAATTGCTACCACTATTATCCGTAGCGTTCATCGCCACATAAATTATAGCATCACCTAATGGAGATGAAGGGGCCACCCAAGTGAATGACCAATCGGTACTATCTGTATAAATGGCCGAACTACCCGAGTACGTATGTTTTACATAATCGCGCGAACCCGTTGACAATTGAACATTAGTGGCTGCAGAAGGAATTCCCAAGGTGCCTAATTTTGTAGGTGATGCGCTGGTATTAAGAACAGTGGTTTCAAATCCAAAACGCACACAACCAGAAGTACGCGCTCTAACTGTGATGATATACGTTGAGTCGGGAATATAAACGCCATTGGTAGCACTAGTGAAAACCGAAATATCAGAGGAAGAACTTGTAGGAGTTCCTGAATGACAAGAAGTACAATTACTATCGCCAGGGGCGCCACTCATTCCGTCAGGAGGACCTCCACTATAGGAGAGTGCTTGTTGTACAATAAATAAGAGGGCGGAGACAAAAAAGATAGTAATAAACTTGAAAGGAGTAGAAAATTTAATCATGGGCGAACAATTAGTTTTTTGAGATGATGTATTCCAATAACATTCGAATATATGAGAGCCAATATTCCCAAACCCATTTGTAAAATTATTTTTACTATGAAATGACAGTCAATTGACAATAAGAAGTAAGGTATTATAATTTGAAGTAACCCAAAGAGTATTAGTTTAATAACTAGCACCTTTTCCAATTTATTACCACCTTGTTGATGAACAATTGTATAATGAGAGATGGCCACAAGCGCTTGGGTAATTAGTGACGAAATTGCAGCTCCAATTATTCCCCATAATGGAATTAAAAACAGATTCAAAATAATATTTAAAAGGCAAGCAAATAATGCCACACGATTCAATATTCTCAACTCACCCTTTGCGGTTAAGTAAGTTCCATAGATATATACGGTACAAGTGAAAACAAATGAAATCATTAAGAGATAAAGCACCTTTTCAATTTCTGAGTTTCCGCTTTTATTCAGCATCAGTATAATTTCTTTTTGGTAGAAATAACAAACCGAGACTGCTAATAAAGCTGGAGTAATAATTAGTGTGAAACTTAACTGTAATAATGACTTCGGCGATTCCTTTTGTTGCAAGAGTCGAGAGAAAATGGGTAATAGCAAACCTGCGAACAGTACAGCAATCATATTGGCAGCATCTAATAATCGATAAGCAGATGCATAATGACCGGCCGCAGTTTTCCCGTCGGGCAATAAACGTTCTATCAATACCCCATCAATTTTGGTATATACTCCCATTAAAATTCCTAGCACTGCATAGGGGTAGCTCTTCTTTAGCAGGTGTATCGTAAACGCCTTATTCCATTTCCACTTCAAATCGAGAAGATGTGGCTTCAATACGAAAAAGCAAATAATTAATGTAATGGAATACGAAAGGGTTTGGGCATATACAAACCAATTCAATTGCATCTCTCCAAATACTTTACCCCAAAGTAGCAATGCACAAAACAGGATCATCAATAAACGATCGAGAACAGAGAGTAAACTATCAGTAATAAAAAACTGCAGCCCCGAAACATTTGTTCTGAGGTACGTGATTGCAAAGGATAAGATTTGATTAAAACACAATACCATCAAAAGCTTAAACTGAATAGCATCATATCCAACTAAGAATGCGGCAATAAAGGTCACAACCAAATACACCACCAACAGCAATAACTTAAGCATCACGAGCTGCGCGAATTTTTTGCTTAGTAATTGCGGGTATTTTGAGATGAAGGTATTATTGTAATTATTGATTCCAAAGTCGAGCACCACATTAAACAGAAAAGAGAAGCTAAACAAGGAGAAATAAAATCCATAGGCTTCGGGACCAATGGCATTTTGCACACCACGCTCCACTCCCAAAACCCAAAAAGGTTTTATAAGTAAGTTAATGCCTACTGCAAAAATTAAATTAATAATGAAACGACGATTCATATTTTTGAGAACCAGGGCAAAATCCATGAACAACAGTTAAACCCTAAGTGATGAATAACTTAAACATCCATCCATTCAGATTCAATTATATTAAATACTCGAAAGCGTTAACTTTGCAAATATATCTTTTAGCCTGATGAAGATTGCAGTAAATACCCGTTTCTTAATTCACGATAAAATCGAAGGTATCGGACGATTCACTTTAGAATCGCTGAAACGCTTGGTATTGGAGCATCCAGAGCATGAATTTGTTTTTTTCTTCGATCGTCCTTACCACCCAGAATTTTTATTCGCCCCCAATGTTTCAGGTATGATTCTGACGCCACCGGCCCGTCATCCGTTGCTTTTTGTTTGGTATTTCGAATGGAGTGTTACTCGGGCCTTAAAGGCAGTGCAAGCCGATATGTTTATTAGTTGTGACGGATTTCTGAGCTTACAAACAAGCATCCCACAAATTTCGATTATCCATGATTTGGCTTTTGAGCATTACCCAGAAGATGTTTCCTACCTGGTTCGAAAATATTATCATTACTATTTCCCTCGTTTCGCCAAGAAGGCTACTCGGATATGTACGGTATCAGAATTTTCTAAACAGGATATTTGCCAAACCTATGGAATTAGTCCTTCGAAAATTGACGTAGTATATAACGGCGCCTCCTCCATATTCCATCCTGCAACAGATGAAATTAAATTAGCAACGAAAGCTAAATACAGCCAGGGTTACGAGTACTTTGTTTATGTCGGTGCTTTGCAACCTCGTAAAAACATTCGCCGATTATTACTCGCCTTTGATGCATTCAAGTCATCAACAAATTCGGAAACCAGGTTATTGATTGTAGGTCGGAAGGCCTGGAAAACAGAGGATATTGAGGTTACCTTTGATAACATGAAGCATAAAGTAAGTGTGCTATTCACAGGTCGCATTCCTGACGAAGAACTGGCAAATGTTTTTGGATCGGCTTTGGCGCTTATTTATGTACCCTATTTGGAGGGTTTTGGAATTCCCATTCTTGAGGCCATGCAATGTGGCACACCCATCATCACAAGTAATATTACAGCCATGCCAGAGGTAGCAGGGAATGCAGGAATCCTTGTAAATCCGCTTGATATCGACGCCATATCCGATGCTATGAAATCATTGGATAACGATGCCTCACTAAGAACGGAACGCTCTAAGAACGGATTAATACAAGCTCAAAAATTTAGTTGGGAGAAAACAGCGCATCTTCTTTGGGATAGTATACAAAAGGTATTAAAGCAATAGGATTAACTTAGTGTTGTAGCCTCCAAAACTGCGCCTCCTTTTTAATATAATCGGCCAAATCATAATCACTTACACTAATTAAGTATTCCCAGCTAAGATTAAGACCATCTATAAATTCTTTATAATGATCTTGAGGCATATCAATAATTCCTTGCTTATTGTAGATATCGAGTAATTGCATAATCAACCGATTCTTTGCCAACTGAAACTCATACTCAACAAGCATTTGATGCGTTTGTGATTTTTTACTACTCAGACTATACAAATAGGAAATCGGACTTTGAAGCGCATCCGGCCCATCAAGCGAGAAGGTATGTTCTACCATCAAGTTATACATATCCTGACGAATATCGCGTTGTGTTCGTACTTGAACAATGCTAACCTCCCTTATCTCTTCACTCAGATGTAACATCCTCACTTTTATATTCACAAAATCCTTGTTAGCACCCGAATCTTTAAAACACATAATCTTTACTTTGAAACCATATAGTCCAAATATTAAAGTATCGGTTGGCTTCACAAAAATGCTAAAACTTCCATCTGCTTTATTTTGAATAATACGTGATGAGTGCTTTACAATGATGGTTACACTATCCAATACGGTATTGCTATCGGCATCATATACCACTCCTTTAATTTGCACCATTCCTTGCGATTGCAAATTCGTAATAAGTAAAAAGAAGGAACAAATAAGTAGCAGTAAGCGCATAATCCTGATACGAAGGTAGGCGTATTTAGTTACTTTGTATGAAAGGTACTTTGGGTAACAAACTCCTTTAAATAATAGGGTTCGAAATAAGCCAAGTCCTCAAACTGGCCATTTTTATATTTGGCAACTGCCAGGGCTCCAATTGCTTTTGCACTTGCTTTTATATCATCGATAAAAAATGCATTCTTATGGATACTCAATACCTCTTTGCATTTGGGCATTCCATCACCAAGGAAGTAACACGGTTTTGACAGGTATTTCACAAACGAAGTTTCATTTAAAATTGTAGCGCAAGTTGCATTTACCTCATTTAACTTATGGTCGAATATGGCGTTGTATACCTCCATTCGTCTTGCGTCGATCATAGGAATTAACAAGGCATCTTCACTTATTAAATTCGATGCAGCATGAGCAATTCCTTGCAAGGTATTGATTGCGATGAGAGGAAGATCCAGCCCATAACACAAACCCTTGGCTGCACTCACACCAATACGCAAACCAGTATAAGAGCCGGGACCTTTACTTACAGCTATGGCTTTTAGAGAAGCAATAGAATTTTTTTCTAATACACTTTTAATGAAAACAAAAAGTTTCGATGCATGAATATTGGGTTCATCACGTTCTTCCACGAGCAAAAGTTCGCCCTCCAGCGAATGCAGGGCTACAGAGCAATTGGAAGTAGCTGTTTCAATACTTAAAATCATGACTATAAGATTTCGTATAACATTTTTGCCACCAGTATAATACTGAAAAATATAAATACCATTTTCAATGTATGCGGCTTCGATCGTGCTGCCACCTTTACTCCTATCGGAGAAACCAATAATACGCCTACGATTAAAGGCAACATAACATACACCAAAATATAACCGACATGAAACGTATTCACAGGATAGGATTGGGGCTGTTGAATCATATAATAGATTACCAACGGAATAGAGATAAATGGAATCGTTCCAGTAGATATTGCGGTTGATTCTTTGATATCAAGTTCTAACCATTGCACAAAAAGCATCACCATAATAAAACCTCCGCCCAAGCCCGACAAGGCTGCGAAGGCACCTGCCAGAACACCTGCTTGTATGAATTTTGCAGAACCATAATCACTTAGTTGGAATTTAGCTTCTTGATGTCGTTTCAAATACAATCGCACATTCAACAAAATTAGCACCGCAATAAAAATAAATGTAAACGATGTTTTATTATACCAGCTGCCTTGGCTTATTATCCATGAGGTAAGTAAAGAGGCTACGACAGCACCTGCAGAGGTAGTTAATACTTGACGCGGATAAAAGTGCCCCTTTTTATATTGACCATAACTTGCACTAATTCCCGAAAACACAATGGCGAAAAATGAGTTAGAAATAATTGCCTTCGTGAGGTCGGGATCCACAATTCCTAATTTTCCGAAGAAATATGAAAGTACTGGGATAAATACCAAACCGCCACCAATGCCTAGTAATCCAGCGAAAAAACCACCAAGACATCCAAAGAAAAATAATAGAAGTAAAAGATAGAGTTCCGACATGTTGTGAATTGTTTCTATTGGCTATCGCGCTTTTCTACACGAAAACCATATTTTTCCGACAAATGCTTTTGTGCTAAAACTAATTCAGCATCCAATGGCTCCTCTTCTGCTGCGATTCCTGCTTTCAAAACCGAAAGTCTTTCAGCATCGTCTTCCGTTGGGAATGGAAGTAGTATGATAGAAATTATTTCCTGATACTTGGTTTGATTGATCGATTTATAATATTTAAATAATCGAAGGGCAGCATCTTTCAATTCGGTGCTACCATCCAAACTACTCAATTCTTCTACTACTGTCAAGGCACTATCAATGGTATTGTTTAGTGCGTCCTTACATCGATAAATTTGAAGCGAATCACGTATGGCAAATGCATTGCCAATTTTCATAAATCTATTGGCAATGGCTGCCTGACTATTAATGATGATATCGTTATACTTCACTGCATTTTTCTGGTTTAAGAAATCGCAAGAAATAAACAAACTCAAACAAATTAATAGCAAGTATTTCATCCTTATTTTTGATAAAGTGGGAATTTCTTCATGAGTGCCTTCACATCTGTTTTCACATTTTCAATTTCCGTATCGTTGTCGGCATTAGCTAATACACGATCAATTAAATTAGCAATCGCATCCATATCTGTTGCTTTCATACCTCTAGAGGTAATTGCAGGAGTACCCAATCGTATTCCGCTAGCAGTGAAAGGGGTGCGGCTATCGAATGGAACCATATTTTTGTTGATGGTGATATGTGCCTTCACCAAAGCATTCTCTGCTGCCTTGCCATGTAAATTTGGGAATTTGGTACGCAAGTCAATCAACATTAAATGATTGTCGGTGCCTCCACTAATTACTTTATATCCACGATCCATCATTGCCTTCGACAATGCTTGGGCATTGGCTCGTACTTGTAAAATATATTCTTTGTATTCTGGAGTAAGTGCCTCACCAAATGCGATGGCTTTACCTGCGATAACATGCTCTAGCGGACCACCTTGGGTTCCTGGAAACACAGCGCCATCAAGCACAGCACTCATCATCTTCACCTCTCCTTTTGGAGTTTTCAATCCCCATGGATTCTCAAAATCCTGTCCCATCATAATAATTCCTCCACGTGGCCCTCGCAATGTTTTATGTGTTGTAGATGTTACGATATGACAATGTGGCAATGGATTATTTAACAATCCTGTTGCAATGAATCCTGCAGGATGTGCGATATCTGCCATCAATAAAGCACCAACTTTATCGGCGATCTCACGTAATTTTTTATAATCCCAGTCTCTGCTATAGCTACTTGCTCCACAGATGATGAGCTTTGGATTTTCTCGAACTGCAATCTCTTCAATCTTATTAAAATCGATCAAGCCCGTTGCTTCTTCTACTCCATAAAAACTAGGAACATAGGTTTGACCGCTAAAGTTCACAGGTGAACCATGGGTTAAATGTCCACCATGGCTCAAGTCGAATCCTAAAATTTTATCTCCCGCTTTCAAGCATCCTAACATTACGGCGGCATTGGCCTGTGCACCACTATGAGGTTGTACGTTGACCCAGGCTGCACCAAACAATTTTTTCAAACGATCGATGGCGAGTTGTTCAATTTCATCCACTACTTCGCAGCCACCATAATAACGTTTGCCGGGCAATCCCTCAGCATACTTATTGGTAAGGCAGCTTCCTACAGCTTCCATCACTTGCGTTGAAACAAAATTCTCTGAAGCAATAAGTTCTATTCCTTCTTGCTGACGAATCAGCTCCTGGTCGATTAAATTAAAAATGGTGGTATCGCGTTGCATAATATTTCCTTTTTGGCAAAAGTAAGAGATAATAGGGGGATAAAAGAACTAAGAATTAAAAATTAAAATCCGAATTCTATTTATCGGAGAATTCCAGATTTGTTTCCGTTGTATTCGCACCTTGGGTAAACCGAAGTATATAATTTCCTTTGCTGATATAATAGCTCCCATCTTCGGCTGGCTTGATAATCACAGGATTTTTGCTTTTAACAGGCAATGGCTTTTGAATACTGAAATTATAGATGGCTGTATTTAAGCCTGCTTCTGCAGTATCTGTCATCGATTGAAATACAACCTTCTTTGTTGAATCCAATATTTCAATAGTAACGACTCCTCCTGTCATTGCATAATAACTGAAGGTTACTGATGGACTTGTTTGGGTTTCATAGGAGTTATTTATTTTACCAAGCCGTTTAGGTAACTGATATTTCTTTTCACTGAACAATTTTAGTGGTGTACCCAAAACCGAGGCATTGAGTTGTTGTATTAAACTCACATCTCCAATAAAAATACTTCTACCATGTGATCCTACCACCAATTCTTTCTCCCGCTTCTGAATCACCATATCGTGAATCGCTACATTAGGCAAGCTATTATTCCAGCGCATCCAAGAAGTGCCCGAATTCAGGCTAATATAAACACCATAGTCGGTACCTAAATATAATAAATCTTCATTGGCAGGATCTTCTCTAATTACGTTTACAGGTTCCGATGGTAAATTGCCGGAAATATTTTTCCAGTTAGCACCGTAGTCATCACTCACAAAAACATAGGCATTGAAATGATCATTCCGATAACCATTCAAAGTAATATATACTCTTGATATTTTATAGCTGGAAGCCACCACACGCGATACCCATAAATTTTGTGGAATGCTTAATTGAGTGTATAAATTATTCCCTATTTCTGTCCAGGTACTTCCTGCATTTTGAGTTACTTGTATTTTTCCATCATCACTTCCAGTGTAAATTAAACCAAATTGCTTCGGCGATTCATCAATGGTAGTAAGTGTTCCAAAGGCTACATCACCGGGGTGTTTACCCGCTGTTAAATCGCCACTTATGGTTTGCCAAGTTTCGCCCTTATCCAGGCTTCTGTGTAGTTTATTGCTACCCCAATAAATGATATCTTTACTATTTCTTGAAATAAGAATTGGCGTATTCCAATTCCAACGTAATTTTTCTTCTCCAATATTTTCAGGAATGCTTAAGTATTTATACTCTCCAGTACTTTTATTGATTCGGAAATAATTTCCAAATTGATAACCTGTGTACACTGTATTATTATCACGGGTATCGATCTGCACTTGCATTCCATCACCACCAATCAAAGGTTTGAAATTATAATTGCCTTCTTGGTGCCAGCCACTTCCTTCATCGCCACCATGCGGACCAGTCCATACGTTATTATCTTGCAAACCTGCATAAACGTTATAGTCCTTGGCATCATCTGTATTTACACTATAGCATTGAGATACGGGAATACTGTTACATTTTATCCAGTGTGCACCTTCATCATAACTAATATTTACACCCCCATCGTTACCACAAATTAGATGTGATGGATTCGCTGGGTCAATCCACAAAGCATGAAAGTCGCCGTGCACGTTGTCGCCATCGATATTCTTCCAGGAAGCACCCGCATCCTGGCTTATAAGAATTGGTACTCCAAAAGTGTAGATCTTTTTATCATCGGTTGGAGATACAACAACCTGCCCAAAATAATATCCATAGGTATTAAACACACCATCGAGATAGTGTGTATTTTGCTTTTTCCAATGTTGCCCTCCATCAATACTCTGATAAATCTCAGCTCCAATAACTGGGGTGCGGAATAAAAGCGTGTTTGCATCATCGGTATATGCTACAATATCGCGTACAGTAATTTTATCATTGCGTACCATTTCTTTTAAAACCCCTGCACTATACTTCTCTGGAAAATCCTTAGAGCTCAAATAATCACTGAGCTTTTTGTCTTCAAGTTTCAAGAAATCGTCTTTCGTTAATTTTTCTAATTGTTCGGCGGTAAGCTCCTCACTCTTTTGAGTACTTGTATCAATTCTATGATTTTGATTATCAATCACACAATAAAGAATCGATGAATTTTGATTAGAAACCGCCACCCCACTTCTGCCAAAGCCATCACCTTCTGGCAATCCATTGATAGCACCTGAGATTTTAATCCAGGTATCACCCCCATCATAACTTTTATAGATGCCACTTGTTTTTCCGCTCTCTTCAAAATTCCAAGCTCGGCGCGTGCGATACCACATATTGGCGTATAAAGTTCTGTTATTTGTTGGGTCAATTTGTAATTGTACACAACCCGTATTCTCATCAACATACAATGTTTTGATCCAGTTTTTACCTCCATCTTTCGTCTTGTATACACCACGCTCAGAATTTGGAGTATACAAGTGACCTAAAACCGCCACCCATGCAATATTGGGGTCGGTAGGGTGTAAAATAATTTTACCAATATGATGGCTCTCTGGCAGGCCGATATTCTTCCAGGTTTTTCCTGCATCATTACTTTTAAAAACACCTACGCCACTGTATGATGAACGCGATGAATTTACTTCACCCGTACCAACCCATATTTCGTGAATCTTATTTTCGTTCCAACGCACTGCAATTGCTCCTATCGTCATTACCGCTTCATGATCGAAGATGGGAGTAAATGATTGCCCATTATTGTGTGTGTACCACAAACCTCCACTAGCGAATGCAACGTAAAATTCAATACTGTTTACTGGGTTTACAGCAATATCCACTACTCGCCCGCTCATGATACGAGGACCAATATTTTTGAATGGGATATTATTTACAACAGAAATTCTATTCAACCAATCGCGTTGGTTTACCGCCTTCCATCGATCTTGAGAAGAAGTTGGGGTGGGTTGTGCAAATACATGCAGTGAAAGAAAAATTAGTAGAGTAGGTAATAATTTGTGCATCGTGATGCAAAGCAAGGAAAAAAGAGGTTCGCTTGCAAAAAAAATACACACGAAAAATAGATGTAAAATATGGAACTATTAAGGAATCCAAGAGTCATCGCAAAACCTTATTCATTAAGCATTTACCCTTCGTACATTGTCCAATCCAGTGACTGTCTTTAATTTATCCATCAATCCCTCCAGATGGGATACGTCGGTGATATAGAGGTTTATTTTCCCTTCAAACACGCCTTCCTTACTTTCGAAAGAAATGGATTGCATATTTACTTTTAGTTCTTTACTAATCACATTGGTGATACTACTTACCAATCCAACACTATCAATACCCGAAACTGAAATACTTGCCAAGAAGTCCTTTTTCTTTTCATCAGAGGCCCATCTTGCTTTCATTACTCGATAGCCATATTGACTAAATAACGATGTTGCATTAGGGCAATCGGTACGATGTATTTTAATTCCTTCTCCAATAGTTACAAATCCAAATACATTATCTCCAGGTATCGGAGTACAGCATTTTGCAAAGGTATAATCGAGCTCCAAATCTTCTCCAAGAATAATGGTATCCTTATTATTTACTTTAGTTCGTTTATAGTCTTGTTGAATCTTAACCTTTGATTCATCATTGGTTTTATTATCAGATTTTCTTTTGACAATATCATCCTGAATTTTCTTTAGGTCGATTTTCTCTTTTACAATTTTACCTGTTGCAATATCATAGTATAAATCGAGCGGACTATGAAGTCGATAATAGTTTACCAATTCATCTAGCTTTTGAGCATTGAAAGGAATTTCAGCAGAAGCAAATTTTTTCTGAAGGATTTCCTTACCAATATCGGCCACCACTTTTTTCTCTTCTCTCAATGCCTCTCTAATTCGTTGGCGTGCCTTACTGGTTACCACAAACCTAAGCCAATCTTCATTGGGGCGTTGGGTTTGAGAGGTGATAATCTCAACACGATCGCCACTCTTCAGCTTGTGACTTAAGGGCAACATCTTACCATTTACTTTGGCTCCCAAGCATTTGCTTCCAACATCGGTATGAATTTCAAAAGCATAATCGAGCGCTGTGGCTCCCAATGGTAATTTTTTCAAATCACCTTTGGGTGTGAACACAAAAATTTCTTCCGTATATAAATTCAATCGAAAGTCTTCCAAAAATTCGAGTGCCGTACCTTTTGATCCTTCTAAGCCATCGCGAACTTTACGCAGCCATTCATCAATGGAGGAATCTTTAATGTTTTGCTTTTGCTTCTCTGCTGGCAACTCCGTGCCTTCTTTATACTTCCAGTGTGCGGCATACCCTTTCTCGGCGATTTCATCCATGCGAACACTGCGAATTTGCACTTCTACATATCTACCATTAGGGCCTATAAAAGTATTATGTATTGATTCATAACCATTTTCTTTCGGGTTAGAAATCCAGTCTTTGAATCGATTTGGAACGGGTGTATATATTTCAGTGATTGCTCCATAAACCAACCAGCAATCGTTTTTTTCGGTTTCAACTGGGGATTCGAGGATGATACGAATTGCAAAAATATCATAGAGGTCTTCAAACTGCATTGAATTCTTTTCCATTTTTGTATAGATGGAAGAGATGGATTTTGCACGCCCTTTGATTTCAAATTTTATTCCTGACGCTTCAAGCTTTTTCTCAAGTGGTGAGATAAACTGATTGATATACCGGCTGCGTTGCGTTTTTGTGGCAGCAAGTTTATCAGCAAGGTTGCGGTATTCGAGCGGGTGAAGATATCTTAGTGCTAAATCTTCAAGCTCTGTTTTAATATTATATAGCCCCAAACGATGCGCTAGTGGGGCAAAAATGTATTGGGTTTCGGAAGAAATTTTTAGCTGCGTATTTGAACTCATGCTATCGAGCGTACGCATATTATGCAGTCGATCGGCGAGCTTGATTAATATTACACGAATATCATCATTGAGTGTAAGCAGCATCTTCTTAAAATTCTCTGCTTGAATACTTCCATGCTGGTCAACAAGGTTGGATATTTTAGTCAAACCATCGATGATACGTGCTGTTTGTTCATCGAAATTTTGTTTGATAAAATCGAGGGAAACTTCTGTGTCTTCCACCACGTCGTGCATTAGGGCACAGGCAATACTGGTGGCGCCCAATCCAATGTCTTCGGCAACAATTTGCGCAACGGCTAATGGGTGAAATATATAGGGTTCTCCGCTCTTTCGTCGAACGTCCTTATGTGCATTAACTGCAATATTAAATGCCTTACTAATTTTGTCGCGATCCGACTTGCTAAGATTGTTCTTATTGGCGGTACGCAATAAGGTTCGGTATCGCCTAATTAGTTCTTGTTTTTCCTTCTCGGCTTGCTCTGTGTTGTTCGTTTGCGTCATCGATATCTCTTTATGAAACAGCTGAAATTACTATGCAATATAATGAAAATATGAATATCGCCTCAAATAGGTTATACCAAAACCATTTAAGATTTAAACAAAATGGCTAAACCCTTTTATTCATGGGCTTTCTAAAAGAAACCAAAATATTCATTGCTTGCCAAGAATCAATCTTGGTTTCAATAGTTCCAATTTTAATGTCCAAAGCGATTATTTAGCCAAATTCCTTATTTAGAATTATTTTAATTAACTTTGTGGCCAATTAAAAAATACACCATGGAAACCACCGATCTGAAAAATATGATCACCATATATAGTGAAGCGACTCCCAATCCGGATACGATGAAGTTTGTACTGAATCGTTTATTATTACCCAATGATACCGCGGATTTTCCAGATGCAGCTTCAGCATCTGATTCACCATTAGCAAGCGAATTATTCAATAATTTCGACTATGTACGTGGTGTGTTCATCATGAACAACTTCGTAACGATAACCAAGGTGGACCATGCCGATTGGTACGAGTTGATTCCTGCGATGAAGGAATTTATCAAGAAATACGTGGAAGATGAAAAAGCCATCATCAATGTTAGAGTTGACGGATTAACAGAAGAAGAAGACACAGAGGTAGTTAGAAAAATTAAAGAACTACTTGATACCCATGTAAAACCAGCTGTTGAAATGGACGGTGGCGCGATTAGTTTTAAATCATTCGATCATGGTATCGTTACCGTTTCATTGAAAGGATCATGCAGTGGTTGTCCTTCATCTACCATTACCTTAAAAGCTGGTATTGAAGGCTTATTAAAGCGAATGGTACCTGAAGTTAGCGAGGTCATCGCTGACGCCGACTAAAAAATTCATTGATTATAAATTATAAAAGATCGTCTCTCTAATTGAATTAGAGAGACGATCTTTTTTTCAACTCCTTTTTTTGGAATCTTTCTAGATTAGCAATTTTCATCTGAAATGAACTAGATTTAAGGAGCCCGTATGTCAAAATTTCTAACTTTGCTTTCGACAATAAACAAACTCTAACCAATTT
Organism: uncultured Bacteroidota bacterium; assembly: GCA_903910445.1. Classification (GTDB taxonomy): domain Bacteria; phylum Bacteroidota; class Bacteroidia; order UKL13-3; family UKL13-3; genus CAINMV01. Next base: position 21,692 of record CAIVZR010000086.1, read on the forward strand.
ATCAATGAAAAAAGTTTTATTTCTTCTAATACTATTCTTCTCCATTTCATTTGCACAGGGTCAGCAAACATCTACTCGTGGCAAAGAGTTTTGGATGACTTTTATGGAGAATGTAGCCACTAATCCCGTTACCTTATCTATTCATTTTAGTGCATTTCAAGCATCAGTAGTAACCATTACAAATCCGAACACTACGTTTACTCAAACTTATAATGTAGCAGCGAACACTTTGGTATCAGTAACCTTACCCAATGCACAATGCCTTAATACGGGCTCGGGAACAATCGCCAATTTGGTATTGAAGATTACTGCAACCACCGAAATTACAATGTTTGCTCTGGATTATAGTCCTTATACCACCGATGGTTCGGTGATATTACCTGTAGGGGCATTAGGGGTTAATTATAGGGTAATTTCATATAAAGGCGTTTCTGGATATCCTTCCGAATTTTGTGTTGTTGCAACTCGTGATACCACTTTGGTTAAAATAACACCTACTTGTAACACCCTTGATGGCAAAGTAAAGAACGTACCCTACTTTGTAACCTTAAACAAAGGTCAGTCATACCAAGTGCAATCGAACACCGATTCGTCACTTACAGGCTCCAAAGTAGAAGTTCAAAATTGCAAGCCGGTAGCCGTTTTCGGAGGAAGTGTTTGCAGTAATGTTCCAACTACATGTCAATATTGTGATCATCTCTACGAACAACTTTATCCTATCAATATGTGGGGTAAGGAGTATGTAGTGGTGCCAACAGCTACCCGTAATTTCGATCGATTGATGGTATTAACTGATCAGGCCAATACACAGGTAACAATCAATGGGGTCACTACAAGCATCCCTATTGCTGGAAGTAGTATAGAATCGGATATCAATACACCTAGATATATCTCAGCTAATAAACCAATATGTGTAGCTTTATTTGCAGAAGGGCAAGTATGCGCTGGTGGAAATGGCGATCCCATGATGATGTGGGTTACTCCCTTAGAACAAGGCATTGATAGTATCATCTTCGTAGCACAAAACTCATCCGTAATTGATAGCCATTATGTAAATATTGTAGCAAAAACTTCAGCATTGGGAACTATAAAATTGAATGGAACCAGTATAGGCGGGTCCTTCAGCACCGTACCTGCCAATACCAATTATGCATATTTGAAGAAAAAAATTAATGCAGGAACGAATACCATCACCTCCGATTCGGATTTTACAGCATATGCCTATGGTTATGGTAATTTCGAATCGTATGGGTACAATGTAGGCTCATCTACGCGCGACTTAAACCGCTTTTTCACTGTGAATGGCGTTATAAGTGACAATTATAGTTTTCCGAATAAAGCAATGAAATTTTGTAAGACCACAACACTTACATTTAATGGAAATTCGGGAAGCTATACCCCTATTTTTTGGCACTGGAAATTCAATAACGATACCGCCACTACACAAAATGTTACGAAAACTTTTGCAGATACTGGCTTAGTAAAAGTGCTTATGATCACCGCTTGGGTAGGCACCAACCTATGCTCACCCAATGATACAACACTGGATACAGCAACAATGTATATTAGAATAATTGGTCCAGTAATTAATATTCTAACTCCTGATACTGCGGTATGCCAAGGTAGTTCGTTTCGCGTGCGGGTGTCGTATACTGGTGATACCATCGTAAGCTGGAATTCGAATCCAGCCCTGAGTTGCACTCAATGTTTTACACCCATTATTACACCAACAACCAGTGGATGGTATAAAGCTAATATTGGAGGTAGTTTGGCAGGATGCATTTTCTCCGATTCCATTTACGTGCGCATTTTAGATAGTATTCAAGTAGGTACAGTGAATGATACCCTGGCTTGTAAAGGGAGTACGATTCGAGTTCGAGCGCGTCTACTCAATAAAGACACCGCGGCTTCCTATATCTACAAATTGTACGCTAACAATGTTTTTATTCGACAGGATACTGCCGCCTACTTCGATGTGCTTGCTGATACTATTAGGACTTATATTATAAAAATTAATAATGGTTGCTATGATGCTCCATCACCGGCAGTAACGGTATTTGTAAGAAATCCATTGCATGTATTATTTACCGATTCAATGCTTATCTGCAACAATCTGAACAATAGTTTTAGTTTCAAGCTAAGTGGTGGAGATAGTTCTTATACTGCCTATTTATTGCAGAACAATATTAAAGTTGATTCTATTCTAAATGCAGTTCCTAATACCAATTACAATTTCAATTTTACGCCCACCCCTTTAAATAGTTATCGTATTGTTTTAAAGGATGGGTGTACCGCCCTAAACGATACCGTCAATCTTTATTTCAAATACCGACTTCCATTAAGTTCGACACATACAAGTGATACTACGGTATGTAAATCAATATTCAATTTACATATCACGCCTTATGGTGGTGATAGCACCTATACATTGTACCTATTAAAGAATTTTATTCCTTCCGATTCGGTTCTAAATGCAGCTTATGGAAATGCGTATTACTTTAGCATCAACCCAACCATAAGTAGCGCTTATCAGTTGATTGTAAAAGATGGATGTACCATAATTAATGACACACAAACTGTGAATGTCAATGTGCGCAATGCTTTGTTGATAAATGCAAATTACAATGCAACCATCTGCCGTGGGCAATCTATCAATATTCAGGCAATACCCCGTGGAGGCGACAGCACTTATTCCATTTATTTACTAGATAATAATTTGGTAATTGATAGTGTGAAAAATGCAGTCATTAATGGTAATTATAACTTCACAAAATTACCATCACTTACTTCAAGTTATAAATTAGTACTAAGCGATGGATGTACGCTGTTAAATGATACCCTCGCTGTTCCTTTCAACTTCCGTAATGCTTTGGGTTTCATACATACTCCCGATACCACAGTTTGTATAGCACCTCTCGGTTTAAGAATTACACCATCTGGTGGTGATAGCAGTTATACAATTTACCTGTTTAAAAATTCAATATTAGCCGATTCAATTAATAATGCAGCTGCTGGTGCAAGCTATTATTTCAATATTAACCCAGCCACTAACACATCGTATAAAATTGTATTAAAAGATGGTTGCACCATCCTAAACGACACCCAAACCATACAGGTGAACGTTCGTCAGGCATTGAGTTTTACGCATTCCCCCGATACCACCATTTGTATCAATCAATATAATATTCGTATGACACCTTTCGGTGGTGATAGTAGTTATACTTTGTACTTACTTAATAATAATATCCGAATTGATTCGGTATTGAATGCCACCAACGGGATCACTTATAATTTCACTGTATTGCCTTCAACCAATACTACTTTCAAATTAGTACTTACCGACGGCTGCTCATTACTTTCAGATACCCAACAAGTCACAATCAATGTGAGAACTGCACTTTCGTTAACACACTCAACAGATACCCTGGTTTGTATTCGTCCGTTTAGTCTTCGAGTTACCCCTTCAGGTGGAGGCGGTATTTATGATATTTATTTAATCCAAAATAATATTGCTATTGATTCCTTCAAAAATGTACCATTCAATAACAATTATTTTTTCAACTTAACCCCAATAACTACTACCACTTATAAAATTGTTTTAAAAGATGGTTGTACCTTGGTTAACGACACGCAACTATTTACATTACAAATGCGAGCTCCTCTTAGTAATAGTATAAGTAATGCACCTTTAATTTGCCGAGGTCAGAGTTTAAATGTAACCACGGTTCCTCGAGGAGGTGATAGCACCTATACTTTGTATTTGCTTAAGAATAATATCGTGGCCGATAGCTTACTAAATGCCATTCATGCTTCAACGTATAATTTCAATTTAATACCCATATTGAATTCCACATACAAGATCGTAGTGTATGATGGTTGCACCAATACCAATGATACCCAAACGGTAATATTCAACTTTCGCAATGCACTCAGCTTCACCCACTCTGCCAATCAAACCCTTTGTATTGGCCGTTTTGCAACAATTCAAATAAATCCGGCAGGTGGGGATAGCACGTACGATATTTATCTATTGAAAAACAATACCGTAATCGATTCGGCAATGGGTGCTTCAATCAATAGTAGCTATAATTTTACAGTGAATCCTTTAATTACAACTACTTATAAATTGGTATTGAAAGATGGATGCACCATTTTAAATGATACACAGAGCACTACCATTTTTGTTCGTAATGCATTGAAGGCGACACTTGGAAAGGATACGATTATTTGTCGTGGACAAACATATGCCATCCCAGTGAGCGCTTCTGGAGGGGATAGTACTTATACGCTATATTTGATGCAAGGCAATATTGCATTAGATTCAATTAAAAATGCCAATAACCTCATCCTCTATAAATTCAATGTAACACCTACCGTAAAAACCACTTACAAAATAGTACTAAAGGACGGCTGCACTCTAAAAAATGATTCGGGATATATTACCGTCGATTTGTATCCTGCGATTGTAGCCAAAGCCATCACTTCCAAACTGAAAATATGTTTTAAAGACACTGCAACCCTTACCGCATCGGCTACTGGAGGCAAAGTAAATCCAACGTATAATTACAGTTGGGATCAAGGAGCGGGAAATACACGTATTGTAAAAGTTTCTCCTGCAGTGTCAACATGGTATAAAGTGCAAGCAAGCGATGGTTGCTCTACCCCAGCCTTTGATTCGGTATACGTTGAAGTAGAAGCATTACCTGTAGTCGATTTCTCGGCTGCCAATACCTCAGGTTGTGAGCCATTCAATACTGATTTCAATAATAACTCAACTGCTACAGGTAGTATGACCTATCGTTGGAATTTTGGCGATGGTACTGCGATTGAAACCAGTCAATTCCCTAATCATACTTTTGTTAAACCAGGCTCATATACTGTAACGCTTGTGGTAACCTCCGCTTTTGGTTGTATTGATTCCATGGTGCTTAATAATTATATCGTGGTGAATCCAAATCCGCAAGTCACTTTAAAAATTAGTCCGAAGAAAGTAAAATTGAATGATGGAAAAATTACTTTCAAGAATGTATTCAAATTTACAGACGACTATGATATTGATTTCGGGGATGGACAATCAAAACTCACCGAACCCTTTACCAATAATATCTTCGCACATATCTATACCGATACAGGATACTTCGTGGTGAAATTATCAGCGCATAATAATTTTGGATGTACCACCGATATTACTGATACCCTTTATATTGAAGATTACTTTACCGTATTTATTCCAAACATTTTTTCACCCAATAATAAAGATGGCGTAAACGATTATTTCCGCCCCGTTTCCACTTTTACTAAACAGTATGATATGGTTATATATGATCGCTGGGGTAATTTTGTTTACAGCGAAACTTGCAAGGATAAATGGTATAACTGTAAGGGATGGGATGGCACCGTAAATGGTCGTCCAGTTCAAGAGGAAGGGTATATCTATATCATTACACTTTATGAGGAAGATGGTCAACACCATTATATAAAAGGATCAGTTTTGATTGCAAAATAATTGACTTCCTATTTGCGATTAATATTTTGGGTAGCTTTCTTTATTTGCAATAAAAAAGTTCATTCATTTGAATGTATTTTTGCCTCGTGAGTTTCGAACAGGATTTTTTTCAAACACTACAGTTGAGTTCTATTGATTTTGAATCGATGGCACTGAAGTTATTCAGGCATCAAGCATTAAATGTACCCGTCTATCGTCAATTCTTATCTCACTTAAAAATTAGACCTAACGAAATAACGAATACTGCGCAAATACCATTTCTACCTGTTTCCTTCTTCAAATCGCATCCAATTATTAGCGATGGTATTGCCCCTTCCTTTGGCTTTACAAGCAGCACTACCACTGGTGGAATTCCATCTCAGCATTTTGTTCCCGATTTGAATATCTATCAATGGAGCTTCACCCAAGGATTCAATCAATTTTATTATTCAAGCAAGTACTTTTGTGTATTGGCCCTTTTGCCCAATTACCTCGAACGTAGTGGTTCTTCTCTGGTTTATATGGCACAAAATTTTATTGATGGAAGTAAATTTAAGAATAGTAATTTCTATCTCTACGATTTCAAGGCATTGCATCAGCAACTCCTCGAAAATGAAAAAAATGAAATTCCAACATTATTACTTGGCGTGACCTATGCCCTTTTGGATTTTGCTGCTGAGTTTCCCGTACCATTAAAACATACAGTGGTAATGGAAACAGGGGGTATGAAAGGTAAGCGTGAGGAAATGCAGCGCTCCGAAATTCACCGCGAATTAGAACAAGCATTTCAAGTTACCTCCATTCACTCCGAATATGGAATGACCGAACTCCTCTCGCAAGCCTATTCAAAAGGAAAGGGCATTTTCAATTGCCCACCTTGGATGCGGGTCGTTGCTGCCGACCTACATGATCCTTTATCTCAACTTGCTGCTGCAAAGGCCGGAAGCTTAAATATCATCGACTTAGCCAATATCTACTCTTGTGCCTTTATTGCCACCGACGACCTGGGTGTTGTTCATAAAGATGGAAGTTTTGAAGTCCTAGGACGCAAGGACCATAGTGATATTCGGGGTTGTGGATTGATGTATCAACCCAGTTAGTAGCATTCGTATTTTATCTTGTATTTTCGCATCGAATATTCCAAGCCCTTTGAAAGACCTTAGAAAACTTTTCCAGCTAATACTCCCGTATAAAAAATACGCCTTAGGCAATGTGTTGTTTAATTTTTTGGGTACCATTTTCAGTGTGGTATCTATTGCATTACTCATGCCCTTTTTGGATATCTTATTTGATAAGACGAAAGAAGTCACCACACGTCCTGAGTTTCATGCTTCGGTGAGTACTATTATCGAATATTTCAAATACTATCTCACCATTATCAAGCAAGAACAAGGTGCCCAAACCACCATCCTGTATGTTGGATTATTTATATTAATCGCTGTTATCTTTAAGAATTTCTTTGTTTATGGTGCGCTGTTTATTATCACACCGCTTCGACAGTTCATCATTCGCGATTACAGAAATAAATTTTATAGTAAGCTCCTTCGATTACCCATCTCTTATTTTAATAATGAGCGCAAGGGCGATTTAATATCACGATTCACCAATGATATAACACAGGTTGAATGGAGTGTTTTGATGGCCCTCGAATCCATTTTCAAAGAGCCCATCACCGTCATTGTGTTCTTAGTTGCCTTATTCATCGCCAGTACAAAACTAACACTCATTGTATTTTTGGTATTGCCACTTGCTGGGATTTTCATTGCAGGCATCGGAAAAATATTGCGCAGAGAATCAAGAATCCGTCAGGGATTATTAGGAACAATTATTACCCAACTCGAAGAAACCATTGGAGGAATGCGCATTATCAAAGCATTTAATAATGAAGATGCGATGCGCCAAAGGATGGTAGATAATAATTCGAACCTCACTCGTATCAGTATCAAAACAAGTCGTTTGGGAGATGCCTCCTCACCATTAAGCGAAGTGTTTGGAATCTTAGCTGTTGTAATTTTACTCTGGTTTGGAGGTCGTATGGTTTTAAATAACCAAATGGAGGCAAGTGCATTTCTAATTTATTTAGGATTGTTCTCACAGGTAATATCTCCAGCAAAAGCAATAAGCAACGCTTCTAACTTAATTAAAAGAGGAAGTGCCAGTTTGGATCGTATTGAAGAAATATTATCGGCCGAAGAAATTATCACCAACAAACAAAATCCTATAATTTTAAAATCGTTTGAACGAAGCATCGAATTTAAGAATGTGAATTTCAAATATAGAGATGAGTATGTTTTACGTAACATCAATCTTGTAATTGAAAAGGGTAAAACCGTGGCACTCGTTGGGCCATCGGGAAGCGGCAAGTCGACACTCGCCGATTTAATTCCTCGATTCTATGATGTAATTGAAGGAGAAGTACTGGTTGATGGCATCAATGTAAAAGATTACGAAATGCATAGCCTTCGTCATGTAATGGGCATTGTAACCCAAGAAAGTTTGCTGTTTAATGATACCATTAGAAACAATATTGCTTTTGGTATGCCTGAGAAAACAGAAGCAGAAATTATACAAGCGGCGAAAGTTGCCAATGCAGCGGAGTTCATAGAGCAAGCCGATTTTGGCTACGATACAAATATCGGTGAACGCGGAAGCAAGCTCAGTGGCGGACAACGTCAACGCTTAAGTATCGCTCGTGCGGTACTTAAGAATCCTGCTATTTTAATTTTGGATGAAGCAACGAGTGCATTGGATACCACCAGCGAACGACTCGTACAGCAGGCCTTAGATAATCTCATGCATCATCGCACGAGTGTTGTCATTGCGCATCGTTTAAGCACCATTCAAAATGCCGACCTCATTGTAGTTCTCGGTGAAGGTGAAATAAAACAAAAAGGGACCCACGCCTCTTTATTACAGGAGCATGGTATTTACAAAGAGTTGTATTTAATGCAAGAGTAGTAATTATACTCTATCGTGCATGGCATCTGCTTGCAGGTGACTTGAAAGATTTTTGCCTAGATAACTATCTACCCAATTATGCACCAAATAAAGCACAGGAGTAACCAATACTGCCGCTAAAAATTTATATGTATAACTCACCAAAGCGGTTACAATAAATTGTTGCCCCGTCATTTTCCCAGGTAAATAAAACGCAATCCCAAGTACCACGAACGTATCTATCAATTGTGAAACAACGGTGGAGCCTGTACTTCTCAACCAAATATATTTGTGTCCAGTACGTTTTTTAATCCAGTGAAACAGGTATACATCGACCAACTGCCCCAATAAAAATGCGGAAATTGATGCCACAATGATTAATAACCCTTGTCCGAACACTGCATTATAGGCTTTATCCATATTGATGGTTTCACCATTATTTTGTTGCATGATCCACCAATCGGCAGGGGTTGTTTTCATGGCAGTGAATACACCTACAAAGGCGTAGGCAATGAGTATTGACCCCAGGTAAGAAAAAAACCGAACCCCTTTTTGCCCAAAATATTCATTTATAATATCGGTCATAATAAATACGGCGGGCCATAATAATACCCCACAAGTCATATTCAAATTCTGGTTCTCTAAACCAAATATGGTTAAGTTAAGTGGTAAGATACCGAGTGTTTTTTCTACAGAAAAGATTTTGGCTCCAATAAACTCAGCCACAATTGCATTCGCTATAAAGAATGCGCCGAGAATTAAGAATAATCTTTGTTTTTTATTTTGTTCTTCGTGAGTTAGCTGCATTGGTTAGTGATGAATAATTTATAGTTATAAGTGAATTTAAAATCTGTTTTCATAGGTTTAAATAAAGTAAGCTGTTTCGCTAATTAGATAGAAGCGCAATATTATAAAAACCGCGCTTTCAATTCAGGGGTAGGTATCATACATGATTCGGTTCTTCCAAATAATTTATATCTCGAATTGGCCACCATTCGATATAAACCATCACGCACAAATCGAGGAAATACAATAAACACATAAAACAATTCCCAGAAACCTCCCAACAATTTCGCAACTCGCAATGCGGCATCCGATTGCTGATATGGCTGGTTTTGATGAATGAGTACAAATGACTCGAAGGCGTCGGTTGGTAAATTAAATTCCTTCAGTAGCGCTTGCCCGGCATCCGACTGCAAAGCAGCGAATTTAAATTTAGCCTTGTTATCGCGTTTAATAATGAACTGAACAGCGCCATTACAAAGATTACATACCCCATCGAAGAGTAAAATGGTTTCATTATTTGTGGAAGCACTCATGGTTTATATTACAATAATAACGAATGTATGGCAAATTATGATTCATAAAAAAAGCCCAGAATTTCTGGGCCTTTTTGGTTCAATAATAATCATTAGTTATACTGTGATTAAGCCATCGACTCTACACTCTTCTCTTGACGTTTGCGCTCATGCTCATCGAGGATGGCTTTGCGCAATCGAATAATTTTAGGTGTAATTTCTAAAGTCTCATCGGCTTGAATATATTCCATAGCTTGCTCTAAACTCATTTCGAGTTTCGGAGCAATCTTAGCGCTATCATCTTTTCCACTAGCACGCATATTGGTAAGGGCTTTACCACGTACTATATTCACTCCCAAATCGCCTGGACGAATTTGCTCTCCCATTATTTGACCTACATATACTTCTTCTCCTGGATCAACGAAGAACGTTCCACGATCTTGTAATTTATCAATTGAATACGCTGTGGTAACACCAGTTTCGGTGCTAAACATAACACCATTCATACGTCCTGGAATGACTCCTTTCCACGGTTTGTATTCCGTGAAACGATGCGCCATTACTGCTTCTCCATTGGTTGCAGTCAACATTTGATTACGAATTCCCATCAATCCACGTGAAGGGATGGTAAATTCAACATGTTGCATTTCGCCCTTGGCTTCCATTACTAACAATTCACCTTTACGACGTGATACGATATCAATTACTGCACTTGAAAATTCTTGAGGAACATCAACTACCAATTGTTCGTATGGTTCACATTTCTCCCCTTCGATTTCTTTTATCAATACTTGTGGTTGTCCTACTTGTAATTCATACCCTTCGCGGCGCATGGTTTCAATTAAGATACTCAAGTGCAAGATACCACGACCGAATACCAATAAACGGTCAGGGCTATCTGTTTCTTCTACACGTAGTGCCAGATTTTTTTCTAATTCCTTGAAAATACGATCACGTAAGTGGCGACTCGTTACAAACTTACCATCACGTCCATAAAATGGAGAGTTGTTGATGGTAAATAACATATTCATTGTAGGCTCATCAACGTGAATTGGTGCCAATCCATGTGGATCATCGAAATCGGCGATGGTATCGCTAATTTGAAAATCATCGATTCCTACTACCGCACAAATATCTCCGGCTAGGGCTTCCTCTACTTTCAATTTACCCAATCCTTCAAATACATATAATTCTTTTACTCTACTTTTTACTTTTCTTCCATCGGCTTTTACCAAAGTAATAGGCTGATTTGTTTTGATGGTACCGCGATGAATTCTACCAATGGCGATACGGCCTAAAAAACTCGAATAGTCGAGTGAAGTGATTTGCATTTGAAGATTACCAACCTCCGTTACCGGGTGTGGCACATGCTCCAAGATACCATCCAATAACGGAACGATATCGGTGGTAGGATTTTGCCAATCGTGACCAAACCAACCTTGTTTAGATGAACCATAGAAAGTTGCAAAATCTAATTGAAAATCATCAGCTTCTAATTGGAAGAACAAATCAAATACCGCTTCGTGTACTTCATCTGGGCGACAGTTAGGCTTATCCACCTTATTCACAACTACAATTGGCTTCAATCCCAATTGTAAAGCTTTCTTTAATACGAAACGAGTTTGTGGCATCGGGCCTTCGAAAGCATCTACCAAAAGTAGAACACCATCCGCCATTTTCAATACACGCTCTACCTCTCCGCCAAAGTCGGCGTGACCAGGGGTATCAACGATATTGATTTTAACACCTTTATATTCAACGCTAACATTTTTTGCAAGAATGGTAATACCACGTTCACGCTCCAAATCGTTGTTGTCTAATATCAATTCACCTTTTACTTCGTTATCTCGAAATAAATTACAATGGTGTAAAATTTTATCAACTAGGGTTGTTTTACCGTGGTCAACGTGTGCTATAATAGCGATGTTGCGAATATTTTGCATTCTATTTGGGGGCTTGAAAAAAGTTTGCAAAGGTACACAAAATGTACGACAATCTAAGGTATTGTTCCAAATGAGAATCGCCAATAGAACAACAGTTATGGGAGTATTGCTGCCAATATTGGCAACTAAATATAGGATTCAAGTAGAGAATCCTTACTCAAACAGGTAATACAAGCCCCACATGACCATAATGATAGCAACAGAAGTAAGACCGTAAAGGAAGAAATTGCTGAGTGCTGGCGAAACATTTAACATAGTCATAACACAGCTAATGAATCCTAAAACCGCCCCAACACTAATTAACCAAAACCCATTGCTTTGGCGCCTGCCGTATTTCAGTTTTGTGAATTGTTGCAGATATCCATGAATTTCTTGTTCATGATATCCCATTGACTGGAGCTTCTCCTTCACTTGACTCTTCTCAAGTGATGCCAGAATCCATTGTTGTAGGGTAGTTGCGTCGATATTGGGTTTAGAAGTCATGCTAATTTCGATTTGAATTAAGGAGGTAGGTATACCCTCAAAAACCAAATATAGAAAAAAAAAACTAGATTTCTTAATTTTCCGGTAAAACGTCCCCTTTCTCCCTTAAAACCAGGGTTTTAAAATCCCCCGAATCAAGCAAGTATTATTTAACCGAAACCAATACTTTTGCCCTCATGCGATTTATACTATTCATTGCCCTAATTACCCTAAGCCTAAATACCATCCAGGCTCAAAATTATTGCCGACAATCCGATCCAAATGCCACGCCAAGGGCTCATGATGCCGATATTGTGAGTATGAAGCTGGAGGTGGAATTCCAGCCCGAAAAAGGACTGGTCATCGGTAAGGTTACACATACCTTCCAATCGTTGAAACCTACACTCGACTCCCTTTTCTTCGATGCCCCAGCTATTACTATCAAATCGGCGAGCCTCGATGGAAGTACCATCAACTTTAGCACTTCCGCTACTGGCGTCACTGTGGTATTTTCAAAAAAGCCCCAATGGGAAGAAACACATAGCCTGGTTTTTGAGTATGAAGCCACACCCAAAAAGGGAATTTATTTTATAGGATGGAATTCCTATGACTCGTTAGATAAACGTAATAAAACCCGCCATCAAATATGGACCCAGGGGCAAGGTATTGATAACCGTTATTGGATTCCAATGTATGATAATATGAATGATAAGTTCATTACTGAGACTGTAGTGAAATTTAAGAAATCATTTAAGGTGCTTAGCAATGGCGTTCTGAAATCGGAGAAGACCCTTCCTGATGGAAATAAAATTTGGAATTATGCCATGAGCAAGCCACATGCAGGATATTTGCTAATGTTGGCTATTGATGAATATGCTGTGAAATCGAGTAAAACATCAAGCCAGGTGCCGGTGCAGTTTTGGTATTATCCTGAGTATCCCGAGAAGGTGGAACCCACGAGCAGATATGCAGAAAAAATTATTGAATTCCTGGAACAAGAAACTGGGGTGAAATATCCATGGGAGCAATACAGCCAGGTGATGGTTCAAGACTTTATGTATGGCGCCATGGAAAATACGACTGCAACTATTTTTGGCGATTTCTTCGCAGTGGATTCTAATGGTTATCTCGATCGTAATTATGTAAGTGTAGATGCTCATGAACTTACCCATCAGTGGTTTGGCGACCTTATTACTGCACGCTCTGGTGCGGATGCCTGGCTGCAGGAAAGCTTCGCTACATATTACCCAAAACAATTTTTCAGAATGCTGGATGGTGAAGATAAATATAGCTGGCTATCGCGTCAGGATATGCTTACTGCCTTAAAAGCCGCGGAAACCGACAATAACCCAATTCGTTATTCGGCTACCAATACAGCACGTGTGTATCAAAAAGGTTCGGTAGTAATTGATATGTTGCGCTATGTTTTAGGTGATGCCGAATTTAAGAAGGTGATAAAATATTATTTGGAGAAACACCGCTATGGCAATGTGGAGACGAACGATTTATATCAGGCAGTGCAGGATGTTTTAGGACAAAGTCCAGACTGGTTTTTCGAACAATGGATTTATCACGGAGGGGAACCTAACTATAAAGTAAGTTATACCACCACTGAAAAGAAAATCCGATTGAAGGTAGAGCAAGTGCAAGAGTTAACACCTCTCATTGGTTTATTTAAAATGCCTGTAAATATTGCTGTCTACTATAAAAATGGAACTTCTTCATTGCAACAAATTTGGGTAAGTAAACAGAGTGAAGATTTTACAATAGAAAATGCTGCAGGAGCAGATATCGATTATATTTTATTTGACCCTAACAACAAAATACTAAAGAAGATAACCTTCGAAAAAACATTGAACGAGTGGTTAAGTCAGGCCCAGAAAGCACCTGCCATGATCGACCGCTATGATGCGATGGTGGCCCTTAGAAAATTTTCTTTGCAGCAAAAAAGAGAAGTACTGGTGTATGCATTTCAGCACGAAACTTTTTATGGAATTCGCAATGAAATCATCAAGCAATTGATGGAGGCAGAGGAGATGCAGGAACTTGTAAAATCGCGCATTGCCAATGAAGACCCTGAAACCATCAAGTTCTTTCTTAGTAATTTTAATGAGGTGCCCAATGGTTTCTTGTACTATTATGAAGGCTGGCTTAAACACCCAAGCAATGATATTGTGGTGACTGCATTGCAGAAAGTTTGTGAAAGTCATCCTGAGAAAACGGCTGACTATTTAGCCATTACAAAAAATCGTACAGGGCAGAATAATAATATCCGTATCAAATGGCTGGAGATGGCAATTCAAGGGGGTATTGGCGTTACTGATAACACTTATGCATTAACTCAATATACTGGTGCATCGTATGAGTTTAAAACAAGAGTCGCTGCTTTTGAAGCATTGAAACGGTTAAATATTTGCACCCCCGAAATTATCAATCATGGCTTCGAAGCGCTGAGTAGTTTTAATGGCCGTTTGGCAGGTCCTGTAAAAGCGGTACTGGATTATTATGCTCAACAAAACACCTATAAGCAATGGATGATACAAGAGTATAAAAAATGTAGTGATGAGAAATTAAAATCGGTAATTAAATCCAACTATAGCTTTTTAAATTAATTGAATTTCCTTTACCAAAAAAAAAGCCGAGGATTATTCATCCTCGGCTTTTTATATTTTACAGCTATTAATTATTTTTCTTTTGCGGCGTCTTTATTATTCTTCGTAATAAAAATTTCAAGTGCCATACTCATACTTGGGCATTCGGGTGTAGGAGCATTTACAGTTACATTCAATTTAACATCCTTGGCTGCCTTGGCAGTAGCTTCCCCAAAAGTTGCGATAACAGTATCTGCTTGTTTGAATTTAGGGAAATTATCTTTCACCGATTTAACAGCAGCAGCACTAAAGAAAGCAATCAGGTCGTAATCATTCAAGTTCATAGCTTTCAAATCGGCCGACTTGGTGTAACATACTACACCTTCCTTAAACTTAATTTTATTTTTCTTTAAAAAATTGGGGACCTCTGGCTTTCTTAAATCGCTGCACAGGTATAAGTAATTCTCATCCGAATGTGCTTTCAATACCGATAGCATATCCTTCTCGGTAGATTTACCATAGAATACTTTGCGCTTACGAAGCTGAATATATTTTTGAATATAGAGTGCAGTTCCTTCATTCACACAGAAATATTTCATTTCTGGAGGCATCTCCAATCGTAATTCCTTAATAAGATTAAAGAACAAATCGACCATATTTTTAGAATTAAAAATGATGGCAGTATGTTGCAATATGCTTATTTTTTCCTGACGAAACTCCTTCGACGTGTAGGGAACTATTTCAGTGAAG
This sequence comes from uncultured Bacteroidota bacterium, assembly GCA_903910445.1. Lineage (GTDB taxonomy): Bacteria > Bacteroidota > Bacteroidia > UKL13-3 > UKL13-3 > CAINMV01. The sequence continues at coordinate 37,158 of CAIVZR010000086.1, forward strand.
CTTTTAAAATCCAATTGCAACTTCAGCTTTTTAGCCAAGTCGAAATACGGAGATTTATCAGTTTCGGGTTTGGGTTGGGTAATGAGTACACGTTTTACTTTCAATGCCACTGTTGTATTATAAATAATTGTTTATATACTTTATTATTAAAAACCAAGGTGCGATTTCCAAGGTGCAAAGATATAAAATCAAATACAAATAGTTAAACTTAAAGAATTGAATGGTTTGAAGGAGTCCTCTTACATATCTGAGGAGTATAAAAAGGATAAGAATTCCAATAGAAATATTGAGTAAAAGTGTTTGGTCATGCCCTGGAGCATAGAGTAATAATAAGGTGGTAAAGAAGAGCAAAATGCCACATACTAAATTTGTTACGGATATATTAATAATATAAATGACCATCGCTTCTGTAATTTGAAACAGTACACCAGAGAGTAAATGAATACCGAATTTAATAAAGTAAACCAGGAAGATAATTGCAAAAATCAAGAGAAACTGGTCTAAGCTACCGACCCCAGTAAATACTTCTGGCTTATTAAAACTTCGGCTCACCCATAAAGAAACTACCAGGATAAAAAACAGGTTAGAAAATAAGATAAATAACCATCTCGGACTATATTTATCGTGTATGATATCGGCGGTAGCGGTGCGTTTATAAAATGATTCCAATGCATTAAGGTATAGTTTGGAGAAACTAAACTTAATGAAAAGCAAGAGAATGATGGTGGAAATTACAATGAGAAAAATCCAGCGATTGGTGAACTTTGTTTTAGGAGTCGCTGCTATTCTATCTTGTTCGTTGGGAGGTAATTGCGTTTTGGGAAGTTGGTATTTAGCAAAATTGGCTTTGAAAAAGGAATCGCTTTGAAGGGTATCAATGAAAAAAGATCGCATCGAAATTGCAACAGGTAATTTAAGTTCGGCATTGACAGTATCCCTAACACGATGTCGCACACGGTGAGGCTGTTGGGCATTAGCCCAATTCACGCATAATAAGAAGATGATTACCTTAATTAATTTCATCATTAAAAAACGGCGGTGAATCCAACATGCACTTTACCTAGCTTGAATAAGAATCCATTTTCGTTGGCTAAGGCATATACCATGGTGAGGATTCCGCCTTTGGTTTGAATTCCTAGTCCGGCACCAAAACCAATGAGCGCCCGAATCTTATAACTGTTGGCGAGATTACTCTCATACCAGATTCCATTGCAAAACAAATTAAAATATCCGGTTTGTGGTAATATATATCTGTATTCGGTGCGAAGAAGCGCATAAGTCGTTGCTTTGATGCTTAGCTCATTAACGCCCCGAAAGGTTCGGAGGCCGCCCAATTGAAATTGTTCATTCGATAATATTCGAGAATGTGCCATAGATGCCGCCTGAACAAACACATTTAAAACCTGTTTCCGCCCCAATGGATAATAGGCATCCATCATATTTGAGGTTTGAAAAATAGTCTGAGCTTTTAATACACTATCATAACCAGTATAACGTTTCCCTTGATAGGAAGCATCTTTCAACACTGCATTCTCTATAATTTGGTGGCTCCCGATTCCTGCGTCCAAAACCATATTAACTCCTCGAGTTGGATTGAATAAATTATCTAAGTTTCTAAATAAAAATTTCATTCCATAATTTTTATTTAGATAATCATTCACTGCGGGAAGGGAATTAGTATTTAGTGCGGCGCTTCGTTGTGATGCTGATAGGGTGGCATTACTTCGTTCGTAGATATAATAAAATTGCAATGCATTAAATCCACTGAACAGGTAGCTAAAACCCGCGGTGTTTTTTAAACGTTGAAAATTGCTATCCTGACGATATAAAATAAACTCATTGCAAAGTGCAATTGGGGCCCCCAATACGTAAGGATAGTAACCATAAACATTCAAGTCGGAATTTTGTACATCAAAGCGCCTCCATTGCATTCTAATGGAGCCCGCCGATGCCATTACATTATTGAGACTTAAATTCACATCGCCCGTAATTTTATACTTCCCTGCATTTTGTTCATCGGTTCTTACCCCTGCAATTCCTTCAAAATTGTTGGAAGGCTTATCATCTATGCAAATCATTATTTGTGCTTTGTTCTTATAAAACAATACCGAGGTAGGCCTAGCCACGCGCAGGAATGGAAGTTGTTGCAACTTTTTATCGATGGCCCTAACGGCCGATTCATCATAAGCGGTGTTGGGTTTAATATTCAGATAGCGCATCAGGAACATTTTGTCTTGCACCGAATTCCCTGCGACCAGAATGGTATCATAGGTGATATAGCTTCCACTATCAATTAGTAATTCTAAAGCAATTTGATGGGGTATTCGCATCGCTTGTTTTAGGCTAACCATGGCAAAAGGATATCCTTTTTGTTCCAGTTCTGAAAGTTGTTTTTGAATAATTCGGATCCAGTAGGTGGCAAGGGTTGACTCTAACGATTTTGCATTTCCTTTTTTGATTTTAAAATTATTTTCTCCGTAAAATTCATACTTAGGTCCCAAATGAAGGTAGGCAAGGGTTTTGGAGGAGTCTACATGGACACTATCGAATGATGCTTCCAAAAAATCAATCGATTGCCAGTGTTTTAATTCAAGTTGAAGTTCTTTCTTAAGTACCGCTTCATATCTTAATGTTCTTGGAATTTTATATTCTTCTATGGTGGTATCGGTAGTGATAATTTGCAATAAACGTGGCTGTGCCCATCCTTCTAAAACCAGAAGCAGGATTCCAAGGGTATAGATTATCTTTGCCGAACGGTACATGAATTGCAAAACTACTTCTAAATGAGGTAATATTACAGTAACCCATCATAAAAAAGAAATCTATTGGCAGGCATCTATATACATATCCCTTATTGCAAACAAGCTTGCGTTTATTGTGATTTTCATTTCTCCACTACGCATAAGAACAAAGCGAGTTTAATACAATGTATCAATAAAGAGTTGAAGATGCGAAAGACTGTCTTGGTTGGGGAAATAATCGAGACCATTTATTTTGGAGGAGGCACACCAAGTATTTGTAGCATCAGCGAATTGCGAAGTATCATCGATACTATTTACAATGAATTTTCGGTAAGCGAAACTGTGGAAATTACGCTGGAAGCCAATCCTGATGATTTGTCAACCGAAAAGTTATCAGAATTAAAATCCAAAGGAGTACATCGACTAAGTATTGGCATTCAAAGTTTTTTTGAAGATGATTTAAAATGGATGCATCGTGCACATACTTCATCAGAAGCCAAACGATGCTTGAATGATGCCATAGCATTAGGCTTTGCAGAAATTAATGCCGATTTAATCTTTGCTTCACCTGGGCTTACTGATGAAAAGTTAATTCAAAACCTGACCATACTTACTGATTTTGGAATTCCTCATTTAAGTTGTTATAACCTTACAATAGAAGAGCGAACACAATTACACCATCAAGTAAAAACGCAACAGATAACACCCATCTCTGATGAGACTGCGATTCGACAATTTTATTTAATTCGTGAATTTCTGCAATCGAAGGGCTACGAGCATTATGAGATTAGCAACTATGCAAAGCCAGGAGCATATAGCCGGCACAATACTGCTTATTGGCAAGGAAAAAAATACTTAGGTGTTGGACCATCGGCCCACTCTTATGATGGCAATACACGAAGCTGGAATATTAGGAATAATGAAAATTATATTAAACAACTTATAAAAGATGAATGGCCTGGAGAGGTAGAAATATTAACTCCCGGGAATCGATATAACGAATACCTACTTACCGGATTGCGCACCCAATGGGGTATTCAATTAACTATCTTGGAAAGTGAATTTTCAAATGAATATCAATCACAAAAAACCATCTTTGAATTGTATTTAAAAGATCAAAAGCTTTTGTTGCGGGGTAATCAACTCGTTATAAATCCCGACTATTTGATCATGGCCGATAGTATTGCATCGGAGTTATTTATAATTTAATTATTTTGCAACCCCAAACATGCAATCTCTTTACACTCAAATAATATCAAATCGCGCTCAGGGCAAGAAATGTTTTGCGGTACTCATCGATCCGGATGCAACTTCTGAATCGGCCTTATTTGAGACCATTCAACGATGCAATGAAGCACAGGTTGATTTTATTTTAGTTGGAGGAAGCCTTATTACCAACGGATATTTCGATACCTGTATTGAAACCATCAAAACCAATTCAAACATTCCTTGTATCATCTTCCCTGGAAATACATTTCAAATAAGTAAAAAGGCTGATGCTATTTTATTGCTATCCTTAATTTCAGGAAGAAACCCCGAGTTGCTTATTGGGAATCATGTATTGGCCGCGCCCTTATTAAAACGCAGTCAGATAGAAGTGATGTCGACAGGATATATGCTCATTGATGGTGGGCGAATTACTTCGGTTTCGTACATGAGTAATACCATCCCCATTCCGGCCGATAAGTATGCCATTGCAGCCAGCACCGCCTTGGCAGGAGAAATGCTAGGCATGAAACTAATTTATATGGATGCGGGAAGTGGTGCTTTGTCACCAGTACCTGCTGCTCTTATAAAAGAGGTTACTGCTCAAATCACTGTGCCTTTATTTGTTGGGGGAGGAATCAAAACGGAAGCACAGGCACTGAGTGCTTGTCAGGCTGGTGCCGATGTCATTGTGGTAGGCAATGCTGTGGAAAAGGATTCATTACTCATTCACCGTTTGGCAGCAGCCGTTCATTCAATCTAATTTTCTTATTGATTATTCAGGGTGAAACTATTTTATTTTCTCTCATAAAAAAAGGCATATCCCAGTGGAATATGCCTTTTCGAATTGTTTCATTAATGGTTTCGAAATTCTTCTATGATTATAAATAGGTCTTAAGAATTTTACTTCTTGATGATTTTCTCAAACGCTTCAATGCATTCTCTTTAATCTGACGAACACGTTCGCGAGTTAAACCCACCTTTTCAGAAATATCTTCTAAGCTATATGGAGGGTTACCATCCAATCCGTAGAAGTATTTCAAGATATCTTTTTCTTTGTCAGACAATGAACTTAAGCTGATGGTGATTTCACGCTTCAATGATTCATCTAAAAGGTGATCATCGGGGTTGGGTTCATCATTTTGTCCTAATACGGCCAATAAGGAATTACTATCTTCACTATCACTAAGCGGAGCATCCAAACTCATGGCTTTACCACTTGTTTTTAAAACTGTTTCCACTTCTTCTAAACTCATTTCCGAACGTTCTGCAATTTCGGCCGGTGTTGGCTCACGTTCCAATTTTTGTTCAAGCTCTGCATAAATTTGCATTACCTTACTAAGTGAACCTACTTTATTTAAAGGCAAACGAACGATACGGGCTTGATCAGCAATTGCTTGAAGGATACTTTGACGAATCCACCACACGGCATAACTGATAAATTTAAAACCACGAGTTTCATCGAAACGCTTGGCAGCCTTAATCAATCCCAGATTACCTTCATTAATCAAATCACCCAATGTTAAACCTTGATTTTGATATTGTTTTGATACGGATACCACAAATCGAAGATTTGCATTCACCAAACGTTCTAGTGCGGCTTGGTCGCCCTCACGAATACGTTGTGCCAATTCTACCTCCTCTTCTGCGTTGATCATCGGAACCCGGCTAATATCACTCAGGTATTTATCCAATGATTTATTCTCACGATTGGTAAATTGACGGCTAATTTTAAGTTGTCTCATTTATTTGAAGATTGGTTTTAATATAATAACGACTAAAAGATAAAAAGTTGCATCCAGCATATGTTAATAATATAGAAAGATGTAATAATTGCAGAAAGGATGTAAATGCAAAGTCAATTTTGGGTCATTTTAATGATGGAGGCTTAATAGAACCTGCTTTTAACGCCGAAGACGCGACCCTTAAATTATACTACTTTGGCAGTTTTTACAAAAACTTAACGCGACCTCCTTACAGCAATATTTATGCCGCAACACCATATTCATGAATATTAGAGGTATATAACCCCAACTTTACTCCAATTCATAACTATGAGTGGTGTTCTACCCCTAAAGGGGGTATAATTCAAAAACTGGTTTTTTAACGGTGATTGCTCAATTGTCCAATTCAAATTACAATTCATCCACTAAGATGTACGATTTCAAAACAACTCATATAGGAAATGAATTAAAAAAAACACGATGAAAATCATGATTTGAGGTGCCCTATAAGCACTTAAAAATCCTTGCTATATTCATAAAATAATGTACGTTTGCAAAAAATTATTATACTTTTTTTATGAGTAAAGCTACTGATATTCCTTTGAAAGATTTGCCTAATCCTTTTGAAAGCATGATGGACCGTTTTAATAAAGCGGCTCAAATTTTAGGTCTGGATTCCAATACCATTGCTGTATTGCAAGCTCCAAAGAAGATTGTAATTGTTAATTTACCTGTTTCTATGGATAATGGAAGCGTACAGGTATTTGAAGGATACCGCGTGATTCACAGCGATATCGTTGGGCCCAGCAAAGGCGGTATTCGATATAGTATGGACGTAAACCTCGATGAGGTAAAGGCTTTGGCTGCCTGGATGACCTGGAAATGTGCCGTGGTGGATATTCCATACGGAGGCGCTAAAGGTGGTATTACTTGTAACCCAAGAAGTATGAGCAAAGGCGAATTAGAGCGCTTAACCCGTGCCTATACTGCTGCCATGTCAGATGTTTTTGGTCCTGATAAGGATATTCCAGCTCCAGATATGAATACTGGCCAACAAGAAATGGCCTGGCTGATGGATGAATACAGTAAAATCAAAGGTGTTGAATCGCCTGCGGTAGTAACTGGAAAACCATTGGTTTTAGGTGGCTCATTGGGTCGTGTTGAAGCAACTGGCCGTGGCGTAATGGTAACTTGTCGCGCTGCCCTTGGTAAATTAGGTATTAAGCCTAATGGCGCTACTTGTGCTGTACAAGGATTCGGAAACGTGGGTTCTATCTCAGCAAAATTAATTGCAACACAAGGATTGAAAATTGTGGCAGTGAGTGATGTAACTGGTGGTTACTATAACGAAGAAGGTTTTGATATTGAAGCTTTGATTAGCTACCGCGATGGTAATAAAGGTACTTTGGAAGGATTAACTGGGGCTAAGAAAATATCTAATGCAGAGCTTCTTACTTTGGATGTAGATGTATTGGTTCCTGCTGCCATGGAAGATCAAATTACGAAAGACAATGCTGCTGATATCAAAGCAAAACTTATTGTTGAAGGTGCAAATGGACCTATCAACTCGAATGCAGATCAAATTTTATTTGACAAGAAAATAATGATTGTTCCAGATATTCTTGCCAATGCAGGTGGTGTAACCGTTTCGTATTTCGAATGGGTACAAAACCGCTTAGGTTATTTCTGGACCGAAGAACGTGTGAATCGCCGTGCCGATCGTGTAATGAAGCAAGCCTTCGAACGCGTGTATGCAAGCGCACAAAAACATGGTATCCCGATGCGTATCGCGGCCTATGTGGTAGCGATGGATAAAGTGGCTCAAACCATGAAATTCAGAGGTAAGTTCTAATAAAATCGGATAACGATTACCGCAGCCTGCAAGAAATTGCAGGCTGTTTTATTTTAAAATGTATTTTAGCA
>CAIVZR010000087.1 GCA_903910445.1 uncultured Bacteroidota bacterium
AGCACCTTCATTATTACGGTCGCCGTAAGGCTTGCGTGTGAAAGGTTTATCGCTGCCACCTTCGCTGCGTTTGGCATACGGGCGTTTTTCAGCACCTTCATTATTACGGTCGCCGTAAGGCTTGCGTGTAAAAGGTTTGTCGCTGCCACCTTCGCTGCGTTTATTATAAGAGCGTTTTTCTACATCATCGTTATTACGGTCGCCATAAGGCTTGCGTGTGAAAGGCTTGTCGCTGCTTCCTTCGCTGCGTTTGTTAAACGTACGATTGTCGTCGTTATTACGTTCGCCAAAAGGTTTGCGAGTAAAAGGTTTATCGTTACTGCCCTCGGTACGTTTAGTATAAGGGCGCTTTTCGAAGCTGCTTCCTTCGCCCGAAGAATAACTTCTTTTTGGCGAATCGGTATTGCGTGGAGCAAATGAGCTATTAGATTTTGGGGAAGAAATACGGGTTCTTCCTCCGCTTTTTTTGTCGTCATCCCGACGAGGTTTGCGTGAGTTCATGGCGCGAAGATAGGCAATTTGGAGGAGTTATCCACATTCGATACAGGTCGCTGAGAGCAAGGGAGTTAGGACGCGGAATCTTAAAATACCATGAAATGTTCGGGATTCACTGCCAAACCATCCTCCCACAATTCGAAATGCAAATGGGCTCCAGTGGTGAGCTCTCCCGAATTTCCTACAATGGCAATGGCATCTCCGGCTTTTACAAATTCGCCTTCCTTTTTAAATATTACGGCATTGTGCTTATATACTGATACCGTATTATTATTATGCTGTAATACAATCACATTGCCTGTTTCAGGGTTCCACGATTCGAAAATCACGGTCCCGTCTAAGGTGGCTCTCACGGTTTCATTAGGCTTGGTTACAATATCAATAGCATAATGAGCATCCTGGGCATTGAATTTTTGCGTGATGGTACCTTTCACTGGGGGCAGGTATAAATAACCAGCGCTATAACGCTGTCCTGGAATATTGGGTGCTGCATTCTCCGAAAGGGTATACTTATCGCCTTTCTCTACCAAATCGCGCATGGCCAGCTCATTGTTTGAAGCTGGTATACTATGATTATCGCCTGTTGGCTTCGTTTGTTGTGGCTGTGGCGGTTTGCTCTCATCAATACTATCTTTAAATACACGTCGTATCGAATTCAATAAATCGTCGCGCATCCTAATTTCATTCTCCATCGAATCGATACGTAACATCTGCGATTGCAATTTGTTTTTTACTGTTACATCATTACATCCATTCAAGTACTCCTTCACCGGTGTGAAGGCAATGAGTGCCACGCCCGAAAAAATAAGAAAGACAGTGAGCGAACTCAATGCAATAAATACATTAAGTCGTGTTAATGAAAACGATGCCTTCTCTTCGAAGGTTGTATCGTTCATAATTACAATACGGTAACGCGAGCGAACATCGCGAAACAATCGTTTCCAGAATGATCTTTTAATTTCCATGGTTCCTTGATTTATGAATCACGTGGGTATGTAAATCCACTAACTGTGGCAGCACTAAATCGGTATCGTCGTTATAAATGATATAGTCCGAACGTTTAATCTTTTCGGCATCACTCCATTGCTTATTTATTATTCGCATCACCTCATCACGGGTTTTGCCATCTCGCTGAATCACCCTTTCAATGCGGGTTTCAATAGGAGCCACCACGCATGCAATAAAATCGAGCGACTTATAACTTTCGCTCTCAAACATCAAGGCAGCTTCTTTCACCACCAAAAAGTGACCCTGCTTCTTCATCCTCACACACCATGCTTCGAAATGACCAATAATTACTGGATGGGTAATCGAATTTAATTTTTGCAGGGCTTCCTGATTGCCAAATACCAATTTTCGAATCAAAGGTTTATTAAGCCCCTTTTGGGTGTAGGCTTTAGCACCAAAACAAGCGGTGATATTCTTCCTGATGATGGGATTGTTATCAATGATTTTATTGCCTTCATCATCAGCATTATAAATGGGAATTTGATGGCGCTCAAAAAATTGACACACCACACTCTTACCACTGCCAATGCCTCCGGTGATGCCAATGCGTAACATGAAATTTATTTCCCTGCTATAAAAAACAGGAAAGGGTATTATTTATTTTTAGGATAGGTAACAAGGGTGTTCTCTGAAGAGATGGCTGCACGCTCCAATTTCATCTTCCCGTTTTCCATTTCTATGGTGATGGTTTTCTCATCCATCTCGGTAATTTTACCATGAATACCGCTTATAGTTACAATACGATCTCCTTTTTGAATATCATCTTGAAACTTGCGTTGCTCTTTTTGCTTTTTACTTTGTGGACGTATCATGAAAAAGTACATCACAACCACAATACCAATGAGTAAGATGGGTTGCATATAAGCCGAAATGCCTGATGGCGCTGCAGCCGGTGCTGCTTGAAGAAATAAATTGAACATAATTATATAAATAAAACGATAAATGAATTGAATATTTAACTAAGGCTTTGGAACGACTTTCACAAAACCGTGAAATTTAATTTTTCTTACTGCTGGGTCACAGTTGGTAGAAACAGTTACCTCTTTGGTAATCTCATTTTGCTTTCCATTACTGTCGAATTGTACTTCTATATATGATGATTCTCCTGCCCGAATCGGTTGACGTGGCCAATTAGGAATAGTACATCCACAAGAAGCTGTGCAATTATTAATGATCAAATCGGCCTTGCCAGTATTGGTAAACTTAAACGAGAAATCAATTTTCTCTCCTTGCTCAATATTCCCAAAATCATGGTCCTCTTCATCAAATTTCATCTCAGGCATCTCACCATTCGCATTCCCTCCCGGAGTTGCATTATTATTAATGGTTCCAGTATTCATCTTCTTATTTTTAAAAATAAAATCACATTGCGAAAAGAAGAGTATCCCAAAAGCACCGAGAACTAAAAGAAAATATTTCATGGTTAACAAGCAATTAAAATTAGGGCGAATTTACGAAATTGGAACATAGTAAATAACATGTGTTTTAACCAATGTTTGGTGCAACAAGTTAACCTAGCCTTTATTTTTCATCTTCATCGGGTTCCTTTTCGCAAGTGAAGAAAATAACTATGGCTAAAATGATGAAATTTATAATCACAACAGGCGCCACAGCCTTGAGCTGGTCGGTACTATTGGTTGTTCCTTCACTAAGCAAATAAAAGGCTGCCATCACATCAACAAAGCTGACGATATAACAAATCCATCCTGCAATATGCACCGGCTGATAAAAGTATCCGCCTTTCGACTTTTTAAACCAAATTGGAAATTTCATAACAATATTAAAGGGTAAGTTTATGGGTTGGGTATTGTATATCGCATAAGAATAAAGCATGCGCAGCAACCGATGCTCCGGCTTTGGTGCGATCCTTACTCTCAATTATTTCGTTAAAATTTTCAATGCTCGTCTTTCCGTATCCTACATCCAGCAGTGTTCCTACAATGGCTCTTACCATTCCTCTTAAAAAACGGTCGGCACTAATATGAAACTTCCAAATACCGTCTTGATATGGCCTCCACTCCGCAATCGTAATCTTGCATCTATCGGTTTTCTGATCACTACCGCTCTTGCTGAAACTGGTAAAAGTACTATGGTTCAGCAATAAACTTGCCGCCTCATTCATGAGTTGGAAGTTGGGTTGATTATAAAGTAATAACGAGTATTTATGCGTGAAAGGATTTGGAACAAAATTTAAAATGTACTCATAGCTTCTGCTTCGGGCATCAAAGCGGGCATTGAATGTTTCTGGAACTTGTTGAATTGTGAGTAGCCGAATATCAGCTGGTAACATAAAATTGGCTCGTAACATAAACCGATCACCAAGTTCATCCTCTGCATCAAATTGCGCAAAATACATGCTTGCATGTACTCCAGTATCGGTTCTACCACAACCAACAGTTTCTATTGGCTTATCTAAAATCTCTGTTAGTACCGATTGCAGTTCGCCTTGCACCGAAACAGCATTCGTCTGTATCTGCCAGCCATGATATGCTGTGCCGTCGTAGGTGAGTTTTAGCAGATAGCGCATCGGTGCTTTTATAATAATTAGCTAGTGAATTTGTTTTTTTGCAAACTTGAAAATGTTCGTTGCTTCTTCACAAAATAATCCCACACAATACTGCCATCATAAACCTCGGGTAATAAATTTTTTCGCTGATGATGATAGCGTTTTTTGCGCCACATATTGATGTTCCATAAGAAGTTACGATGCGCTTTGCCAATGGCTTTGAAGTCATCCTTCTTCCCATCTGCCAAAAACTTAAAGGCGGCAATTTGATCCAAAAATATTCGTAGCGGAATTTTATACCATACCATTTGTATGGGTAAGTTTTTCAGAAGCAATCCTAAGCCATTACGAAAATTCAAATAGGTCTTTTTTGAATTTTGTTGCGATAGGGTGCCACCTCCAACATGATAAACCACCGATTCGGGACATACCATAATTTGATATCCAAATTGTTGCATTCGCCAACACAAATCAATCTCTTCCATATGCGCGAAAAAGTCTTCATCTAGCTTTCCTACTTTATGAAAGGCTTCGGCCCTAACAAAGAGGCAGGCGCCTGTTGCCCAAAAACATCTGCGGGTTTCATTATATTGTGCATCGTCATTTTCACACGAATCAAAAATTCGCCCTCTACAAAAAGGATAGCCAAATCGATCAATGAATCCTCCGGAAGCACCTGCATACTCAAATCTTGTTTTCTCATAGTAGCTCAATAGCTTGGGCTGACAAGCAGCAATGCTTTCATCAGCATCCATGAGTTTCTGAATCGGCGCAATCCAATTTTCAGTCACCGCTACATCGCTATTCAACAGCACGAAATAATCTTCTTTTAATTCTTTCAATGCATCGTTATATCCACCTGCATAGCCCCCATTTCGCTGGTTCTGTATGATTTTTACGGAAGGGAATTGCGATTTAATGAGTTCAATGGAATCATCGGTAGAAGCGTTGTCGGCCACATACACATTGGCCCCGGCACTGTATTGCACCACCGAAGGTAAAAACTGCTGCAAGAGTGCATGCCCGTTCCAATTTAGGATAACTACCGCTACGTTACTTTTCATGAAGGGTTGCGAATTTAATACTCTTTTTGTGTAAACCATGCTGCACTGCCTATCAGAGCAAGTTTTTAGCTAGCGCTATATTTGAATAAATTTGTATTCTTGTAATTCCTAATCACCAAACTATGAGTGTGTTTATTCACGAATCCTCTTTTGTAGATGCCCCAAGTACTATTGGGGAGGGTACTAAAATATGGCATTTCAGCCATATCATGCCCCATTGCACCATTGGTATGGATTGTAATATTGGTCAGAATGTCGTGGTAAGCCCCGAAGTGAAACTTGGCAATAGGGTGAAGGTCCAAAATAATGTGAGTATCTACACTGGCGTTATATGTGAAGATGACGTATTCCTCGGTCCTTCCATGGTTTTTACCAATGTGATGAACCCTAGAAGTGAAGTGAACCGAAAAAATGAATTTTTAACTACGCTGGTAAAAAAAGGAGCCACCATTGGAGCCAATGCCACCATCGTGTGTGGTATTACCATTGGCGAATATGCATTTATTGGAGCAGGGGCCGTTGTTACACGCAATATCCCAGCCTTCGCACTCGTAATGGGCAACCCAGCCCGCCATTCAGGATGGATGAGTGCTCTAGGTGCCAAGCTAATTTTTGAAGCCAATGGCGATGCCACTTGTGCTATAAGTGGGGAGAAATACCACCTTGAGAACGGCACTGTGCAAAGGTGCTAGTGGCTTATTCGCTGAGTTTCCAGGAATCATTCAACTTATTTTTCATTATATGCTATTTTCTTCCTACTTTTGCGCCCTCAAAAAAATGCGCATGTGGCGTAATTGGTAGCCGTGCCAGACTTAGGATCTGGTGCCGTAAGGCGTGGGGGTTCGAGTCCCTCCATGCGCACATTGAAAAAAGAGACGCAATTATGGCGTCTCTTTTTTTGATAACTGAGGCGAACTAAGTAAACCGCATTCTTTAAAAAAATCAGCATCATGAATATCCAACACGAAATAAAAGATGGCAACCTAGCGATCATTACCCTTAAACTTGATAAGGCAGAGGTGGAAACCCGCTACCAAAAAGAAATTAAAGATGTAGCGAAGAAATCAAACATGCCAGGATTTCGCCCAGGATTCGCCCCAAAATCTATCATCGAACAAAAATACGGAGCAGCAGTTCGCTACGACGCATTGAATAATATGGTGAATGATGGCTTGAGCGATTATATTGTAACTCAAAAATTCATGTACTACGGTATGCCAATGAGTGTTACCGATGCCGAACAAAAGCCTTCAGGTGAAACCCTTGACTTTACTTTTGAATTGGGTTTACGTCCAGAGCTTACTTTAAATATCAATGCAAGCAATACTTTCAATAAGTTTAAAGTGAGTGTTGATGAAAAAGAAATTGATAATGAATTGGAATTAATTCAACGCCGTCATGGTGCTTTGGGTGATGCCGATGCGGTAGAAAGTACCGATATGATGAATGGTGATTTCGTTGAGTCTAACGATGATGGATCGGCTTTCGAAGGTGGTGTGAATACTACTGAGAAAAGCATCTTGTTCTCATCAATCAAAGACGAAGCAGAGAAAGCAAAATTCTTAGGTAAGAAAGTGGGTGATGTAGTATTGTTCGACATCTTCAAAACATTCAATAACGATGCAACCGAAATCTCACAGATATTCGGAATCGCTAAAGAAGCCGCCAACGACCTAAATCATACATTCTCTTTCACAATTAAAAAAATCCAACGTTTAATTCCTGCCGAATTAAACGACGACTTACTTTCTAAATATAATAACGAAGAAAGAGAAGTGAAAACTGTTGACGATTTGAGAGGCGTGATTCGTAAAGAAATTGAAGAATATTATGCATCTCAAGCGGAAGGCATGATGGAAGATGATATCATCAAAGGATTGGTTAAATCACATCAAATTAAATTGCCAGATGCATTCTTATTGCGTTGGATTAAACAACAAAATAAAGAGAAAAGCGAGCACGAAATCGAACACGATTACCTTCACGAAAAAGAATTTTTGAAATGGAGTATCATCCGTGATATGGTTTTCGAAGAACAAAATTTTGATTTAACGGCTGAAGAAGTAGAAAATCAATACCAAATTTTGTTGGCCAATTATATGCACCGCTACGGTTACGATCCTCGTAATGAAGGAATTCGTTCAGAATTTGAAAACAAATATTTCAAACGCGAAGATCAACAAGAAAGTATGATCAATATGATTCGTACATCTAAATCACTAGGTTATATTAAATCACTCATTACAGTTAATGAAGTGCCTATTGATAGCAAAGCATTTGATGGAGAGAAACTAGAGCGTAGCAAACATGAGCACGACCATGGAGATGATCTTGACCACGAGCATTCTCATGCCTAAATTTTGATTGGTTTTCCTAAAACGAGCTTTCCTTGCGAATCCGAGATTCTGTCACTGAGTTGAGAATAATCTTAATATTGTCAGCTATTTCTTGCCGTATTGTCGTATAAATTTCATTTATTCGCTTTCGCACGGGATTTGAATGCCCTAAATAACATTTAAAAAATTAAACTAATATGACATTTAATACGGAATTCGAAAAATATGCTGTAAAGCATCACGGTATTAGCAGCCTCACATTGCACAATTACAAATCGGTGATGGGAAATGTAGAAGGAATGACCCGAAGTATCATCGAAGAACGCCCTCAGCCGTTTCGTGAGATTGACGTATTCTCTCGACTCATGGCCGATCGTATCATTTTCATGGGTACTCCTATCGACGATTATATTGCCAATGTAGTGCAAGCCCAATTACTTTTCTTGGAAAGTGCCGACGCTAAGCGTGATATTCAAATGTATATCAATAGCCCAGGAGGCAGTGTACATGCAGGTTTAGGGATTTATGATACCATGCAATATATCAACCCCGATGTAGCTACGATCTGTACAGGTATGGCTGCAAGTATGGGAGCTGTATTAATGTGTGCAGGAGTAAAAGGAAAACGTACTGCCTTGAAACATGCTCGTATCATGATTCATCAGCCTATGGGTGGAATGCAGGGACAAGCTTCTGATATGGAAATTTCATTCAAGCAAATTTCTATCTTGAAGAAAGAATTATATGATATCATCGCTAAACATAGCGGGAAAGATTATGAAACAGTTTCTAAAGATAGTGATCGTGATTATTGGATGACTGCCGCTGAAGCAAAAGAGTACGGAATGGTGGATGAGATTTTATTGAAAAGTAAAAACGAGAAAAAGAACTTATTATAATTACAAACTTCTATATTTGAACAGCCTCACCCTAACTAAAAGGAGAGGCTGTTCTTATTTTCTACAGATATGAAAGGTAAAACAACAAAAGAAATCACCTGCTCCTTTTGCGGCCGCCCGCAAAGCGAAACAGGCATGCTGATTAGCGGAGAAAATGCCAATATCTGCGACTCCTGTGTTTCTCAGGCCAACGAAATGTTGGGTCCTGATGGCATCAAAGGGAAAAAGAAAACTGGAGTGAATGAAGCTTTAAAAGCTAAGAAAACGCCCACGCCTGCCGAATTAAAAACCCATCTCGATGACTATGTAATAGGGCAGGAGGAAGCTAAAAAAGTACTCAGTGTTTCGGTATACAATCACTACAAGCGTATTTTGCAAGGAAGTGATGATGACGGAATTGAAATTGAAAAATCAAATATCATCATGGTGGGCGAAACAGGTACTGGAAAAACTTTATTGGCCAAAACAATTGCAAAGTTTTTGAATGTACCTTTCTGTATCGCCGATGCAACGGTACTTACCGAAGCAGGTTACGTGGGTGAAGATGTGGAAACAATCATCACCCGATTGCTGCAAAATGCAGATTACAATGTGGAAGCAGCAGAAATGGGCATCGTGTTTATCGATGAAATAGATAAAATTGCCCGCAAAAGCGATAACCCATCTATTACGCGCGATGTAAGTGGAGAAGGTGTTCAACAAGGATTGCTTAAATTATTAGAAGGAACCATTGCCAATATTCCTCCCCAAGGCGGACGAAAACATCCAGATCAGAAATACATTCAAGTAAACACACAAAATATCCTCTTCATCTGCGGAGGCGCATTCGAAGGTATCGAACGCAATATTGCCAACCGTATGCAAGCGCAAACAATTGGCTTTAGAAACGATACTCAGGAAGCTCAGTTTGATGAATCACAGCCCTTACAATATATCTCGCCCGCCGATTTAAAATCGTTTGGCTTGATACCCGAAATCATTGGCCGATTGCCAGTAATAACCTATCTGAATCCATTGGATGCACCAGCCCTAAAATTGATTCTTACGAAGCCTAAAAATGCTTTGATGAAACAATATAAGAAGCTGTTTAAAATCGATGATATCAAATTGGAAATTCATCCGGAAGTAATCGACTTTATTGTTAGTAAGGCGGTTGAATATAAATTGGGAGCCCGTGGATTGCGCACCATTTGCGAAGCCATCATGCTCGATTATATGTTTGATGCCCCCGATCATAAAGGCGAATCGATTGAAATTGGATTCGATTATGCAAAATCAAAAATTGAGAAATTGAATTTCAAAGCGCTGAATGCCGCTTGATTTAGATACTAATTTAATACGTTTCGTAAAATCGTTCATCGTGTCAACACTCACCAACCTTCAGGCCATTGATGCATACACCAGCGATCAATACATATCATCGCAAAATCATTTACGCGAATTGTGGTTCATGTGTCATGCCCAAGGATTTAGTTATGCGATTTTCGATGGATATCAAAAGCAAGTATTAAGCTACCATAGTTTTGAAGTTGCCGATTTTTTTATCATTAGCCCCGATACATTAAGAGGGTTACTTAATAATATAGATGTTTTCTTAAATGATTTCAAAAGTGTAAAAATTATTTTTGAAAACCCATTTTACACCTTACTTCCTGCCGCTTTGTTTGAAGAAGAAGAAGCTGCAACCTATTATCAATTGAAGTATGAATTACAAGACGGAATGCAATTGCTGAATCATCGCATTCCAGATTTCGGAGCTCAAATAGTATATGCTGTGCCTCAATTCATGCTGAATGAGTTACTTAGTAAATTTACTGATAGCTCCATTCGCGAGCGCGTTAAAATATTCCATCATGCACAAGCACTTCTCTCGTCGCTCTATTATCAAACTGCGCACTTAAACAAAGAAGTATGCTATCTTAATTTGGGTGAAAAAAGTTTTGATGTGGTAATGATAAAAAACAGCAACCTGCATTTTTGTAATAGCTACCCTTATCATAACCCAGAGGATGTACTTTATTTTGTAATGCATACCTTCCAAAGCCATCAATTGAAACCCGAAATTTGTGAGTGCTGTTTTAGTGGTAGCAACCCACAGGAAAGCAAGATAAAAGAACTCGTAAATACGTATATAAAAAACACGCACGATGTTATATTGAGTCAAATTCCTGCCAGTGTGCAACATTCATCCACCCTCTTTTTATTACAACATTGCGTATAATTTCCGGACAGCGAAAAGGACTAATCATGAGTGTGCCTCATGGCTTACCCGTAAGGCCCACCACCGATCGGGCAAGAGAGAGTATCTTTAATATTTTAGAAACCCGACTTGATTTAAACGACTTAAATATACTCGATCTGTTCAGCGGAACCGGTAGTATGGCATTTGAGTTTGCTTCCCGTGGTGCTGCTAGTGTATGCTGCGTAGATGCCGATCATCGCTGTATCAAACACCTTAAAGATACGCAAACAAAATTCGAGTTCGAAAATATTGATATCATTAAAAGTGATGTGTTCAAATATTTGAAGCATCGCGATATGGGTTACGACTTAATCTTCTCCGACCCGCCATACGACCTCCCGAATATTGAGTCAATCGCCGAATTGGTATTCGAAAATGGATTTCTGAATCCAAATGGATTGCTTATTGTGGAACACCACAGTAAAACAATTTTGCCAAAAAATGAATTTTATTTAGAAGAAAGAGTTTACGGACAATCGTCGTTTACATTTTATAAGGCACCACCGCTATCATAATCAGTTTTGGTGATGCAAACAAAAAGTTAGAACTTCGTAACATATATGAGAATTGCATTATTCCCGGGATCATTCGACCCCATCACCATTGGACACTTCGATATTTTACAACGTGCCAAAACCATGTTTGATAGAATATATGTTGGCATCGGAAAAAATTCATCGAAACAATGCATGTTCACATTAGAAGAGCGTATGGCTTTTTTGCATACTTGTTTCGAAGGAGATGCTCAAATATCTATCACCCAATATGAAGGGCTCACCGTAAATTATTGTAAACAAATTGAAGCACAATTTATTTTACGTGGTTTGAGAAGTGACACTGATTTCGAATACGAAAAAAATATTGCGCAAATAAATAAGGAAGTGGTACCTGAAGTTGAAACATTGTTTATGGTTTGCTCACCTGCATATTCAGCAGTAAGCTCAACCATCGTAAAAGATATCAAGCGCAATGGAGGCGATATTAGTCGGTATATACCGAAGCCACTTATAGGAATTATTTAATTCTTAGAATCGGAATCCCAAACAAAGCCCTACTCTGAAACCATTTGTCTTGCCATTATATTCTAACTTGGCATGCGTATCACTGTCAAAGGTAACAGTAGCATTTCCATACTTGAAATTATCGTCAATAAATTGAACCACCCCTTGTTTATCAACCTTTGTAAAATCGGAGGTAGCGTCAAAGCTTGCTTTCGAAGAACCAAATTGAACCCCGCCCAACCAAAAGTCAACAACCAATCGTTTTAAAAATGATTTTTGATAACCTACCATGACTCCAGGTCTTACACTATTTAAATTGCCTGTGAATAATACAGGAATATCAACGTTATTGCTGTCTTTGTAGGTGAAAGTGGCATGTAATTTTGAAGTTGTAAAGCGATAGTAAGGTGCCAAATAAAATCCATTTGGTGCTCCTTTTCTGCTTATGTAAATTCTTAATTCGGGGGTTATATAGGTGTTTCCCGTAGTAGTTAATTCCGTAAGCGCGAATTTTGCTCTTGCAGCATTTAGTCTGGCATTACTTACCGTATCGAGAATTCTATTGATATACGTTCCCAATCGTAACTCTGAGTTATATCCTACTTGAAGGCATAACGATAAATTGCGCATAATACTATGTTCGTATTGGAATGAATATGTTTTGAATGCTATTGGAATTAGATTCATCTTAACTACATTTTTCGGATTGCCTTTCATTAATTTTAATGCTTGTGGAGGCGTTGCATTTGTGAGTGTCAATAAACTCAACATAAAGCAAAGGGTGATGAATATTTTCATGTCAGATTTAAATTAAAAAGTATATCCTAAACAAAGTCCAGCCCGGGTGCCCACAAAGGTATAGCCAAAACCTACTTTAACATCACGATTCACAATATTTGAGGCCCAGTTTTTTACTACCGGAATGTCACTTAAGGTACTTTGAAGATCTTGCAAAAATTGTGGTGCATCTACCAACTCAAAATCATTGCTTGCACTTAGTTTCAAGCGATTCATACCAGCATGCAAGCAGAGCAGCCAAGCTTCAATATTAAAATGAGAACCTAATTTCCATTTATAGCCGGTAACAATGCCACCATTCGTAGCACTGAATGCTCCTTTGAAAGTGAACAATACATTATAATTTTCACCAGTATATTTCACATGCGACTGCACCGAATATTTTGAATAACGAAGATAACCACCAACAAAAAAACCTGCTGAAGCTTTCTTCGAAATGTAATATCGAAACTCTGGCGTTATTTGATATCCTCCATTAAAACGGAAATCGGAGAAAATTAATTCGCGTGTTCCAAAGGTTTTCGATTTCCCATAGTATGGTTTAAAAAGATCGATAGGCAAGGTATACCCAGCTTCGAACAATAAACTTTTATGAGGCGTCAGTGAAAATTCATATTGAATAGGAATGGACTTCACGATGGGTCCAAGTAGGTTGAATTTTATAGCATGTCGCGAATCTTGGGCCCATGTCAATCGACATCCAAGGATAAACAACAATAATATAATTCGAAGTTTCAATGAAAAGTTATTTTAGAATCGAAATCCAAGACAAAGCCCACTGCGGAAACCAGGTGAAGGAAATCCAAATTTCAAACTGGCTTCAGTATTTGTCATTCCTGCAGTG
>CAIVZR010000088.1 GCA_903910445.1 uncultured Bacteroidota bacterium
CTTTTGTATCTATAAAATGCTCTTGACTGTAAATTGTATAAACGAATCAACTGCTCAGAATACAACGGAGCAGTAGAGAAGTTCATTCTGATATTGTCATAGAGAGCGAATGCCTGCTTGGTCATTTCTCTTGCTGTCATGGCGATGTGTACCCCCTTTTACTGTTAATATTTTTTCGATGTTAAATTTTAAAACAAACTATTGGCAGAATAATATTGTGTAGATTACGTATATTTTGATCCTTTTGATGATGGGGCTACTTCTTTGGGAGGGGCATCATTGCAATCAATTTTGTGGACTTGGTCATTATTCTTCGGACAGACACCTGCACCATTCTCAAATCCTCCCTCTATTGCTTCCATTTCCAATGGAAAGAATTAGAAATGATTTTTCAATTTCCTCTGTATTTCAATCAATTACCCACATTTTTTTGAAGTAATTGCTTACAGGCACGTAGTCAATGTTTGACAAATATGGCAACTGAACATAGTATCCATGTAAGATTTTGCAAATTTCACTCTATATCCTTTTATTCCATTTTCATGATAATACAAATACCAAAACTTATTGCAGTCTCAGTGATTGCGACTTGCTCATCACAAGCCATGGCTGTCACAATTACCGATTTAGGGGTTCTGTCAGGAGACATCAGTAGCTATGCTAGAAGTATCAATAACAAAGGAGAGGTAGTAGGTAATTCATTTTCTGGAAATGGGTATTCACATGCTTTCATTTATACCAATAATGGTATCTCAGAGTTAGGTTCATATTCTGGCTATGTATATAACACTTCTGCCGTCAGCATTAATGATTCAAGTCAATCAGTGGGGAATGTCAGAACAGGAGGAAGTCCTTATTCTGATAACTATGCGGTTCAGTATTACAATCAATCTTTATCCAATCTTTTTGGGATAACTGGATTAAATGGCACTATTTATCCAGGGATGGGGGGGACTTCTGCTACCAGTATCAATAATAATGGTCAAGTAGCCGCCTCACAATACAATAGTGGTTACCATGCTGTAATTGTCGGAAATGGCGTTGTAACTAACATAGGTACTCTTGGTGGCAATTATAGCTATTCTAATAGTATCAATGACCAAGGACAAGTTGTTGGTAGTTCAAATTTATCAAATGGAAATGGCATTAGTCATGCTTTTCTATATAGCAACGGAAGTATGACAGACTTAGGTACTATTGCTGGTGGCGTTAGTAGCTCTGCCACTAGCATCAATGAAAAGGGACAAGTAGTCGGAAGCTCGGCTGCCACCGATGGTAATAATCATGCATTTTTATATGATAACGGCAATATGCTTGATTTAGGTACTTTGAATGGGTTCAATAGTGTTGCAACTAGCATTAACGAAAATGGGCAAATAGTTGGATCATTTGGTTTTAGTGAAAATTTGCATAGCTATGCTCATGCTTTTCTTTATAGCAATGGTACGATGTTCGATCTTAATACCTTGGCAGGAGTCATTGATTCTGGATGGAATTTGATTGATGCAACTGCAATTAATGATTTGGGTCAGATTGTAGGCCAAGGTCAAATAAACGGACAATATCATGCATATATGCTGTCTTCTGTAGCAACAGTTCCAGTGCCGGCATCTATCGTCTTAATCGCTTCAGGTCTATTAGGATTCCTGCCATTCTCTCGCAGAAAATGCAGAGCATTTGATTAGTTGAAATAAATCAGAGCCTGGATATTTTTTCGGGCTTTTTCCACAACTACAAATGCAACCCATTCAAAACCATTCTATATAGCCGCCAAATAACCTCGCCATGCCACAAAAACAATATTCTTGAGTCCAATAGCAATAACATAACCAGCAAATTTTAAATACTTTCCATTGAGGATTTAGTTGTTATAAATGTAACTATCTGTTAAAAATTTAATCTCCACAACCTTTATGGAGAAATATGCCCTTCTTTAACCATCACATCCAAAATCAGACCAATATCATCAAAGGTGGCCTATACGGACTCTTACTCGGAGATGCCGTTGGCCGCTCTTTCGAATTCAAATCACCAAACCAAATACCACCATTCCATCAAATTGATATGGCAGTATTTCCGGCAAATTTCCGGCAAACA
>CAIVZR010000089.1 GCA_903910445.1 uncultured Bacteroidota bacterium
GGCTAAGAAATTTGTGGATGCTTCTGTGAAAAAGCACGCAGCAGGTAAATGAATTGATGGGTGATTGATGATGGGTGATTGGTGATTGAAGTTATTCAGCACTATTGCAAATCTAAGATTTGCTTACACTTCCACGAAGTCGGAGACTTCGCGGAGCCAGGCCGTATGTTTTTGTATAGTAGGTAACATGAGTTGTGCCGGACATTTGCAAATCTAAGATTTGCTTACGCTTCCACGAAGTCAGAGACTTCGCGGAGCGGGGCTTTTAACGTTTTACTTCTTACTTTTTACTTTTTACCCCCCCCCGCCCACCCTCACTGCTCAAATACAATAGCACTCGCAGAAGCACCCAAACTTTTTAACAGCAGGGTTACTTCGCTGACAAAGGTTTCGGGGCCGCAGATATAGAAATGTTGTTTGAAGTCGGGGACTACTTCGATGAGGAAATCACGATCGAGTTTGCGATCCAGGAAGCCAATGACATTTTGCCTCGTGAAGAAATTTACAAAACGATTACCAAGCATCTCATGCAACTCCTCTCCCATGACAATATCATCCATGGTTTTATTGGAGTAAATCAGAATATTATCTTGAACACGTTTGAGTTTTTGCAAACTACGTAATATCGACAGAAAGGGTGTAATGCCCGAACCTGCTGCAATAAATACCCCATTGCCCTTAAAGAGGATACTGCCAAATACATCGTGCAAAATCAACTCTTCACCTTTATTCATGCCACCCATTACTTTGGTAATTCCATTTCTATTGGGGTAAATCTTAATCATGAACTCCAAAAAAGATGCATCGGGTAAGGAAGTGAAATTGTATGGGCGTATCTCATTTTTCAACTCGGGTTTATTAATGGAAATATTTACGGCCTGCCCCGGTATAAAACTGAATCCTTCGGGGCGCTCCAGCACGAAGCGCTTCACATCATGGGTGACATATTCTGTTTCTAAAATAATAACACTCACCTTCCCAATATTACTTTCATTCATGGAATTGATACGTTTAATGGAAGGCAAATTACGAAATATATTCAGGTTGTAGGGTTAAGCAAAATCATACAATTACTACTTTCATGTGATACCTCCAACCAATAAGTTTTCCTTACTTGCACCGCAAAACCACCTACTAATGAAACCATCTTTAATATTGATTTTATGGAGCAGTATTTTTCTGCTGGGCCTTTCCTCCTCGTGTTCGAAAAATAAAAACTACCTCAACCGCAACTCCGGTACCTGGGAAATTTCTTCCATGCAGGTCGACTATCTCAATAAAAATGGAGGTGTTGATAGTACTACGAATGCTGGCATCACAGGCTTCTTCATGTTTTATGATACTCCTACCACGGGCGATGATCCATTTTTTCTATCGAGCAATGGCTGGACCATCAAAGGAAGGGAAAATCATAGTGCCCATTTCTATCGCTCCGATGGTAGCAACATTACGATGGTTACTACCATTGGTCAGCTCGAACCCGATCGTAACTATACCATCACCAAAAACTCCAGAAACAGCATGACCATTGACTATTCAGGCCTCGCAATGAATTTCTATGGCAACTATTTCGGAAAAGTAAAAGAACATATCGTTTTAAATCGTATCAAATTTTAAGCTATGAAAAAATATTGTATCACAATTTTGTTGTTCGCAACATTGATAGGCAATGCTCAAAATGCATTTACTTTCGGTAAGAAATATGGTGTGATGAATTTAGATAATATCAATCGCACCGTCTATAGTTATAATTATGCACGCACTTGGCTCACCCAAAAGATGCCCTATTTCCACTATATGCAAGGGTATGAAGGGAGCTGGCAACACCGTGGTGAATTAGTAGGATTCGAAATGGTTTTCTCTCGTATTAGCGAAACGAATACTGCGTTTGGATTTGAACCTACCTCCAACATGATGGGCTATCGTAAAATAAAAATAGGATACGGTGGCATGAGTGGGGGGATCACCGTGAAAGTGCTCGACACCAAACATTTTGAGATTGTACCTTCCCTGGATGCCGATTTGCATTTCTTTACGGGTAGCACTACCTACTCCAATGATGCTGCTTTTGCAGGTGGTACCGAAGAAAGCGTGATTTATAATATTAAACTGGCCAGTACCTTGAGTGTGAATTTTAGTTTGATGGCCACCTCCTGGTTTGGAATAAATATTCGCCCCTACTACCAGCAGCCTTTAGGCAAAACAAATGTGGAAGGACTCGCCGCCTATTGGGGTGGAAGTGGCACAGGTTCTCAAAGAGAGAACGTACAAAATTATGGTATCAGTGCATCTCTTATCCTGGAGTTTGGTAGGGATGTAGATTAAGCCTATTTCAAACGATACACTCGTAAACGATCCTGATCATATATTTTGGAATCCAAATGCTGCTGCACCTGCGGCATGGTATCAATGGGTGTATCGGTATATAAATAATGAGCCCCTTGAGATATTTGATATTCGAATTGTGGTATATTAAATCCTTCATCAAATGCCCATCCTTTCTTATCGATATAGTAGAGTAAGATAAAATGCGATTTATCGAAACCTACAATCACACGTTCGTTTTGCGGAACTAAATTACGAAGCACTTCTTTGTTATTATAAAAATCGACATTGAACCCCGGCGATACCGTGTTCCAGCGCGGGTTGGCTCTCAGGTAGGCAGTAATGGGTGCCAGCAGTAGCAATACGATTACCGCATAACGAAAGAATTTTTCTTTGCGATTGAGTAAGTGCCAGGCTCCATACGCAACAATCAAAAACAAGATGGGTAAGAATGGAAACAAATAATAATCGTGTACCTTGGCAATCATATTCAATTCGAAAACGAAATAAAGCAAAATCGCTGCGCCCCAAAATAAAAATAATGGAAAGCGTTTTGAGTGCGTGCGACGAAAGCGATACGCGAAATAAAATCCTGCAATGAAGAAAGGTACGGATGCATAATTGAGCAAAAGCTCTGGTAAGGTGGAAACTAAATTTGCCTGAAGTATATCTAATAATTCGCCGGAATTATTTCGCAAATCAATCATTCCTTTCACTACGCCATTGCCTCCCCAGGTGGGTATCACCCACACATACCAGGCCAATGCAGGCGCCATCACCAATAAATAAATTAGGGAAGCCTGCATTGTTTTTTTCAATCCAAAACGCAAATTGTTTTTTAATTCAACGCCCAAATAAGCGGCAATCACACTTCCGTAAATAATGAATGGAAGTTTCGCTAAGGTAGCCAGGCTAAGAAAAACGGCACTAAACAATAAGTTTTGCCAGCGCGGATTGGATATCCATCTAAATAAAAAAACGAGGCTCCAGATGGCTGCCGCCAGTGCAAAATTATCGGGTAAGGGGTTGATGGTATAATAATAAAATGCTGGTGAGAAATTAAAACACCAGGCACCTATTACCGCTAATGTTTTATTTCTAAAAATACTGAGTAATAAAAAAAATATTCCGAACACCGAACCCATCCCAATGATAAACGAAAGCACCCTGCTGATGGCGATATGTGGCCCCAACACGCGATATACCTGCGCAAACAGCCATTGCATCACTGGGAATTCCATGCGCACTACCCGATCCGTTTCCGGATTTTCGTGGCACTTCGGATTCATGATATTATTATCCTCCTTATAAAAATTATCGATGACTGTTTGTGTTTGCGTTTGTCGCCATACATGCACTCCCACCAAATCGCGCGTGAATACATGCCAGTGCATCGCCAAACTAATTAGCGGAATTAGCAATAGTATTTTACGGTAATGGATTTCAATGAATTTCATCATATAACAACAAAGCCAATCTTACAGGCCACGAAGATAATTACATCGGCTTGGCTAACCAACGAATTTATTGAATTACTTGATACACTCCAGGTCCCTTCTGATACACCTTATAAGCATTGCCTTGGGTGCCATAGGGAAACACGAAGATGGGAGTGGCTTCGAGCAAAGGCGCAACCGAAACTGGCATAAAATAATACTTGTCTAAATGGGTGGTCATCTCTTTTGTATCATACGTTCCGGGAGCGATATGATGGTAATAAAGATAGTAAATATAAGGCTCTAAGATGCCGTGGTCTTCGGTTACATCGGTATTGATTTCTACGCGCTGAAACTCCGAATCATGTTCTTCTAAATAGGCAAATACTTCTTTGATGCCGTAGTGATAATCTTTTTGTGCATCAAATTTATATTGCTTGAAATAGTAATAGGAGAAGTTCAAGGTAGAGAGCATCACCACCACAATCAAACCGTTCACGACGATGCTTTGTATTTTTTGACTTTGAATATTTGATAATATCACCTGAATTCCCATCACTGCAAAAATCAACATCAGCAATACCGTATGTATATTGCGTAGCATCGTGTATTTATGAATGGTGAGGGCCGCCGGAATGGGTGCAATGATGAAGTATAGTAATAAAAAAATGGATAGCCTGCGATCGATAAAATTGATTTTACCCATTGCATTGGCAATCACAAAGGCAATGCCTGCATAACTAAAAAATGCGAGTACTTCTTGTATGCTTCCAAATCCTGGTAAATGATGCAGCATGAATTCATCGCCTTTACCAAAATAAAAATAGGGCAAGAAATAGCTGATATATCGAGTGATGAATCCAGATACAAAGGGCTCTCCACTGGCAGCGAGCGAGATATTTTTAAAACGTGCATTGTAAATTTCCGGGTAACGCAACGCCAAATAATAGAGTGGTGCAATGAGTACTAAAAATAAAATAACACCTGGCAATGCCTTCCATTGATAATCCTTAAAGTATAATAAACCGAGGATGGCCACCAGAGGAGGGAAAAATAATTTCATCGTTGGATAAGAATACACCACCAGAACTGCAGTGATTCCAACCCAGAGAAATCGCAATATACTCGGCTTCTCTTTCGCCCAAAAAAATGTATTGAAGAATAAAAGCATTGTAAACGGCACCGTACTTGGTGGCACAGCCCAACGTGAAAGTGAAATAGCAAATGGGGCTGTTGCCAAAAGAAAAGCCGCAATTAGCGCGATACGCTGATCATTAAATATTTTCTTAATCAATACATAAAACAAAAAGATACTCGCAATACCAAGTAATGAAACTGGCAAACGAGTAGCATAATCATTTAATCCAAGCAACGCCGCAACAGGCATCGATACATAGTTGATGAAGGGGGAAGTCCAGTCGCCAAACGACTCTGGAATAAATGGCAAGAAGGCACCATGATGATCGTGCAAATTTTGTGAGAGGCAATACGAATCATAGCCAGTCACCAACTCATCCTGACTTAAAGCAGGAACCGCCTTGGTTAAATTGAAAAGGCGCAAAGAGGCACCCAGCAAGAGGATGAGGAGTATTAAGAAGTATTTATGCTTTAATACTCCCATTCATTAATGTATCAGTTTTTCGAAATCGGCACGGAAATGTCGAACGGCACTTGCCACAGGCCAGGCTGCTGCTTCACCCAAAGGACAAATTGTTTTGCCATCGATTTTAGTTTGTAGATCCCATAGCAAATCAATATCGCTTGGCTTGCCATGACCGCTAATGATGCTATGCGTGAGCTTCTCCATCCATCCAGTACCTTCACGGCAAGGGCTGCATTGTCCGCAGCTTTCGTGATGATAAAAGCGATTGAAGGTATATAAGTTCTCGGCGATATTCACCGTTTCGTCCATGACAATAAATCCGCCCGAACCCATCATGGTTCCTGAGATGAAGCCCCCTTCGCCCAGGCTTTCGTAGCTCATCATGCGTGGATTTCCATCGGCAGTTTGCAAGATTAAATTGGTAGGTAAAATGGGAACGGATGAACCTCCTGCAACCACTGCTTTTAGTTTACGGCCTTTCCATACACCACCACAATATTCTTCGCTATTGATAAATTCTTCAACGGATACTTTTCCTAATTCAATTTCATACACTCCTGGTTTATTGATATGACCTGATGCCGAAATTAATTTTGTTCCTGTTGATTTTCCAACGCCAATTTTTGCATATTCATCACCACCCATGGCCACGATAGGCACTACGGCTGCAATGGTTTCTACGTTATTTACTACGGTAGGGCAACCATACAATCCAGCCACAGCCGGGAATGGTGGCTTCATACGTGGATTGCCACGCTTGCCTTCCAGTGATTCTAATAACGCGGTTTCTTCTCCACAGATATAAGCACCACCACCCACTTGCACATGCAACTCTAAATTATAGTCGGTACCTAAAATATTGTTTCCCAAGTATCCTGCAGCTTTCGCTTCTTCAATGGCTTTTTCTAAAATGGGAACGATATAAAAATATTCACCTCTGATATAAATAAAGCCGGTATTGGCTCCCAAAGCGAAGCTCGAACAAATCATTCCTTCAATCAACAGGTGTGGATGACGCTCCATCAGGTAACGATCCTTGAATGTACCAGGTTCGCTCTCATCAGCATTGCATACCAGATAACGTGGCACTCCTGCTGGCTTGGCCAGAAAGCTCCATTTCATTCCGGTAGGGAAACCCGCGCCACCGCGACCTCTCAGTCCCGATTTTTTCACTTCATCAACCAACGTATCTGAAGTCATGGTTTTGATGGCTTTCTCTGCAGAAGCATATCCTCCATGTTGTTTATATACCTCGAGCTTATTGATATTGGCTACGTGGTCGTTCTTAAGTAATAATTTTGTGCTCACTGAATTCGGATTATTTTATAGGACGTTTTTAATTAAAAAGAACTATGTATTACTTGTGTGCTGTTAAACTCACCTCATCGAAATAGGTGGTGCGTTTACCGCTCTTATCTAAATCTTCGATGATGGTATCTACTTTTTCGGTGGTTAAATTTTCATAGTATTGTGCTCCCACCTGAAACATGGGTGCAGTACCACAACTTCCCAAACACTCTACCCGCTTGATGGTGAATTTCCCATCGGCAGTAGTTTCACCAGCTTTGATATGTAATTTGTTTTCTAGATGCTGAATAATTTCTTCTGCACCACGAAGCCAGCAGCTGCTGGTATGACATACTTCAATCACACATTTTCCAACAGGTTTTAAGTTGAACATCGAATAGAACGATGCTACCTCATATACTTCAATGGGTTTGATAGCAAGCAATGTAGCTATATAATCCATCACCGGTACATCCAGCCATCCATCAAATTCGGCTTGTGCCAAATGCAATAGTGGCAGCAGTGCCGATTTCTTTTTTCCTTCCGGATATCGACTGATGATTTTATTTGCAGTCTTCAAAGCTGCTTCGTCAAATTTTACTTCCATGTCGGTTATCAATTATCTATTGTCAAATAAAAATATTAGGCGTCGAGTTCGCCAGCAATCACATTCAAACTACTCAAGGTTAAGATGGCATCACTTAACATGCGGCCTTTTATCATTTCGGTATATGCCTGATAAAAAATGAAGCAGGGTCTGCGGAAATGCAAACGGAATGGGTTTCTTCCACCATCGCTAATAAGATAGTATCCCAGCTCTCCATTACCCGCTTCCACCGAGTGATACACCTCTCCTTTCGGAACATCCGTTTCACCCATCACAATTTTGAAATGGTAAATCAACGCTTCCATCTTATTGTATACATCCTCTTTTGGAGGCAAATAAAATTCAGGTAAGTCGGCGTGGAAATTTCCTGTTGGCATTTTATCGATGGCCTGACGAATGATTTTGTAAGACTCCATCATCTCATCAAAACGAACCATATAACGATCGTACACGTCGCCTGCTTTTCCAATAGGAATATTAAAATCAAAATCCTGATATGATGAATACGGCTTGGCAACACGCACATCATAATCAACACCCGATGCTCTGAGGTTAGGACCCGAGAAACTGTAAGCCAAGGCACGATCAGCGCTTATCGGGCCACAGTTAATGGTACGATCCATGAAGATACGATTACGATTCACCAAGGCTCCAAATTCGGCATGAAACTTAGGAAACTCAATCATGAATTTATCCAGCTTCAACCAGGCCTCTTGAGGGAACTCACGTTCCATACCACCGATACGTCCGATATTTGTAGTGAGTCGTGATCCGCAGATGGCTTCAAATATTTCGTAAATCAATTCACGCATCTGAAAGAAATACAAGAAACCTGTTAAGGCACCGGTATCTACTGCAATTACGGTATCGCATACAATATGATCGGCGATACGCGAAAGTTCCATGATGATGACACGCATGTATTCTGCGCGTTTCGGAATTTCACAGCCAATAAGTTTCTCCACCGTCATATGCCATCCCATATTATTGATTGGCGATGAACAATAGTTCAACCGATCGGTGATGGGTGTAATTTGATTGTATGGACGGCGCTCAGCAAGCTTTTCAAAGGCACGATGAATATACCCAATGGTGGGCACCGCATCAACAATAATTTCACCATCCATGGTGAGTATATTTTGAAATATACCATGGGTCGCTGGATGCGTCGGCCCTAAGTTGAGGGTGGTATATTCCTTTTTTTCTTCCTTTACAAAATCGTCAGTCATTTTCTTTTATAAATTAAATGCCATACTATTATCGACCGAAAAATTTATCGTCCTTATCATCACGTCCCATATCTTCTAAAGGATATTCTTTGCGAAGTGGATGATAGTTCATTTCTTCCATATTGAGAATTCGTTCCATCTTAGGATGTCCCTCAAAATTGAAACCATAGAAATCGAAGGCTTCGCGCTCCATCCAGTTGGCAGCATCGAAAATATCGACGATGGTTTTCATATTCATATCGTCCTTGGGCATGAATGCTTTCAAGCGAATGCGTGCGTTGGTAACCAAATTATGTAATTGATACATCATGCTGAATTCGCGTGATGGATCGTTATCGGGAAAATGGGCACCACATAAGGTGGTGAGATAAATGAATCCTTCCTTGTTTTTAAGATAGGTTATCACTTCCTTGATATCGTCCTTATTAAATTCGTATACAGAGAAATCGAAATCGCGTGTTTCACTAATGAAAGCATCACCAAATTTTGATTTCAGTTGTTCTCCTAATATTGTTTGATCAGTCATGGGTTTGTTTGATTAATTTATTTCATCACCAATTCCATAGTCCCTCATTAGCTCCTTATAAGCGGGTTTATCGCGACGTGAGAAGCTCTCGTTTTGAGCAAGCTCTTGTATGCGAAGCAATCCGTCCAATACTTGCTCTGGGCGCGGCGGGCAACCTGGTATGTATACGTCAACAGGAATGATACGATCGATGCCTTGCAGTACACTGTAAGTATCGAATATACCACCCGATGAAGCACAAGCACCCATGCATAAAACCCAGCGTGGCTCGGCCATCTGCTCGTACACCTGGCGAAGTACAGGAGCCAGCTTCTTACTAATCGTTCCCATCACCATAAGCAAATCGGCTTGTCGCGGACTAAAACTCATACGCTCACTACCGAAACGACCCAAGTCGTAATTGGCTGCCATGGTAGCCATAAACTCAATACCACAACAGCTCGTGGCAAAGGGCAAAGGCCATAGCGAATTTTTTCTCGCCAATCCAATCACATCACTGAGCTTGGTGGCAAAGAAACCTTCACCTCTCAATCCAGGAGGTTCATGTTTACTATCGATAATTATATTTGACATGCTTTATTTTTTTTGATATGGGGTAAGAACTTTTATCGCGTTATCGTAAAATTTGGTTTCGTAATTTAAGGAGAATTACTTTTTAATAATTAATTTATTCCCAGGTGAGGGCACCCTTCTTTAGGATATAATAAAAGCCAATAAGAAATACGCCGATGAATGAAAACATTTCAATGAGTCCTGTTAAACCGAGCCCTTTGAAATTCACTGCCCAGGGATACATGAAAATTACTTCCACATCGAAGAGCACAAATAAAATGGCTACCAAGAAATACTTAATAGAAAACGGTAGTCGGGCATTCCCCTGCGAAGGAATACCACACTCGAAGGATTCCTGTTTGGTATGGGTGGTAAATTTCGGACCTACTAAATGTGTAATCACCATCACGGCAACAACGAAACCCAAGGCCACAAGAAACATCATGGCAATTGGCAAATAATCAAGAGCAGTACTTTGCATAGGATCGTTTTAAAGGGCAAAAATAAGAGAATTGTTTGTTATACTGTGGTTTAAAGGTATTTTTTTTGCACATAATCTCTATTATGTTTGCATCTTATGTTCAACAAACAGGAAACTAATATGACTTTGCTCATAGCCCTCAATTTATTACCCATTTGGGGCGTATGGCAATGGGGGTGGACACCGTTCATGGTGTTCTATCTCTTCTGGCTCGAAACCCTTATCATATCAGGTTTTAATGCATTGAAGATTGTTTTTTGCCGTGGCGATGAGTACGAAAACAAGCTAGAGAACAGCAATCATAAACTTTCTGATGCTCATGTAAAATGGGGATCACATCTCAGCAAAGCATTTTTTTATTTTATGATTCGGGTGGGTATCTTTTTCTTCTATCTCTTATTTATCGTGGTTTTCATCGGGTTCATCATGTCGGGCAACGACGATGATAAACAAGTATTAAGCACATTACTCCTCTTCAATAAATCGTTCAATTATGCTCTCCTTGGTTTCATTTTGAACCAGGCTATTCAATTCATTTTTAATTTCATTTTGAACGACGATTTTAAGCGAACACATCCATCCGATTTTGCCGCCATCTTCGATGGCCGGCAAATAATCATTCATGTGGCGGTGGTAATTGGGGGAGTTTTTGGGGGATTTGTTGGAGGTGCCTTCACCCACGATGGCCCCCCTACAACACCCACCTACCAGATGGCCGTGTATCTCTTTGTCATCAGCGTTTTCTGCGTAGTGAAAACCATCTACGAAGTGATGAAATTCAAAGGAATTATAGCCAAACAATTGGCCCGAATTTGAAAAACCCCCTTAATCAGGTGAGGACACACAGGGAGCGTTTAAATTATATTTGCATATCAAATTTCTTCATATAATATTTGATTAAGTACTACGCCAAGAAGGACCTTCTTGGCGTTTTTTTTCCTTAAATTCGATTCAATTTTTTAGCAATTCTAGAACTTATATTTTTTTCATCACCAATGATTAAAATCATATTCTCCATTTTTTAATGTAGCTTTGTGCTAAGTATGTCAAAATATTATTTCAGTCTCTTTTTTATCCTCTTTTTATTTCCTTATTCGTGTAAATCTCAAAAAGCTTCGGGCAACAGTAAAAGTGCTAAGGAACACTATATGAAAGCCGAGCGCCTTTTCTCCGAATACAAGTATGCCGATGCGGTGGTGGAGTATAAACGCACCCTCGAAGCCGATCCCAATTATAGCTATGCACTCTTTGCTATTGGCGATTGCTATACTGCCTTGAAAGATGTGGAGCAGGCGACATTTTACTACGAGAAATATATTGCACAATACCCAGGAAAACCCGATGCGTATTTTGCACTCGCCGAGCTCTATAAAAATCATTTACAATTTGAAGAAGCCATCCCCTACTACGAAAAATATATCTCGAAAGAAAAAAGTAACGATGCCCTCAAAGCCAAGGCGGGTAAGTTTATCCTCGATTGTAAATTTGCCATGGTGGCCATTAAAAACCCGGTTCCTTTTGCACCCGTGAATGTGGGCGATAAAATCAATACCGAGGTTCCTGAGTACTTTCCATCGATTAGTGCCGATGGACAAAATTTTATTTTCTCACGCCTCGTGAATCGTCAGCAGGAAGATATCTATATCACCCACGATGATCATGGAACATGGGCACCAAGTCAGCCCATCAGCCCCTTAATCAATACCGACTATAACGAAGGCGCACTCTGCATTTCAAGCAATGGTCAGTATATATTTTTTAGCAGCAATAAGCCCGATGAAAATTTCGGAAGTCACGATATTTACTTCTCTTTATTGCAAGGAAAAACATGGAGCAAACCCTATAATGCCGGACCAAAAATTAATTCAGCCTATTGGGATTCGCACCCCAGCCTGAGTGCCGATGGCCGCACCTTGTATTGGTTAAGCACCCGTCCGGGAGGCTATGGTGCAGAAGATATTTGGTACAGCACTTTGGATAGTACCGACCACTGGACCGAAGCAAAAAATATTGGCGCTACTATCAATACACCCTACAAAGAATTCACGCCTTTTATTTATACCGATGGCAATACCTTGTACTTCTCCAGTGAGGGGCATCCGGGCATGGGCGGACTCGATATTTATTATAGCACCAAAGATGCAACGGGGACCTGGAGCACACCGAAAAACTTAGGGTATCCTATCAATACACAAGATGTAGAATCGGGATTTGTATTGAGTGCCAACGGAAAAACTGCCTTCTATGCGACCGAAGAAAAAGGTCATCATTTCAATATCGATATCTTCACTTTCCCATTATACCCCGAAGCACAACCCAAGGCGGTGGCCTATTTGAAGGGTAATATCACCGATATCAAAACCAAACAATTGGTGAAAGCTACCGTATTGCTCATCGACTTAGAAACGGGTAAGAGTGCAGGCTCTGTTCAAAATAATAGTGTTACAGGTGAGTACTTAATTTGCTTGCCTCCAAATAAAAATTATGCATTGAATGTATCGGCACCTGGGTATTTATTTTATTCGGAGAACTTCGAATTCAAATTGAAATCGGTGACCGAGCCCATGCTTAAAAATATTGAATTGAAACCTATTACGGGTGGAGAAAGTATTGTGCTCAATAATATTTTCTTCGAAGTGAATAAGGCCGATTTAAAAACAGAATCGAAGGCTGAACTCGATAAGCTCTATGCGTTCTTAAAAAATAATAAAGAGGTGCGTTTAGAAATTGGTGGACATACCGACAATACCGGATTGAAAGATGCCAACCAAAAACTCTCTGAGAATCGTGCGAAAGAAGTGGTGAACTACCTGGTGCAAAAAGGCATTGATTCTGCGCGACTGGTGGCCAAAGGCTATGGTGATACCAAACCCGTAGCACCCAATACCACCGCCGAAAACAAGGCGCTGAACCGCAGAACAGAAATGAAGGTGCTTTAAGTTTGATGATGAGATAAAAAGAAAATAATTTCTTGATTTCGGTAATTTATGTTTAGAAACGCATTCGAAAATTTCAAACAATTTCTTCAAAGGAAATGGGTGAAACGAACGGGTGTTTTTTTCTTAAGTAGCATTGTCGTTTTTCTACTCTTCGATTTTATTTTTCCATTCAATACTTCCATCAAATACTCCACCATTGTGGTGAGTAAGGAAGGAGAAACATTGTATGCTTTTTTGAGTGAAGATGATAAATGGCGCATGCCCATTGCACCCGAAGATATTTCTCCGGAGATGAAGAAAGCCTTTTTAGCCAAAGAGGATCGCTGGTTCAACTGGCATTTTGGAGTGAATCCCTTTGCCATCATTCGTGCTACCTTCAATAATTTAAGACATCAGAAACGCACGTCTGGGGCGAGTACGATTACGATGCAGGTGGTTCGATTATTGCATCCTGCAGAGCGCAGCTATACCAATAAAATCATGGAAGTATTTCGAGCCATGCAATTGGAATTACATCATAGCAAGAAAGAAATTTTCGAGATGTACTTGAATCTGGTGCCCTATGGCGGCAATGTGGTGGGCGTGAAATCGGCTTCCCTGCTCTTCTATCAAAAGAATCCCAACCACTTGAGCATTGCCGAAATTACATCACTGGCCATCATCCCCAATCGCCCCAATAGTCTGAAGCCTGGCAAGTTCAACGAAGAAATAAAAAACGAACGCAATCGCTGGTTGCAATATTTTCAGGCACATCATATTTTTGATGATGCCGCCATTGCCGATGCCCTCGATGAACCCCTCGAAATGCAACGGCATCCGGCACCGAAGATTGCGCCACACTATGCCTTATGGCTTAAGAAACAGTATCCCGATCAGCCCATCATCAAAACTTATTTAGAGGTAAATCGACAACAAAATATTGCCAAGCTTTGCAATAATTATATGCAGCGATTGCATTTTCGCAATATCAATAACGCCTGTGTGGTGGTGCTCAATAATGCCACTGGAAAAATTGAAGCATATATCGGTAGTAACGATTTTGATGATGATGTGAATGATGGACAAGTGAATGGCGTAATCGCCAATCGCTCGCCTGGAAGTACCCTCAAACCCTTGATTTACGCCATGGCTTTCGATGCGGGCATCCTCACGCCGAAAACCATCATCACCGATGTGCCAACTAATTTCAATGGGTATGCTCCCGAAAATTATTTCAAATCGTTCAATGGAAATATCACCATAGAGAAGGCATTAGAAAACTCTTTGAATATTCCTGCCGTGAAAACTTTGAATGCTTTGGGCGTAAATAATCTAACACAGAAACTCACGCAGGCTAAATTTCAATGGATCTCCAAACATCAGTCGCAACTGGGTTTGAGCACTGCCTTGGGCGGTTGTGGGGTGACCTTGCTTGAGCTCACCAACTTGTACCGCGCTTTCGCTAATAAAGGAGTGTTTGCCAATATGCAATTTGTTGAAGACGAAGTGAAAGACACCACCAAAACAAAACTCATCTCAGAGGAATCGGCGTACATGCTCACCACTATTTTATGCAAACTCACGCGCCCCGATTTGCCCAATAATTATGAGCATACACAGCGAGTGAAGATTGCGTGGAAGACGGGCACCAGCTTTGGCCGCAAAGATGCATGGAGCATTGGTTTCAACAAGCGTTATACCGTTGGTGTTTGGGTAGGTAATTTTAATGGAGCCGGCGTTCCCGATTTGAGTGGATCAGAAATCGCCACCCCATTGCTCTTCGATATTTTTAATAGCATCGATTACTATAATCAGTCGGAATGGTTTGTGGCGCCCCCAGGCATCGACTATCGCCTGGTATGTAGCGAGAGTGGAAATATTCCAAGTGCTTATTGCACGAATACGGTCATCGATTTGTTTTTACCCAATATCTCCAAAACCAATCACTGTGAGCATTTGAAGGAGGTATATGTGAGTGCCGATTCGAGCATGAGTTATTGCAATTATTGCATGCCTGAGAATGGTTATATCAAGAAATTTTATCCTAACTATAGCTCCGACCTCATCGATTATTATCATAGTCAGCAAATTCACTATCAAAAAATTCCCGATCATAATCCCAAGTGTGAGCGCGTGTTTAAGGAGAATGCCCCAAAGATTACCTTCCCTGTGGCGGGCATGGAATATATTGTAGACAGAAACAGTGAAGATAAATTACAACTCACCTGCGAGGTGCATAACGATGTGAAACAAGTTTACTGGTATTTGAATGATCAGTTTTATTTAAAGACATCGCCCACCGAGAAAGTCTTTTTCAAACCCTCGGCAGGCGATTATAAAATTAGTTGTACCGATGATAAAGGGCGCACCACCCATATTAAAATAACGGTGCGCTGGTAATTATCTTTTCCAGTGTCCTGGTACCCATTTGAATCCTCTCTTACCATTTTTCCAATGACCTGGAATCCATTTGTGTCCTGCCTTTGGAGCTGCCCAATATCCTTCTCTCCATACATAGGTTCTGCCGTTGTATACCCAGTCGCCATCAATCCAAATATGCCCTGGATGCGGGTTCGCAGGGCGTACATGCACGGGAGGGCGCGGACAAACTTTCACATACACTTGTGCATTCATGCTTGCAGAGATGCTGATGAATACAATAAAAATGATGGCTGATAAATTACGTTTGGCAATTTTTACCAAGGCATTGAATAGATTGTTGAAATTGGGTTTCATTGGTTTCATGATGATAAAATTAAATAGTTCCTTAATTCATTTTTATCTATGAACCTTCAAAAGCAAATTGGTTTAATGCAAAAGAAAAAATTATTCGTAACGCAACGATTCGATGGGATCGAGGCGGGAGGCTTTGCGGGCAGGGAAATAGCCCGCGAGGATACCTACCATGAGGCAAATAAAATAAGATCCAATCACCCAACCCCATGGAACGGCGAAATGTGATTTGAATAAAAGTGAGATGATATTTCCCGCGAGCACTCCAAGCAAGATGCCGAAGAGTCCGCCGAACTGACAAATAGCAATGGCCTCAATGAGGAACTGCTGCAATACATCGCCGGCCTTGGCTCCCAGGGCTTTGCGAATTCCAATTTCATGCGTTCGTTCGGTAACACTCACAAGCATAATATTCATCAATCCTATTGAGGCACCGAGTAATGTGATGACACCCACAAGGATGGCAAATATTCTGAGGTACACGAGCTGATCGTCGAGCTTTTGCGCGAAGCTATCGCTGCGGGAAATCTGGAAATTATTTTCGTCTTGTACACGCAGGTTGCGCACATTACGCATCACACCCGTGGCTTCGTCGATGGCAGCGTCGAGTTTGGTTACATCATCCACGGCCACGTTTAATGAGTAAGAGCTATACTCCGAAACAAATTCAATACGCGCATTGGTGAGTGGGATGATGACCCAGCGATCGGGGTTGAATCCCATGCTGGAGCCCGCTTTGAGC
Organism: uncultured Bacteroidota bacterium; assembly: GCA_903910445.1. GTDB lineage: Bacteria > Bacteroidota > Bacteroidia > UKL13-3 > UKL13-3 > CAINMV01. The sequence goes on from CAIVZR010000089.1 coordinate 16,440, forward strand.
AAGACGCCCACCACTTTATATTTTTTATCTTCAATGCTAATGGAGCTGCCTATGGGATCGATTTTAAGTTTGCCAAATAGTTTGTCGGCAATTTCATTTCCGATGATACAAACGGCATTGCCTGATGTTAATTCGTTGCCTGTGAAATTGCGGCCCTTATCCATTTTCAAACCCGTATTGGCTAAGTAATTTTCGTTACCACCAATTACTAAAGTATTTGGATTTGTTTTCTCTTCCTGAAATTTGATTACTGCATTGCCAGAACAATTGGTAGTGATGGAGATGCGAGCAGGGTATTTATATTCACGTTCGAAGTTACGTGCTTCGGTATAGGTGATGGTACGATAAACCACCGTTTTTCCGCGTCTTCCAAAACCCATGGTATTGGCACGGTTGCGGATATTAAAAGTATTTGTTCCGAGGGAGCTAAAACTTTCGTTGAGGGATCCTTTCAATGCCTCCACGGCGGTGAGTGTACCCACGATGGCCATAATCCCGAACGCAATAATAAGCATGGTAAGCACACTTCGGAGCATATTGCCCTTGATGCTGCTCATCGCCATGAGTATATTTTCGTAAAGATTGATGGTGCGGGAGGATTTAGAGGATTGGAAAAATTAAATTAGTACGAGGCGATTACACGCTGAATGAAGTACCACAACCGCAGGTGCTTTTTGCATTTGGGTTGATGAATACGAATCCGCGGGAGTTCAAGCCATCCTGATAATCCACTTGCATACCGATGAGGTACATGCCATGGGCTTTATTCATCACCATAGGAACGCCTTCGTGTACGTAGTGGTTATCGTTTTCTTCCGCTTTGTCGAAGGCCATTACGTAGGTCATACCAGCGCAGCCTCCTCCTTTAACACCTACGCGCAATACCGCATCGGCAGGTGTTTCATCCGAGTTCAATAAACGTTTTATTTCAGCAATTGCAGTCTCGGTAAAAGCAACAGGTATGGTGGTTTCGGTAGTTTCGAGTATTTCTGTCATGGGGGCGATAATTAAAAGGGCTATTGATGGTACAAATTTAAGCAAATTATTCCTGTAAAATTGAAACTTCTCAATGCTGAATTTTGGGCTCTTCGTACGTCTTCAGACTACGAAGCGGCGTTAGCTAATCTTTGATTAGCTCGCTTCCACAATTCGTTAATTGCCATCTGCATAAATTTTCGTTTCAGAACTATTGCGAATTTAAAATTCGCTAACGCCACAACGTAGTCGGAAGACTACGTTGTGGCGATACCCGACTATTTTCGATAATGGCAAAATCACTGTTTCAGAACTATCGCGACCGCTGTTACACATCATCAGGCTACGAAGCGATGGCCCGGCTCTTCGTACGTCTTCAGACTACGAAGCGGCGTTAGCTAATCTTTGATTAGCATGTTTCCACAATTCGTTATTCGCCATTAACAATTGCTTTCAATTCAAATCAAAATCAATGCTGTATTTCCACCTCTGCACCTACAGGAACATATTTGTATATCTCAATGATATCGGCAGTTTTTAAGGAGATACAACCTGCTGTCCAATTCACACCTTGATCAATCAAATTATCGGCATGTGGGGTGTTTTTATCCGGCTTGGTGCCAAAGGCAGCGGTCACAAAGGGAACACCATGTATTCCTACCTCGCCTCCAATATCAGCATCTTTCTTTATCACCCCATTCTTTTTATTGGCATTGAAACGCGCCCAGGCCGGGGCATTGGGATAATCAATCCATAAGAAATAACTCCAGCTTTGATGCGGGTACTTGGCACGTATCTTATAAAACCCTTCGGGGGTGCAGCCATCACCTTGCTGCTTCTTGTCGTCAACCGGATTTGGACCCAATACCACGGAATAATTTTTTACGGTATGTCCGTCGATAATGAGGTGTAGTTGATACGCGTGCTTCACAATAAGAACCTTTACCAGTGCGGTATTCAGGTGGTATTTGGCGATGCTATCTGTGATATTGCCTACGGGTGCGGGGGATAATCGTGGATGCAAATTAAATTTATAGGCACCCAGTGAAATGCCCACCAGCAAACAAATAACGACGATTCCTTTTTTCATCATGAGTAGGAGACTATGTAAAATACCGAAGGTATGTTTCTACAAATATAACCAATACACAACATCTCGATAATTGATATTACCCTCCCTACAATAGTCGAGTAACATCGAAAATAATTCTATGAGAATTGAATTTACTACGAAGTAGTTCAACAATAATAGCCATAGGTGAAACCTTTGGTTAAATGATGGACAAGAGTCCCAACCCTTCCGGCAATAAAAAGTTGTGTACTTAATTTAAAAATTCTCCGGAAGGGTTGAACTAGAAAAGTCGAGTCTCATCGAAAATAATTCCATGAGAATTGAATTTACTACGAAGTAGTTCAACAATAATAGCCATAGGTGAAACCTATGGTAAGGTGATAGAATGTATTCTCAACCCCAACGGGGTGGAACTAACAATGTTGAACCCTTTCAGGGTTCTGTCTGGGGGTGGTATTTGTCAACCATAGGTTTCACCTATGGCTATTGTTGTTCAACTGCGTTGCAGTTGGGAAGTTTCACTGCTTAGCAATACAGGAAACAACCCATTCCACCCACCTCTCAACCCCCCATTTGGTTGAAATTTGGCGTCTTTTTTCCATGAAATAAAATTTATATTTGCAGGATATGAATCTAAATCAAGTACAGGGTGGAGAGATGGAATACAATACCCAGCGTAAAAATTTAATCATCGCAGAATACGGTCGCAATATTCAAAATATGGTGGAGTTTGTACAGGCCACCGAAGACCGCACCCAGCGCAATCGTTTGGCATTGGCAGTGATACAGGTAATGAGTCAGTTGAACCCGCAGCTACGCGATGTGCCCGACTTCAAAAATAAATTATGGGATCACCTCTATGTGATGGCCGATTTTAAATTGGATGTGGACTCCCCATTCCCGATGCCCGACCCAGAAGTACTGGCTGCGCGCCCAGAGCCCGTGCCATACAATACCGCAGTGCCTAAGGTTCGTTTCTATGGTAAAGGGATTGAGATGTTGCTTAAAAAATGTGGTGAACTCGAAGAAGGGGAAGAACGCAAAGCCTTTGCACAAGCCATGGGTAACCTCATGAAAACATACCACAAAGCATGGAACGATGAGAACGTGAGCGATGAAGCCATTGCACAACAGATGGTGGAACTTTCTAAAGGAACGCTTACACCATACGAAGGCATGAGCTTCCGTTATGAGAAATTGCAAGGCAAGAATATTCCGAACAATAATCAGTTTCGCCCCAATAATAACAATAACCAAAACCGGAATAAAAATTTCAAAAACAATAATAACAATAATAATAACCGGAACAACAATAACAACAATCGGAATCCGAACAATCCGAATCAGAACCGCAATAACAACCCCAACAGTAATAACCCGAATAATAACAATTATAAATTCAAGAAGAATACATAATTCGTTTTCGTACTGTATCCTATCATCTGTTAGAGAAACTTAAAACCTATGTCGTCATTTTATATACAGGGCAATGCACAACTCAAAGGAGAAATCACTCCTCAGGGTGCTAAAAATGAAGCCTTGCAGATTATCTCTGCTGTGCTCCTCACTCCCAAAAAAGTAACCATCTCCAATATCCCCAATATCAGAGATGTAATGAAGCTGATTGAATTATTGCAAGAGCTGGGTGTGACGGTAAATAAACTCACCGACGACACCTACGAGTTTGAAGCCAAGAACGTAAATCTCGAATATTTAAATACCGAAGAATTCAAAAAGAAAGGGGCTGCCTTACGTGGCTCTATCATGATTCTCGGACCGCTCCTCTCCCGCTTTGGTAAAGGGTATATTCCGGCTCCTGGTGGCGATAAAATTGGTCGCCGACGCCTTGACACCCACTTCACCGGATTCATGGCGCTGGGTGCGAAATTTGAATACGATGCAGCAACTCAATTTTATAAGGTAGATGCCACCAATCTTCATGGCACGTATATGTTGCTCGATGAACCGTCGGTAACGGGTACTGCAAACATTGTGATGGCGGCTTCTTTGGCCAAAGGCGAAACAACAGTTTATAACGCTGCCTGCGAACCATACCTACAACAACTTTGCAAAATGCTCAATAGCATGGGTGCAAAAATCACAGGTATCGGTTCTAATTTATTACATATCGAAGGCGTGGATTCATTGAATGGTACCACCCATCGTATGTTGAGTGATATGATTGAAGTGGGCAGTTTCATTGGCATGGCGGCCATGACTCGCAGCGAACTCACGATTAAAAATGCAGGCGTGAAAGATTTGGGAATCATCCCTACCATCTTCCGCCGATTGGGTATTGATGTGCAAGAGCGCGGAGATGATTTATATATCCCTTCACAAGATAGTTATAAGATTGAGACGTTTATCGATGGGAGTATCCTCACCGTTGCCGATGGACCCTGGCCGATGTTTACGCCCGATTTGATTAGTATCATGCTCGTCACCGCCATTCAGGCAGAAGGCAATGTATTGATTCATCAGAAGATGTTTGAAAGCCGTTTGTTCTTCGTAGATAACCTCATCGATATGGGAGCACAAATTATTTTATGCGACCCCCATCGTGCGACTGTCATGGGATTGGCGCGCAAGCAACAGCTTCGTGGAATTACGATGAGTAGCCCCGATATTCGTGCAGGGGTATCTTTGCTTATCGCAGCACTGAGTGCCAAAACTCCAAGCACCATACATAACGTGGAGCAAATCGATCGTGGTTATCAGTATATAGATACGAGGTTGAATGCGTTGGGAGCGCAGATAGAGCGGATAGCGTAGGGGTTTGGTGAGTAGTGAGTGGTGAGTGGTGAGTGGTGCGTTTGGAACGTAAATCGTAAAACGTAAAACGTATTGAATACAGCAGTAGTTTTACTTCGAAGGGAAATTGAAAACGTAAAGTATCATCTAATAAAATACACTCGCCACGATTCACGTCTTATGTCTTATGTCTTATGTCGTGAGTCTTATGTATAACTTCTTAAAAAAATACTAACTTTGAACCTCAGATGAAAGAAATCACCAAACATCTTGATCAAATCAATTCACTTTGTAACACAAACAAGGTAAAAACACTTTTTGCTTTTGGTTCTGTTACTACCGAGAACTTCGGGCCAGATAGTGATATTGATTTAGTGGTTGATATTTCTGAAATGGATCCACTTTCTTATGCTGATAATTATTTCAGTTTAAAAACACAACTCGAGAGTATATTTCATCGTCATATTGATTTATTAGAACAAAAAGCAATCAAGAATCCATACTTGAAAAAGCAAATCGATCTAACTAAGGTGCTTATTTATGGAATATGAAATCAATACCTGGCTTGCAGATATAAAGCAAGCGATAATCGAGATTAATCAATTCCTTCCCGACAAAAAAAACTTTTTGGAATTCCAAAAGGACATAAAAACAAAACGCGCCATTGAACGCAATATTGAAATTATCGGCGAAGCAGTTAACCGAATTATAAAGTTAAAGCCTGACCTTCAAATTTCCCATGCGAGGAAAATCATTGATACTCGAAATAGAATTAGTCATGGTTATGATAGTGTATCAGATGATATCATTTGGTCCATCGTTATTCGTGACCTCTCTAAACTTGAAGAAGAAGTTGATTCACTCTTAAGATAGACAATTGCAATTTATTTTTATAGGTAAAAAATTAGATTTCGAGAGAAATTAAATAATCATTGGGGTAGTCGCAGAATATATGAATCACACAGAAGGGGCATTGAATGCAAAAGTGAATCTTAAATCTTATTGAATAAGGCAGTAGTTTTTCTTAGAAGGTAAATTGAATTAGGTAGCTTCAAATTATAAAAAAACTCTCGCCACGATTCGCATCTTACTTTTTACGTCTTACATCTCACGTCTCACTCCAAAAAATACCTAAACACCGGTCCACTCATAATACTTTTTTCTTCTCCGAGTTCGTTGTAGGTGACGATGGAGTAAAAGATAATCAGGTCTTTGTTATTGCATTGTAAGATGGCGGCTTTGAGTTCGTCGTTGATGAGTGAGCTATTATAACTATACACCTTCGCACCTCCTTTGGCCTGAATGATACAGTTATAAGATTTTACTTTTACCGATTCAGTATCATGCCCTACACGCTTCATTACTTTCATCATCGTCCAGTTGGCAATCGCGGCAGAGTCAACCAAACCACCAGCCATTCCATTGATGATGCAATAATTAGAAACGGTATCGATGGCATATTTCTTTTTGGCGGTGCTTGTATCAACTGGGCAACTTTTGCATTCGATGCCAACGCTATTCTGAGCCAATAAATTCATCGGAGCAATAAAGCCGAAGAGAAGGATAAGGAGGAGTGATTTTTTCATTGGGGTTTTGGGTTTTAGTGTAAAACGTGATTATTATAAATTCAAAGTATTCTAAAAGTAAAAGGTTCACCTAATAGAAACACGATCTCAATCTAACGTACTAAATGAATTTTCATTATATACAAATATAATAATTCTTCAATTAGAAATTGAATTGTTTAGATATAGATTTCTAGATGCCTGGCGGAAGAACGTGTGAACTACAACGTAGTTCAATAATAATAGCCATAGGTGAAACCTATGGTATACGATACCTCCCCTACAAGAACCCTGAAAGGGTTCAACATTTTTTGTTCAACCCCGTTGGGGTTGTGAATACAACCCGCCACTTTTCCATAGGTTGCACCTATGGCTATTGTTGTTCAACTGCTTTGCAGTTGGGAAGTGTTATTGATGAGTCAAGACAAGCGACAGCAAGATAAGTGACAGCAAAACAAACGATATAAGACCTTGTATCGTCCTGAAAAAAGTTTACACTTTTTGGTTAATAATCCTGTTACAAGATTACACATTTTTTTTAATCCTGTATACCATTTACATTTGACGAACTGGATGAAGCGGAAACGAGCTCTGCTGAGGAGCAACTCGCCAGGATTAATCCAGTCAGATAAGCATATAAATCCGTTAATGAGTTTACACTTGTTA
>CAIVZR010000090.1 GCA_903910445.1 uncultured Bacteroidota bacterium
ATACATTGATGTTGATTTCATCCTTAGCGTAGGTTCTGTTATTATCAGCTTGAGCCGTAGGTTGCGTTTTGTTCAATGAACATCCTGTACATACATTATTCCAATTCCAAGTAGTGTATTCACCTTCAACTTCTTCTCCAATGAATAATCCTTTCATGGTAACGCGAGCAGCGTTTGTTCCTTCTGTTTCAATTTCTTCTAATGAATAAATTGCAGCAACAACGGTACTTCCGCGTTCTACTTCGAATTCGTCGCGAGCATAAACTACTACACTTTTCTCATCAGTATTGAATTGATTGTACGGGCCTAATTCTACTTCATCATAAATTTTCAATACTGTACAATTTGAGAATTTGATTTTAGCATTAGAGCAAGAAGTTAATGAACGAATATAAACAACAGGCTTGGTGAAAGTAACGGTAGCGTTAGTTCCAACAGTGATGTTTTTGTAGATAGAGTCACTTAATGTTACTGTTGCATTATTAGCTACATTCACATTGTTACCTGAGTTATAATAAGGATTGCTTTTGAATGATGGCAATGATACTGTTGCAGCAGTATTATATTTAGTGGTAACTGTTGAATTTGAGCTAACATCGATATGGCTTGCTTTTCCAAAAGTAGTGCTGCCAGTGATAGTAGAATGATTTTCTACTTCCAATTCGCCACCACATGAGCTGGTTACACCAACTCCACCAGTTTGAACGTATGAATAACCTTCTAATTCAGCTTCATGAGTAGCTAAGATAGTATAGCTAGAAAGTAATGAAGTAGCATTGTATGCAACATAAGTGCTCGCAGTTGAAGTACAACCGAAGCTATTGGTAGCAGTTACAGTATAAGTACCTGTAGCATTTACATTAATAACAGCAGTAGTAGCACCAGTATTCCATGAGTAAGTAGAACCAGAAGAACCTGAAGCGGTCAATACAATTGAACCACCTTGGCAGAATCCTGGCATTACACCTTGAGAAATAGAAACTGAAGGGATGCTTCCAACAACAGTAACAGTAGCTGTTCCAGTTGAAGTATTGTTATGAATATCAGTTACAGTTAATGTTACATTATTAACTCCGATATCGCTACAGCTAAAATTGGTTTTGCTTAACGAATAAGAAGCGATACCACAATTGTCGGTGCTTGCATTGTTTACTTGAGAAGCTGTTACCGACGCGCTTCCTCCTACTAAAGTAATGGTTACATTTTGTGTATTTACAACAGGAGTCTCATTATCATTAACTATTACGTCGAATGAACAACTAGACGAATTTCCCGACATGTCGGTTACCGAATAGTTAACAGTGTTGGTTCCAGTAGGGTATACCTTGCTATAACGACGAGCGATATAAGTACTTATATCAGCAGTGCTTCCACATAATTTAATATCATCGATATAGAATAATGGAGTTGCTGAAGGATTAGGATCAGAGTTTAGGAAATTAGTTACAGGATAGAAGTCGAGTGATCCAATTTGGTTAGCCCCTGCAGCACCTCCTGACTGTGCAGAGAATTGCCATGTTGAAATGGTTGTTCCATTAATAATTAAAGTAGTTTGATTTGCAGTTTGGTCAATCAATTGTTTTACTTCAAACCAAGCTCCTTGAGGGTAGCTAAAATCTATAATTCCACCATTTCTTTTTAGGCGACCACTTTCATTAGAGTTAAATTGTATTTGATGAGCCCATTGAACACCTGCTGCTTCAAAATGTTGAAGATTATAGTATGCAGTATGTCCTGCAGGGATATAAACCATGAATGATATTTCCCAGTTTCCAGCAGTTTGGTTACCCAACAAGTACAGCTGATCTGGAGGACCACCACCAACATTGCCTGAAATTTTCATGCTCTTAGAACCATTGAAAGCTTGCTCAGTAGTTATTACACCACTTGAATTGGTATCTGACCAAAGTTTCCATTGTGGTGATTGTCCACTAACGGCTGAAACGGTATAATCTTCCATCCCATCGGTATTACATACAGGGCCACAGTTGTCACTTACTTCTGGACCAGTTACAGTTACATTAGCGTAACATTTGCCAGCATCATTGTTCGTGGTCATATTCGAAGGGCAAGTAATATTAGGTGCAATTTCGTCAGGGGTTCCTGTAACTTCAACCGAGTCATAAGTAGCGCATCCAAATTCAGAAGTAATCGTAACATAGTACCATCCTGGGGTAAGATCAGTTATTTGACCATTGGTACTGTTATTACTCCATAAAACTGAGTATTCAATACCATCTAAATTATTTACGAAATTTATAGATCCATCATTTCCATAGGGGCAGCTTGCGGGTGTTGCTTCTAATGAATAGCTAAATCTGCATGGATTCACTGATATGGTATATGATTGCTTTGCTGGAGCATGTGAGGTATACCATAAATCATTAGCAATTAAAGTAATGGTATAATTACCAATATCAGAATCTCTTGGAGTGCCACTAAGATGCGCTGTTCCGTCTCCGTAATCAGTTAAGGTTAACCAGGTTGGTAACGATGATGCAATAACCTTAAGTATATCTCCGTAGGCTAAATCTGAATCTGAAACTTCGATATCATAGGAATATAACTCATTTTCGTAGGCTGTTTCATTTGGTGTAGAAGTAAATACTGGAAGTGAGTTCGGATTTAAGATATAGGTTATCGTGGTGGTGGTATTATTTGTGCTTTGAGAATTTCCACCCTCTGAATTATCGTTATTGTTGTTATCGTTGTTATCGTTATTGTTATTGTTGTTATCGTTACTGTTATTATCGTTATTGTTGTTGTTATCGTTGTTATTATTATCGTTATTGTTGTTATCGCTACCACCTTCGTTTGATGTACTAATTAGAGCAGTGAATGAAACAATATGAGGCCCAAAATCAGCGGCCCACGGTTTCCAGTTCATCGTAACTTCTGGTGTAGTTACATACGAGGTTGGCAAACTTTCAGATAAGGTTGCTCCTGTTGGAATAGATCCGCTGGAAATACGAGTTTTGTTGCTTGAGTTTGGATTCGTAGCGCGTGCAATATCAGTTACTTGAACACCAGTAGATACTACATAATTAGATGCAATACGAGTGGGGGATACAAATACAGGAGCAGTATTAACATTGATTTTTAGTTTAGTATTTGTATGAATACTTTCAGTTCTGGTAGCAACGAAAGTCATTTCGTATAATCCTACTTGAGAACCTGATGGTGTAAAGCTAAAGCTTGTTGTTGCTGGATTTGAAGCATTGGATGGTAACGACGGGCTAAAGGTAGCTCCTGAAGGCTTTCCTGTAACGCTCAACACGATATTGCTGCTTGAATTAACGTCTAACGCTTTAATATCAAAAGTCAAAGTTTCACCAGGGCTCATATTATACACATAGTTATCTTCGGGGGTAACTGAATAATCGAAAATAGGAGGTGTATTTGCTGCAACAATCTTAATGATGAAATCAATAACTGTGATTGATCCACTTGCATCGGCAATTGAAACTCCACCATTATATAATTGACCTGCAGATTTGCCTGTGGTGTTAAACGTGGCAATACCAGAAGCTGAATTTACGGTTAACCCAGCAAGGTTTGAAACCCCTGTTTGAGTGGAGGTTGCTAAGCTATAAGTTAATGTTTGACTATCGGGGTCGCTAGCAGGCAAATAAAAAGTTGCCGACGATTGACCGGCAGCTAGATAAATAACAGCAGGTGCTGATGAAACAGGACTTCCAGTATTGCCAGAAACTAGTTTTACCTCTGTTTCAGAACGCAAATTTAGATCACTGTTATTTTGAAGTGAGTTAATTTTACAGCAATTTGTATAAGATGCATTAAACGACGTTGCACTTCCAGCATAAGTATGCGTGATGGTACGTTCGGCTGTGAACCAATCTTCTGAAGCGTTAATTGAAGTGACTACGAAAGTTAGGTCATTTTGATTGGCGGCATCTCCAAAATCAAGACTACCCGAATTTGGATTAATAGTAGCACCCACAGAAACTCCTGAGAAATAACTTGTGCGCCAAGCTGTTGTAATTTTAAAAGTAACGGTTCTAGAACCAGTATTAGCACGGGTCCATGACATTTTAGCGTAACGAAGGTGCGAGGCTTCGGTGTTGGTAGGCGCGAGGATGGCCATTAAGGCAAGTAGAAGAGAAAGAAATAGACTTTTCTTCTCCAAAGAAAATCTTTGAATAGTACGTTGTAATTTGTTGTACATAGTTAATTAAATTAAATTTTTTGTTAAAACGATTCTAATTATTTCACTATTCAAAAATTATTGTTACTGCGTCTCTAGGTGCGAATGTAATGTTTAGAATTGTTCTAAAAAAGGTATTTAATTATTTAAATGCTAAAATGTATAAAATAAGATACACTTTTCGGGTGATATGTTCTTCTCCAGAGCATTTTCGCCGGGCTCAATTCGAGCCTTAAAAATTGGATTATAAAAAGAGCATTTAACTCAAAAGTATAATATTTATAGGCATTATAGAGAATTGCCATTGCAGAACTAAGATGTCATTTTTTATCAGGACTTTTGTGTTTTTATTAGAAAACCGAATACGGCTAATTTTTGAGATACTCGAACTTAAAATTAAAAAACTTGATAACTTTAAAAATGACCAAAAAAAGATACAGAATTCGCAAGGGCCATTTCGATCATCGATAATCTACTACCTTTGCTCTACTTTATATCATGAAAATACTATTCGCAATTGGCTCTGGAAGTTTTATCGGTGGGGCTAGCCGTTACCTCATCTCCCTCTTTTTTCAGCAAAAAATTCAAGGGGTATACCCATGGGCGACTTTTACGGTAAACCTAATTGGTTGCTTTTTAATTGGAATCGTATTTAGTGCCTTTGAAAAGGGAAATATGAGCGGTGATTGGAAATTATTTTTAACAACAGGCATCCTCGGTGGATTTACCACCTTTTCAGCATTCTCAATGGAATCATTGCAAATGATGCGTTCAGGAAATGTCATGCTTGCAATGATATATGTTCTTACCAGCGTTTTATTAGGTATTGTATTTAGTTTTCTTGGTTACAGTCTTATTAAATCCTTCTAGCTAGATACGTTTTTACAATTAATTGAATTGAGATTTTAAAGTTTCTCATTTCTCATTATTCCTTATTTTGCAGCAAAATTAAATCGATATGAATTCTAAAAATCTCAAAATTGCAGTGATCTCCCTGCTTTCTCTTATTGTTATCTTCTTTGTTTACCGATTCTTTTTCGGTTCAGCTCGCAGCATCTATCGATTAATTCCAAAAGATAGTTATGTAGTGATGAATGTAAATTTGAAGGCGATTGCAACGAAACTTGATCTAACAAGAATAAAAAACTCGACACTCTACGCTAAGTATAAAGCAGAAACTAGTCGCGGTGAGAAAGATTTTTTACAGGTTATTTTTGATTCTGTTTTGCATGATCCTAAGAAATCGGGAATCGACTTTGGTACGGAAGCCAGCATCTATGGCTTTGAGAAAGGGCATGGGAGGTATTTTGCTGTTGCCGTTGCCATTGATAGCAAGTCGAAGTTTGATAAGCTCATTGATGAAAATCTTACTAAGGAAAATAAACAATATGCAAAAGGTGATATTAATATTATTGAGATAGATGACAGGATTCTTCTAGGATATGATGGTGATCATGCCATCCTTTTAATTACAGAACAATATGATAATGTTCGAGAAAAATCGGTTGAAAAAACATTGCTCTATTTATTCGATTTACATCGCGACGAAAATTTCAATAAGAATATAGCCTCCTCAAAATTTGCAAGCACCAAAGGCGATATCACTTGGTTCGTTGATATGCAACATCTTATTGGCGATGAGATGCCTAAGAAAAGTGAAGGTAGAAAGTATTTCGATTTTAGCTTGCTTTCATCACTTAATTTCAATCAAGATAATTTTGAATTCAACACCGATTTCGTATTTGAGACGGAAGATGTATTGAAGGATGTAAAATCAATTATTACCAAGCATGGTATTTCCCGTGAACAGCTTCCTTTTCTTTCCAATGGTAAGATATTGGGGCTACTATCGCTCTCTTTCGACTTCAAACAATTTATTGAAGTATTTGGTGCGAAATACGAAAAAGAGCTAGGCCGAAAATTATCCAATGATGTAGAAGGCATAACCATGGAGGATTATAAGAATCTATATACAGGTGATGTGAATGTTTCCTTGTTGGATGTAAAAGCAATAATGGAGGATTATGATAAATACGAATTGGATGAAACAACCAAAGAATATAAAATGGTTAAAGCACAACGCCCTAAATTTCTACCCATATTTTCTGCAACGATGGGAATTAAAGATAAAGCATTATTAAAGAAAGTATTTAAAACTGTCATTGAGAGGAATCCTGGTTCAACAGAAGAGTTTGGAAGATATCTGGAATTAAATAATAGTTATATCGGTTCACTGTATTATGTGGTGAGTGGTAATTATATCACACTAATCAACGACTCTGCTTTGGCTTACAAAATTAAGAATGAAGGCAAACTTGGTGAGTCACCTGATGCAATGAAGGCCATGGTTTGCGAAAACGCCTTTTCTTTCTTCCTAGATTTGGATTTGAAGAATTATCCTGAAGGACTCAAATCAACATATTTTGAAAATTATTATATGAAAGAGGTTTCTGCACCTTTCTTTGCAAATATCAATAGTATTTATATCACTGGAAATGACCAGTATGGGCAACTAAAAATAAATCTGGTGCCAGGCAATGATAATTCACTGGTTCGATTATTTAATGCATTCGATGCACAGGTAAAAAATGAATTGGAGAGAGAGCAGCTTCGTTCTCAAGAGCGTGAAAAAGAGCAGTCACTCTTGGATTCACTAAACAAATTGGCAGCGCCAGAGGACGAGGTAAGAGATGAAACTCCAGCGTACAGTCCCCAACACTAGTAATTGATGAATATTCGTATTGATGCATTGGTACCCAGTTTTCTGGAAGGGAAAATTCCTACAGGGAATTTATGGGCAAAACAAATTGCACTTGATGATACTGGATACTATTTAATCAATGCCAACTCTGGTAAAGGAAAATCAACACTGCTTTCTTATTTATTCGGTGTGAGAAAAGATTATCAGGGAACGATTCATTTTAATAATAAAAACCTTCGCGAATTTAATATTGATGATTGGGCTGATTGGCGAAGCAAAAAAATATCGATGGTATTTCAGGAGCTGAAGCTCTTTCCACAACTCACCGCCTTGCAAAATGTATTGATGAAGAATGAACTCACGAAGCATTTCTCACTCGAGCAAACGCGTGAATTATTCTCCCGGCTCCAAATATTAGAATTTTTAGATACCCCTTGTCAGCAAATGTCATTGGGGCAACAACAGCGTGTTGCCATCATCAGGGCCCTGCATCAGCCCTTCGAATGTATTTTACTGGATGAGCCCTTTAGTCACCTCGATAATGAAAATACCGGCTTGGCTTTGAATCTTATTTTGGAACACTGTAAGATTCAAAAGGCGATGATGATAATGAGTAGCCTTGGTAGTAATCATGGATTTAATTTCACCGAAATATTTAATCTGGCTTCATGATTCAAAATTTATTACCTGGCAAACATGGGAAATTGCAACTTTGGATTGTGATGTTTGGATCCTTTATAGGATTGAGCCTCGTGATGATTTCAACCCAGCTCTATTTAGATTTTAAAAATTTTCTCACCGTCAAATCCGATTTTTTATCTGCACAGTTTATTACCGTAAATAAAAAGGTGAATGTATTAAACACCCTGCTGAATAGTAAATCCACATTCAGTGCTGAAGAAATAGAAACCTTGTCGAAGATGCCACAGGTAAAGCAGGTGGCGGGCTTTGTATCGAATCGGTTTCGGTTGAAGACTTCGATTCAATTTGCCGGACAACAATTATACTCCGATTTGTTTTTCGAATCGGTGCCCGATGAATATTTGGATATTCAGCCCGACCGCTGGGAATGGGATTCGGTGGAAGGTATCATCCCCATTATCCTTCCAGCCGATTATTTGAATTTGTACAATTTCGGATTTGCTCCAGGACAAGGACTGCCCCAGCTTACGCCCGATATGATATCGATGGCCACCTTGCAAATTCAAATAAATGGGGAAGGGAAGGAGCGCGTTTTCAAAGGGAGAATTGTGGGCTTCTCCCATCGGATCAATTCGATTTTGGTGCCTATGGATTTTATGCAATACGCAAATCAAAATTTCAGTGATGCCCCAAAGCTCGAGCCTTCACGATTGATTGTGGCAAGTGATAACCCCGCAGATCCAGCATTGATGAAGTATTTCGATGAACAAGGGTATGAGTTGAATAATGAATTATTGAAGAACTCTAAGATGCAATCGTTGATGAGAGTTATTCTAACTATTGTGCTTTTTCTGAGTGCTATAATTATCGCATTGTCTCTAACTGGCTTTGTGCAGTTCTCCCGGTTACTTATCAATAAGAAAGAATATGAGATACGTATACTATACTATTTGGGTTATACCCACCGATTCATCGCTTCTAAATATTTAATATTTTATTTGCGAATTACGAGTATCGTTTTTTTGTTTTCATTAATCAGTTTGTTTGCAGTGCAATATTTCTTTGGCGACTGGATGGCATATAAAGGATTTGAATTCGAATCAACCATAAAATTAGAAGCCATCTGTTCAGGCTTCGCCTTGTTTGCAATTCTTTTAATAACAGGAGCCTGGGATATATTTCGGGTGACGAAGAAGCTAGCGAAAAGCTAAGGATTGAAATCATTCAACGGGACCTGAACGGGTCATCACCATTTTTCCATTTTGCAATTCATAATATTCCTGAATTACTTGTTCCGATTCATTGTCAACGCGTATACTTCGAAAGATTTCATATAATTCCATAAATAAATTCGATTTATAATTTTCAATTGTATCCATGTCAGTCTTGGGAAATTTGGTGGGTAGCCTAAGTAGGCCAATGTTCTGACGTGCATTAGTTACGTTTATATAAATGATGTTAAAGGAAATGCAATTACGTCTAATATTTGGTGGCCATTCGCCTCTCCTTGCAGCAAACACGCAACAACGGCGGATTCGGGATGGGTCCCAAATGAAATGCACATCAAACGTTCCTATGGAACGTCAGTCATGGGAGGAGTTATGTTTCTACCCACCAAATGACCCCATAGGGTCATAATACAATATCCTCCATAATACGATTTCTGAATTATAAATCACTCTTGTATTCCTCCACTCTCACTCTCACACTCAAACTGTATTCATGTCCCCATAGGGACATCTGGTGGGTAGCATAAAGGTGTCCCTGAATTGATGTGCCGTAGGTACGTTTGAATATTGGTATTGATTAATACAAAATCGTGAAATGACATTTCAATAATGTATTCAAAAAAAGTCATTCTATAGACGCCGCAGGTTGTTGTTGTGTGAATGCTTTAGCTAGTGTTTCTTCAACGGCCAAATGTTCGACGGAAAATTGCGCCCAGTTGTTGGTGACCCGCCGCACAACCTTACACACAATACGCAACAACGGCGGAAACAGGATTTGTTCCGGAAGTGAAGTAAAATAATTAGTTTAGCTAAACTCAATTCAATTCAATCTCTTCAAATACTTTATCCAATTGCCATAGTTAATGGTGCGGTTTTCAATGCCATTAAAAAATGGGGTTAGCTCCTGATAAAGCGATGACTCCACTTCTTCATAACTCATATTGCCCTGTTCTACCATGGCGGTGATATTACTCTGGGTGGTTAGATATAAAATTAATTCATCCAGCGTATAGGTGATGGGGTTTTTAAATTGTTCTTCTTTTTCGAGTTGAAAATAGAATCCTGCTAAATGATGATTCTTCCAATCATAGGTATTATTACGTTTAGGTGCAGGAAACTTTTTCAAGTACACCTCAGGGTACCAGGTACTAAATGCTTCCACACCCATCATTTCGGAAATAAAAAAATTATCATAAAGCACCAACCATCCATCCGGTTTTAAAAGCCGGTTCGATTCAACCAAAAATTTATCGATATCAAACCAATGTACCCCTGAACAAACGGTGATGAGATCGAAGGTACTCGACTCAAATGGTTGACTTTCGGCAGGAGCAATTGCGTATGATATTTTTTCAGGCTCCAATGCCCATTTTAGCATTTCTTCAGAAGTATCGGTGCCATATACCTTCTTGGCAATGGGGAGCAATGCCTGCGTTGACAAACCGGTGCCACAGGCAATATCTAATGCTTCCTCGAGTTTATCATCAAGTTTTAAATGATCCTTAATATACAATATTGAATTGTGATGAAAATAAGGGCGCCCTTTGGAATATCTTTCCGCGGCATTTTTATGAGCGAAGTGGTTGTTGGGAAGTGACATAAGAGGGATAACTAAAGACAAGGCACAGATTCAAAATAATATTTTATTCCGATTGAAATTAATAACTATTAAATATTTAGTTTTATAGTGAATTCTTTTGTTCAAATTTGTTAGACGCTTACTTTAACAAATTAATAATAACCTTGGTTCCCCTGGTTTTTCCTTAGGAGCGCGGTGAACACATGGCAGCACAGGACTTTCGGGATGATCGACGGCCAGCCTCCACATATTTCCTATTCCAAAATTAATGGGTTGTGCATCAGGTTGGGCTTGATAATGGAGGTCGTAGAAGTTTTCGATTATGAAGGCTTCAAACCCAGCATCATTGCCTTGATATAATTTTTTAAGTTCCTGGCGAATTTCAGGAATGAGTATTTTCTGAATGGCTTGAGTATTCGGAATCAATTCGCTTGCTGCTCCATAGTAAGTGCATAGGAGGGTATAAGTAGGAATAGGAGCACGATCAACATGATAAGAATAAACATCGGTTGGGAACCCGGGATACTGATTATCCCGCTCATAATAATTAATTAAATTTAGCACAGGAGACGCCCCTTGCGCTTGCAATAATTGCAAATCGTTAAGTAAAATTTCACGAGCAAGTTGCCCTTGTTCACTAAGCTCCATGGCGTTGAGCATGGCTTCCTCTATGACCACAATACTTTCATCGATTGCTATCTTTTTTACAATCTCTGAAAAGGCTCCAACGAGTTTACGTTCCCAGCATACCGCATTCACCACTTCATGAAACGGGGTGATTACCAAATCACAGAAATTGCTAACATGATGAATTTGATTATTGGAGATGGCGGTGGTCATGAGGGGAGAAAGCTATAATAAATTGTTGGCTAGTTTTATAGCAACTTGGGTTGTTTACTTTTATTTGGGAATTTTTAATTTCAAAGATACAAATGACTTTAATCCCACAAAAGTAAGTTATTCAAACTTTTTCCTAAAGGCTAACAACTAATAAAGAAAGGGAATGCGAGTTCTTGTTAATATTTTATACCTAGTAGTTTCCCTATTCCACCAAGTAGTTTAATGGCAAAATCTGGAGGATTTATGGCGATGATATCATTTCGATATTTGTTCATCAAGACGCCTAGATACAATTTAGATTTTAGATCCATCTTAAATTTCTTTGTTCTGTTTTCCGTTACTTTATCTAGAACCTTGCAGATATCTTCAAAATATTCTTCCATTTTCAGGGCAGGCTCATGGGTATTGTAAACCGATACTATATTCTTTGAAGGATTTCTAAATGTATGTGATACGCCTGCTGGAACGGATAATTTATCGCCTTTTATCGCTTTTACCCACTTATCCTTAATATAGAACTCCATCTCTCCATCTAATATCTCGTAAGTTTCAATGGCATTTGGATGCGTATGAATTAACGGGTCTTTCATATTGCATCCTGGGTATAACTCCCAATGTAAATCTAAGGACTTCCCATTTGTTTGTTCACTGTTTTTCAGAACCGTGAATTTCATTCCTAATGGAGTCATGTCAAGTGTTTTAATTAATTCTGTCATATTGTTATTGTTTAAAGGTTTTTTCAACTAAGAAGCTACCGAATTGCCAGCCAAAATAATGTGAGTAGTTTTGCAATATTTCTCATTGATTTTTGAACAATAATATCAAAAACTATTTCGCTTTGATTTTATTGCCCTTGGCTTCATGCGTTAGTTCTACCAAACCCAGGGCCTCCATTAAGGGTGGGATATACATGCCGAAACGCCCACGCAGTCCCTTCTTCATACCATACCATCCACCCACAGGGTTTTTCTCCGAACGACCCCAGGCTTCGAAAGTGCCGTCCTTGGCGGGTTTCTGCTCATCGGCACTGCCCAGCTCCATCCAGTCGCCATGTTTTTTGAGCATGGCATGGGCATCGTTGAGGCAACGCAATTGATAGTGCAGGACAGTCTTTCCCACGGTGCATACCAAAATTTCTTCCCCATCTTTTTCATCTACATGCATGGTGTACTCCGAACTAAGGGGTGGTGTTTTTAATAGTAAGGGTTTGTCTTTGGTGCCAATTTTATTTTTCATGTTGCGATTGAAATAAGAGTTTGAATTTATAAATAACTAAGCCACCATTTTTCTTTGTGTGAAGATTTATATAAATCGAATTTACGACATAATGGATACAATATCAAAATCACCACGATCCAAACCAAATACACCACCCACAAATCGAAGCCATAGCCTTGCAGCGTGGTCACCAGCGATACCCACGTAGGCAATATCATCGAATGCCATCCAAAGCCCGTGAACTGCGCCAGGGCCATGGCAATGAGATGGATTAAATAGAGATGTAGTACATAGTAAAAGAAAGGCACCCTGCCAAAGGTGACGAAGAACTTCACCACCTTGCCTCTCCACGATTCGGAATTGGCTAAGAATAAAAACGCACCTCCTAAGGTCATCAAAAGGTATAATAATGATGGCGGATATTTATTGGGATTCATAAACGACATCAGGGTTTGTATATGGGTATCGTAATGAATCCATGGGGTAGGATCTCCGTAAATATTGATGGTACGTATCGCCACAAAAAGAAGTAAGGCACCCATGCCAATGATATTAAATGTTTTGCGACGTTGCGTTGCTTCGTGTTTCTTATCATAAAACGAACCAAAATAATATCCCAGCGACATCACCGCAATCCACGGAATGATAGGGTAGCCCACTGCCAAATGCGATTCGGTACCAATAGGGAAATAATTGAATTCGTGAAGTATGGCCCAGAAATAATTTCCATCGAAATGAACGTTATCGAGTAAGTTATGACTAGCAATCAATACCAAACTAAAAATTAAAATTGCTGTTCGTGGCAGATGAATTAAGGCCCCTAGCACCACCATGCTTACACCCAAAACCCAAATCACCACTAAAGTTGGTGTACGGAATTGCCAGTCGAAATACCATGCGAAATTAATCACCGTAAGTTCTAGGAACATGAGCCAGAGTCCGCGTTTGATAAGGAACCCAGACAACTCCGACCTAGTTTTTTTTCTTCCCATCAGGAAGGCACTTACCCCCGCGAGGAAACTAAAAATGGGTGCACAAAAATGCGTGATCCATCGGGTGAGGTATGCAGCGATGGTGGTATGTGCCGGATCGGTAGGGTCGAAATAAAATGCCGATGCATGCACATAATCACGGGTATGATCGAGTGCCATAATTACCATCACCAGACCTTTTAAAAGGTCGATGGATTCAATGCGTGTTGAAGATTCGGAGGTCATTAGGAATTGTTTTGAAAAGTGAAGATAGAATTATATTTCTAATCTCCTGAATATTTTCGAAAACGTATGGGATGCAAATTCATATTATTGAAAAACACAATTTGAATTTGATTTCGGTGACTGGTTTCCAGTTGCTGGGTCATGATGCCCACCTCTATTCGCATATTGCGGGGAAGCACATAACCAATGGCTCCATAAATTCTATTGCGATCGAAAACGGGAGCCGTGGCATTCATGAAAATTTCGTTGTACATCGATAGATATATCGTATTGGCCGACATGCTTTGATGTGTAAGTGGAATATTGGCAGAAAGAAAATAACGAAAACGAACCTGAAATTTATCAGGTAGAAATCGTTCTTCGATGCGATAGCGATGGGTGAGATTGATACGACGAAAATTTTGTTTGGTGATGAACTGCTCGAAGATACGATGCTCATGGGAACCTATTTTATCGGATGAACTCGGGAGGTAGCGTTCGGAATATACATAGGCATAACCTAGGAGGACATTATTATTATTCTCTGATAAATTATAACCGAAGCCGGTGCGTAATACTAATTGTTGCAAGTCGCCAATGAGGTTATAGTTTCGGTATTGAATCTCATTATGCCAGTTCCAGTGTCGGTTTATTCTTTGATTGCCAAAATAGATAAACCAGTTTCCGGTATTTGATTTCTGTGCGTTGCCATTTACCACAAATAAACATAGCAGGCTAAATAAACTTAGTCTTAAGCAAATTCTCATTTAAAATAATTTTGAAGTGAATTGATGAAATTAAATCGTTGAATTGGACTTCTCTGCATAGCGTTTGAAATTGTCGAGGATTGCTTGCCAGCCGCCTCTTTGAAGCTCTTTGCTGTTCTCTGTCTCTGCATCGAAGGTCTCGGTGATTTCAGTACTTGATTCGTTACTCATAAATTCCACGCGTACCTTTCTGCCATCTTCTAAATGATAGGCAAGTAGTTTTTGATACACAATCTCATCATAAATTCCGATGAGGTCGAATCCGAAGCTGCCATCTTTTGCTTCCATGCGAGCGAAGTATTTGCCACCCACACGCAAATCGTTTTCTGCTTTGGGTGTATGCCAGTCGTCGGATGCAAAATTCCATTGGGTAATATGTTCGGGAAGTGTGAAATAATCCCATGCCTGCTCCAGCGAAGCATTCACGGTACATTGAACGGTGATAGATATATTTTGATTACTCATGATGATAAATTTATTTTATGTTTAGGAACGAATTTTTTTAGTGGCAATCCAGCCGCCCAAATAAGCCATGGGAATATATGCTCCAACAGCATCAAGGGCCGAGAACCATACCGGCGCAGGCAAAGTCATGATAGCCATGATGCCACCCACCAAATTAAATAGTCCGATTAATATGGCCAGTTTCATATTATTATTTGCAGCCATGAGTGCGGTGATTAATGCACCAGCAAAAGTACCAATCGCATGGGCTAAGAAGGGCATGATAAAATGTTTGGGTTCGAAGAGATGCATGGAAGCAATCAGTCCTTCGGTGGTGGTAACATCGGCACCTGGTGGGGGAGGGATGATACTATCGCTGATGAGGATGACGCCCATATTGATGGCACCACCCACGATGAGGCCAATGACTACGGCGATAAAATTTTTAAGAATCGGATTCATGAATTGAATGATTAGAGAGTAAAAATAGAATTAATTATCCAAAATTAAAAGGCATTAACTTTTGATGATGACATTCCCGATTTTTTGTCCCGACTCCACATACCGATATGCCTCCACCATTTGTTCCAGGGTATACGAGCGGTCGATCACTGGCTTGAATTTCCCAGCGATGGCGAGGGATTGGAGGAAGTCGACATCGCTCTTATTAATACTTGGAATAGGGAAGAGCACCTTTTTCTTTTTGTATTTAGCAATCATGGCGAGGAATACATTTTCTGAATTTTTTCCCAGCTCGGTGGAGATATAGATTCCATTTTCGGTTAGCACTTTTTTAGCTTGTCCGAAGGAGCTTTTACCCACGGCATCAAATATAAAATCGTAGCGTTGTTCTGAGTTCGAATAATCTTCTTTAGTATAATCGATGACACGATCGGCGCCCAGGGATTTCACCAAATCCATATAGGGCGTGCTGCATATGGCAGTGACGTGTGTACCGAAATGTTTGAGCAATTGCACGGCAGCCGAGCCAATGGCACCCGTTGCACCGTAAACCAAAATATTTTGTCCCGCTTGCACTTTTGCTGCGTGGATATCGCAGAGAGCGTAGTGGCTACCTTCGGTGAGTGCGGCAGCATCCTCAAACGTCCAGCCAGTGGGCATGAGGGCCATGGAGCCTAAAGCATCCATTGTCATGAATTCGGCATGTGCCCCAAAGGTTTTGTCGTTATAGCCAAAAACCTGATCCCCAATTTTGTAGTTGGTTACACCCGCTCCAAGTGCTTCGATGATACCAGCGAATTCGTTGCCTAAGGTTTTATTTTTGGGGCGAAAGAGTCCGCTAAAAAATCGTGAGATAAAATATTCAGCGCTTCGAAAGCCGCAGTCGGTGCGGTTCACCGTGCTTGCTTTTACGCGGATGAGCACCTCCCCGGGTTTAGGCGTGGGTATGGGGATGTCCATGAGTTTCACAATCTCTGGCGGACCGTATTGGGTATTGATGATGGCTTTCATTGAGGTGGGATTAGATTTTGAATAGAGTGTAAAAATAGGATGTTCGAATGGAGGAAAAAAATCAGTGTGAGTGAGATGTGTGAGAGCGGAGGAATACAAGGGTGATTTATAATTTGAAATATGAATTATAAAGGGAGTTGGGCTTTCTAACGTACCTACGGCACGTCAACAGGGGAGCCACTATGCTACCCACCAAATGTCCCTAAGGGGACATGAATACAGTGTGAGTGTGGTGTGTGAGAGCGGAGAATACAAGGGCGATTTATAATTTGAAAATTGAATTATAGAGGATGCTGTATTATGTTCCTTAGGAACATCTGGTGGGTAGAAAAACCACGCCCCCCCGACTGACGTTCCATAGGAACGTTTGACGAAGATGTTCAATAAAAAAAATGAATCAAAAAATATTTACAATCCCCCTTTCTTCGATTCAATCAATTTTTTTATGATCACAATTTGCCCGAGATGATAATGCGAATGCTCGATGATGCCCTGGATATTTCGATAATAGGTACCGTACTTTTCCTCAGAGAATATTTCCCATAAAACCGATTCCGGTAATTTCTCAATGAGGCTGGCCATCTCCTCCGCATGGGTATAATGCAATGCGAGCATCGCCTTCCATTCGGCTTCATTATTTATCGGAGGACAATCGAAACTAAATTTATCGTGGGCATCCAATGGCCCGCCACGCAATACTTTCAGCATGGCCTCCACAAAATAATTTATATGAAACGTGAGGGCCGCGATGGAATTAAATGTAGGAATCACCATGGTGGCATCCTCCCATGAAATGTTATCCAGATTGTCTTTGATATTGGAATATGTCCAGTTCGTTCCGAAACATATTTCTCTAAAATGTTTGGCGAGTTGTTGAGATAGGTTCATCGGTTCAAAGATAGCTGATGATTGATTTATGACAAAAGACATACTACATATGACCTAAGACGGGGGAAAGAATCATTTGTGATATTTTACCTCAGATGACAATTTACATTACACGTTTTACCAATCACCACTCACTACTAAATACTAAATACTCAGTACTCTCTACTTACCATTCACCATTCACCATTTACCGCCCCCGCACTACCTCCAATCCCCATACAACACAAACGCGCCCCAGAAGAAGGGGTGGATATATTTTGGATTTTTGGAAAGGGTGGCCTGAGCGGCGCGCAGGGCTTCGGCCTTCGGCATCGTCTTGAGATTCTTGTAGAACTCCGTCATCAATATTCCTGTGGCATCATCATCCACGCTCCATAAAGAAGCGATGACTGTTTTCACACCTTTCTCTAAGAAAGAATTTGCTGCCGAATAATACCAGCCTTTGATGGAGTCAGTCGTTACGGCTGTTTCGCACGCCGAGAGCACCACCATATCGCAACTCGATAATTTCAATCCCTTGATTTCGGAGATGCTGAGGTTGCCATCGTCGGAAGCATCGGAAGTGAATTTGATATACGAGTTTTTGAAATTGGAATTGTCGAGGATACCGTGGGTAGCAAAATGAATGAAGTGTTTCGATTGCAATGATTGTTTGGCTTGCAATTCGGTAGCTGCTTTGCCATAATAGTAATCGCCATTAATGAGCATCTTTTGTATGTCTCTCACTTCTTTTTCTGCACTTGGCAATTCTTTTTGGGTATGATTGAAATCTGGATTTCCAAAGGCTGCCATAGAGTTTAGGCTATCATTGCCTCTCGAGTTGCGTAAGAAGATATCGAGCTTGGTAATATAAAAGATGGAATAATCTTCCACCAAGAAACGAAAATCGGTAGGGTTCGAACCGTTGCCCAATACCTGAAACGGAATATTACACAACTTTCCGTTGGGTATGATACATAATTTTGATTTGCCTTTGATATCGGCAACAATGGGGTCAATCAATATCTTATATAAATCTTTAGAAGTTCCAAGTAAGGTAACACCTGTTTGAACGGGTTCTTCCAAAAGCTCGCCCCCTCTGAGTTTCAGGGTATGTGCTCCCGCAGATTTATCAGGTACATTTAAGAGTCCCTGGAAGTTTTTAATTTTTGTTTCTAATTCTTTTTGTTTAATACGCACCACACTCACTTTCTTCGACTGATGGGTCACCGTGAAAATAAAGAGGTTATCATCATTCATCATGTACAATACCACAGCCACATTATCAGGAATGTTTTCCTGATACGATTCAAAATCTTTCGGATTGGTATGTGTTACAAAATTATCTTTCAGGTCGGGGTAGGTTGTAATCAGGGAGTCGATATAATTCACGTAGTCGGCTTCCACCATTAAGATAGAACGTTCGTAGGAGCTAATCACATCAATGTTTTGTTCGGCTTTAGGTTTGGCTTTCTCGTTCGATAAATTCTCCTTGAGTGTTTTACTTTGCAATTCGAGTTCCTGTGCACGTTTCAATGCTTCCGCTTTCTTGGGGTCATCAATAACAACACCACCGCGCGAAATCTGATCTTTCATACCTTGAATATTGCTTTTATTGGCAAATTCAAGAGCCGCCGTGGTATCTTTCAATTCGATATACGAGGCAATAATTTTTGAGTACAAATCTACCTTGCGGCTATCATTCGCGAATTTGCTTCTTACCTTTTCATCATCAAATACTTTAGAAGAATTTTCTTCAATGATTTTGATGGCCTGTTTATAATAGAAAACGGAAGAATCGAATTTTTGTTTTTCGAAAAAGTAAGTCCCCAAATCATAGAGCGCCTCCCAATTGTATTTCACAATATTATAACGCGCCGATTCGTCCACACATTTTTGAAGATACTCCACCCCCATAGCGGTATTATTCATTTTCATAAAGGTACGACCCAGGTATAAGGCAGCTTCAATGGTTTTCTCCCGTTCGTTGCTCAAATTCCCAAATTGTGCCGATTCATTTAAATAGGTGAGGGCTTGCGTATAGTTTTTGCGATCATATTCTAAATGTCCCAGTACCAGCGCTGCCTCTGAGGCCATGCGGTTTAGCTTCTTCTCTTTAGAGATTGTATATGATGGCATCAAATATTTTAAAGCATTTGAATAATCTTTCTTCACTAAAAATATTTCACCCAAATTCATACCGTATAAAATCCACGATTCATTATGCAATTTTATTTTTTCATGAATATCGTAGGCTGTTTTGATGTATGGATAGCACCCATCAAAATCGGCTTGCCAGTAATAGAGGGTGCCAATATTATTTTGTGAGACTGAGCGACCCAGTAAATTATTATCCTTTACATAGATGCTATCGGCCATCGAATAGTAGTAGTTGGCCAGTTTATACTCGGAGGTATGCTGATAAATACCTCCTTTGGTGAGATAGCAATTGGCAATATAGGCGCTGTTTTGAAGGTCTTTAACCAAATTGATGGAGCTATCTGCAAAGATCAATGCATTTCGAAAATCGCCCGTTAAACTATATTGATAGCTAATAGAATTAAATGCTTCTGATTGGTCGAGTATATTGTCATTTTTCCGTGCTACCTCCAACGATTTATTAAAATACAAATCGGCTTTGATGAAATCGCCTCGAGTTACATAGTTGCTACCCACACTTGAATACAATCGTGAGAGCTGGGTTACCTCCCCAATAGAATCGAAAATATGAATCGATTTTAGATAGTATTCCGTTGATTTTTCAATATTAAGTTCGTTGGTGAAGATGCGTGCCATATAGTTATAGCAGACCGCAATTTCACGAATGTTTGCATTTTTATTGGCGATGAGTAAGGCGTTATCAATTTTATTTTTTGAGTCTACATATTGGAAATTTAACGAAGCCAGATTTGCTAAATTTAAAAGTGAATAAATTTGGTTACTTACATCACCCATTTCCTTCGCTAAATTATTACAGATGGTAAAGTACTTGCGTGAAGATGCGGTATCGTAATTATAAGCAGCTGTTGCCATATTATAAGAGCTCTCAATCTGATTAATTCGATTATTCGATTTCACGGCCATATCGTAAGCACTATGATATTTTTCAAAGGCCTTTATTTCATTTTTCTCTTTGGTGAACATATCCCCATAAGAGGTATAGATATCGTACAAGCCACTCGAATCTTTAGCCATTACATAATAGCTCACTGCACTATCTAGGGCGAGCACCGCCTTGTCTTTCTCACCCATTTCTACATAGAGGTCACTTAGTTTTGTCCAGGTATAAGCGGTACCTGAATAATCATTTTTATATTGGCGTAGGATGATGGCTTCTTTGAAAATGGTTACAGCCTCGTCGAATTTACCCAAGCGCTGATAAGATTTTGCCACCCCTGAACGCGCCAATCCCGCATTCGAATAAGATTCTAAATTATAATAACCACGGTACGATTCATTATAATAATCGATGGCATCTTTAAATTTACCGAGGGTGAAATATACAGATGCCATACTGTAATAAGTATAGGCGATTCTTTCGCGATTCCCTAAGTCTTTATAACTTTTTAAAAGTTTGCCATACGCATCGATGGCCTCATTGCTCTTTCCTTGCTTTTTGTAAATGGTAGCCACCATATCGTAGTATGTGATATTTTTTTTACGGCTATCCAATGTGTTCAGGTTGTTGTTTATAGCAATGGCTTTTTGATAATTTTCTAGAGCAGCGTTGAAGTCGAAAATTTCATAATAATTAATTGCCAAATAGTAATAAATTTTTGGTTCCAGAAAATTCCTGTTAAAGCTACTTAAATAGTCTTTATAAGTATTGAAATCGTCGAGAGTTTTATTATCACTTACAATAGCCGCATTATATTTTTTGTCGGCATAAAGACAATAAACTTCTTTGAGTTCGCAATTTAAGAGCCCACTATAATCTTTAAGTAGCAAGTACAATGCAGATGCTTTTTTGCAATATTTAATGGCTTCGGAATAATTTTCTTTGTCTTGATAAAGCTGCGCCTTCATAAAATAGCAGTATACCAAACCGGCACTGTCTCTAATTTCAGTGCCTATTTTTATGGCAATATCTAGGATAATATTTGCCGAGTCGAATTGGTTGTTGGTGATGAAATTGGGAATTCCGGCGGCCCAATAATAGACCATCTCTTCTTTTAAAATGAGTGCTTTATTCTCTCTAATTACTCGAATTTGTTCTAATGGTTTATTCTTGAAATAATACACCGAATCCATGATCTCGATTTTACTGTAAGGTGCTTTATTCATTACCCAGGTTGCAAAAATATCGGGGAAGTTCCAGTCGTTGCTCGTATAACTTATTGAATAATTATTCACGTATTTCATAAATGCCAAAATATCTTTGGGCTTCGGGTCTTTGATTAAATTCATTGTGCTCTGCCCTTTGTATCGCCCAGTAGGTATCGTATCACGCAAGTATTGATACTTCTCCATATCTTTAATCATGTCGTACACATCGTGCATGCTGTTGATGCATTGTGTTATCATACTATCTTCATTTCCTTTGCTATCGTAATAAAGCAAACCCTTAAAAGTGTAGAGTTGTTTTTTATTGATAGAGAAATTGATATTCTTTTTAGCCATCTCAAAAAACATGGAATGATAGGGCAAGGGTGGTATTAGTATATCCGCGGCAACCACATAGTCATTCACATAAATTTCCGAATTCTTATCGGTTACATCATATCGAACAATGGTTACAAAGGAGGTATGGTCGCCCACCATAGTTACGATTGCATATCCATACTCAATATTCTCTCTGCTTTTAATTCCAACATTGATGGAGCCATATACTTTTAGCGTAGTGTTGAGTTTTATACCTTCCTTCTTGCCTGCCGGGATCGTAGCATATACGGTATCGTCACGAACCTCCAGGATATCATTGATATAAAAATACAAATCGGAATATTCAGTGCTGACATTCTTTTGTGCATTTAGTTTGGTTCCGAAAATGAGTAGCATCAAGAGAATGCAAATTCGTGGAAATTGGTATTTCTTCATAATATCGGCAGGATTAGATTTTGTATTTTATAAAGGCAAACTTGAATACACGCAAATTTAAGTTTCGACCGCATATAAAAAATACTACTTTAAGGGTATTTTGATGATACTGCTCATTCGCTATCCCTTTTGATTTAGGGTATTGAAATCGTTATAATCGGTATTTACAATGCCCTCGGTAATGCCCAGAGTGCGGGCCATGGTGATGAGTTGGCCGCGATGAAAACTACTATGATTTATTACATGAATAATATACTCGTACCGGCTCAAACTGTTTTGCATCCATTTTTCATTCAATACCATCATATCATTCATTTGAGCTTCGGTGAAAAAAGCAAATTGATCTTGCATTTGAATGGAAACTTCGCCTAACTCACGTAAAATATTTTCAACTTCGTTAGGTCGTACCGACCAATTGAAATTCTTCGTCTCTTTATCGGTGATGAATGCTAACCAAAATTTCTGCGCCCGTAAAATATGCTGAAGGGTGAAATCCAAGGATTTAAAACTCGATGGGGTTTCCTGATAGAGAAACGCGGTATCAACCTGTTGAAGCCATTGAATAATTTCGTTGTTCGCCCAGGCATTGAAACGTGTATAGTTATTGATTAATTTAAGGAGACTCATATTCAGTAAAAATATATTTTATCTAATCATATCATAGCGATCCATTCCTTTGCCATAGAAATCGGAAGTTATCTTTGTAATTCGAAAACCTTGTTTCTCAAAAAATGGACAACTAAATTCGGTGGTATCTAAAACGATGGCGTATTGCGGATAACGTGTTTCAATTTCCTTGATTCGATGTAAAAGCAATGCCTTGCCTATTCCTTGTCGGTGCCTGTCGTGTGCAACCATGCCCCAGGTCATACTTGCTTGGAATCCTTCTTTGGGAATATAGAAACCACCGCAGGCAACAATTTTATTTTCTAATTCCACCACATAATAAAATTCCTCCCCAGTTTGCTGGTATGCCAGTTTTCCTTCATCCTGGCCTCGCAGCCATAATTCAAAATCGGGGAGCTCCGACGGATCAAAATAACGTGGTGTATTGCCTTGGAAGAGTTCATCACATGCCGTATGATCTTGTGGTTGATAGGTTCTGATAATCATGGGAGCAGATAGCGGAGTGCAATTTATTGAAGTTAGGTTGAGTCTATTTTTTCTTTTTCTTTTTTGATGATTTAGCCAATGGATTAAACTCGAGACATACGCTGATCCAATAATCAAAATCCTTTTTTGTTCTTCTTCCTTCTTCATCCACTAAGACGTAGCCAAGCATGGAGCGTTTACCCAAAACCATGGTGGAACATCCTGTTTTCTCCACTGCCTGTTCATGAATTTCCGGATTGATTCGGCACATCAAATCACCTCTAAAAACACCAACACACATTTTATCATTGAGCATAAATGCCAGTCCACCCATCATCTCCATTTCTTCTATATTGGGAAAATCGCAAAGTGCCTCTCGAATTCTATTCGCAAGGGCTTCGTTATAAGCCATAATAAAATTAGATTATATTTTTTTCACCCATACCATCATCGAATTTTCCTTGTACACTTCGATGATCGATTGCGCATCGATAAATTCACCACTGCTCACGGCGTTATACAAGATTCCATTAATTTCAATTTTGCCTTGGGGCTTTAAATCGGTAATGGCAACACCTTTCAAATTCAAAACACTCTCACGATGCAGCATGCTATTCACCAATTTTGAATCGGCCAATGTTTGGGTATGCGCGATGCGTTCGAAGAAATTTCTGCTCACCATAAACCTGCTTAATACGATGGCGAGCACAATGGTAGAAATGAAAGAGATACTCACAATCTTCAATGCCAGATTTAATGAGCCATTGCCTACGGCATCAAAATTGAAATAATCATTTTTTACCAAGGCCAAAACCAGGGAGGAAATTAATAAGATGATGCCAGTAATCCCCGCCACACCCACACCCGGAATCACAAAGATTTCCAGAATGAGTAAAACCAGTCCAATAAAAAATAAAACGATTTCCCAGTTGGCTGCCAGCCCATCCATATAATTAGGTGCGAAGTACAACATGGCCGCAATAAGGCTTACCCCAATTGGGAACATCGCTCCGGGGTGCTGAAACTCAAAGTAGATTCCGCCTAAAATTAATAGAATCAAAATCCCACTCAACATGGGAGCTTTGAGCAATCCAATAAATTTATCGAGTGCTGAAGGTTCATAGTAAATGAGTTCGGCATCGCTCAGCTGTGTGCGTTGAAGCACTTCCGATATCGAATTTACTTTCGCTTCACAATACCCGTATTTGATGGCTTCTTCGGCTGTGAAAGTAATAACTTGTCCTTTCTTATTGATGCTATCCACCACCACATTTCCATCCACCATCGCTTCGGCAATATCTCCGCGACGATGATTTTGGGTGGCCGTACTTCGCATGATGCCACGCATATAACTTTGGTATTTATCGGGTAGCAATTCCCCATTTTGATTTACCACCGAAGCCGCACCAATGGTGCCTCCTGGGTGTATATAGATGCTATCGCAAGCCAGGCTGATGAGGGCGCCGGCACTGGCAGCATTGTTATTGATGTATACATATACGGGCATGCCAGCATTCAGGATGGTTGATCGAATGGAGTCGGCATCGTCGAGCAAACCACCATAGGTATTGAGTTCCATCACCACCGCACTCACCTTTTGTTCTCGTGCCGATTGAAAAGCTTTCTGCGTATATCGCCAGGTCTTCGGTGAAATTTCATCCATTAATTTAAATACCATTACCTTTTTTTGGGCCATGGCTTCAGTGATAAATAAGCTAACGAAGAGTAAGAGGATAATTTTTTTCATTCCATCACAAAGATATTGTTTTGGATACGATAAGTTATCTTTGCTCTATGAAATTTTTATTCTCCATTAGTTTCATTTTGCTGATGCTCTCTGGTTGGGCCTTTCCACCCGATAGCACTGCTATTTATCATAAGGTAGTTTCGGGTGAAACATTGCCAGGCATCGCTA
This sequence comes from uncultured Bacteroidota bacterium, assembly GCA_903910445.1. Lineage (GTDB taxonomy): Bacteria > Bacteroidota > Bacteroidia > UKL13-3 > UKL13-3 > CAINMV01. The sequence continues at coordinate 25,166 of CAIVZR010000090.1, forward strand.
AGAAATACCATGTGAAGGAATCGCAAATCAAGCAGTGGAATAAACTCACCTCCCCCAATTTGTTTATTGCTCAACGATTGATTGTTGGTTATAAACATAATCCTCAACAACAAATTGTTGCTGAGAATATGTCACAAGCCGATTCATTGAGGAAGGTAGCAGCCAACAAACCCAAGGTGACGCCTCCAGTTGTAAAGCCCAAAGTACCGGAAAAGCTAGCACCTCCCAAAGCGCCAGTGGAAGTGGTTTCCAACGGTCTCGCCTCATGGAGCAATAATATTACACCAACGAATCAATATGCAGCACTTTTTAATGGAGCACCCGAAGGAACCATTATCAAAGTGACATGCACTAGCACCAACAAGGCTGTGTATGTAAAAGTAATTGGATTAATTACTGATGCATATCCGGCAGATAATATAATAATAATGACTAAAATTGCTGCAGATAAGCTCGGCGTTACCGATCAGGATTTTGAATGTAGTCTGAGCTTCACAAAAGAGTAAGAAGGTACATGCTTCAAAAATATTTTAATGCGAAAAGTTTTTTTTTATTGGGTGGATGCTTCTTAGCATTTGGAATTCCATGTGATGGTTTGTTGCGTGGCATGGAGAATACGGGGTTGATGTGTTTGCTCTTTTCGGCCATTCTCAACTACAAGAATTACAAACTTTCTTCACTCTATCAGCCTATCAACCTCTTGTTTATGGCCTTGTTCGTGCTTTGTGTATTTGGTTATTTTTATACTAATTGTATCGATAATTTAAATAACAAAACAGGATTGAAGGTTTTGTTTCTGCTCTTTCCAATTGCCTTTTCGCAAACGCCATCCTTTACCGATTTCGCGCGTCGTCTCTTTATAGGCATCTTCGTACTTGTTACAGCGATCCTTGCCATGCTCACCATGATTGATTATGCTCGACATTTCGAAGAATATAATATTCTCATCCAACAGTCGAAGCCCATTGAAATTATTGGTGGCACCATGCATATTTATTTTAGTATGATGCTGGCCCTGAGTGTGTTTTTAGGATTGCATTTGATTCAAAAGAATTTCAAAATCATTTTAACCACCACCTTTGACAAACTCTTATTCGTTGCCATTATCATCAATATTATTGCGCTGCATGTATTGAGTGCACGTACCGGACTCATGTCGTTTTATGCCGCCTTGGTAATAATTTTATTACGACATACCATTATTACTCGCAAGTATAAAACCCTCATTGGGGGCTTGTTTGCGATAATTGCCTTCCCACTGGTGATGTATTTCTCGGTGGCTTCTGTAAAGAACCGTATCGATAATACCTTCGACGACTTGAACAGATATTTTAGTAACGAATATGTAGGTTATTATTCCATCTCCGGCAGATTTGAGACGTGGAAAGTGGCCATGCATATCTTCGAGGATCATCCAATTTTTGGGGTAGGAAGTGGCGATTTGCAACAGGATATCGAATCACAATATCTAATAGATGGCACAAGGCTCATGCGTGAAGAAACTTTACCGAATTGTCACAATCAATATATTGAAACCCTGGCAGCCCATGGCATCATTGGATTTGCAGTATTCATTTCCATCCTCATCCTAATGATTGGGATGGTGAAAAAACTACCTCGAAATAATTATTTGATGCTGGCCTTCGTTAGCTTGTTTATGGTGGGCTTTAGTGTGGAGAGCCTCATCGAACGTGAAGCAGGCATTACCCTCTTCCTGTTTTTCTTCTACCTTATTCGTAATACTGCCTACGATTCGGAGATGAACACTTCGGTGGCTCCATAACCAAATTCATCGGTAGGGGCATCTTTTATTTCTTTGACGTGTGTATTGGTTTTAAGCACTTTCACTATCTCATTCTTCAATTTTAAATTACCTACGCCATGAATGAAAGTTACCTTCTTCATTCCCGCTGCCATCGCATCTTCTAAGTTCTTTTCAAAATACTTCAACTGCGCTTGCAAAGTTTCTTGCTTGGTTAACTGGGTATAGTTATTATGAATTTTGTCGATATGTAAGTCGATGATAGCAAGGGGCGCTTTGATAGCCGCAGCGGTAGTTTCCGCCACTTCCGCCCTGGGCTGGAAGGTGGCCAGTTTCTGAATCGCTTCTTCATTCAATGCCTCATTTATTAAAAACAGATAACCTTGCTTTTGTAGGATGGGCGTAGCTCTCAGGTGTTTGAAAAAACGGGAGGCAGGCACTTGCAGGTTCTTCACCACGGGCGACCAGGCAGTTTGTTCAGGCTTAATCAATACCTGAAAATTAAATTCAGGCCAAATAGCAAACTGATCCATTGCTAATTTATCAACGCTCTTATAATCGAAGGCATCTACCATGGCAAAGAATTTCGGTGTTAGCTGTTGGTCTTTGGTGGTATAGTAATTTACAAAAACACGTTGGTTGGTATGGTTGATGAAATACAATTCCATTTGCTGATCGTTGAGCTGTACAAACGATGCATAAAGGTTTTCATCGAAGCCTTTGTCGGCAGTCTTTATTTCCACCACGGCCGTTGTTGCTGCGGTATTACTAAAATCTTCAAACGATATTTTTACAATCTGTCCAATCAAAACGGGAATCTCAAAATCATTATCAACCGTTACGCCCACCATCTCATTACTGAGGATTGCCGACACGATACCATCCATGTTTTCGTTTACAAATCGAACCTTATCTCCAATACTAAATTTCATGGGTCAAAGGTAGTGCATATTTTCTGCGCGTATAATTCATTGTTAATTCCCGTTTAATAAGTAATCTTTGCACCATGGATATTGCCATTATTGGGGGAGGAGCCTCCGGATTTTTTTGTGCTTTGAATATTGCAATGCAGAGACCGGATGCGCAGATTACCATCTTTGAACGCACTTCCACCTTATTGGGTAAGGTGCGAATCAGTGGTGGCGGGCGTTGTAATGTTACACATTCGTTATTTGATGCGATCGATTTGGTTAAGAAATATCCGCGTGGTGCTCGCGAAATGTTGAGCCCATTCATTAAATTCAATCCAGAAAATACTATCGAATGGTTTCGTCAGCGAGGCGTAACATTGAAGACAGAGCCCGACGGACGCATGTTTCCAGTGACGGATTCATCGGAGACCATCATCGAATGTTTTTTGAGAGAGGCTGAAAAATTGGGAATCCAAATATTGATGAATGCGGGAATCACTCAAATTAAAAAAACAGAGCATGCCTTCGAGTTGCACACCAATACCCAGCGCTATCGATGCGATGCGGTGGTGGTAGCTGCCGGAGGAAATATCGCAGAAGACCTTAAAAATACATTATTGGTGATGGGGCATACCTTCGTCCCATCTGTCCCATCACTATTCACTTTTAATGTGCCCAAACATCCCATCAATAGCCTCATGGGTGTGAGTGTGCCCATGGCGTCAGTGAAGATTGCAGGCACCAAATTATTTGAAGAAGGGCCCGTATTGATTACCCATTGGGGATTTAGTGGGCCCGCGATTCTAAGACTTTCGGCTTGGGGTGCGCGTCATCTGGCATCAGTAAATTATGAGTTTAAGTTTATCATCAACTGGATTCAAGGAAGCACGCCAGACTATATTTTTCAAGAGCTTTCCAACTATAAGCAATGGCATCAGCAAGCCAATATTTTAAATTCACCCATCGATATTCCGAAGCGATTGTGGAAGTTTTTTGTGAATGACACTGGAATCGACGATCATACCATTTGGCAAGCCGTTCCCAAGCACCTATTGCAAAAATTGGCAAGAAGGGTGAGTGTCGATGAATATGATGCACGTGGTAAGACGACTTATAAAGATGAGTTCGTAACGGCAGGTGGGATTCAACTGAAGGAGCTCGACTTTAAAACCATGGAAAGCAAAATGGTTCCTGGACTCTATTTCACTGGAGAGATTATTGATGTGGATGGCATCACTGGTGGCTTCAATTTCCAGAATGCCTGGACTACGGGCTGGCTGGCCGCAAATTCTTTGGCAATTAGCTAAAAAACCTCTTACAATTTATTATTTTCGCGCCTATGAAAAATCTCTCTCTAATTCTGAATTTGGTATTGGCGGTTGCCGTTGGTGTACTATTCTGGTTGCATTTTAAAGGAGGCAAAGGAACCGAGGCTACCAAGCATATTAACTTTGGTGATAAAAACATGCGCATTGCCTATGTGGATGTAGAAAAAATTGATAGCAGCTATAAGTACATTACCGACAAGCGTAGCATCATGGAGAAAGAGGTAGAAGCAAGTCGTAACTCTTTGGCTTCAACAGAGCAATTGCTTACTGCAGCACAAACTAAATTGCAGGAAGACGCATATAATTTGGAGAACAATGCCAATATCAGCATGACTGATAAATACAATAAACAAAAAGAATTGCAAGCGCGTTACGAAAAGTTTCAGCAAGACTATGCCGTATACCAACAACGCAAAGATGTTATGGAGCGCGAATTAGATGCTAAGATTCAGAACTTCAATAAGGCCATGATGCAGAGCTTGGATAATAATATCAAGAAATACAATCTCGATCAGAAATACGATTATATTCTTACCAAACAACAAATGTTATTGGCCAACGATAGCCTCGATATCACCGAAGATATCTTGAATATGCTCAACCAAGAATATTTGGATTCTAAGTAGTTGATCGCTTCAAAATTATTGGAATAATTCCTCCAATGATTGTTGAAATGATACCTAAGCTAATCATCCATTGTGGATGATGGATTGTGAAGAAGTTTACCAATACTACGATTAAAAAGACCCCTACGGTGCCATAAGCCATCTTTTTATGCGATGCCATCTGCAATGTCACAAGGCTACCTATTAAACAGGCTACCCCATAAGAAATTGCATTGGTCAATAGTAAATTATAAGGAAGGCTATTGATATAGGCTTCAAAATCGGCTTTGGGTAAATTGGGAGCTGGAGGTGCTACTTGAAAGAAAGGAGGGATGGTGTTCTCAATCACCATCAATACTAAAAAGGCGGCCACGAGTCCAGCGAAAATGGCAAGTAAATTTTTATACATAATAGAACAGGTTGAAGGCAAATAAAAAGATTTTCACCGATTAGAAAAATTTATTTTAATTCGAAGAACCGAATATGATCATAAGAAGCAAAGCCCCCTTACGTATTGGTCTCGCCGGAGGTGGTACCGATGTGAGTCCGTATAGTGATGTGTATGGTGGTGCCATCCTCAATGCCACCATCAACCTTTTTGCCTACGCCACCCTCATCCCCCGTGAAGATGATACCGTAATTTTTAATGCAGTGGATAAGAACGAAATAAAAACAACCACCCTGCAACAAATTGAAACATCGGGTGAATTGCAATTATTGCAAGGTGTTGCAAAATATATCATCGAAAATTTCGATACCAAAATCACCGGATTTGAATTGAGCACCTTCGTAGATGCGCCTGCAGGAAGTGGACTGGGAACCTCTTCAACATTATGTGTGGCCATCATATCAGCCTTTGCCGAGTGGCTTAATTTGCCCTTGGGTGAATACGATATTGCTAAGCTGGCTTTCGAAATAGAGCGTAATTATTTGGGTATGGCTGGAGGTAAGCAAGATCAATACGCTGCTACTTTTGGTGGATTCAATTTCATGGAATTCTCAGGTGAGAAAGTTATTGTGAATCCATTGCGCGTCAAACAAAAATACATCAACGAGTTAGAAAATAATATTTTGTTGTACTATACTTCTACGTCTCGCTTGAGCAGTTCGATTATTGAAGAACAACAAAAAAATGTGAACTCTAAAAAAGATAAGAGCATCGATGCCATGCACAAACTCAAGGAGCAAAGCGTCATGATGAAGGAGGCCATCCTCACCGGAAACCTTGATGTGATTGGCGAAATCCTGAATTTTGGATGGATGTTTAAGAAGCAGATGGCCGATGGAATTTCGAATACACGTATCGATGAAATTTATGAAACGGCTATTGCACATGGTGCCAGTGGTGGTAAAATAAGTGGTGCTGGCGGTGGTGGATTCATGATTTTTTATTGTCCGAAAAACACACGTTACCCTGTGATGCAAGCCCTGAAGTCGTTTGGGGGCGAATTCAAACGATTCCAATTTGAAGAACACGGCGTAAGAAGCTGGAAAATTTAGTTAACCCTGAAATGAGAAATATATTTTTAATTGTTTGTGCTACCCTGGTTTTATTTGGTTGTAAAAAGAAAAAAACCGATCGTGAAAAAATCGATGAATATATTGTTGCCAATAATTTGACGGGGCAATATACTTCAAGCGGATTATACTATACCGTGGATGTGCCAGGAACCGGTGGCAGCCCCGCTTTGAGCAATATTGTGAAAGTGGAATACGCTGGCTACCTCCTCGATGGAACCAAGTTTGATGCAACGAAAACAGGAGTCCCAATTGAGTTTGGCTTATCGCAAGTAATCGAAGGATGGCAGGAGGGAATTCCAAAATATCAAAAAGGAGGCAAAGGCAAACTCATCATACCAAGTGCTTTGGGCTATGGAAGCAGCTCTGCAGGAGATATCCCTTCCAATTCTGTTTTACTATTTGATGTTTATCTGGTTGACTGGAGATAAAATCCGTCCTATTGTTTTTAAAAATCTTACTGCAGTTTTTTTGATTTATGATTGAATTCTCCTCAGGAATTAGTTTGCAAATGCAAATTGGTATCCATCAAGTGAAGCAAGCCCTGAAGCTGTTCTCAGAAGGGGCTACCATTCCATTTATTGCACGTTACCGAAAAGATGTAACGGGTAATTTAGATGAGGTGCAGCTCTTGAAAATAATGGAACTGGCCAAAGAAGCACAAGAGCTTGCCAATAGAAAAACCTATATATTAAAAACCATTGAAGAGGCTGGTCAGTTGACGCCTCAATTAAAGAAGTCTATTGAAGAGGCCAATAATATCACCCTCCTGGAAGATTTATTTCTACCCTATAAACCCAAGCGCAAAACACGGGCGAGCATTGCCAGGGAGCGAGGATTAGAACCTTTGGCACAACTCATCAAAAAGCAAACACGTATAGAAGTTTTGCAGGAAGCAAAAAAGTATTTGAGTAAAGATTTACCAACGGTTGAACTGGTGCTCGCAGGTGCAAGAGATATCATTGCGGAAGAGATGAGCGAACATGCAGCCTTGCGCAATACCATGCGTAATTTATATCAGCGGGAAGCCATCATTCAAAGTAAGATGGTGAATGGTAAAGAAACAGAAGGAGCGAAGTACCGCGATTATTTTTCATTCACCGAATCCCTTTCAAAAATCCCATCACACCGAATGCTCGCCATCTTCAGAGGGGAGGAGGAAGGGGTCTTGCGATTGGGCATCGAGCCCAGTGAGGAGCGTGCTCATTTTTTAATGGAGCGTGAATTTTTATTCGGGAATAATGAGTCGGCAGCACAAATGAAACTGGCTATCAAAGATTCGTATAAGCGCTTATTGCAGCCTTCCTTGGAGAATGAATTTAGGCAAACATTAAAGACCAGGGCAGATGAAGAAGCGATTCAGGTATTCGCCGAAAACCTTCGTCAACTCTTGCTTTCATCGCCACTTGGAAGTAAAAAAGTAATGGCCATCGACCCAGGGTATCGGTCGGGTTGTAAGGTGGTTTGTCTAGACGAAAATGGGAACCTGAAACATACCTCTCTTATTTTCATTCACGAAAAAAACCATAAGCTCAACGAAGCCGAACATTCAATTCGAACATGGGTTCATGAATATCAAACTGAAGCATTTGCTATTGGTAATGGCACGGCGGGCAGAGAAACACAGCAATTTATTCAGTCACTGCAATTAAATATTCCGGTGTTCATGGTAAATGAAGATGGGGCTTCTATCTATTCCGCATCGGCTATTGGCAGGGAAGAATTTCCTGATCATGATTTGACAGTGCGTGGTGCCGTAAGTATTGGCAGGCGCCTGATGGATCCATTGGCGGAGCTGGTGAAGCTCGATCCTAAAAGTATTGGGGTAGGGCAATATCAGCATGATGTGGCGCAAAACCGATTGAAGGAACGACTCGATCAAACGGTGGAGCATTGCGTGAATAAGGTGGGCGTAAATTTGAATACTGCAAGTAAGCATCTGTTGAGTTATGTGAGTGGCATTGGGCCGGTGCTCGCAGAAAATATTGTGAACTACAGAGCAGAAAATGGAAATTTCACACAAAGAAAACAACTCTTGAAAGTGCCTCGTTTAGGCCCAAAAGTTTATGAGCAATGTGCAGGGTTCTTAAAAATCCCACAGAGTAAAAACCCGCTAGACCATAGCACCGTGCATCCCGAAGCCTATCCGCTGGTGGAGCGCATGGCCACCGATTTGGGATTGAAGCTGGAGCAATTAATTTGCAATGAGAAAGAGATTTCGAGTATTAAAATTTCTCAATATGCTGATGAGAAAATTGGGGTGCATTCCATTCAGGATATCCTCACCGAGCTGCGCAAACCTGGACTCGATCCGCGCTCTGAGGTGCAGCTTTTTGAGTTTGCCAAGATTTATAAAATAGAAGATGTAGCGGTAGGGATGATGGTTCCTGGATTGGTAACCAACCTCACCCGCTTCGGTGCCTTCGTAGATATTGGTGTGAAGCAAGATGGCATGGTACATATTTCAGAGATTGCCAATCATTATATCACCGATCCCAATCAGGTATTGAAACTCAATCAGGCCATGATGGTTAAAGTGCTGGAGGTAGATTTAGTAAGAAAGAGAATCAGCTTATCCATCAAACAAGCAAATACAAAACAATAAATATTTATAAGGCTGCTTCGTGCTGTGGGAAGGAGATATACTTCTTCTTCAGGAAATTAGGTAGAATCTCGCGATGCGTTAAAATGATTTTATCTGGATCGTCGAGTTTATCAATCATCTCTAAGTATTTCACTTCCCCAAATTGTTCAATCACTTGCGCTTTCTTCTTTTCATCGGTTAGCAAATAGTAACGCATTCCTATACCGTCGGCTTCTGGGTGAAACTGGGTTCCGTATATTTCGTCGGAGAAACGAATGGCCATCAAAGCCCTTTCCAGCGGCACATTGGGGCGTTCCTTCTCTAGGGCAAGCACCTCTGCACGGGTTTCGAAAAACTTTGCCATATTAGGTTGAATCACTTGCCATTCGCGGCTATCTACAATATAAAAAGTGTCGGCAAGGTTTTTCAAGATTGCGTCTTCTTTACCAGCTTCTGTTTTGTGGGTGGGCATCACTCCAAAAGAAGTACTCTTGCGCTGGCATACGAGTCCGTAGCCATAATTGCGACAAAACACTTGAAAAGAGTGACAAATTAAAAAGAGGAATTTCTTTTCATCCGATTTCTTATTGATGGATTCAATTGATTCAATAAGATGAAAGAATTTATTTTCCCAATCGCTACCAGCGCTATCTATGGGACTTCCGGGGCCACCGCTGCTAATGAATACATCGAAGTTGCGGGCATCAGGAACTTCCCCTTTACCACGAATATCAAATACTTCATAGGTTATAGGAAGGGATTCTTCTTTAGCAAATTTTTCTATCGTTTCTTTTATCCCTCGCATGCCCTGATTCTCATGCCCGAGGTACATATCTAAAATAGCAATTCTATAATTCACGGTGCGAAGATAGTGAATGCTTGGGATAGTGAATGGTGAATGGTGAGTGGGTCTTGTGTATGGAGTCTTCAGTAGATAGTACTAATACAGGTGGAAAAATTCTTGATAAAGTTTTACCTCTACTCCGTCGTTGCGTCTCCGACCAACGATTCACTAGAACTTCTTCGACCTATAGCTAAAGTGTCCGTCGTTGTGTCTCCGACCAACGACCGCATTGACCTTCTGCTATCAATGTATTCTTATGAGAAGTCAAATAAGAAAATGAATAACGAACCAATAATACATTCCTATACGAGAAGCTCGGGGCCGTTGGTCGGAGACGCAACGGCGGACATAGCGTTAGTAGGTCGAGAAGGTTCTCGAGGACAGCGCATCAATAGCATCAATCAATAATACATTCCTATATGAGAAGCGCTGTGCCGTTGGTCGGAGACGCAACGGCGGACATAGCGTTAGTAGGTCGAGAAGGTTCTAGAGGATAGCGCATCAATATCATCAACCAATAATACATTCCAATATGAGAAGCGCTGTGCCGTTGGTCGGAGACGCAACGGCGGACATAGTGTTAGTAGGCCGAGAAGGTTCTCGAGGATAGCGCATCAATAGCATCTATCAATAATACAATCCTATATGAGAAGCGCTGAGCCGTTGGTCGGAGACGCAACGGCAGATGAGATAATTGTAGTGTGAGAAATGAAATACAAGAAATATCTTTCTCGTAACAAAAGAACCCTTCCAATATTGAAAGGGTTCTTTTGTTATTTAAACAATAGGAGCAATTACCAATCTTCACTAAAACACTTCCCCGTCTTTTGTCTTATGTCTTCCGTCCAAAATCTACTCACTACTCCCCAACCACACTCACCTTCGCCATCGTCACCACCCCACTGCACTCCACACTCACAAAATAGATTCCTGAGGCTGGTTGATTCAAGTCAATATCAACGATTGAATCTGCGGTGCTTTGTTTGCTGGTTGTTTGATATACCTGCATTCCTAATGCATTGTAGACAGTGATATGAGCTTCACCCTGAATATCATTTCCAAGGTTAACACTAAACTTGCCATGATTTGGATTGGGGTACACAGTAATTTTATTGCCATCTGCTAATCCATCAATTCCTGTATTGGTACAAGTATTAACAGATAAATTGGTTGTGTTTTGATAGAGTGGTAGTCCAGAAGCAGAATTACGAACACGGATACGATAATTATTCCCATAGGCTGTTCCTTGTGGAATGGCAGTTGCTATCGGGCTATTAGAGCTATAACCAATGGTTAGCGGGCTATTGAAGCTTCCCGAAACATCCGATAACTCAGCGATGAAAGGCCCAGTAACATCTCCAATAACATGAAATGGAATACTTACATTGTAAGAGGTGCTTGAACAAAACGGACTACCATTAATTTGATCGGTGATGATTGCTAAGCAGGTGTTTATTTCTAAGTCGCTGCCATTGTCAGCGCCAATCATATACGGTGAATTACTCATCACGCGAATGCGATATCCTGTGCCTTTGGTGGTGGCAGTGAGTATGGTAGCGGTTATCGGACTGCTAGTAGAAGTACCTATAATTATTGGAGTAGTAAACGAGCCATTGGCATCGGATAGTTGCGCATAAAAATTACCGGTATAATTTCCAATAAAACTAAAAGGAACATATACAGTATATGAAGTATTCGCACAGAATGGTGATCCTTGTATGGTACCTGTAGTGATTGAATTTGAGATGCATGTATTGATGGATAGATTTACTCCATTATCTGCGCCAACGGTAGCTGGACTGCTATTCTTAACACGAATTCTATACTTGGTACCAATAGGTGTGTTCGATGGGATGTTCACGCTGATTGGGCTGGTGGTGCCAATACCAATTGATACAGGCGATGCAAAACTTCCTAATGAATCGGAGAGCTCGGCAGTATAGTAACCACTGAAACTTCCAATGGAAACAAATGGCACCGAAGTAGCAAAACTTGTACTGCTGCAAAACGGACTCCCAGCAATACTTCCTGTAGCGATGGTATTATTATTACAATTATGAATCGTTACATCACTTGATGATGGTGTACATGGCGGGTTGCTAATTGTCCAGCGAAATACAATATCTCCATTTCCCAAACTTGTTACGCTAGTGTTTGGATTCGTTGGCGAGGAGATGGTACCTGTGCCACTAACGAGCGACCATAAGCCAATACCTGTTGTTGGCGTATTGCCTGCTAAGGTGGCGGTAGTTGAACAAATCGTTTGTGGTGCTCCAGCATTTGCGGTGGTGATGGTACCTGAGAAACTAATCAATACTGTATCGCTTGATACTCCACAACTGCCACTTGAAATTTTCCAGATGAATTGATTGGCACCGATACCTAATCCAGTAACGGAGCTTGTTGGTGATGATGGATTGGTAATCGTTCCATTGCCACTTAATAATGTCCAGGAGCCTGTGCCCGATGTTGGTGTATTACCATTTAATGTTGTTGTATTCGCGCATAACACTTGGTCGGTTCCAGCATTGGCTGTTGTAGGAGATGATAAAACAGTAATGACCACAGTATCAATCGATGGTGAACAAGGCGGATTGGAGATTGTCCATAGTAAAATATTTTGTCCCCAGCCCAAACCAGAAACAGCAGTAGTAGGGCTCGAAGCATTATTGAATGTGCAGCTGCCACTTACTTTCGACCATGCGCCAGTGCCCACCGTTGGTGTATTAGCGGCGAGTGTGGTGCTTGTCACTGAACAAAGTTGTTGGTCGCTTCCGGCGTTGGCAATGGTAATTGAACCTGCTTGTGTTATCACCACGGTATCATTCGACGAAGAGCATGGCGAATTTGATATTGTCCACACAAAGGTATTTGTACCAGCACTTAAACCAGTAACTGTTGAAGTTGGATTTGAAGGATTGGTAACAATTCCGCTACCATTTATTTTTGTCCATAATCCAGTACCTGATGTTGGAGTATTCCCATTTAAGTAGGCGGTTGTTGCACAGGCTGTTTGGTCGGTGCCCGCATTGGCGGTGGTAGGATTGAGTGAACTTGTAATGACCACGGTATCAGTAGAAGGGGTACAACTACTATTAGAAATACTCCATAATAATTGATTTGGTCCAGCACTTAAACCTGTGATTGTGGTACTTGCGAGAGTTGAATCGGCAAAGTTGGCGGTGCCTGATAATACTTTCCATTTGCCGCTTCCCGAGCTGGGTACATTACCCGCCAAGGTAGCACTGGTACCACATACTGTTTGGTCGGTGCCCGCATTGGCAGTAGTAGGTGCTAAATTTATAGTTAGATTGGTTGTATTTGCTGAGCCTGTGGTAGCAGGGGTACTCGATACCACACGAATGCGATAGAGTGTGCCGGCAACCGATGGTAAGGCCACGTTGCTAGTAATGGTTCCAGCCGATACAGAGGTTAATGTTCCAATATTGGTAGGTGTTGTAAAAGATCCTGTGCTACTTGAAAGTTGTGCAGTAAATACATTTCCAGAAGTATAAGTACCAGTGATGGTGAATGGAATACTGATTCCTGTTTGTCCGGCACAGAATGAACTCGCCGAGATATTTCCTGTGGTGATGGTATTATTATTTGATGGAGAAATCGCTAATGAAGTGCTGTAAACATAATCGCCAAATTCATTACCATTATTATTACACGCATCGCCTGCCGCAAAAAAGGTTATCGTGCCAAGGTTTGTAGCGGGTGCAGTCCAGTTAAAAGAGAAAGCCATAGGGCTGGTTCCAGCACCGCCATTGGTTTTGTGAGTGATATTCACGCGCCCATTTCCAGCAGTAACCAATTTCATTTTTGTGGTATTCGTTACCGCAATCGTTCCTGCACTCGCATTGGCCGAAGTGAGCGCTTCAAATCCAAAGCCAAATAGAGAAAAACCTGTTTGTGCCACGGTAACACTAATAGCATAGGTAGTGCCGGGTATATAACCCGAGGTTGGGATATTATGCGTAATAGCAATACTTCCTCCACCTGTATTTAAAGTGTACGAAGAATGGCAACTCGTGCAAGTGCCTTCTGTTGGCGACCCCGTCTTTCCAGCAATTCCGGAAATACTTGCAAAAACATTAGCAACAATAGCGATGCTGATAATGAATGTGATGATGTAAAGATACTTTTTGTTCATAGCGGAAAATAGATTAGGTAGTTAATTGTTAGGGGCACCTGCGTTAATCCAAATTTTTATTTGTTTGATTTTACAATCGGAAAGTTTACTACCACCTTCAGGCATAAACCTAAAACCAGTAGTATGGTTTATTGACCCCATTAGTTTTCCATTGGTTACTGTAGTGAGTACATTATTATATCCTTTAAGTATGGTGCCACTTACACTATGGCATCCCAGGCAATTGTTTTGTATGATAGGAGCGATTACTGTTGAATATTTTACGTTCGTAGTATCGCAAGGACCTTGGCAATCTATATCATTTTTCATGCCTTGATTTATCCATTTCTGAAGGGTGGCTACCTGAGCTGAGTCGAGCTGTGGATAGGGTAGTGGAGGCATTCTTAAATCGCCGTTATCGGTGATTGATTGCATTAATAAATTACCAGAAATGGTACGTGTGGTATTGAGATAGTTATTAAGAACGATGCCAACTTTACGTGTGGTATCATTATGACAATTTGATTTAGCACAGTTGGTAACTAAGATAGGCTGCACTTCCTCGAAATAGCAAATGCTATCTTTTTTGTTGGAATTATCAGGGATAATAACGGTGTCAATGACTACTGTAGGAGGCAGTGGTTCTATGGGTTCATGATGGCAGGCGATTACCATTAACGATACAACTGAACCCAGAAGTATAAGTAAACTTTTTAATTTCATAGCTACATCAATAAGGCACGCAAGCCTATAATCTATTTTTTTTACAAAAGCACAACGACCAAATAATTTTAAAATAATTTCAATATTACTTTTTCAACATTTAGTTTGATTTCTTGTTTAAATAGGAGAGCAACTAAAATTAGTTTTGATGTCTAAAAATAGAATTTCTCCGGATATAAAATTTTGATGTATATGCAAAAGTAAAAATTTCTTTACAATCAAATAAATTTTCATGCTGAACAGGTATAATTTCATAATGAATGGGGAAATTATCTGGTTAAGACAATTTCCCCATTCGGTATACGCTATTCAATTAATTGATTATTATTGGGCAAGATAGCCCCCATCTATAGCATAATAAGATCCAGTAACAAACGACGATTTAGGTGAGCTCAACCAGTAAACCAATTCGGCTACTTCCGATGATTCACCCAGACGGCCCATAGGGTGCAAGGTGGCAATATATTTCAGGGTGGCCTCATCTAATGCATTGGTTAGCAAAGGTGTTTTAATATAACCTGGGCCTACGGCATTGATTCGAATGTTTTGATCGGCATATTCCAGGGCTGTTGCCTTGGTAAGCCCTACTACCCCATGCTTGGCTGCCACATAAGCGGGTGAATTTTTGGTACCCACTGCTCCCAATATTGAAGAGATATTTACAATGGATCCACCTCCGCTTGCAAGCATTGCAGGCAATTGATAGTGCATTCCGTAAAATACTCCGGATAGATTAACTCCAATTACCTTATTCCATCCATCGATTGGATATTGTCCGGTAAGTCCCATAGGGCCGCCAATACCTGCATTATTACATGCAATATGTAAGCCTCCATATTTCTTCACCGTTTCATTAACGAGACGCTCCTGATCAGCTGGAATTGATGTGTCGGCTTTGATAAAAAAGGCTTCTCCACCTTTGCTCATAATCTTGGCTACTACCTTCATTCCTGCCTCTTCGTTGATGTCGGCAACAATTACCTTCGCACCCTCCGAGGCATATAATAATGCAATGGCTTCTCCAATACCCATACTTGCGCCTGTTACTAAGGCAACTTTGTTTGATAAACTTTTCATTTTGTGAAATTTTAAAGATGAATAATAAATAAACTATTATTCCAGAGAGGAACTGCATAGAATAAAATCACAGTTTCCTTTGGAGCAATAACTTAATTGGAACTCAGGAATAGTCGTAAAAAATCAAGATTTTAGTTGCGAATCTGAGCGTCAATTTCCTATTGCATTACAAAGGTATAACTACTTTAAAGAATCTACTTGCTTTTTAATTTTAATAATTTACATGATTCCAATTTAACAATGCAGCCATTGACTTATAGCGCTTCTCGATTAAAATATTAAGAATGTTTCTACTTAAGAAGCACATTCTATAATTACATTAATTTTCAATTACGCCTCATCTTTAATTATTTTATCAAATAGCTTTTCACCCCGGAACGCCTTTATAATCAATGGTTTTATTGATATTTTGTCATTTAATAGAGCGTTACTTATATTATGTGGAATACTATATTCGATAATGCAATTCTAAGCATTACCTTTGCTCCCCGTATATGAACAAACCCAAGTATGTATTCGTTACGGGCGGTGTTACTTCCTCTTTAGGAAAGGGCATCATCTCCGCATCCTTAGCCAAATTACTCCAAGCAAGAGGCTATACAGTCACCATCCAAAAATTCGATCCTTATATCAATGTTGATCCAGGAACGCTCAATCCATACGAACATGGCGAATGCTATGTAACCGATGATGGTGCAGAAACGGATTTAGACTTGGGGCATTATGAGCGTTTTTTAAATGTACCTACTTCACAAGCCAATAATGTTACTACAGGCAGAATTTATCAAACTGTTATTGATAAAGAGCGTCGTGGCGATTATTTAGGAAAGACGGTGCAAGTAGTTCCGCATATCACCGACGAAATCAAGCGCCGTTTGCAATTGCTTGGTGAGACAGGTAAATACGAAATCATCATCACTGAAATTGGTGGTACCGTTGGCGATATCGAGTCGCTACCTTATATTGAAGCCGTGCGTCAAATGCGTTGGGAATTGGCTCCAAGCGATAGCGTGGTGATTCATCTAACCTTGTTGCCTTATTTGGCCGCAGCCAAGGAACTCAAAACCAAACCTACACAACATAGTGTTAAAGAACTACTCGAAACGGGCGTTCAGGCCGATATTTTGGTATGTCGTACCGAGCATACCATCAGTCCGGAAATGAAGAAGAAGCTGGCCTTGTTCTGTAACGTAAAATCAAATGCCGTTATCGAGAGCATCGATGTGGAAACGATATACGATGTGCCATTGAAGATGTTGAAAGAGAAATTGGATAAGGTGGTATTGGAGAAATTCAAATTGCCTTTAAGAGGTGAACCCGATTTGAAACAATGGGAATCGTTCTTGGCGCGATATAAGAATCCAAAGCAAGAAGTGACCATAGGTCTGGTAGGGAAATATGTAGAGCTTCCTGACGCCTACAAATCGATTATAGAATCATTTATTCATGCGGGTGCTGCCAACGAGTGCAAGGTGAAATTGGAATATGTGCATTCTGAGTTTTTAGATAAGGAAAATGCGGTAGAGAAAATCAGTCATTTCGATGGAATCCTCGTTGCTCCGGGCTTCGGTAGCCGTGGTATTGAAGGAAAGATTGAAGCCATCAGATATACTCGTGAAATGAAGATTCCTTTCTTCGGTATTTGTTTGGGTATGCAGTGTGCGGTGATTGAGTTTGCCCGCAATGTATTAAAGCTAAAAGATGCCCACAGCACCGAGATGAATGAGAAGACCAAGAACCCAGTGATTGATATGATGCCCGACCAAAAGAAGATTACTGAAAAAGGGGGAACCATGCGATTGGGTGCTTATGCCTGTGAAATACAAAAGGGTACCAAAGCGTATTCTGCTTATGGTCGTCAACGTATCAGCGAACGTCATCGTCATCGTTTCGAGTTTAATAATAAGTACCTCTCCGAATTCAAAGCCAAAGGAATGATTGCCAGTGGTATTAATCCGGAAACTGGTTTGGTGGAAATTGTAGAGATTACCGAACATCCTTATTTTGTAGGGGTACAGTACCATCCTGAGTTAAAGAGCACTGTTGAGAATCCACATCCATTATTTGTGCGTTTTATAAAAGCAGCAATGGAATATAAAACCAAGAAAGGATAATTCAAAATCCTTATAAAATAAAAAGCACTCTTGAAAATCAAGGGTGCTTTTTTTATTTGTTTAAAGATGATATGATTTCAATTTATTGGGTATCGAGTTTCTTTATCAAATAATCAATGAAATCGGCACCTATTTGTGATAGACTAAATAGAATCAAGAAAGTAAAAACAAGCATTGAAATATTCGTGCTTACAAACGATAATCCAATTGAAATTACCGAACAGATTACCGGAACCACCAGGCGGATATTACTATGACGTATGCTTTTCGGGGTAAGTTGAACATCATCATTCAAATTGTGTATTTGAATATGACGTTTAATCATAAACAAGGAAAGCCCTATGAAAATAATATTCAATCCGTATAACAAAATCGCGAGCTGGGTATAATTATAACGGCCAAGCAAGTGGGTAGTGAAAGGAATCAATCCGATGAAAAACAAAAACAGGGCATTGTAATTCGTTAGTTTACTGTTGAATGTTTTAGCGGCTAAAATAACATAACAGTAGGCTCTCCAATAGGTAAATAGCAAGGAAAAGCTAAGAATATAACTTAGAAACAAAGGACCCAGTTCCGTTAATGAATGCCATAACTCAGCGTTGTTGGTGGGCTCATGAAATTCAGGCACCCTGATTTCAATGATCAATAAAGTCATTACGATGGCAAATATTCCATCTACCAATCCGTCAAGGCGCGATGCTTTAATTTTGTATATTTAATTATAGTATTTTTAATACGATTCTTCAATAATAAGATATTAATGTGAAACGAGTTTGGAATATTGGATTTAAATTTATTTCTACTATTTGAAATTGTGAATTAATATTATAAAGTGCTATCGCATATTTAAATGATGATATTTAATTTCCATACTTCATTTATGGTTTGTTTAAATAAATCGTCAAGTATTGAGGTCTTGGGTGGGGCGTAATACCCAATCGATTTAACATATTCATTTTAGAATATAATTCTCTCTTCAATAAAGTTATTAAGGATTGTATTTTTTGGTTCTTCTTTGATCTCTTCTGCTGAAGTTTTTCGTTTCAATAAATTCTCTACTTCTTTTTTTATTATTTGGTCTGTTAATTGGCTATTGAGTAGATGTTGAAATTCCATTGGAGCCATTGTGTTCGTTTCTCGAATCCACTCACAAGCAAGTATTGGCCTTAAAACATAAAAGTATTTTTTTACTTTTACGATGTCTTTTTGTAAATACTCTCTATAATTACCTTCAGCCATATGGAGGTAATGGTGTAAACATGATTTTGGGTTGAAAAATTCTTTCGTTAGTTCGCGGAGTTTACCTGTGGTCGAAAATTGTTCTAAATATAGGATCGGACTTCTTAACCATTCTAAAATTGGTGGATTCGATTTTCTAAATAGTCGCAAAGCTTTTTATAATTCCCAACCTGCAAGGTCGATATCATTTTGTAAAATTTCTTCTAGATTATCTTTCTCAACATAAATTTTAAGTACCATTCAATTTTATGAATATATACAAATCGCACATCCTAATCACTATCAGTTGATGCAAAACCCCATGCACGGCTGCCACTTTCAACAGCAAACAAAATTTTTATTTCATATGCTATTTCTAGTTTAAGAAGTTCCTTTTTTATTTCATCGGTCATTGGTTCTATGTATTAAAATGGATTTGAGGCAAATGTAATTACTTACCCCAAAACTATTCGATACTATTAAATTCATTGTTAACTAAAAAAACCTTTCCTAATTACTCATCCTCACGAATCAAACTTCGAACCATCCCATGCCTCGCCTTCAGGAAATAGTTCTGTGAATCGTCGCTTCATTTCCTCCGCTACCAGCGCGCTGCTTCCACCTCGAGCATTTAATTGCTCCATGATATTAAGATAACTTTTCTCATCTCTATTCTGACTCAGCTTAAATACATTCTCCAGCTTCTCTGCCTTGATTTCAAAGCCTGCGATGGCAGGCATCATCTTCGATACAAAAGTATCTGGCAGGTTATCATAAAAGGTTTGCGACTCAGTATTGCCTCCCTCAAATTTTAAAGTCAATTTGCGCATCAACTGAACCAGGCCTTCATCCGACATGAAATTGATTTTCCCGTTAATATGCACACTCATATAATTCCATGTAGAGCCTATTTGCGGATTGCTATACCATGATGCACTCACATAAGCATTGGGGCCAGTGAAGACCAGCAAGGCATTGGGATTTTCTACAAAAGCCTTGTGATGGTCGGTATTACGCATGATATGCCCTTGTAAATACAATTCTCCATCGCGCTCTTCAAGCAATACTGGTATCTGGGTGGCTACCTGGGTGCCCGACAAAAAACTTCCGGTAAGAAAGGCCAGGGGATGGGTCTCAATGAGCTCGATAATGTCTTTCTTATCTTTTGCTTTGAAGTAGGAGAAATTATACATGGTTTTGGAGATAAAATGAATTCAGGTTTCTTTTCGAATAAACAAATGCTACTGTTTGTCCTAAAGCGCCTACTACAATAATAATGATTTTCAAACTACTTTAAACAAGTCTGTCATTATTATTTCTTCAAGCAAATTGTATTCAAATGGATGAAGTAATATCTGAAATTTTTATTGATGAGACCAGCAAGTTTAAATAATGAATGAAACTATTTTATTTACTTTTATTCATTCCGGTTTTTTGAATGAGAAATCATTCATGGCTGAATGAAATAGGGGAATTTGAATGATAAGTCATTCAGGAATTGAGAATCCTGATTAATACGTCTATTCCTTCACAAACGATTTTATTTCGTTGTCAATTATCATGAAGTAAATTCCATTTGGCAAAGATTCGGTGTTTATTTTTTGTTTCGTATATGAAATAGTTTGAGTAAGTATCAAAGTCCCTTTGGCATCATAAATTCTTATTTCCTTTCCAATTTGATCAGTCGCAATAGCCACATTCAACAAGGCAGTGGCAGGGTTGGGGTAAATTGCAAATTGCGATTTGTCATTGGTGAGCACGGTGATTCCAATATTGGTATTGGTGCTTGCTATGGTTTTTGAAAAGAAGATATTCATTTTTCCTGTTCGTGTATCACCCCATACAGTGTATAGTGTATCACCCTTATAAACGCAGCCCATCATATCATTCCCGCTTTGCGTAAGCACGGAGTCGAAGGCAACAAACTGGCTGGTGAGTTTTTTATTCGCTGAGAACGTTAGTCCGTTATTGGTACTAGTGGCATAATAAAAATCGTAACCAGCATTCCAAAAACCATTGCTTGTTGCACTGCGTCGATCGCGCCAGGTAACAATTAAATTTCCTTGTTCGTTATAATCGGCCCAAACCATATCCTGCGCTTTGCCGTTGGCCACCGCATCATCATTAACTCGCGTACTTGTACTCCAGGTTTGCCCCCCATCATTACTATGAAATGCCATAATATCCGGATCTCCATTCATGGCATTGGGTAATAGGAAGGCCAATTTGTTACTATCGATAGGACTTGCAAGCAGGAGGTAACTATTTTTTAAATTGGTATCGAGTGGATTGGCTACTGCTGAAATAATGGTAGAATAATTAAAAGTTTGTCCCCTGTTATTCGACTTCGCAAAATAGTAGGCAGGCAAAGGGTTTTGAATTGCTACATAACTTGGGTAGGCCGCACAGAAACTTCCACCAATGGTGGCAGTGGGCGCAGCCATGGGCTGTGCAATGGAATTTCCTACAAGGTGCGTACCCCCGTCGATATTGGCGATGGCCGACCAAGTTTTACCACTATCTATCGATGTTTTGAAATAATTGCGATTGGGAGGCGCAATCCATGGAGCAGGTTTGGTAGTGATATAAAGTGTGCCAGCTCGGGATGTATTCGATTTGTCAACTACCAGCCAGGGCCGGTCGATAGGGCGCTTGGAAGGCACCTCATACATATCAAAAGCTTTGGAGGGAATATCCCAAGTGAGTCCGCCGTTGTGTGAACGGGCCACGTATATGCCGCCACTATCGGGCGCTTGACGGTAGTCGATATAACATAAATAGAGTAATCCATTTTTATTAAAAGCCATCGATACGTCAGCCGAACCAAAGCTATTACTAAAGTGTGGGAGCGAATTGGATGTACTCCACGAATTGCCACCATCGAAGCTGGCTCTCGTTTTAATGGTGACATGAAATTGACTATTCACAAAGGTTAAACTCATCCATGCCGTAACCAAATTTTGACTATTCGTAGGGTTGATTACAAGGTAAGGCTCTCCATTATAGGTAACCCCATTACTAATATTGGTATTGGAGGTTTGTGCCTTAACCAATTGTGTGATGAAAAGTAAAATGAAGAGGAATCGTAAATTTTGTTTCATTTGGATTGGATACTTTATAAGGCTTAAGGTTTAATTTGAATGAGGGTTTGAGAGATTTATTTTGATTTTTCTGAACAGCACTTACTTTTAAATAGATTCACTATTAACCTAAAAACATCAACGTGAATCCAATGGTATCAAAGGCACCTTGGATAACAATTGGGATGGAGAGTTTTTTGCCATCAGAAAAAAATACAATGGTTTGAAATACTCCAAAAATACCTGCTGATATCGCTCCATGCAATCCCTGATAAACATTTACAAATCCAATATCCCGTTTGTTCCTTCTTATCTATTTTATTTGTTCTACTAATTCAAGTCGCCTAACGATACTGTTTTTTTCTAAAATAGTGCCTGGTGATAAAACAGCATTGGCACCAATCTTAGTATGGTCGCCAACCAAGGAGCCAAACTTTTCTGTTTTGGTGTCAATGATTTGATTATTGTGTTTTATGAAAATAGTCTTCTCAAATCTTTCATTATAATGATTGGCACAGATGGATCCTGCTTCGAAATTTGTGTTTTCCCCTAGGATACTATTCCCGATATAATTGAAATGTGCAATCACTGATTGATCGAATATGATGGATTGTTTTATTTCTGAACTCGGTCCTATAATGACCGATTGACCTAAGAAAACTGGCCCTCTCAAATATGCATTTGCCCCAATAAAACAATTTTCGGAAATAAGAATGGTGCCTTTTAAAATTACTCCCTGTTCAATAGTTGCCGATTTATGAATCGCAATATTGTTTTCAATTATATAGCTGTCATCAAGTTTTTTTATTTGTTGTGAAAGTAGAAATTCTAAATTGTCGATAATTTCCCAAGGTTGCATCGCGCCCATTTCCGGAAATTTGGACTTAAGGTTTTCTATATAATTTTCTATAACAATCATATCTCGTAAATTTCAATAGGTGAAAATACTGGGCACAAAAAAGGTATAATCCATCAATGCGAATTGGCACTGTCTTCATCGCTTGAAATTATAGTTTTCCGAAGGTAGTATTCACTGGTACACCTTTCGCCAATGTTTGGTACACTACACAATATCTTTCGGTTAGTTTGGCAAGCGATGCTAATTGTTCTTCGTTAGCAATGGTATCAAGATTGAAGAAAAGTCGAATTGAAACAAAGCCTACAGGAACTTCTTTAGAAACTCCGAGGGTTCCTCGGAAATCTAAATCACCTTCTGCTTTCACTATGCCGTTTTTAATTTCTATGCCTATCGCAGTTGCTACTGCTTGAAGCGTAACTCCCGCACATGCTACCAAGGCTTCTAATAACAAATCACCGCTGCAAGCCAGCATTCCTGTGCCACCAGTAGCCGAGTGAAGTCCGGCTTCAATCATTGCTTTCCCCGTTTCTACTTTGCACGAAATTCCCTCACCAATTTTTCCGTTTGCTTTTAATGTTATGTATGCAGCCTCAGGCTGTTCACGGTACTTTTCTTTCAGGGGAGCTTGTAATTTTTTTAATTCTTCTGAATTCATCTTATTATGCATTTAGTTTTATATGCAATGTTCGTTAAAATAATTCTTAAAGTCATATAATTCCTGTAATTTATCTGTTCTACATAAATCACTATTAATCTTTAAAAATGCCTGTTTCCATTCAATACATATTAAGTATTATAGCATTCTTGTAATACAGCGCTCGCAGTGCATTTAGACCTCCACAAAAAAAGCACCCTTGAACTTCAAGGATGCTTTTAAATATGTATGAATGAGATTTATTTTTTATCTAATATCTTTCCAGGGCGCTGGTTATTTGGATTCAGATGGGCTTCTCCAAGTTCCTGACGTATATGCTGCCCCTCTGCCATAATCATTTCCTGTCTCATTTTTTCCCTTAGTTTAGAATCATCGAACTCATAATGATTTTGTGAGATGACACTCTGATGCGAAATTTTTGATGGACCTTCTATCGTCCAGTCCTTGGTATGTTTGTGCTCAAAGCGACAATCATTACAAATGAATTCTTCTACTTCGCCGTACTTGTCCTTGCGCGCCGTTACTCTCAAAATCTCTTCTCCCTGATACCATAATCGTACTTTTCCTGAGCATTTCGGACAATCGCGATGCGCCTCTACAGGCTTGGTAAACCATACCCTGCTTTTGAATCGGAACGTGCGGTCGGTGAGGGCACCTACCGGACAAACATCAATGACATTGCCACTGAAATCATTGTCGATAGCCTGCTCTATATAAGTGGAAATCTCTGAAACTTCCCCACGGTTCATTACACCATGCACACGTCCATCAGTAATTTGATCGGCTACCTTCACACAACGATAGCATAAAATGCATCGGTTCATATGTAACTTTATCTTATCTCCAATATCAATTGGGTCGTAGGTGCGGCGTTCAAATTCATAACGAGTAGTTGCTTTTCCATGCGAGTAACCTAAGTTTTGTAAGTCGCATTCGCCCGCCTGGTCGCATACCGGGCAATCGAGTGGATGGTTCTTCAATAGGAATTCAACGACACCGGCTCTGGCTTCCACCACTTCTGGTGAAGTATTATTACGCACTTCCATTCCATCCATCACTGCAGTCTTACAACTTGGTACCAACTTTGGCATCGGGCGTGGATCCTTCTCACTACCTTTCTCCACCTTCACCAAACAAGAGCGGCAAAAACCACCTGTTTCTTTCAGTTTGCTATAGTAGCACATTGCCGGTGGAACCATGTCGCCACCCATCATACGCGCTGCCTGCAATATCGTAGTACCATCGGGTACCTCAAAAGTAATATCGTCGATTGTAATCTTAGCCATTTCTAGTTGCTATAAAAAGCGTTCAAAAATAATGAATAATTTGTAGAACATATTACAATTTCAAGATGTGTTTTACACGATTGAAAATGGATGTATACTGCACCATACGCAGGTTTTTGCAACAGTCATCAAAAAAATGATGAACATCATATTCTCAATTCATTTATTTAAAACCTGAAATCACCTCCCTTTTCAAGATTCTAAACCTTCACATTTGACCCCTGCACAACTCCCTTCGAAAGTATTATCTTCGCGACTTGTTTTTTCTATCGTATGAAGTATATTGAACCAAAGCAACTGAATATGCCTGCTCTTGAGCAGGAGATCCTCGCTTTCTGGAAAGAGAATAAGGTTTTTGAAAAGAGTATTTCAAACCGTGATGGGGCGCCCGATTTTATTTTTTATGAAGGTCCACCAAGTGCCAACGGCTTGCCTGGTATTCATCACGTGATGGCGCGTGCAATCAAAGATATATTCTGCCGTTATAAAACGCTCACTGGTCATCGCGTGCAACGCCGCGCAGGCTGGGATACACACGGGTTGCCAATTGAACTGGGTGTAGAGAAAGAACTAGGAATTCGTAAGGACGATATTGGAAATCTGAATAGCGATAAATATATTTCTATTGAAGATTATAACGCCAAATGCAAGGAGGCAGTGATGCGTTATACGGGCATCTGGACCGACCTCACCGAGAAGATGGGCTATTGGGTGGATATGGATTCGGCTTATGTGACGTTTAAGAATGAATATATCGAAAGTGTTTGGTGGCTATTAAAACAAATTTATAATAAAGACCTACTCTATAAAGGATTCACCATTCAACCATACTCGCCCGCAGCTGGAACAGGTTTGAGCAGTCATGAGCTGAATCAACCCGGTACGTACCGCGATATAAAAGATACCACCATCGTAGCGCAGTTCAAAGCGAGAACCCTGGAACATCCTGTCTTCGCTGGTTTGAATGAGGTGTACTTCCTTGCTTGGACTACCACACCTTGGACTTTGCCTAGCAATACCGCACTGGCAGTGGGTAAAAATATCACCTATGTTATGGTTGATACGTTTAATCCATACACTTTTCAAAGGGTGCATGTTATCTTGGCGAAAGACCTGGTAGCAAAGCATTTCAATGCCAAAGCAGAAGAACTAAAATTAGTCGACTATAAAGATGGCGATAAACTCATCCCATACGAAATTGTACTCGAGATGAAGGGGAGTGAGCTAGATGGCATTGTCTATGAGCAACTCATGCCGTATGCGGTACCTTCCGATGGCATCGCATTCAAAGTGGTGATTGGCGATTTTGTTACAACAGTTGATGGTACAGGAATCGTGCATATTGCGCCAAGCTTTGGTAGCGACGACTTTCGTGTATCCAAACAATATGGTATTGGCAGCTTAACCTTGGTTGATAAGCGCGGAAAGTTCTTGCCAGAGGTGATTGATTTCGCCAATGAGTTTGTGAAAGAACAATACTTGAATGAGGAAGAGAAAGCGATAGAGCTAGCCAAGCAAAAGGAACTTTGGAAGGATACCATCAAGAATTTAGATAAATATTTAAGTGTTGATGAACGTATCGCCCTCAAATTGAAAATTGAAAATAAGGCCTTCAAAATTGAGAAGTACGAACATAGTTACCCTCATTGTTGGCGTACGGATAAGCCTATTTTATATTATCCTTTGGATAGCTGGTTTATTAAAACAACGGCTGTAAAAGACCGTTTGATTGAGCTCAACAAAAGCATTAACTGGAAGCCCGAAAGTACCGGTACTGGTAGGTTTGGCAACTGGCTCGAAAATTTACAAGACTGGAATTTATCGCGTTCAAGATACTGGGGAATTCCATTGCCGGTATGGCGTAACGAAGCGGGTACAGAGGAAATTTGTATTGGAAGTATGGAAGAGCTTAATCAGGAAATTGAGCGTGCACGTGCTGCAGGGTATCCCAACGAAACGTATAAGCATAATGAGGAGCTCGACTTGCATCGCCCGTATATCGACAATATTATATTGGTGAGTAAATCGGGCGAGCCTATGAAACGGGAACTCGATTTGATTGATGTATGGTTTGATAGCGGCGCCATGCCTTATGCCCAGAATCATTATATGGGTGTGGGCGCACCACAAGATTTTCCAGCCGACTTCATTGCCGAAGGGGTGGATCAAACGCGTGGTTGGTTCTTTACACTGCATGCCATTGCCACCTTGGTATTTGATAAGGTAGCTTTCAAAAATGTGGTGAGCAATGGATTGGTACTCGATAAAAATGGGCAGAAGATGAGCAAACGATTGGGCAATGCAGTCGACCCATTTGAAACCATCGCCAAGTACAGTGCCGATGCTAGCCGTTGGTATATGATTGGGAATGCTGCACCATGGGATAATTTAAAATTTGATATTGAAGGCATCAAGGAAGTACAACGTAAATACTTTGGAACACTTTATAATACCTATGCTTTCTTTGCATTATATGCTAATATCGATGGATGGCGCAAGGAGTCGACCAAAGAAATTGCACATCATCAGCTGGCAGAAATCGATCAATGGATCATTTCCAAACTCAATACTTTAATAAGAGAGGTGACCG
This sequence comes from uncultured Bacteroidota bacterium, assembly GCA_903910445.1. Classification (GTDB taxonomy): domain Bacteria; phylum Bacteroidota; class Bacteroidia; order UKL13-3; family UKL13-3; genus CAINMV01. The sequence goes on from CAIVZR010000090.1 coordinate 52,455, forward strand.
AATGTTACGAAACGTATGAGCCCCATAGGGCGGTGCGCTTGCTCGAAAATTTTGTTGATCGTAACCTCAGCAACTGGTATGTGCGCTTATCACGTCGTCGTTTTTGGAAGGGTGATGTGAGCGACGATAAATACGGAGCCTACCAAACCTTGCACCATTGCTTGCTTAGTGTTTCGCAGCTGATGAGTCCAGTATCTCCATTTTTTGCCGATTGGCTTTACCGTAATCTGAGTACCGAAACCGAATCGGTGCATCTCACGCGCATGCAAGAAGCCGATTTATCTAAGATTGACGCCCCACTGGAGCAACGAATGGATGTGGCACAAACAATTTGCAGTATGGTATTGGGCATTCGTAAAAAAGAAAATATCAAGGTGCGAATTCCTTTGCAAAAGATTCAGATACCGGTAGTGAACGATTTCATCCGCAACAATATCAAAGCGATGGAAGATTTGATTAAGTCGGAGGTGAATGTGAAAGAGGTGGAGTTGGTGAACGAAGGGCAGGTTCAATTGGTGAAAAACCTGAAACTCAACTTCAAGACCCTGGGAAAGAAATATGGCAAGCAAATGAAAGCTATCCAGGCTTATATATTAGATCCCACAGCTTCGGTATCAGTAATTTCCGGAATTGAGCAAGCTCAACAGGCCGTTTTCACTCTTGATGGAGAAGAAATTATACTTACCCCTGAGGATGTAGAGATCATTCCGGTGGATATTCCCGGATGGAAGGTTGCCAATGAAGGCAGTATTACGGTGGCTCTGGATGTGATGATCACACCTGAGTTGAAGGAGGAGGGAACTGCCAGGGAGATCATCAACCGCATTCAAAATATCAGGAAAGAGAAGGATTTTGAGGTGACTGACAAAATAAATGTGATGATTTTAGAGGACGAATACCTGAAAGCTGTTGTAAATAAATATTCTTTGTATATTCGCGCTGAAATTTTGGCTACCCAGATTGGTTTCAGCAATGAAATTTTGGAGGGTGAAAGTGTTGAAATAGAGGAAATTGTAACTAAAATTCAAGTTTCTAAATCTTAAAAACGATTTTTAATCCCATGGCTAAAAAGTTAACTAAAAAATCAAAACCCGCTAAAAAAGTGGCAAAACCAGCTCCTAAGAAAAGCGCTCCTGCAAAAAAAGTAGCGAAATCGGCTCCTAAGAAAGCCGTTAAACCAGCAGCACCTAAGAAGGCAGCCAAACCAGCTCCTAAAAAGGCAGCCAAACCAGCTCCTAAAAAAGTTGTTAAGGCAGCTCCCAAAAAAGCAGCTAAACCAGCTCCAAAAAAGGTAGCTAAGCCTATTGCTAAGAAAGCTGTCAAACCTGCACCTAAAAAGGTGGTAGCTAAGCCAGTAGCAAAGAAAGTAACCAAACCAGCTCCTAAAAAGGTGGTGACAGTGGCTCCTAAGAAAGTGCAAAAACCTGTAGCAAAGAAGGCGGCAAAACCAGCTCCAAAGCCAGTAGCAAAGCCAGTAGCTAAAAAAATAACTAAACCCGAACCAAAAAAATTGACTAAGCCCGTAGTGAAGTCGGCCCCAGTAAAGGCCGCAGCAGTAGTGAGTAAGGCACCCGCCAAACCAGTAGCCCCGGTAGCTCCGGCAGTGCATGTGAAACCGGTTGCAAAATTGATCCCGGCTAAAAAAATTACCGTAGAAAAAGGAGAGAAGATTATTACTAATACGAATACTCCATTCAATGATAAGCCAGCAGAAAAGGAAAAACCAGTATTTACCAGCATCATCCCTAAGAAGACGGTGATTGAAGATATTGGTAAAACCCGCTATAGCGATATCGAACTAGAAGAGTTCCGCAAGTTGATCAACGAAAAATTGGCTTCTGCTCGTAAGGAGTTGGATAACTTGAAGGAAGCTTTGAACAATATCTCTGACAATAGTGCTGCAGATACAGAAAGTTCTTATGCCACCTTCGAAGATGGATCGGCTACTCAAGAGAAAGAGCATTTGAGTCAAATGGCTGCCCGTCAGCGTAAATTCATTGGTAATTTAGATGCTGCTTTGGTACGTATCGAAAATAAAACCTATGGTATTTGTGCTGTAACAGGTAAGTTAATTCCTAAAGAAAGATTACGTGCGGTGCCTCATACCACAGTAAGTATTGAAGCAAAACTTGGTAAGGTCTAATCCTTTCCATTCTTGATTATTAATATAACAGGATAAATCTTTGGTTTATCCTGTTTTTTTTGAAATTTTTTATAACCATAATTTGAAAAAGTTTATCCTCCCCGCCCTTGTCATTGCGTTGGTGCTTTTGGCCGATCAGTATCTAAAATACTGGGTACATACTCATATTCCTATCAACTCGCATATCGTTATTTTTGAAAATTGGTTCTTACTTAATTATATCGAAAATAATGGGATGGCTTTTGGATTTGAAATTGGTGGTGTGGCTGGTAAAGTGGTACTTACTATTTTTAGAATAGTAGCTGTGTTTGCTATTGTATGGTATCTCTTTAAACAGGTATCGCTTAAGGCTTCAAAAGGATTTATAATCTGTGTATCATTAATATTGGCTGGAGCCGTTGGAAATATTATCGATAGTGTATTTTACGGAATATTGTATCGCAGTCAGAGCTTGCCTCTTTTTCAAGGTCGCGTAATTGATATGTTGTATTTCCCTGTAGTGGATACCTATTTCCCCGAATGGTTTCCATTTTGGAAGGGTGAGCATTTCGAGTTTTTTCGCCCAGTATTTAATATAGCGGATGCATCTATTAGTATTGGAATCATTTCTATTTTACTTTTTCAAAAGCGTTTCTTTCCTCAAGAGATACCTGCTACAGATATTCCCAATGCACCCATTGAGACAATGGAACACCCCATCGACGGAACCGCGATGGAAACTGGTACTGTAAATAACGAAACAAATGATTCAAATGCAGTATCAACAGATAATTCAATAGAAGAGTCAGAGAATACATTTAATAATTTCGACAGCAACCCATCAAACGATGGAGGTGCAATTGATTCAACCAATACTAACGATACGAATTTATGATTCCGGATTGGATGGGAAGGTCTCAGCTATTGCTGGGTGATGAGCAGTTAACACGATTGATGAATTCCAATGTCATCGTACTTGGGCTCGGTGGGGTAGGAGGCATGTGTGCCGAAATGATTGCAAGAAGTGGCGTAGGCAAAATGACAATTGTAGATGCCGATCATATAGAAGCCAGCAATCGTAACCGGCAAATACCGGCCCTCGTAAGTACAGATAATAAACAAAAAGCAGAAGTGCTGGCTGAACGATTAAGAGATATCAATCCAGATATTCAGCTCACGGTACTCAATGAGTATTTAAGAGATCAACGCACTTTCGAAGTACTCGATAATGGCAATTTTGATTTTGCCTGCGACTGTATTGATACCTTATCTCCCAAAGTATATTTTATAAAAGCCTGCCTCGAGCGCCGTATCCCAATTGTTAGTAGTATGGGAGCAGGAGGCAAGGTAGATCCTACTAGGGTGGAGATTTGTGATATCAGCGAAACCTACGACGATTTATTGGCGCGCTATGTGCGGAAATATATGAAACGGAAGTTCAGTGTAGCAAGTGGTTTTCAGGTAGTTTTCTCAGCCGAGAAAGCCGATAAATCGAAGATTGTAGTGAATGAAGATACCACTCGTAAAAAATCTACCATTGGCACCATTAGTTATATGCCGGCTGTATTTGGTTGTGCTATGGCCAGTGTAGCTTTGCGAGGTTTAATGAATCCTATCCCTTTAAATCATTAAGATGTTTTTTTGATGCAGATTCATACCTCCATAGCTAATTTCAAAAAACTTGCCAATGCGGTAGTCACCCAAGGCACGTTTGATGGAGTGCATGCAGGGCATCAAAAAATTCTTTCCGATTTAAAAGAAAAAGCCACGGAATTAAATGGAGAGAGTGTGGTTCTTACTTTTTTTCCGCATCCGCGCATGGTTTTATTTCCTGATGATGAAAGCATCAAACTCATTAATACCTTAGATGAGAATATTGAATTGTTTCGTCAAACAGGCATACAGCATTTAATTGTATTAGAGTTCACCAAAGAGATATCGCAATTATCGGCGGTGCATTTTGTGAGAGATATTTTGGTGAATGCCATTGGCACCAAGCATTTAATTGTGGGTTATGATCATCGATTTGGACATCATAGAGAAGGTAATTTTGATAACCTTCAGGAATTTGCTTCCACGTATAATTTTACTATTGAAAAAATCAGCGAAGTAGATATCAATAATATTACTGTAAGTAGTACTAAAATACGGAAAGCATTACTTGCCGGAGATGTAAAGACTGCGCAGAAATATATGATACATCCTTTTACTATTAAAGGAGAAGTGATGGAAGGAAATAAAATTGGGAGGAAAATTGGATTTCCAACGGCAAATATTAAAATTAAGGAGCCGTATAAAATAGTACCAGCCGATGGGGTGTATGCCGTGCGTATCAAGCATTTGGATGCCCATTATAATGGCATGTTAAATATTGGTAAGAGGCCCACGGTAGATGGAACAAATAGGGTAATTGAAGTAAATATTTTTAACTTTGATGCAGATATTTACGGAGAACAATTATGTATCTCTTTCATTGATAGAATTAGGGACGAGCAGAAATTCCCTTCGCTGGATGAATTGAAGAAGCAGCTTTTTTTAGATCGAAAAAAATCGGAGGAAATTTTAAATTATAAGGGATGAAGTATTTTTTAGCTATTGTTTTTATTGTTATTGGAAATGTGATGAATGCGCAGGTGACCGACTCCACCTTGAATAACGATATAGATGATACTGCCAGAGCTTCTGTGGCTCCATTATCTGCCGACTCATTAGCCGCTATTTCAAATACTGATGCGATATTAACCGACTGTGTCATTGGCGATTCTTGTCTGCCCGATATCGTCATATTTGAAAATAATGGAAACTCTGTTGTATCCGAAAGTAATGGAGAGAATGCCGTGGCTGACTACATGAACGCAGACGAAATAAATCCTTATAAATACAATGCCACCACGGTTCCTAAAGGTGCCATTATCAATATTATCGATAGTGGCATGATGGAGTATATTACCCCTTGTGTCTGCAGTGTGAATTCACCCTTTGGATATCGTCGTTGGGGCAGATATTATCAATTTCATCCGGGGCTCGATTTAAACTTACCATATGGTCAGCCCGCTCGTGCTGCTTTTGATGGGGTAGTGCGATTGGCGAAACTTACGCCTGGCTATGGCAATTGCGTTATTATTCGTCACCCCAACGGACTCGAAACTTTATACGGACATTTTAGTGCATTAAATGTGAAGCCAGGCGATTTGGTGAAAGCTGGCGATACGGTTGGATTTTGTGGCAATACTGGATATTCGTTCGGAGCGCATTTGCATTTTGAAATTCGTTATATGGGTGTTCCATTCAATCCTGCGTTGGTGGTAATGACTCAAAAAGATTCTTTAAAAATAACCAGCATCACCATCGATAACGCTTTGTTTAAGAGCAATACACCGCCACCACCACCGAAATATAAGTATGTATATCATGTGGTAAAGAAGGGTGAAAATTTATCCATCATTGCACGTAAGTACAAAGTCTCGGTAGCCTATTTGTGCAAGCTCAATCATATCACCACCAAAACCATCCTCCGCCCGGGTAAAACATTGCGTATTCGTTAATGCGTTTCTGATTTTGTAATTTTTCTCTTGAATTTTTTCCTTTAGGCTGATAGACATTGCTCGCATTGCATCTTGTATTTTTCCTCTTTCACAATCAAGCTGTATTCCTGCCCTGTAAGGGCTTATCATGGGTAGAAAACCGGCTCCCCCTGTATTCTGCCCTGTAGGGGCCTATCGTGCAGATATTCATAGATTTAAAATTTTCCGCTCACCGGATTTGCAACACAATTGGTTCCTACGGAACAGTCTAGAGAGGGAAGGATTTCAATTGCTACCCACGATAAGTTCCTAAGGAACAAAATCCATTCGTTATAATAAATTTTCATTCAATTTATAATTCCCAGCTGAATTCATGTCCCCATAGGGACATTTGGTGGGTAGCTATGATGACCCCCTGTACTGACGTGCCGTAGGTACGTTTGAAAATTAAAATTATTCAATTCTAATTGATTGTTCAATTCTTAACCATCATTCAAACGTTCCTCTGGAACGTCAATCGTGGGGGGATTTGTTTTCTACCCACCAAATGCCCCGAAGGGGCATAATACAATATCCTCTATAATTCCATCTTCGAATTATAAATCACTCTTGTATTCCTATACTCTCACTCTGCTTATGCCTCAGTTGGTGTTGTGTGCAAGCCTCTGCGCATGCTTCACCAACGGACAAATTATTGACATCGGTATTAGCCCCCTTGTTTTTGAAAATATTAACCTAATCGAATTTATATTTCTTCAAAAATTGCATTGTATTAAACTGAATCCAAATTCTATATTTGCCTTGTGCATCCCATTTTAAAACTCATTGCCCAAGGAGAAGGAGAGACCCTCGATTTTAAAAAGATTGTACCAAGCGCCCTCAAAATTGCCAAAACCATGGTGAGCTTCGCCAATACCAAAGGCGGCACTTTGCTCATCGGCGTTAACGATAACGGATCTATTAGTGGGGTGCGCACCGAAGAAGAACGTTATGTGCTCGAAACCGCCATCTCCATCTATTGCAAACCCGAAATTGAAATGCGACTCATCGATTGGGAAATCAATGGTAAGGAAGTCATTGAAGCACGTATTGCCGAAGGAACCAATAAACCCTATTATGCCAAAGATGAAAACGAAAAATGGTGGGCTTATGTACGTGTGCGGGATGAGAGTATTTTGGCCAGCAAAGTAGTGCTCGATGTGATGCGTAAAAACATCGCCAAAGAAAACACCTTGATCGAATACGGCTCCAAAGAACAAGCTCTTTTTCAGTATCTCAATGTAAATCAGCGCATCACACTCCATCAATATTGCAAATTGCTGAATATCTCTAAATGGAGGGCGCGCAAAATATTGGTTAACCTCATCTCTGCGGGTATAATTCGTATTCATGATATTGAAAAAGAGGAGTTCTATACCCTCTGAAAACTCTCCACATTTTCATCGTTTCTGTGTATAACTCGTGATGATTCGGTAATATAACCTTAACACATTAAGTGTTAGATTTGAAATCTTTTACTAACCATTCTATTTATGAAACGTATTTTTTACTTTTTACTAATTACGGTATTATTTGCAGCTTCGGCAATGGCTCAGCCAGCAATAACCGGGCTGATTGTGCCACAATACATGGCCGATACTACCAAGGGAACTAATGAAGGGCCGCGCACTCCTTATGTGTATCGCGCCAAAATTACTGGACTCACAGCTAGTGCTACTTACCGCTATCGCTCACAAGCAATATGTTTAAGTTATAATGCAGGTGTCAATTCAGATGCTGCAACCTCTGCTGGTGCCGGAAATGAAATATTCATTCGCCAATCGGGTAGCTTCGGTTATTCAAGTTCAGCTTCTTTAAGTACTGCTGGTGGATACGATTCACTGGTAGCCAATTCAAGCGGTGAATACGAAGGTTGGTTTGGAATTGAACCAACAGGTAATGCCCGTTTTGCTCCAGGTAACTATATTCATGGTCGATTGATTTTGAATAATGGTACCACAGGAAATACCACTTCTGCCTATTATTTAACCATTACCGATTCGGCCAAGACGCTTACCTATGGTACCGGTACTTCGCAAGGAACAGGTATTTGGAGTAAGAGCCAGGCAGCAGATAGAAATATCGCGGTGTTATGGGATAATGTATTGGCAACGGGTCGCCCACTTTCTTGTGCCATTATCGAAGGTGATGGAATTGCATATAGAAGTGCTACATCTCCTACCAACTATCCATTGTTCTATCGTAATAATGTGGATTCATTCAGTGGTGCTTGGGGAACCATCATCCCGAATACGAACTCCAATGGAGTGCGTAGAATTGAGAATCGCAAATTATCGGATGGTACTCTTTATTATGGCAACCTCGATGCCGATGGTATATGGCCTACCGGATCAGTAAGTACCGTGAATCCGAGCGGTGGCTTTACTGCAATAAAATTAGATAGCAGCGATGTTCCTTTGGTTCCTAGTCCGGTTTTCTTCTTTGAAAATTCTACTTATTCAGTGAACGAAAATGGGACTTCGGTAGTAGTTTCTGTAAAATATAAGAACCCTACCTTAACCAATACAAGTGTGGATGTATCATTGAAATCGGGTGGTAGTGCTACCACAGGAACTGATTTCTCTTTCTCAACAACAACTTTAACTTTTGCTCCCACTGATACCATCAAGAGCATGACCATTCCAATTACGAATGATGCTTTGGTAGAAGGAAATGAAACTTTTATTCTACGTTTAAGCAATGCTACCAATAGCGCCTCATTAGGTGCCGATTCGGTTTCAACGACTACGATTGTAGATGACGACTTCACATCTCCAAGTTTTTATTTTAATGCCACAACCTATTCAGTTAATGAAAACGCTGGAACTGTAACGATCGCAGTGAAATATAAAAATCCATCCGTATCCGCTACTTCGGTGGATGTGAAAGTAAAAACAGGAGGTACCGCTACTGCTGCTACCGACTATACCTTCACCAATACCACCTTGAACTTTGCCACTACCGATACCATGAAAACATTTACGGTAGCCATTACCAATGATGTTTTGGTTGAAGGAAACGAAACTTTCATCCTGCGTTTAACAAACCCTAGCAGCGGATGTATTTTAACTGCCGATTCAATCGCTACAACCACCATTAATGATGATGATTTCAATGCAGCAACTGTTGCATTTTCTGCTTCAAAACAAAGTATTGGCGAAGGTGCTAGCACAGCTACAATTACCGTGAAATTATCAGCACCAGCAACAGCTGCATCTAGCGTAAATGTAGGTGCAACAGCTGCAACAGCTGCTGCTGCCGATTATACATACACCAATACAACATTAAACTTCGCAATAGGCGATTCGGTTAAAACAACTACTGTAACAATAATTGATGATGCTGCTATTGAAGGAAATGAATATTTCATCATGCAGTTAAGCAACCCATCTACCGTAGTTTTGGGTGCCATCACCTCCGATACAGTAACCATCACCGATAACGATTTCCCTCGTTTTCCATTGGCTCAAATTTCCACTGTGAATTCAACTACAGGTGTTGCTGATAGCTTAGGTAAAAAATATGATGAAGTAGGTATCGTTTATGGTATCAATTATCGCCCTGCTGGATTGCAATTTGTGATTCGCGATAACACTGGTGGTATCACTGTATTTAAAGCAACAGGAAATCATGGTTATACTGTGAAAGAAGGAGATAGCGTGCGTGTGCTTGGAACAGTTGCCCAATTCAATGGTTTAACCGAATTCAATAGCGATACCATTTTTGTTTTAGGAAATAATAAAGCAATCAAAACACCAACTGTGGTTACCAAATTAGCAGAAGCCAACGAAAACGACTTGGTGCGTTTGAACGGAATGCAATTCGTAACGCCTATAACTACATGGCCTACCGCTGCTGCAAATGTCAGTATCAGAAATGCCACCGATACCATTGTATTGCGTCTGCAATTAGCCAATTCAGATATCTTAGGTACTGCAGCACCAACAGGAACATTCGATGTAATTGGTTTGGGAAGTCAATTCGATAATACCAACCCATACACTTCAGGATACCAATTATTCCCTCGCTTTTTATCGGATATCATTCCAGCAGTTGCGTCGGCTACAATTACTGTAAATACTGCTCCAGTTAGTGTAAACGAAAATGCAGGTACTGTAAAAGTTAAATTTACGATTAGCAATGTGAATGGTTCAACCGCATCAATCAATATTGCAAATTCAGGAACGGCTACTTCTGGTACCGACTATACTACACTTGCAGCTTCTGCTACTTTCCCTGCTACTGCAGCGAATGGCGATTCAATCATATTTAGTTATACTATTATAGATGATGCTATCATTGAAAGCAACGAAACCATCATTGCAAGCTTCACTGCAGGAAATAATGCTACCGTGGTAGGTGCTTCTAAAACAATAACAATCATTGATAATGATGCTCCAGCTACGATTACTATCGATACCACTTCATTAAGTGTAAATGAGAATGCAGGTACTGTAAAAGTAAAGGTGAAGATTAGCAATGTAAATGGTAAAGCAACTACTGCTACTATCGCATTCACTGGAACTGCCGCATTTGCCGATTACTCAGCACCATCAGCAACCGTAACTTTCCCAGTTACAGCAGCCAATGGCGATTCAATCATGTTATCGTATCTCATCTTAGATGATGCTATTTACGAACCAACAGCAGAAACAATTATCTCTACTTTCACAGCGGGAACCAATTGTGCTATCTCAGGTGGAAATGTTCAAACAATAAAAATTGTCGATAACGATCCGAACGGTATCAATGGCAACTTCAATTCAAGCCTAATTAATGTATATCCAAATCCATCAAACGGAAGCATTACTATAAAATCGGCTGAAACGCTGATTCGTGTTACTGTTTACGATATTGTTGGAAAAGAAATTATCCAATTAACACCGAATAATAACAGTGTGAACATGGAAAACTTAGCCAAAGGATTGTACACCATCGTTGCCGAAACCAACCGTGGAATTGCTACCGAAAGAGTAGTAATTAAATAAGGTTAATTCAACTTAATAAAAAAGCCACTTCATCATTTGAAGTGGCTTTTTTTATAAATATAAATGAGAGATGCGCTCCAATTGGACTATTTTTGCATACCCTAATTTATCCCCGGAAAATTTAGCTATGCAGGAAAAAATTGTTGAAGTAATTCAATTGTCAAAACATTTTGGAAAAACCATCGCGGTACAGGATGTGAGCTTTGATGTATTCCAAGGTGATGTATTTGGATTTTTAGGCCCCAATGGAGCTGGTAAATCTACCACCATTCGCACGATGTTATCACTTATTTCACCTACCTCTGGGGAGATTAAACTGTTTGGTAAATCACTGTCAAACCATCGCAATGAGATACTCGCAAAGATTGGTTGTATCGTTGAAAAACCCGATTTTTATAAATACCTCTCAGCCGAAAAAAACCTAGAAATCATGGGTCGCATTTCGGGGGCTCGTATTACCAAATCGAAAATACATGAAATGATTGAATTCGTGGGTTTGAAAGGCCGAGAGAAAGATAAACTCGGGGGCTTCTCGCATGGAATGAAACAAAGATTGGGTATTGCTCAAACATTATTACATGATCCTGAACTTATTATCCTCGATGAACCCACCACCGGCCTCGACCCTCAAGGGATTATTGATATTCGTAATTTGATTTTGCAATTGAGTAAGGAGCGAAATAAAACTGTGGTTTTATCATCACATATTTTATCAGAGATTGAATTGATTGCGAATCGTATGGTTATTATCAATAAGGGCAAATCGATAGTACAAGGGGAGGTGAATACATTACTCAATAGTGAAGATCTAATTGTTCAATTTGAAACCGACCGTACCGCAGATGCCAAAGCATTCTTACAAACAAAACTTGAAAACATATTAATAGAAATCGACGAGCAATTATTATCCATTCATTGTACCCAGGAAAAAATTTCTTCAATAAATAAAATGCTTTGTGATCAAGGCTTTCAAGTTTCTTCCATTCAGTCGAAACGGAAGTTGGAAGATTATTTTCTTAAACTCATCAATCAATAATGTTCTTAAGAAGCACCTATAACGAATTTATAAAGATTGCCTCCAAACCCCGAAGCTATCTGGGCTTTGCTGCCATTACTCTTTTGGTGGGCGTAATTTTGTTTGCCATGAAAATGGACGGCCTATCATTTATTTCTTTCATCACTGGCTCCTTCGAGCAAACACTTTCTTTTGAAGGAAATATTTTAAATGGTAACCTTATTGGCTTTATCATTTTGCAGATGCTAGTGATTCATATCCCATTGCTTATTGCCCTAGTTACTGGCGATTTGGTATCGGGTGAAGCGGCCATGGGTACCATACGATTATTGCTTACCAAGCCGGTATCCAGAACAAATATTTTACTGTCGAAATTTGTGGCAGGCTGCGTCTATACTTTAATCATCATCTTATGGTTTGCGTTTATGGCCGTAGTGGTTGCTAAAATATTATTTGGAACTGGCGACCTCATGGTTTTAAATAACGATGGATTGGTGATTTTACAAGCTCCCGATGTAACCTGGAGATTTTTGAGTGCATTCGCTTTGGCATTCTTATCGTTGGCCACCATCGCAACATTATCTATCATGCTTTCTTGCTTCTCCGAAAATTCGATTGGGCCTATTGTTGCAACGATGGCTATCATTATTTTATTCACGATTATCAATACCTTGGATGTGCAAGTTTTTGATAGTATACGCCCTTACCTATTTACAACGCATATGGCGGCATGGAGAAGTTTCTTCTCAGACCCTCTGCCGAAGCGTGAAATCATTCAATCGGTAGTGGTCTTGTTAGCACATATTGGCATCATGCTAAGCATCGCGATTTATAAATTTAATAGAAAAGATATTTTATCATGAGATTGGATTTTAAGTTCCTTCGTTTTTTAATGATTAATGGCATCCTCCTCTTTTGCCTTCAAGGCATGGCACAGAAAACGTCCAATCAATTGATGTATGGCGTTTACCAAAAAATGAATCTCACCAAAGATTATAGTGCCGATGTCAATATCCGGGTAGATTTACCATTCATACGTATGCTTCCTGTAGATGCTCAAGTGAATTATAAACAACCGGATAAATTCAGAGTGAAATCAACGGGTATTGCCATCTTGCCCAAACAAGGATTTAGCGATTTCTCTAAGACCATTAGCGATACGAATTCGTATTCGGCATTCATTGCTGGGAACGAAAAAATCGGAACGGTAATAACCACCATCGTCAATATCATTCCCAATGCCGATACAAGCGATTTGGTATTAGGTAAATTTTGGATCGACCCCACAAGAAATATCGTATTGCGTTCGCAGCTAACTACCAAAAGCAATGGCACCATTCTAATCAATTATTTCTATGGAGCGCAAGTCGCTTATGGTTTGCCCGATAGCTTACAGTTTACGGTGGACGTGAAGAAGTTTAAAATACCAAAGGGTGTATCTGCGGATATAAACAACACAAAAACCCCAGAATCGACTCAAGGTAAGGAGCCTAAGAAAGGCAATATTTATATCACCATCAAAAATTACAAGGTGAATAAAGGAATTGACGATTCGGTGTTCAAAAATTAGTGCATCTGTTAACAGGGTGTTTACTTTTTTATGACCGTTAGGTGTCAAATCATTTATTCAGAATCGTGATTAACATTACCTTTGCTGCGCATGAAAAAATTATTCTTATTACTCGCATTTCTGCCTTACGTGGCAAGCTTTTCACAAACTACAGAGCCCAATCTTAAAAATTTAAAACAACTCACTTTCGGAGGCGATAATGCCGAAGCCTATTTTAGTTTTGATGGAAAATTTGTTTCCTTTCAAAGCAATAATGCAAAATGGGGATTGCATTGCGATCAGATATTTGCGATGGATTTGCAAAAGGCCGCAAAGGATACCACGTATCGTCCGCCACTAGTAAGCACAGGTAAAGGACGTACCACATGCAGCTATTATATGCCCGATGGGAAGCATATTTTATTTGGCTCTACCCATTTGGCAGCCGATACCTGCCCAGCAGTGACATATATGCCTGGCAAATATCTTTGGAACATTTATCCCGAATACGATATTTTCGTTTCCGACCTCAAAGGCAATATCACCAAGCAACTTACCAATTCGCCAGGCTATGATGCCGAAGCAACGATATCGCCTAAAGGAGACAAGATTGTGTTCACCAGTGATCGTAGTGGCGATTTAGAATTATGGACAATGAATATTGATGGTACCAATCAAAAGCAAATTACTTTTGGGTTGGGATATGATGGTGGTGCATTCTTCTCACCCGATGGAAAGAAATTGGTATTTCGCGCTTCTCGACCACAAACAGATTCAGAGATAAAAGAATACAAAGATTTTCTAAAACAACATTTGGTAGCACCTGTGAATATGGAAATTTATACATGCAATGTAGACGGTAGCGATTTGAAACAAATAACGCATTTAGGAAAAGCCAATTGGGCTCCCTATTTTTTACCATCAGGAAATAAAATCATTTTTTCAAGCAACCACCAAAGCGAGAAAGGATATGACTTTCAGCTCTTCGTTATCAATACTGATGGTACTGGAATAACACAAATAACTTCCGAGAGTAAATTCAATGCTTTCCCGATGTTTTCTCCTAATGGTAAGCGATTAATTTTTTCTTCTAATAGAAATAATGGTGGGACCCGCGATACCAATTTATTTATTGCCGACTGGGTTGACTAATTTTTTATGATACAATTACTGATTTACAATATTTAACTCCTCATGAAGCGAAATTTTATTTTATTTATTGTTGCATTTTTATTTGCCGGCAATATTGATGCACAGTCGGTATCCATCAAAAATATCAAAAAGCATATTGCCTATTTGGCAGCCGATAGCCTGCATGGAAGGGGCACAGGCACCACTGATGAAGGCAATGCAGCGGAATATATAGTTAAGGTATTCAAGCAAAATAAAATTGGATTTCTACCAGGAAGCGATTCGTATTTTCAGGCATTTACATTCAAAGAAAATAAGAACCCGCATAGTGAAGATACCACAGTAGGAGCTATTCGTCATGGTAAAAATGTAGTGGGATATATTGATAACCATGCAGCACAAACCATTGTCATTGGAGCTCATTACGATCATTTGGGAATGGGTTACGATCATAATTCATTGGATCCAAATCCGGAAGGAAAAATTCATAATGGAGCAGACGATAATGCATCGGGTACTTCAGGGGTATTGGAATTATCACGTATCCTTGCTTCAAAGAAATCGAAGCTTCCTTTTAATGTTATTGTGTGCTTGTTTAGCGGGGAAGAATTGGGACTGGTAGGATCGAAGAAATTTGTTGCTGCCAATAAACTCGACTCCTCGAAAATAAATTACATGCTTAATTTCGATATGATTGGTCGCATGAACGATACCACCAAATCGTTATTGGTCATGGGTTATGGCACGGCTTTAGAATGGGGGCAAATGGTGCCATCCTGCAATACTATTTTTCATATTAAGTACGATAGCGCTGGCATTGGTCCATCCGATTATGCATCATTTTATTTAGAGAATATTCCAGTGCTTGGTTTTTTTACTGGGCAACATTCCGATTATCATAAGCCAACTGATGATATAGATAAAATTAATTTTAAGGGAGAAAAAGAGGTTCTTGAATTTGCATTGCGAATTATAAGCGCCACTGAGAAATTCCCTAAAATGAAATTCTCTAAAACTTCAAACAAAGAAACGGGAAGAAGCAAGTATAAAGTATCCATGGGTGTGATGCCCGATTATGTATATGATGGAAAAGGATTGCGAATCGATGGCGTAACAGATGGTAAACCCGCCGCTGCTGCAGGTTTGAAGAAGGGTGATATTATTACCCATTTCGATGATTTTGAAATAGCCGACATTCAGGATTATATGAAGGCATTGGGTAATACCAAAAAAGGCGATACCAAAAAAGTAACGATTCTGCGCGGTACTGAGACCTTGGTATTAGAGGTGAAATTCTAATTGTTTTTTATTAGCATTTTTATATTTTAGCTCGTTCAAGATTTACTGTTTGGACGAATTTCAAAACTGCAACGCAATTGAATAATTATTGCCATTAATTTGAATTTTTAATAAAATCAAAACCCACAAATTCGCTAAACACTAATAACCATAATTTTTTTTATTGAATGCTTCTCAACTGCAACGCAGTTGAATAATAATAGCCATAGGTGAAACCTATGGTTGAATGATAGTCTGTATTACAACCCCAGAGGGGTTGAACAAAAAATTGTTGAACCCTTCAGGGTTCTGACTGGGGCGGCTTTATCTAACCATAGGTTTCACCTATGGCTATTATTGTTGTACTACTTCGTAGTAATTCAATTCTCATGGAATTATTTTCGATGATACATTCATTTTCTTATTGAACTACTCCCAGTTATATTTTAACATCATAGTAATGTATATCAAATCAACAATTTATTTAATTCATTATCAAGCAATAATAAATTAATATTTGCGAATTGCAATTATTTTTTAGTTTCGTATTTATGAAACTAATCCAATTGCTCATGCTGCTTGCCTTTCCATGTTTACTTTTTTCTCAAACCAAAACAAAAAAAACTCATGAAAAATCCATTTGGATTAATTGGGGTACTTGGAGTTTGGGTGGACAAATAGGAACTGCGCATGTTCAAAATTTATATTCATTTTCAAACAGCTCCAATTTCGCCAATCCGGTTTTAACAGAAGCGAAATACAGCGATCCGATTTTTAATTTCAAAGTTCAAAATATCACTCGCATATTTTATTGGAATATGGATTTGGGTTGGCCAGGTCTTCGCAAGGTTACCATTGAAGCAGGCAGTTCAACTGCATTTGAGAGCTTTCAAGGCAAAGCACGTTTTGGTCGCTTAATAAATATTCCTGTAGCCTTGGGAGGATTTCTTACTAAGCGTTGGGGACTCTGGGCCGGTTATAATTACAGTTTGTTTTATCTATCAAGTTCGGAAGCAAGTGGAACTTATCCCTATATCGATCGCTTCAGAGCGGGTGATGTTGGATTATTGAAAGCACATGGAATTAGTTTTCATACTATGTTTTGGATTGGCAAGAAAAGTTTATTGCGTTTTACATTAGCTGCCTCTGGTGCAGGAAATCCAAAATTTAATGTAAAGGGAAGTGCCGTCGTTACTGAGTTTGAGTATTTCATTGCGTTTAAAGCAAACAAACTTTCACAAGGAATTGCTTTCCGTTATCAATCATCGAATGTGAAAGTTACTGATCATCCTTTTATCGGCAGATATAATGGCGAACCTACACATCTGAAATCACCAGGTTTAGGAATTGCATTTTGTTTTGATTTGCCAGAAGGTGCAACACATCGTAGTTCCAATATCAATAAAAAGTAAAAATTAGTATCGGAATTATAACGGTTAATGATACTTATACTAAATCTAAGTAAGCTTAATTACTAAGAATAAGTTATTTTATTTTTAGGCCTTGAAATGCTTATTTGCTATGCATTATAGCATCTTGCATAAAATTTCATTTAATCAAAAACTTGATTTTTAATCTGTAAAATTTCAGAATTATATTCATGACTGTTATCACTTTTAACGTGATTCGTTTTCTGATGCTATAACTTCGCTTCAGATTTGTACGACAACTATGAAACCACTATTTTACAAACTATTATTTCTTAACACGCCTGTCATTTTTTTGTATAAAGCATTTTTTGTGTTCGTGCTTTTTTTGGGGTTAGCTTTTAACGCCAATGCAGGAGATGAAACTATTCCAGCGGGCTCTCTCATTATCAATATGGGAAATGCGAATCCAACCATCGCTAAATCTTTAAAGCCCTATGGTCTCATTTACGACTTATTGAAAAATCAATATTGCCCAGTGAAATGGGTTATCAATCCTAATAAAACTAAGGATGGAGCCGATTTTACTTTGAATGGTGTTGCTTATAAAGGAGGGCCTTTTATTATTACCGCTCCTTTTAGAACGTCGGCTGTGAATACTGTTATAAATACTTGGGTAGCAGCCTGGGGTATTGATACAGCATGCCTTACAACCGCTACTATCTTACCTGTTTATATTACACTTACAGCGGCACCCCGATGGACTTTGGATGCAACGAATGGAACCATTGCACAAACTTATCTGACCAATGCAGGTATTCCTGCTGGGGCATATAATTGGAAGGCACCTGCACTTCTTGGGCCATGCGACGATTTATTTGCCATGCCTCATGCCGACCCTATTTGGGCCTCGCATGGAAATTTGTACAATTGGAGCAAATCCATTGCTTCTGGTGGTTACAAAGGAGGTATTTATTTAAGTTGTCATGCAGGTAGTGTGTTTGAAAACATGTTTAATCCAGCGAACAATACGCAACAATGTAATTTGTTATCAAAAGATCCTACAATCACGGGTGGACAATCAATGGTATTGTTTGGAAGTCACGGAAATGGTTCCATACCTCCACCATATATTATGCAGTATCCAGCAGATGCATGTATGCAATTCATTGGTAAGATTGATGCGGCATTACAAGCTGGATCAGAACAAATATTTTTACCTAAAATTGGATGGAGAACAACAACGCATGTAGGAATCTATGACGATTCACAAGCCGATATTCCTTCCAAATCGCCGGGCCCAGCGGCAGCATTAGCTTATGGTTATTCCAAAGGCGATTCGGCAGCAGGGTATGTAATGATTATGGGAGCACATACCATGGCAAAATATACAACAGCCGACTATATCAATGGTCAACGAGTATTTTTAAATTGGAGTTTTTTGGCAAGTCAGTCAAAGGCAGTGGCCATCAGTGTTCCCGCAACTTTAAGTGGTACCATTAGTCAAGGCGAAACCATCAGTCTATCTGTAACTGCCTCAGGCTATTCTACTCCATTCACCTATGCCTGGTCGTCTAGTGTGGCAGGAAGTTTTTCAGCACCTACTGCATCAAGCACTACTTTTACCCCAACCTCTTTATCCGCACGTGCCATTATTCATTGTATTGTAACCGATGCCTGCGGTCGTGTTGGGTTTTATTCTGCATCAACCAATGTAATTTCCGGGCTTGTAATTCCTACTACACCGTTGCTTTCAGTAACGATCGCCAATTCATGTTTAACAGAAAATATCACAAAAACAGTGGATGTATTGGCGAGTGCAAGCAGTCCTTCTGGCCGACCATTAACGTTGAGTTTAATTACATCAGGGCATCATGGCACGTTCGTAAATAATGGAAATGGTACAGTAACATACACACCAGAATTAAATTTCACAGGTATTGACTCATGCACCTATCAAGTATGTGATAATGCAGTGCCACAAAATTGTTCAAGCAATTTGCTTGTAATAAATTTAGGTGCCAATGATATTTATGGATGCTCTCCAAATCAAGTATATGGAGTAGTAAGTTTTGGAGGTATTGATACTTTAGTATCGGCCACATCCAATGTTTCCTCAACTGCAGCGAATGCGTATGATTTAGTTGATGGTATATTTGCTGCATTTGCTACAAATGATTCGGCATCATTTAAGTTTACCGAATTTGTATATGCAAATGATACCATGTCGATTAACTGGAAAAGTGGTTCGGGTACTTCCACCATCTCTATGATGCAGAGTGCTGATGGAACTACATATTCCAATCGCCAAACATATAGCACTACAAGTATGTCAGTGATCGTGAGCAATTACAAAATTACTAGCGCAGCCAAATATATTCGAATTGCACGTACTGCCGGTACGCCCAGCTTGGATGCAGTAGTATATTCCAATAACGGATGTGTTACCCGAGCTCCGGAAGCCAACTCCGATGCGGTCTCTATTGTGGAAGATTCATCGGCAACCATTGGTGTTTTGCTTAATGATATTGATCCGCAAAGTTTGGCATTAACAGTGACTTCTATCTTTACACAACCTGCACACGGTAAAGTGAGTATTAATTTAAATAATACCATTACCTATGCACCCAATGCAGATTATTCCGGATCAGATCAATTTGTATACCAGGCAACCAATACAGAAGGTTATAGCGATACAACAGTTGTAAACTTAACGATTGTGGATGATGGATGCGCTGCAGGATTTTACAAACCGGTGACTGGCTCAGTGGCTTCTGTCACCATTCAGTCTTATGCCGATGCAGCCATGAAACAAGGGACTTCTTCCACCTATGGCACAAGCTCTACATTTAAGGTAGGCTACTCTTCGAGTACTGTGCGACGCGGTATGTTTCAGTTTGACCTGGTAACAGGCACACCAATTCCTGCAGGAAGTGTATTGCAAAGTGCAACATTGAATTTGGTTACATCTGGAACAGTCAATGTTTTAAATTTAGGAATCTATGCTTTAACCAGTTCATGGGCAGAGGCATCGACATCATGGGTAAACCGCACTACAAGCCCATCTGCTCTTCCGTGGTCAAATGGTGGTGGAGGCGATTATTCGGCAACTTCTTATGGCACATTTAATACGGCTTCAGGAACAAGCACTTATAATATTAATTTGTCATCGTTAGTTCAAGAATGGTATAATGGTACACGTGCCAATTATGGTTTGCTTATCAAAACTATTACCGAACCTGTTTCTACTTCAGTTTCATTTTGTTCTAAAGAAAACAGTACTTCTGGAAACAGACCAACCCTCACCGTAACCTATGCTACTTTGGGTACCTGCACTGCAGTGAGAAACAGAGCTCCATTGTCTAATCCTGATAATGCAACCACACTTTCTTCTACACCAGTAAATATTAATGTCAAATCCAACGATGCCGACCCTGATGGCAATACCTTGAATTCTCCGGTTATTATTACCAACCCATCGAATGGCTCGGTAACAGTGAATGGCGATGGCACCATCAAATACACCCCTTCAGGTTCGTTTAATGGAATCACAACTTTCACCTACAGTGTTTCCGATGGCACTTTGAAAGATACTTCCAAAGTTTTTGTTACTGTTTTAAACTCTGTTCCAGTAGCTAATAATGATAGTACAGGAACCAACTCAGGCACCGCAAAAACAATTTCAGTAAAAGCAAATGATGCCGACACCGAAGCCGATACGCTAACAAATCCATTAGTTACACTAGGTGCCAATAATGGAACCGCAACAGTATCGGGTAATAAAATTATTTATACTCCTTTTGATGGTTTCTCTGGTGTTGACTCTTTCTTTTATGCCATCTATGAACAAAATGTAATTGGTTGTGGTGGAGCGCAAGGTGATACTGCTCGTGTGAAAATCACTATTGGCAATTTAGCTCCTGATGCAAAAAATGATACGGTAAATACCAATGCTTGTCAGCCTGTTGCTATCAGCGTCATGAACAATGATAACGACCCTGAGAATGGATCACTTACAGTGAGCATCCGAACCAACCCTTCGAATGGGGCACTGACGCTGGTGGGTGGTGTGATGAACTATACTCCAAACTCTTCATTAGGATTCGGAGCATCGGATAATTTCACATACTACTTAACGGATAATGGCTCTCCTGCAAAAACTGACTCGGCCACCGTGTTCGTCAATATCAATGCAAGCACCCTCAATAATAAGCCGGTAGCTTTGGATGATTTGGATACTTCAGGACAAAAAAATCAAGATATGTACGTGGATGTGATAACCAATGATGCCGATGCAGATAATGATCCTTTGGAAGTAAGTTTACCAATTGGTGTATTACAACCTGCGCATGGTACGATAACAATTTTGAATAACTTAATCAAGTATGTTCCCGCCTATCGTTTCGTTGGACTGGATTCATTTGAGTATGTATTGTCGGACATAATCCCAGCAGCTGCAGGCGGATGCCCTACCGTGCCAAGCAAATCGGATACAGCCAAGGTAATTATTCGTATAAATGAATGGGATTTGATGATACGTGGTTCAATTTACAACGACCAAAACGGTACTAGTGATAATGCAATTTTTGGTGCTTTGGTGAATTCATTAAATAGTCAGCCGCTGTATATTAACCTAATTGATAATAGTACTGGGCTCATTGTTGGAACTACCACAGTTGAAAGTGATGGTACATTTTATTTAGGTTACGATAATGGTACAGCACAAAATACCACCTTCAAAATTGTATTGAGCATCAATCAAGGAGCTATTGGAGGAACAGTTGCTCCTGAACTTCCTGCTGGATGGGGCTTTGCAGGTGAAGGGATTTCTGGTGCCGGCGATGGTACCTTAGATGGACTCACCTTGGATGCATTGACCGATGCTTCGATTACATTGAATTTTGCAATCGATCTAATTCCAGTTTCACACAAGAAAATATATGCCAACCTCAATGCTGCTGATTATATTAATCATAGTGGCAACCTATCTTATCCGAATCGAATTATTTTAAGTCTGTCGGAATCGGATACCAGTGTGATTGATTATTCTGGCACCATTCCTCCAGGAAAGTTATCGGGTAGCGACCCCGATGGAAGCAGATTTGGAGGCATTACTGGAAATACGGAAAAAGTTGCGTTTACTTCTTTACCTAACCCTGCGAATGCGGTATTAGTATATAGCAATGGTAGCACCATGATTACGTTGGATCCATCTCCGAGTTGCCCTGCTGCGGCCTCATGTACCTACTGGAATGCTGCAGCCAGCCGATATGAAATTCCTGCATTCAACCCAAATAGCTTGTTCTTATATATGAATAATAATGTGCTATCGACAAGTTTCACTTATGCATTCTTCGATTCGGCGAATGTAATAAGTGTGCCCGATACCTATATGGTTTCATTCAATTCTCCATTGCCAGTAACCTTGGTTGCATTTGGTGGTAAGCTTAATAAGAATGAACAAAGCGAATTGAATTGGATTACCTCAAGCGAATTAAATAATAGTTATTTTGATGTTGAATATTCAACCAATGGTGAGTTCTATAAAATTGGAACTATCAAAGGAAATGGCACCACCTTTCACTATCACGATTATGCATTTATTCATTTAACACCTGCTGTCGGTGATAATTATTACCGATTGAAACAAGTTGATTATAATGGTAAAACTGCCTATAGCGAAGTGATTAATATACCATATAGTAAGAAGGTTGGACCCTTTGCCATCACGCCAAATCCTACACATGGAGAACTCAATATTCAATATGAAGCAATATCTGATGATGACGTGAATATCAGTGTGACGAATTTATTGGGACAGGTACTTTATCAAAACCAATACAATTCAAGTATCGGATTGAATGCACTTAATCTCAACCTACAACATTGGGAACCAGGAATCTATTTTGTGAATTTCACAATCAACGGAGAAGCCATTACACAAAAAATAACATTAGTAAATTAGTTAGTTAATTGTTGGAAAGGGCATTGACAGAAAGGCTGTTGGTGCCCTTTTTTGTTTTTTTAATATTTCTAATAATTAAAAAAATGATTGAGAAACTCAAAAATGATTAAATATTAATCTAAAAGATTTATATAAATATTGTTCAACACGATTGGTTCCTACAGAACATTCCTCAAGAGGAGGATTGCAATTTTCTACCCACGATAAGTTCCTACGGAACAAAATCAATCCAGTATCATTAATTTAGCTTCAATAATAATTTCACGCTGTATTTCAGCCCTGTAGGGGCTTGTCGTGGGTAGAAAAAATACCGCCCCCTGTATTCAGCCTTGTAGGGGCTATTCGTGTAGCGCTTTGTGAATTTGAAATTTTCAGAATTGAAACGAATGGTCAGTCAAATTTTTCGTCTTTGCCTTTCTTCTCTTCATTCATAATCTCTTTCACTGACTTGATATTATAAATGTCTCCATTGTATTTATTACCTAAAACAATAACAACATAATCCAATTTTGGATTGATATAAAACAAACTATTATAACTGTTCCACCATCCGTTATGGTAAACCACTTTGCTGCTATCGTTATAACACATCATACGAAAACCATAACCATAATTCTTAACGCCTTTCTTTTCTTTGCTTCTTGGAACCCAGGCGGTATCAAGGGTCGACTGTGATAAAATTTTATAATGAACCAAACCATCATACCATTTATACAAATCGGTAACAGTACTGTAAATTCCTTTATCACCCACCACATCGTCAAAATTATCTTTATCCTTTTTCTTCCACGTAGCACTATAGCTGGTGGTTCGGTTTGTATATGCTCTTTCATCAA
Source organism: uncultured Bacteroidota bacterium (assembly GCA_903910445.1). GTDB lineage: Bacteria > Bacteroidota > Bacteroidia > UKL13-3 > UKL13-3 > CAINMV01. The sequence goes on from CAIVZR010000090.1 coordinate 76,269, forward strand.
TATCGGTGCTCACCCAGGTATTATTCATTTGTAATGGCTCGAAAATATTTTTATGCAAAAACGCTGAATAGCTTATCCCACTTACTTTTTCAATGATGGCTGCAAGCAATACATAATTGGTATTGCTATAATTAAAACTCTTTCCCGGGGTGCCAATAAATTTCTTGTCGAAGGTTTGAAGCCAGTGCATCAACTCCGATTGCGTTGGATACAAATCGCTTTTAATTACCTTGGTACTATATACATTCACATAATTGGCTATGCCACTGCGGTGAGAAAGAAGGTTCGCAATGGTTACTTTCTTAAATGGTAATTCGGGGAAATAATCAGTCACCAAATCTTCGAGCTTGAGTTTGCCTTCTTCCATCAATTTCAAAATGGCCACGGCGGTAAAGGTTTTCGACATCGAAGCAATCTGAAATTTGGTATCTAAATTCAAAGAGTCTTTTTCTTCGTGATTACGATAACCATAACATTTTTGAAAAATGATAATTCCTTTTTGTGCTACCAGTACATTCCCATTAAAGCCTTTTAAAAATGCTTTATTATGATATAAGGTATCGAGCTGTTGACGTTTGAGCTGGGCATCGATTTGCTTCTCAATGATGGCCATCGTATCCACAGACATCGTTTTATGCGATTCGTGAATACTCGCATTGCCATTGGCTGCCGTGCTATTGCATGAAGAAAAAAATGCGTTTCCTATTGCAAACAACAGGAGGGTATAGGTGAATAAATATTTTGTAGATAGTGTACTTTTTGAAATCATTCTTGCCTTTTTTTAATGAGTTCATGGGCAATCTCTCGTGATTCCTGATCGCTCTCGTAATAGTTGCTGATATTGGGTTTGGCAAGAAAACTTGCGCGCTCCATCGTGCCTTCTACAATATCGTATATCTGTAAGAATTTTATTTCATCTCTAAGGAAGGCGGCATTCGCCACCTCATTGGCTGCATTCATAATGCAGGCCATATTGCCTCCTTCTTGCAAACAATAGTATGCAAAATCCAATCCCTTAAACGTTGCTCTATCGGGTGCTTCAAAGCTGAGTTGCGGGTAGTTTAAAAAATTAAATCGCGGGAAGTCGGTGACTACGCGCTCTGGGTAGGTGAAGGCATAATGAATGGGCAACTTCATATCGGGCAATCCCATTTGTGCTTTCATGCTGCCATCTCCAAATTGTGCAATACTATGTATGATACTTTGTGGATGCACAATCACATCTATTTGCGTGGCATCCAGTCCAAATAACCACTTCGCTTCAATAATCTCCAAAGCCTTATTCATCAAGCTCGCCGAGTCGATGGTAATTTTGGCTCCCATCGTCCAGTTGGGATGTTTCAATGCCTGTGCCTTGGTAACCGATTCGAGTTCACTGCGCGTTCTGCCTCTGAATGGGCCTCCACTGGCGGTGAGATATATCTTCTCAACAGGGTTGGAATATTCGCCAACCAAACATTGGTAAATGGCCGAGTGCTCTGAATCAACAGGAATAATTTTTACATTATGTTTTACACAAAGGCTGCTAATATAATCACCTGCCACCACCAGCGTTTCCTTGTTGGCCAAGGCAATGGTTTTCCCTGCTTGAATGGCGGCGATGGTTGGTCGCAATCCACTGAAGCCCACTTGGGCTGTTAATACAATATCAATTTCATCGCTGCATACACATTGTACAATGGCATCGGCCCCAGCAAAAACTTTGATAGGTAAATGTGCTAAAGCATCTTTCACACGCACATAATGATCCTCATTAGAAATCACTACGGTATTCGGATTGAAAGCAATCGCTTGCGATATCAGTAGGTCGGCATTATTATGCGCCGTAAGTAAATCAATTTCAAACTTCTCGGGATGGGCCTGAATAACTTCCAAGGCCTGTGTTCCGATACTCCCGGTGCTTCCTAATATGGCAATTCGCTTCATGTATTATGGTGGGAAATTAATGCTTTTATCGTATCCCAATCCAAAACGAAATCCACATAAGCGTGCGTTTAGCAACAAGGTGCGAAATTAATTGAACATAAATTATTGAACCGTCTAAGTACTAAAGTCTTACCTGCAAATCGATGAAGTAAGTAGTGCCGCGGGTTCTGTAGCCCATGATTTCGGTATACTTGGTATTGAGCATATTATCTACCTTAAATCCAAGCACAATGGCGCTGGTAATATTATAACGGGCATAGAAATCCATCAAAGTATAACCATTAATCAACTTAGAATCGAGTGCTCCGAAAGGGCCTAAGTTAGAGTTATAGAAGGCATCATAGCGCTGACTCACATATCTTGCATCCATTCTGAAACTCATCGCTGATGATGGACTATAATTCAAAATAGCATTCAACATATTGGTTGGGCGACGCACCACGCGAATATCCGATGATTCGCTCGTGATAAATCCTCCGCCTTCATATAATTGTACATGCTGCCCAACGACTTGATTGGTATCTATTCCGTTTTTGAATACCGAAAGCTTGCTCTCCACATAGCTATAACGCATCGATAAACTAAGTTTAGAAGAGGCTTTGATGGTGAGTGAAAAATCGATGCCTTGATTCTTTTGAACACCAGCATTCAAATACGTATTGCCATTAAAATCAAGATAGCTCAAGGAATCGAGTGGGGTTGATTTATTCCATAGGTTCACGAATTGCACTGGATTGGTAGTTTCAATTTTGAAAAAGGCTACCGTAAAATATGCCGAACGATCGATGATGGATTTCATTCCAATTTCATAAGACTTCGATGACTGTGGTTTTAAATTGCGATTTCCTTTAAGCATCGATCCAGGATCATTGGCATACAACTGATATAAGGATGGATTGAGGAATCCGTTGGTGAGTGAGAAATAAACAGTATTTCCGTTTTGAACATACGATGGAGATATCTCGTAACTGATGGCGCGACCATATTGATCGTTGAGGTTATAACGCAAGCCTGCTGAGAGGTTCAGGGGGCTCAGTCCTTGTTCTTTGAAATTATAATCTCCATGTACAAATCCGTAAATATTTTGCTGATGCAAATTGGAGTCATTGTAATTGAGTTTTGAAGTGTAAGGGAAAAATGGATCATTAGAAATAAATTCTGTTTCATTATTCATGCGCTCATTATTGAAACCAATGCCGGTGGCAATATTTAAACTGTTCGCTTTGTATAAGCACAATGCTTCTGCTTGTGAGTTGTTTCCAGTAAAATACCCTTTATAATATTGATGATCGAATACCTGTGCAGGTGAAATTTGCACCAAAGATGAATCGTCAATGCTGGTGCGGGTATTCGTAGAATAAGCGTAAGTAGCCTGCAAACTAATTTTCGAATCCAAATCATAACGACCTTTAAATTGATAGATATTGCGATGTGTTTCCAGGGTATAATTATTGTCGTTAGTAAACGCCCCTTTATCAATATCGCCCAGCTTTTGCAATGACTTCATCGAAGCGGATAATTTCAATTTATTCTTATCATAACCAATCTTGCCAATGAAATCTGTTTGTTGAAACTGGTCTAAATCGTGTGGCTCTAATGGGCGAACACTGCCGGTATCGAGTGCTGCATCAAAGCCTTTGCTGCTAATGCTATTGAGTCCAACGGAGGCATACACCCCACTTTTGTCGGTATAGCGTACCAGTGCATTCGATACATTATAATTGGAGCCAAAACGAAAATCAACATTCGCTTCGAAAGGTTTTTCTCCTTTTTCTTTGGTGATGATATTGATGCTACCACCGATGGCACCTGAGCCATAGATGGTACTATTTGAACCGCGCACAATTTCAATTCGCTCAATACTGTTCAAAGTTAAATCGCCAATATCGAAGGAATTATTTGGGGATGAAGGATCGTTCAACGAAACACCATCGATAAGGATAGCCGACTGATTAGTATTCGTTCCGCGCATGCTCACACTCTGATTTCCACCAGGGTTCATGCCATTACCAACGATATAGATACTTTCAATTTGAGATA
>CAIVZR010000091.1 GCA_903910445.1 uncultured Bacteroidota bacterium
ATACAATGGTGATGGCGCTTCAACGAGTATGGTATGTGATACAGCATCGCTCGGTCACCACGGGTAGGAAGCTAGTATTGAGTATTTAGTCTTTAGTACAAATACAATGGTGATGGTGATTTATTGTTGATTTTATTACTTTAAAGTTATATCGAACAAAATTTTTTTTAGCATTTACCGATTTGGTTTTTTGTTGATAGAATAATTTATCTTTGAATTTCATAGGGTTACTTCTATCAAAGTATTTGTAACTTTTTTTCAATTCAATTTCAATGACTGATACCGAAGAAATTATTCAAGCCCTCCTTAAATTTCGAAATGATCGAGATTGGGAACAGTTTCATAACCCCAAGGATTTAGCCTTGGCAATAAATGTTGAAGCAGGAGAACTATTAGAACTCTTTTTATGGAAAAACTATGATGAAGCCAATATTGATAAAATTAAAGAAGAATTGGCAGATGTATTTTCATTCGCATTTTTGATGGCCGATAAATATAATTTAGATGTTAAATCTATTGTTTTAGATAAAATTATTAAGAACAGTGAAAAGTATCCAGTTGAAAAAGCGAAGGGCAATGCTAAAAAATACACTGAACTATAATGATTGTATATCAAAAAACTAAGAAGGGTTTCGAAACTGATATTTTATCAGGTGATATCGAGAATATAATTCTCAAACTCTATGAAAATAAATTAGAACGATCAACTGGGAAGAAGGAACAAGACTCATGGAGAAATTCACTTCATTATATGCATACTGTTTTAAGTGACCCTGAAATCCCATACAATACAGGCGTTACAATTGAACTTCAAATTCCTCAAACATCAAAAAGAATTGACTTCATTATTTCAGGAAAGAATGAAGATAAAATCGACCATGTTGTTATTATTGAGCTGAAGCAATGGCAGTCAGCAGAACTTACAGAGAAAGACGGAGTAGTTAGAACGGCACTTGGAAGAGGGATTCATGAGTCAAGCCACCCTTCTTATCAAGCATGGTCTTATTCTGCTTTATTACAAGATTTCAATGTAACTATTCAAACAGATAAAATTCAATTACATCCTTGTGCCTATCTGCACAATTATATCGAAGATACAGTTATTCGAAATCCTTTTTATAAAAAGTATTTAGATGAAGCGCCAGTTTTCTTAAAAAAGGACTTGATGTTATTACGTGACTTTATAAAGTCGTTTGTTAAGTCTGGGGATGATGGCGAAATTATGTATCGCATTGATAAGGGGGAAATAAGACCATCTAAAATGCTCTCTGAAAGTCTTGCAAAGATGATTGAAGGAAATCAAGAATTTGTAATGATTGACGAACAGAAACTCGTTTATGAATCAGCTATAGATTTAGCTAAAAAGTCAAATGCAAATAATAAAAATGTATTAATTATTGAAGGTGGGCCAGGGACAGGGAAGTCAGTTGTAGCGGTCAATCTTTTAGTTGGAATTACTAATTTAGGTAAACTTGTTCAGTATGTTACCAAGAATGCTGCACCACGCGCCGTTTATGCTAGTAAGCTAACTAAAACACTTACAAAGACTCGTTTCTCAAATTTATTTAAAGGCTCTGGCGCATACACAGAAACTCCGAAAAACACCTTTGATACATTAGTGGTTGATGAGGCACACCGGTTGAATGAGAAATCTGGGTTGTTTTCCAACTTAGGTGAGAATCAAGTGAAAGAAATTATTTCAGCTTCTAAGTTGTCTGTTTTTTTCATTGATGAAGATCAACGTGTGACTTTAAAGGATATTGGCAATAAGGCTGAAATAAAAAAATGGGCTGAATTAGTAGGAGCAAATGTTCATGAAATGGAATTATCATCTCAATTCCGTTGCGCAGGCTCCGACGGATACTTGGCTTGGTTAGATCAAATTTTACAGATTCGTGAAACTGCTAACTTCTCTATTAATGATTTAGGATACGACTTTCAAGTTGTAACCTCACCGAATCAGTTACGTGATATCATTTTTGAAAAAAATAAAGAAAACAATAAAGCCAGATTAGTGGCTGGTTATTGTTGGGATTGGAAAAGTAAAAATAACAGAAATGCATTCGATATTGAAATTCCTGAATTCGATTTTGCAATGAAATGGAATTTAGCTGTAGATGGAAGTCTTTGGATTCAGATGCCAAATTCAGTAAATGAAATTGGATGTATCCATACTTGTCAAGGACTAGAAGTAGATTATATTGGTGTAATTGTTGGAAAAGATTTAATAGTTAGAGACAATATTGTTTTGGTCGACCCTTCGAAGCGGTCGAGTCAAGACCAAAGTATCAAGGGATATAAATCAATGCTGAAAAGTGATCCTGAAAAGGCGAAGGCACTAACGCGTTCTATAATTAAAAATACTTATAGAACATTAATGACTAGAGGATTAAAAGGCTGTTATGTATATTTCGAGGATAAACTTACAGAAGAATATTTTATTAATAAGCTAGCAAAGTAAAAATACTTGGCTAAAAAATATTACCTCGATTTTATACCTTCGCTGCATGCAAAAATTAATTAGACCCCGAACAAAATATAGTGAGGGTGAAGGGAGGAAGTCCTCGCGATTCGTTAGCACATTTTTTTTAATCAGTATTTTATTGGGAAGCTTACAAGCATTACTGGCTCAGCCTTTGAGTGCATGGCAGGTACGTTGCGTAAAGCAAGCGGCCACCCCTGATACCCTTGCTGCGGTCAATGCAAATACCTACCATCAAGGAGCCTGGTTCAATGCCAAAGCCACCCCCGCGGTCAACGATTTATTTTGTAATCATGCCGGAGGTTGCAATGCGGCATGCGATGGTGTGCAGTGGTTCGACTGGGAATACAAGGCGCCCTTGTTTGCCAATGCCAGTGCCAAGAGTCAGTACACCCATCATCTCATTAAAATAAAAACATGGGAAGGAGGGAGCATGGAAATGCTTATCAATGGAAAGAAAATTACGGGCTATGAAACGGAGTTCAATAATTCGTTCACCCATTGCGAAATCAATATCGATGCGTATTTGCAAGAGGGCAATCACGATACCATCAACATCATATACCATGCACCCACCCTCGAAGGTCGGGCCCGCTGCAGCAATGATGCCTATGCACCCATCGTGCAAAATGAGCAAAGCAATGATGCCCTCAAAGCCAGCGTGTACCTGCGTAAACCCATCATGCAATATGGCTGGGATATTGCCCCCTCCCATGTACTCGTAGGCCTGGGTGATGGCGTGGAGCTCGTAGGCTGGAATGATTATTACCTCCAAAGCATCGACATCAATAAAGTAAATAATACCTATAAACCCGATAGCGTGGCCGAGCTCGTGAGTTATAAAGTGGTGGTGCATTATCAAAAAAAGAAGGAATCCAAACCCTTGCAATTCCTGGTTTCAGTAAGCTCCAATATATTGAAGATGGATTCTAACCTCGTGCGCATCTACCCCGATTCGGTGAACACAAGCCAAGCCTCCAATATCAAAAACAGTAATATAACCGAAGGCATCTACTCGTGCACGGTGGTATTTATCAGTCCGCGCAAATGGTACCCCAATGGGCGTTTCCAGCAGGTATACGGCGATAGCATGCCCGCATTATATATTATCAAAGCCACCACCACCAGCAACACAGGCAGCGAACCCCTCAGCATTCAAAAGCAAATAGGAATTCGCAGCATCACCCTCGATAAACGCAATACCGGCTTTCGTTTCATGGTGAACAACCAGCCCATCTATGCCCTCGGTGCCAATATGGTATGGAGCAGAAGCTTTGATGGGAGCAGCTTTCAGGAAGATGCCTGGCTGGGAGCAAAAACAAATACCAATGATAGCGCACGTGTTAATCCCGACCGATTGAAAAAATTGCAATTAGCAGGAGTGAATATGCTGCGCATCTGGGGAGGAGGTGCCTACCCATCTGACGCCTTCTATACACGCTGCGATGAACTGGGATTGATGGTATGGCAGGATCTGATGTTCTCAGGTGCTACCTACCCCATGGATTCGATGCAACGCAAATCGTATGTCCTCGAATGCAAGCAACAGGCACAGGAGAAGCAGTCGCACCCCGCCCTGGCACTGTGGTGTGGCAATAACGAGATAGAGGTGGCATGGAAATACTGGGGCTGGCAAAATCAGAACAATATACATGGAGCCGATAGCGTGCGCCGATGGAAAGATTACCTACGACTCTTCGATTCCCTCATCCCACAAACGATACATGCCTATGATAATAGCACGCCTTACCTGCGCAGCAGCCCCGTGGGCAACTATGGCAACGAAGCACAGATGAAGCAGGGCGATAACCACGACTGGCGTGTATGGCACGGGGAGCAACCCTTTGAAACGGTATGGGAACCCCGCATGCGCTTTGTGAGTGAGTTTGGATTTCCATCTTTCCCAGCGATGGCCAACGATGAATATTTCGAGCATCCCGAAAAATATTTATTGAGCTATAAGGGCATGCGCGTTTTGAGCGATTATATCCTGCAAAATATGGATACGATGCCTGTGAGTAAGGAGGTGATGCGTTATCTCAACCATTTCAAAACCGAGAGCACCAGCACCCATGTTCCGCATCTCAACGAGAAAGAGCAAACCGAATTGATCCGTTTATCACAAGCTGTACAAGCAAAATATTTTGCCATGGCCATTCGCTCTCAGCGCATGCAAGCACCGTATTGTAATGGCAGCCTCTTATGGCAACTCAACGATGTATGGCCCGGCATCACCTGGAGCATCACCGAAGCCAATGGGGCGCCCAAACCCGCCTACGACGCCATGCGCAGCGCCTTCAAGCCCATTATTTGCATGATGCAAATCGATACCTCCATGCAAGTAAAAGCCGGAGTACATTCGATGTTATGGAACAATACCACCATCGATGCCAATATCACGTTTTATATCATCGACTCTACAAGCAATGTACAAGTAGAAGGCATGAGTAAGTCGTTGCATTATATCCTCACCGGACTAAAGAACCCCGATGCCGCAGCGCGCTGGCAGTATATCCCCCTCACCAATGCCGAACGCCGCCGCCTCAAAGTAGCGAAAAGGGTGGTGGTGGTGATGGAGACGGCAGCAACGCCGGGAGCGAGTGTGGATAGGTATGAAGTGATGTGGCGTTGAGGGGGGGCGTGAAAAGTATAAAGTATAAAGTATAAAGTAAATACAAGGAACGGGAAATTAGGAAGTGACGATGGACACACGACATAAGACATAAGACGTGCGCATGGTGAAGGTGTATTATGAAATCGATGTTTCATCAAAAATAATTGAATGAGAATTGAACACACTACGAAGTAGTACAACAATAATAGCCATAGGTGAAACCTATGGTTGAATGATGGATAATAGTCCCAACCCCAAAGGGGTTGAACCATCCTTAACCACGGGTAGAAACCCTGTCGATAATCTCTCAATTAAGTTTACTCTTTCACAGGGTTTATACCCGTGGTGATAGAGCGATACTGTATCACATACCATACTCGTTGAAGCGCCACTACCGTTGTATTTGTACTAAATACTAAATACTAAATACTAAATACTAAAAACTAGTTTCCTACCCGTGGTGACCAAGCGATACTGTATCACATACCATACTCGTTGAAGCGCCAATGCTCTTGTATTTTTACTATGGACTCAATACTAAATACTCAATACCAAATTCCTACCTTTGCCCCAATCACCCATGTCCACTCCCCAACAACGCATACAACAACTCACGCAGGAGCTCAATACGCATAACTATAATTACTATGTTTTGAGTGAGCCTACCATCAGCGATTATGAGTTTGATATTTTATTGAAAGAACTCGAAAAGCTCGAGAAAGAAAATCCATCTTATGCCGATCCAAACTCCCCCACACAACGTGTTGGAGGCGAGGTAACAAAGGTGTTTCAAACGGTAACGCATAAATATCCCATGCTCAGTTTGGGAAATACTTATAACGAGCAAGACCTCACCGATTTCGACGACCGCATTCGCAAAGCCATTGGTGATGATTTCGAATATGTGTGCGAGCTCAAGTACGACGGACTCTCTATCGGTATCCGCTATGAGAACGGCGTCTTGGTGCAGGCCATCACCCGTGGCGACGGCACCCAGGGCGATGATGTGACCACCAACGTGAAGACTATCAAATCCATTCCCCTCGTTTTAAAAAGCGAATTAGAAATTCCTGCCTCGTTTGAAATCCGTGGAGAAATTATCATGCCCTTGAAAGGTTTTGAAAAGCTGAACCAGCAGCGCATCGATAATGATGAGGCCCCTTTTGCCAATCCGAGAAACTGCGCCAGTGGCACCCTCAAATTACAAGACAGCAAGGAAGTAGCACGCCGACCATTAGATTGTTTCTTGTACTATTTCATGCTCGATGAGCAACGATTCAAAACGCATGAGGAGAGCATAGAGTTCGCGCGTCAGCTCGGATTTAAAGTGGGGAGCTATCATAAAAAAGTTGCGAATATTTCCGGAGTGTTTGAGTTCATCAAGCACTGGGAGAATGAGCGTTATAACTTGCCATTCGATATTGATGGCATCGTGATCAAAGTCAATAGCTATGCACAACAGCAGGAGCTCGGCTTCACTGCCAAGGTGCCCCGCTGGGCCATCAGTTATAAATACAAGGCACAAAGTGTAAGCACGAAGTTGAACGAGATCACGTATCAGGTAGGTCGCACTGGTAATATCACCCCCGTGGCAAACCTCGCCCCCGTGCAGCTTGCTGGCACTACCGTGAAACGTGCTACCTTACATAATGCCAACGAAATTGAGCGTCTCGATATCCGTGTAGGCGATACCGTGTTTGTGGAGAAGGGAGGAGAGATCATCCCGAAGATTACCGCGGTCGACCTCACCCAGCGCGATGCTCAATCGGCGCCCACGCAGTTTCCAACGCACTGCCCAGAATGCAATACCCTCTTAGTTCGCAGAGAAGGAGAGGCCAATCATTTTTGTCCGAACGAGAGCCATTGTCCGCCGCAGGTAATAGGACGCATCATTCATTTCGTGAGCCGCAAAGCCATGGATATCGATGGAATAGGAGCGGAGACAGTGGAGCAGTTTTATCGCGCAGATTTAATAAAAAATTATGCCGACCTCTACGATTTAAAATTTGAAGACATCGTGAAGCTCGATCGCATGGCGGAACGTTCGGCACAAAATATATTAGATGGTTTGGAGCAATCGAAGAAGCAACCCTTTGAGCGGGTATTGTTTGGATTGGGTATCCGCCTGGTAGGAGAGACGGTAGCCAAAAAACTAGCACAGCATTTTAAAAATATTGATGCGCTCGCAGCAGCCACCAAGGAAGCCATGAATGCCGTTCCCGAGATAGGAGATAAGATTGCTGACAGCATCATTGCCTTCTTTGCCGACGAGGAGAACCGGCAGATGATTGCGCGCATGAAAGAACGCGGTTTGCAATTTGTGAGCGAGTACAAAGAGCTCGTGCGTGATTCGGATGCACTCCTGGGTAAATCGGTATTGATAAGCGGCGTGTTTGAAGGCGTGGATAGAGAAGATTTAAAGAAGATGGTGGAGGCACATGGAGGCAAGAATGCGAGTGGTGTCACGGGCAAACTCGATTACCTGCTCGCTGGCGAGAACATGGGCCCCAGCAAGCTCGAGAAGGCAGAGAAGTTGAAAGTGAAGATTATTTCGTTGGGGGAGTTTATGGAGATGATTGGGAGCTGAGACAGTGAGTGGTGATTGGTGCATGGTAAAACGTAATACGTGAATCGTAAAACGTATTGAATACAAGGGTAATGATAATTCAAACATGAATTATTCTCCATCACTTTTTTAAGAACTCCATCCAGGAGCAGGTGTCTCGTCCTGAAATAGGTTTACACAAAAAAGTGTAAACGATGTACCAACAACCAATCAAAACAATACAACAAAAGGAGGCGATTATCGCCGAGTTTTTAAAGGGTGGATATACATTCCGTCAATTCGGATCAATTCACG
>CAIVZR010000092.1 GCA_903910445.1 uncultured Bacteroidota bacterium
TATTAAGAATGTAGGAACTGTTGCTCAAAGTAATATACCTGTGAGTTATTCATTTGATGGAGGAACCCCGATATCAACTTTTTCGCCTCCGGGAATTTTATTACCTAACGATATCGACACCATTGTATTCACTACTCCAGTAACTAATGCGATTGGAGTGCATAAACTTAAAGTATTCTCTGCATTATCGGGTGATACTTTGCTAATCAATGACACCTTCACTTATAACTATAAAATTGTAGAGAACAATCCTATTACACTTCCTTTCACCGAAGGCTTCGAAAATATGAGTGCTGACAGCTCGAATAAATTCACCTTCTCAATTAATAATTCAGGTAAGTTTGATTATAACAGTAACGACTCTTTCAACTTATGCAGATTCCGTAATACACCGAATAGTATTGCAGCGCATTCAGGTATCCGTTTAATAACAATGGATAGAAATGTTCAAGGAAGTACTGATACAAATTTCAGTAATTATTTAACCCTCACGGTAAACCTTACAAATTATCTAATTCAAAATAAGGTGTATCTCGAATTCTATTATAAGAATCAAGGAGATGAAAGACACTCGAATGATAAAGTATGGATTCGCGGATCGATGAATGATACCTGGATTGAAGTTTACACTTTGATTCCTTACGATACCTTGCGTTCAGGTACCTTCTTCCAGATTACCGGAATTCGAATCGACTCAATACTTAATGCTAATGGACAATCGATGTCGAGCAATACACAAATACGCTGGGGACAACAGGATAATAATCGTGCTACCAGTGATGCTAATACAGCAACTGGAGATGGAATTAGTTTCGATGATATCCGAATTTACAATATCTCAACAGCAGGTATTCAATCAAACAAAATGTTAGATAATATTAATATTTATCCGAATCCTGCTCATAATGAAATTTGTATTTCTGGTATTGGTGGAAAAGTCAATGTGAGTTTGATGGATGCTTCAGGGAGAACCATCCTTTCTAATATCATTAATGAAAAAGGAATGATTAATACTTCAACGCTAACTGCAGGAGTTTATCTAATCAATATTTCTAATGCCAATTTCAATATCACTAGAAAAATTATTATTGACTAATTGAATATCAGTTCATAAAAAAAGGCACTGTATTAATACAGTGCCTTTTTTGTTTGTAGTTATTTCGGAAATTAGGTTCCTAAAATTGTTTGAGCTAAGATATAATCAACCACATCATTTAAATTCTGTGTATGATTAAACACGGCCAACTGACGATCTGCGCCGGTACCGCGTTCCAGCATTTTCGAGATATAATTTATATCATGGCGGCATCCCAATCCATCTACCACATCATCAATGAAATCGAGTAATTCACCAATTAAATAACGCGTATTCACTTCCGATTGTTTACCAAAATCGATAAGTAATCCATCAATTCCATAACGACTCGCTCTCCATTTATTTTCGTTTAGCAAGGCACGTTTATACACGATGAACGATTGATTGTTTTGACGTAACTGATACAACTTAGCACACAAGCATTGAAACAATGCTGTGATGGCCATCGTTTCATCCAGGAGCATTGGAATATCGCAAATACGAAACTCGATGGTATCATAGAATGGATGAACACGTAAGTCCCACCATATCTTCTTTGCATTATCAATACAGTTAGTTTTAATTAATAGCTTGATATAGTTATCATACTCTTCAATACTTTCGAAGTAATCGGGAATACCGGTTCGTGGAAACTTGTCGAATACCTTGGTGCGAAAAGATTTGAAACCTGTATTCCGTCCTTCCCAAAATGGGGAGTTGGTACTTAGTGCAAAAACGTGCGGCAAAAAATAGCGCACAGTATTGGCAATAAAATTGGCCAGTTCACGATCTTGCATACCCACATGAACATGCAAACCGAAAATTAAATTACTCCGCGCGGCGTCTTGCATCTCGTTCACAATCTCGTGGTAGCGCGGATTTTCGGTAATCATCTGCTTGTCCCAGCGACTGAAAGGATGCGTACCGGAGGCCCCGATACGAAGTCCTAAATCGCCTGCCAAGTTGGATACTGTTCTGCGCAACATGCCCAGATCGGCCCTAGCTTCATCAGTATTCCTGCAAATTTTTGTCCCTACTTCCACAACAGCCTGATGCATTTCGGCTTTCACTTGATCTTCCAACAAAATCTTTTGAGCACCTGTTACGATTTTCTGATCATGAGAGGCTAGCTCCCGTGTTACAGGATCTACAACCATGTATTCCTCTTCAACACCAATGGTAAATTCGTTTGACATAAATTATTTAGCTTTTCTAACGGTGATTTTTTTAGGTGCATCGGTGGCTGCTTTTTTAGCAACAGTTTTCTTTTCAGAAACATTTTCGATTTTCTTACCCGAGATGGTTTGTTGCATGAAAGTTCCCCAGGTTAAATTCATAACACCTGGTTTGTATTGTTTCGCTTTTTCAATAGCAAAATCGGCAGCAGTTTCCACTACCCAATCAAAATTCTCTTGTCCAACACTTTTATAATCAGCATCTGGAGCTGGGTTGCAGAAATCAATCGCGTAAGGAATTCCATCTCGCACCGCGAACTCTACCGTATTGAAATCGTATCCCAACGCTATGTTTAGTCGCAATACATAATCATGAATGGTATTTAGCAATTCCTTAGAAGCTTCTCCTTTGGCGCTTTCATAGCGCAAGTGATGTGGATTATCGGGCTCGTAACGCATGATTCGAACGTGCTTCCCTCCGATGCAGTAGCATCTAAAATAATCGGTAAACTCAATGGCTTCTTGCAAGAGCATCACCAATTGTCCTGTTTCATTATATTTCTCAAAAAAATCGTCCGATGAATCCAATTTATATACACTCTTCCAGCCACCGCCATCAAAGGGTTTCATAAACATGGATGGGCCTAAGTACTTGAACATTCCATCCCAGTCCATCGGGAATTTTAAATTACGAAATGATTTATCGGTGGTATCATTTGGTTGATCTTTTGAAGGTAATAATACTGTTTTGGGAACAGGCACACCTACCTTAATCGCTAATGAATTATTGAAAAATTTCTCATCGGCACTCCACCAGAAGGGATTGTTTACCACTGCTGTTCCAGTAATGGCAGCATTTTTAAGCATCCCTCTATAGAACGGGATATCCTGACTAATTCGGTCGAAAATCACGGCATAGCCTTGTTCTTCACCTTGAATAACTTTATCAATCATTACGGGTTCGGCAATGATACCGGATACATTTTTTTCGTTGATTCGAGCTACGAATGCCTCGGGGAAACTACTTTCCATCCCATGCAGAATACCTATCTTCTTTGTCATATGTGTTAAAAATTTAGTGCTTTTAATTTAATATTTATTAATGCGTGATTTTAATTTTCTATTTGTGCTAAGTAATCGGGGAACATGCGGCACCAGGCAGGCCAGTCATGGGCCAGCCCCGATCGAATATCCAACCAATGTGGTATGCTTTTTTGATGTAAGATATGCGATAATTGAATATTCGAGTCTTTGCAAAAATCTTCATTACTCGTTCCCAAGGCAATTTTAAGTTGCCATAAATTTGCATCATTGGCATTTAGTAAGAAGTCGAGCGGATTATTAAAGAACACCTCTTCATTATAAAATCCATCCAGGCGAGGCTTGATATCAAATGCTCCTCCCATAGAAAAGAGGTATTTGGTTTTATCAGGATGTTTCAAAGCATAGTTGGCTGCATGATAACCTCCAAAGCTGCATCCAGCAACACCCAATTTTTGGGTATTACATTCATTCAAAATTTGAGGCACCAGTTCTTCATTCAGAAATTTGTCATATAGCGCATAATTATGAATCCGTTGCGAAGGAAGCAGACTCTCATTATAGAAACTGAGGGAATCGATGGTATCGATACAAAAAATTTTAATTTTCCCTGATTCAATAAAGGGTGCGGCAGCGGCGATAAGATTGAAATCCTTATTCTGACTGTATCTCCCAAGGCTAGTAGGAAAGGCTAGTATGGGATATCCCCAATGACCGTATACTTCCATCTCCAACGATATACCTAGATTACCAGAGAATATTTTGGAGTAATTTTCTACCATATCAGTCTAATTGTTTTTTACAAAGCTAAAAATCAAATGAAGAAATCCAAATTAATTTAAACCTAATTTAAAAAAATATAATTTCGCGCATTGCATGTACGTATATAAAATATTATCTGAATTTCTAAAAAGAGAGGTCACCGTTGAACTCTTCATCCCTAATGATGCTGCCAAACAGGAGCATCGATTGGAGTTATTGATTTTGAATGATGGGCAGGATACCAAGCAATTGAACTTACTACCCACCTTACAAAATGTATATGCCGATGGTCAAATGAAACCTATGGTGATTGCCGCTGTATATGCTGATAAACATAGGCTCGACGACTATGGCGTTGCTGCAGTTCTTGATTCAAAACGCAGAGGTAAAAGTGCTAAATCCTATCAATTATTTCTCACGCGTGAATTGATTCCTTATGTATTAGAGAAGATTCATATCAACGCTTTTCAACGAATTCATATCGCAGGCTTCTCAATGGGTGCCCTAAGCGCCTTTGATACTGCATGGAAGAACGATCATCTCTTCTACTCAGCAGCCTGTTTCTCTGGATCTTTTTGGTGGCGCAGTCAGGATTTACATCAGGGATATAATGATGCATTTCATCGAATCATACATGAGCGGGTGAAACAAACATTGCTCAAGCCTCGACTTAAATTTTGGTTTCAAACAGGAGGACAAGATGAGGTAACAGATCGTAATGCCAATGGATTGATTGATAGCATCGATGACACCAACGACTTAATTGGGCTATTGCTAGATAAGGGTTATCGTATGTTTATCGATATCTATTATCGAGAGGTAGCCGAAGGAAAACACAACTATGAAACCTGGGGATTGGTGTTTCCTGAATACTTGGTTTGGCTTAATTATATATAGTTAGAATAAATTTGGTGATATGAGTTGACTTATTATTTTTGTCTTCACAAATCTAATCACCAAATCTAATGAAGAAGTTTTTAAAAATCTCTGGAATTCTTATTCTTATTGTTTTTATTGGCGTACTGGGATTACTCAGTTACGTAAAATTTGCATTGCCTAATGTGGGTCCAGCATCCGATATCAAGGTAGAAATGACCGAGGCAAATATTGCCCGGGGCAAGTATTTAGCCACCCATGTTACGGTATGTATGGATTGCCATAGCACCCGCAACTGGAGCGAGTTTTCAGGGCCACTAGTTGATGGTACCATTGGCAATGGTGGAGAAACCTTCGACAAGAGTGTGGGCATGCCAGGCGCCTATTATTCGGCAAATATTACACCTTATGGTATCAGTAATTGGACAGATGGAGAAATATTCAGAGCCATCACTACTGGTGTGAGAAAGAATGGCAAACCTATTTTTCCTGTAATGCCACATCCAGCATACGGGCAAGGCGATGCTGAGGATATCAAATGTATCATTGCTTATTTAAGAAACCTTACTCCAATTGAAAAGAAAGTACAGGAATCGCATTCCGATTTCCCTATGAATTTTATCATCAATACCATTCCGCAAAAGGCCAATCTGCAACCACATCCATCGGAAGAGAATACTCTTGAATATGGCAAATACCTCACCACCATTGCAGCTTGCAGAGATTGCCATACCCCTTTTGAAAAGGGTAATTACGATTTAACGATGGCCTATTCGGGAGGTCGTGTTTTTGATTTGCCTTGGGGGAAAATCACAACACCCAATATCACACCTGATACTGAAACAGGTATTGGCAATTGGACAAAAGATGCATTCATTGCTCGATTCAAATCTTATGTCGATAGCAATAACAATCCAATTCATACTCCTGTAAAACCTAATGACTTCAATACATTTATGCCATGGACGATGTATGGAGGTATGACACAAAAGGATTTAGGCGCTATTTATGAGTACTTGAGAACGTTGGCACCCATTAAGCACGTCACTGTGAAGTTCGTCCCTAAAAGCTAAGTTATTATCATAAATTAGCTAACATAAAAAAACCGCCATTGAAATTCAGTGGCGGTTTTTAATTTGATTAGTTAATACTTAGAAGCGATAACGGAAGTCTTTAACTTTATATTTAGTTTTTAATGCCTCACTAACATACGTTTCAGTACGTTGTTTTGACTCGTTAATCTTGCTATCTTGTTGTGCTTTTATCATCATTGGATCAGGAGCAGTACCGTCTAAAACCTCAGTAACATAAATAACATAAACCCCATTGGCACCTTGAATAGGCTTACTGAATTTTTGTTTTGGTAAAGTCACCATATTTGCCAATACTTCTGGTTCGTTTCCAATATATTCTAAGTATGAATTAGCGAATACAGCACCTCTAATATCTTGAGCTACCGAACCAAAGCTTATTGCCAATTGTTCAGGAGTTTGAGCATTCTTCAAATTCTCATTGAATTTTTCAATCAATACCTTTCCTTTTTTGTCTTTCAATGCCAAGGCTTGGAGGTCGCTGATTTCTTCTTGGCTCAAATAACCTTCAGGTAAAATTTCTTTTAAGCATGCCAATACATATTTATCATCAACAGTATAAAGTGAAGATACTTCATCCTTCTTTGCACGATAAGCCCATGAAAGTACTGATTTTGGGTTTTGCAATCCTGGCATATTACGATTGGTATTGCTTAAATCGGTAGTACGCATTGGGATATTTCTTTCTTTACAAGCAGCAGCAAAAGTTTCGTAATCCTTGCTTCTGCTTGCTAATTCAGCTACTGAGTTATAAGCAGCATCTAATGTTTTTTGCGAAGACATTACTTTCTTGCTAAGAGTAGCAATCACAATTTTCTTGCGAGTAGGTGCATACGTTACTTTGATTACGTGTGCTCCGAATTGTGTTTTAGCCACAGTCATTTGTCCGGCAGGTGTGCGTTTTACAGCATCTTCAAATTCTTTAACCATATTACCTGGTTTGAACCATCCTAAGTCACCACCTTTGCTCGCAGTACCATCGGTACCATATTGCATGGCCATTTCCGCGAATGTTTTCTTACCACTTTTAATATCGTTCATGTACTCAGTTGCTTTTGCTATAGCATCGGCAGTATCTTTAGCAGTAGATCCAACCACTTTAACTAAGATATGACTAGCTCTGTAATAAGTGATGGTATCTTCTTTGGTATTAACCAATTTAGCAATTTTAATTTCACCGTTCTCTTCGTATGGTCCAACCACTTTACCCACTGGAGCATTGAATAATGAATCTTCTAATTTCGGATCCATTTCGCCATGTCCCATAGCAGTAGGGTTGTAAACACCACCATTTTTAGATACAAACTCCGAATCATTTTTTGATGTTGAAAATCCTTCTGACATCATTTTAGCCCAAGCATTTACTTCAGCTGTATCTTCACTTGAAGGGATAAAATCGAAATAAACATAATTCAATTTACGAACCTCTTCATCACGTTTGTATTTTTCTTTATTCTTTTTGTAGTATGCAGTAACTTCATCAGGTGTTACTTTAAGAGTAGTATCGCTATAGTTAGCATATTGTTGAGAAACGTATTGGAATGAAACCTTTTTGTTAGCATCATTGAATTGGTTTTTCACCTCAAGAGTTGTAACGTATACACCGCTTTTGGCCATCGCATTGTATTTGTTAATCATGCGAGAAGTGGTAAGATATTCTTCGAATGGAGCCCATTGGGTGTGTATTTCACCTGTTGCATCATCATCCAAACGCTTTAAGAAACTCTTGGCAGCATTCGGGTCGAATGTTCCACCTTGAGGAGTAAAAGCACCTTTAACCTCTTCAGTAACAAATTCAAGAGAAGTACAAACGGTGTAGATTTCTTGTCCGGTAACATCAATACCTAATTTATCGTATTGAGGCTTCATCACTTTATCCTGGATATAACGTTGCCAGATTTGTTCTCTGATGCCTTCCTTTCTTTGCTCATCAATTGTTTGATTTGGATTTGCTTTTGTCATTTTATCAACTTCAACAGCAACTTTATTTTCAAATTCTTTGTAGTCAATTTTATCTCCATCGATACTACCAATGCTACTGTCGTCGTTAGATTTGCCAAAAACCGAGTTTCTGCCCGATAATGCATCCTGAACCAAAAACATGAATAATGCTAGCGAAATAACTACTACCGAGATTTTCCCTCCTTTATTGCGCAGTGTTTGAATAACTCCCATATAATTTTAGATATTTATTTTTTTTTGAAGCGTGCAAAAGTATGAAAAACTGCCGCAATACCCAAGATTTTTTAAGGGTATAAAAAATATGTCTGTATTATTACCTATAATTCTTTTGAAAGTCAGTAAAATTGGGGCGAGTAGCTTATAAAAATGAAATGCGGAAAGCGCCCTTTTGGGTTTCATTCCGAATTTTCAAATAGTTTTATAACAGGAAACTGGAATATTTTGGAATCGAGTTAATGATTGATTAAAGAAGGATAATCAACAAAATAATGATCAAAATAAGTGCAGTTCCTGAGATCTAAACAAAAGCGGTAAAGTTTCTTTGGCATATCATTCAATCGTGGTTTAGATGTATAAATTTATAATTTGAAGAAGTAAAATCAACATAGCTTATTTGCAGAACACTGATACAATAGATCAATTCATTCACATAAAAAAAAGGCTGCTCAAAAATGAACAGCCTCTCCTTCCAATCACTTTACTAACTCACTTATTTTATTTCTATGGCTTTAGGTTTTGCAACCTCCCCTTTAGGCACCACAACATTTAACACACCATTGGTGAATTCTGCTGTGATCGCATCGGTTTTAACGTTCTCTGGTAAAGTAATACTTCTGGTAAATGCACCATAATTACTTTCGACTGAATGAACTTTTTGTGCTTCATTTTTCACAAATTGACGTTCACCACTGATGGTTAAAACCTCATTTTTAAGGTCGATTTTGATATCTTCTTTCTTCATTCCGGCTAATGTGAAAGCAAAATTATAGCTTTGTTCATTTTCGGTGATATCCATTGCTGGACTAAAATTAATGCTTGGTTTGATGAATGCTTCTTCCATCATAGCGTCTAATGCTTTACTAAAGCTGCTTGGAATCATTGAATCCCTCAATGAGAATCCGGGTCTGAATTTTACGAGTGTCATAGGGTAATTAAATCTATTTTGATTCGTATTTATCAATGGATATACCAAATTAGAAATCGGTAATAATTTCCGATATACTTAAAACTCAATAGAGAATAATTGCATTAATAAGCCATAATGACGCATTGTAGGTAAATTTCAGCAAAATATAGTTTCAATACACCAGTGAAGATGAATTGCATCACATGAAATTCTAATTAAATTTTAGGGGAAATAATGTGAAGTAAATTAACCTCTGTAAAGTACTTTTTTCACTTCGGCAACAACCTTCGGAACATTAGGAAGGAAAGCTTCAACAAAGGTTGGTGCGTATCCTAGTGGCACGTCAGGGGTATTGATACGATGAATTGGGGCATCCAAATAATCAAATGCATGTTTTTGAATTTGATAAGTAATTTCAGATGAGATGGAAGCCAATGGCCACGCTTCCTCAACAATAACCAAGCGATTGGTTTTCTTAACCGATTCAACAATGGTTTCATGATCAAGCGGGCGAACGGTGCGTAGGTCGATTACTTCAGCACTGATACCTTCTTTTTCTAATTCCACAGCAGCTTGTAATGCTACCTTTAATATTTTACCAAACGATACGATAGTTACATCGGTACCTTCTCTTTTTACTTCTGCTTTACCAATTGGGATGAGGTATTCTTCTTCAGGCACTTCGCCTTTATCGCCATACATTTGCTCACTCTCCATAAAAATCACTACATCGTTATCGCGAATGGCCGATTTCAATAATCCTTTGGCATCATAGGGATTAGAAGGTACAACCACCTTTAATCCAGGGCAGTTGGCATACCAATTTTCAAATGCTTGTGAATGTTGCGCACCCAATTGTCCGGCACTACCAGTAGGTCCGCGAAACACCATTGGACAACTAAATTGTCCACCACTCATGCTAAGCATTTTGGCAGCAGCATTAATAATTTGATCGATGGCCACCAACGAAAAGTTGAAAGTCATGAATTCCACCACGGGGCGCAATCCATTCATGGCGGCACCTACTGCGATGCCTGCAAAACCTAATTCAGCAATAGGGGTATCGATGACACGCTTCTCACCAAACTCTTCCAACATCCCTTGGCTTACCTTGTAGGCTCCGTTATATTCAGCAACCTCTTCCCCCATAAGGAAAATACGTTCATCACGACGCATTTCTTCGTTCATGGCTTCACGCAAGGCTTCTCTAAATTGTATCTGACGCATTATAAATTTAATTTACTCGTGTTAGTGTTTCTAAAACTTTAGGAAGGTTCAAAGATAGAATAAACCCTCGGAATCGTTACATAAAAAAACCCGCTTCATCAGCAATGAAACGGGTTTGTGTTATTAATTCATGCTTAAGCTTCTTTTTCAACCTGCATAAATCCTAGTTCGATAGGAGTTGGTCGGCCGAAAATTTTCACCATTACATTTAATTTCTTTTTATCTTCATGAACCTCTTTAATTTCACCAGTAAATCCGTTGAATGGTCCATCAATTACTTTCACTGTTTCACCAACCAAGAAAGGCTCCGACATTTGTTCGCCCATTTCGGCGGCCAAATCGGCAATTCCTAATAAGCGATTAATCTCCGAAAGGCGCATCGGCACAGGGCCTTTAGCATCTTTCAAGAAATCGACAACACCATTAATCGCTTTGATTGTTGGCATTACCTCCCCTTTCAATTCAGCTTCAATAAGGATATATCCTGGAAAAAGATTTTTCTCTTTCGAAGTTTTTTTACCATTTCTTACCTGAAATACCTTTTCGGTAGGGATTAGAATTTTGGGTACGTAACTGCTGAGGTTGTTTTTCTCCAACTCATGTTCAATGCGTGCTTGAACTTTCTTTTCCTGCCCGCTTATTGCACGCACCACATACCATTTGTAAGGCGATTCCTCGTTGCTCATTTTGTATCTTCTATAAAGTTAGACTTATTTGTAGATAAAGTTTAAAACCAGATGTGTTGCCACATCGATTACGCTAATACACAATGCCAATAACATGGCAGCTACTAGCACAATAACGGTACTTTCTTGTAATTCTTCAGCTGTAGGCCACGAAACTTTATTCATCATTTCGTCGTAAACTTCACCGAACCAGGTACGTATTGTATTCATTTTATATATAATTTAAAAGTTTGCAGGAGCACTAGGATTCGAACCTAGATCAACGGTTTTGGAGACCGCTATTCTACCCTTGAACTATGCTCCTGTATTAAAGTAAAATCAATACGATTTTACCCCCTACTTTTTTAAGGGTGTGCAAAGATATAATTATTTTGGAGATTTTGTAATGTGTAGTGGAATTATTTGGGTGGAGCGGTGAATAGTAAATAGTAATTAGTAATTTAGTATTTAGTGAATACAATGTTAGTGAGGTTGGAGAATGTGCGAATTGGATTAGTTTTTTTGGGGAATATCTATACAATAGCCTTCGTTCAGAGGCTCAGCGAAGTTTCCATGCTCTAAAAAAAATTCCAAAGTTCGTTTACGAATAATTGCAATCATCTCGAGGTTTCAAACTTTGGGAAAGTTGGGAGGAGTCAAAGTTATGCTAATAACAGTGTCATGCTCCGGGCCGCTCCGCGAAGTCTCTGACTTCGTGGAAGCGTAAGCAAATCTTTGATTTGCATTAACCACTTGATTACATGCTCATAATTTCTTCTTCGTAAATAAATACCCAACCTTTTACCTTTCACAATTCGTATATATGGGTATAATCCTCATCTTTACAACATATTTCATATCATGAAAAATAGAATTTTACTTTCATTACTACTTTCACTTTGCTTCTTTGGTGCTCAATCGCAAACCACCATTCCTGCATTGATTACTACCAACCAAGTATGGACTATTAGTGGTAGCCCTTACCTGCTTAATCAAAACTCTTATATCGATTCGGGTGTAACAGTAATCGTAAAACCTGGGGTAGAAATCATCACTTCTTCTACTAACAAGATTGATGTGAATGGTGAATTTCAAGCCGTGGGTACCTGGGATTCGGTAATTAAAATTACCAAGGTTCGAATGAATTTCTCGGCGAAATGTCGCGATTATAATCCAACAACCAACAGAGGAACACTATTCACCTATTGTAATATTGAAGGTAACGGATCGGGGTCGACAGCACTCGAGCTCACGAATACTGCAGTAAAGATGGATCATTGTATGATTAGCAATGCGCATTTCGGGGTTTCAATTATGGGTGCTTATCCATACGAACAATCGATTACCGAAATTACAAACAGTAAATTTTATGGCGTGACCAGCTTCAATTCGGGTAGCCCCATCTATTGTAATAATATGCAATCGAAACTGCGCGTGAGTAATTGCCTCTTCAGCAATGCATGGTATGTAAATACCTATGGTAATGTGGTTTTTACCAATAACAGCTTCTACAAACTTCAAAGTGTAAGCTTTGGTTATATGTATGGAGATAATGAAATTAGTTGCAACAAATTTTATAATATGAGTCAGGGAGTTACAGTGGATGCAACTAACTATAATATTAGAGCAAATATCACCTTCAAGAATAATACCCTGGATTCGATTGGAACTGCGAATATGACTTTTTATAATATGTTCACCCTGAACAAAAAGCCATCAAATACCACCCCGAAAGATAGTATCGTCATCTTAAATAATAATTTCTTGTGGTACCTTGGTAAAGGCGCCAAAGCGGCTATCACCGCAACGAATTATACCCCAACCAAAACCGATACTGTTAATTTCCGCTCCAACTATTGGGGAACCAGCGACTCGGCAACCATTGAAGGGGTAATCAAAGATTATAAAGACGATATTAATATTTACGGTAGAATTGATTTTGCTTCATTCTTAACCACCCCAATTGTTGGTTGTTCATACAATGGTGGATGTGCAATTGCTAATTTCAATTACTCCATTGCCGATTCTGTAGTTACCTTTAACGATAGTTCTTACAGTACTCGCACTTATAAAGTGAAATGGAAATTTGGAGATGGGGTTGTGAATGATTCAAACAAAAAAACAATTACACATACCTACGAGCCTGGAGTTTACCAGGTATGTATGTACACCTACGATTCGTTAAATAATTTATGCGATTCGATGTGCAAGAACATCACCATCACCAGCAATACAACCTGCCATGCCTCATATTATTTTGCAATCGATACCACCGATTTGAGTATTGTATATGTGGTGAATACCAGCACAGGCATTAACTCAAAAACCAAATACTACTGGACATTTGGAGATGGTACAGGCTCGAGTGCTACCAACCCAACACATAGCTATCCAAACCAAGGCAAATACCAGCTTTGCCTAACCATATTTGATACAACCGCTAATTGTTACAGCACCTTTTGTGATAGCGTTGATATTAATTTCAATAATATGAACCTACGAGTGATCGATGATATCAATGTTTTAAAAATTGACAAATCGAATATCGTGAGTTCGATGGCGGTATATCCAAATCCATCCAAAGGGCAATTATCGATTTTCTTAAATTCATTTGAAAGCGGTGATGTACAAATTGAAATCCTTGGGGTGAACGGTCAATTGATAAAATCGGGTAACTACCCTACCAATGCTGGAACAAATGAGATTCATTTCAATTTGGCCGACTACGATAATGGATTGTATTGTTTGAATATTCGCTCAGGCAATTATTCAAAAACATTGAAAGTAATAATTCAAAAATAAGCGTTACAAATAGTAATAAAGGATATCCTGCCTGTGGGTGGGATTTCCTTTTTGTTATGACAGATGTTGAATTGATAAAAGGTTGCCTAAAGGAGGACAGAAGGTGCCAGAATGCGCTCTACAAAAGGTATTTCCCTTTGATGAGCAGCATTGCGGTACGTTATACTCCCAACCCCGACAATGTCATCTATCGACTGAATGGAGGTTACTTGAAGATACTTCAGAACCTGCATAAGTATGATGCACAATTCGCCTTCGCCACCTTTGCAAGAAATATCTTAGTCAATCACTTCATCGATGAATTTAGAAAAGAAAAAAAGCATTTAACGAATATAGAATATACCGATATCCAGGAGATGGAATCGGGCATGAGCTATAATGAAGGGGAAGCTAGTCTGGAGGCGGGCGAACTGTTGCTCATATTGAAACAACTCCCTGATGTCACTGGAAAGGTCTTTAATTTATTCGCCATCGATGGTTATAAACATCATGAAATTTCAGAAATGTTGGGCATGTCGGTAGGTACGAGCAAATGGCATGTAAATGAAGCCCGAAGAATTTTAAAAATGATTATTGAAAAAAACATTAGCAACAAAAGTAAAGAGGTTAAAACCATTTTAAAACAATGAGCCCAATCGACGATTTATTCAGAAACAAATTATCCGACCATGGAATCCCTTACAACGATTCGTATTGGGAAGGTATGGAAGCTATGATTGATGATAAGAAAAAGAAGAAGCCCTTTTTCTTATTGCCTCGAACGGTACTCCTGGTAGCAGGTTTATTCGGATTGGGTATCGCCATTACCGCAATATATTTCTATCGCGGAAATTCATCGGCTATTGTAATGCCGGCTCAGCCTGCAGTAACTGAAAATACTACCTCTTTAAATGAATCGAAAAACTTTTCTCAGCCTAAAATTGAAACCACGAAACCTACTGAAGACCATCTTAATAATACCAACTATACATCCACCCCGATAACCCCAAAGGCCGAAGAAACCCAACAGGAGCATTTTAATCATAATGCGATTACCAGAGATCAATCACCTGAAGTTTCTAAGCCCTCATACTTGATCATTCCACCAGCCCCTGCCCCCGGTTTTATAGTCCCGGAGCAGGTGGTTGTGGTGGAAGACAAACCGCTGATAAAAAACGAACTCAATATTATTAAAGCGAATTGGTCGCCTAGAAAACTACAATCCTCTGCGATCATTTTACCATTGCCATATCCGGAAGTTTTAAAACCATTCGAATCGAATATCTATAAGAATTTATCCAATCAGTGGAAATATGAAATCACGGCAGGATATAGCTTTAATAACTATAGCAGAAAAGCATTGAATGCAAATATTAAACAACAGGAAACCACGCAAAACCAGTCGGGAGCATTTGTGAATTTTGGCGTTCATAATAATCACTGGGGATTAACCACTGGATTGGGTTATCTAACCTTGGCCGAACAAACGAATTACGTCTCTGAAAATATTCAATACGAATTTTATACTTACTATCGTATGATTAATCCGGTTTACAAGCAAACACCCGCAGGCACAAAGATTGCGATTATTCGAAAAGAAGTTGATACCACCATTACACGCACCTATTCAATCAACAATCCGAATCGTATGGTACAATTTAATTATCTAAACATTCCATTACATGTTACCTACCGAATGATGCTTCATCATTGGATATTGATGGCTGAAGCGGGCATTAATAATAATATACTTGCAAATGAAAAAGGAGAATATGCGATTCTAGAAAATGGAAAAATGAATATCGTTCATCCTAGCAAACAACAACTAGCCCCAGTGCTTTTTCAAACCTATACTTCGCTTGGAATAGGTTATCAGTTTATGCAGCGCTATTCGATTCAAGGCAGCTATGGATATGCATATTCGTTAAATTCGATGGTGAAGAGCTATGAGCAGAGACCTACCATTCAATCGTTTAATATTGGACTGGGAATTCAGTTGAACTAGCCCTAATAAGCATCAACATCCACATAAAATCGGATGCTCTTATTTTCTTTTTGGATACTAAAATCGTGCAACGTGTTTTTCAAGAATAGCTTGGCATTCTTTAGAGATACCGATTGATGGGGAATTTTTAGAAGTATTTGTTGTATATATAAATTTTGAATTCTGGGAATGAAATTCGCCTCAGGGCCAAGTACGGTTTCGCCTAATTGATTGCGAAGCAACTGTGCAAATTCTACCGCTCCCCTCCTCGCCTCATGCTCCTCTTTATGCTTTACCGTGATTCGAATAATTTTCGAGAATGGAGGATACTTAAATTTCTGACGCTCCTGCATTTCATATAAATACAATGCCTGATAATTATTATCCATCACCACCTGAAAAATATCCATTTTAGGTCGGCGTGTTTGAATAATCACCTCCCCTGTTTTGTGCATCCTTCCTGCTCTTCCTGCCACCTGGGTAAGCAATTGAAAGGTTCGCTCATTCGCTCTGAAATCGGGGATATTCACAATTTGATCGGCATCCATGATACCCAC
This sequence comes from uncultured Bacteroidota bacterium, assembly GCA_903910445.1. Lineage (GTDB taxonomy): Bacteria > Bacteroidota > Bacteroidia > UKL13-3 > UKL13-3 > CAINMV01. The sequence goes on from CAIVZR010000092.1 coordinate 16,323, forward strand.
AGTACTCACATTCTCGAAATCGAGCCCCTTGCTCACCATTTGTGTTCCTACCAGTACATCAATCTCACCATTTCTAAATGAATTGATAATTTTTGTATGGCCTTCCTTGGTGCGGGTGGTATCGTAGTCGAGGCGGGCAATTCGAATATCAGGCAATAAATTTTTTAAATCGTCTTCAATTTTTTCCGTACCAAATCCCTTCATGCGAATATCCGTAGCACCGCAGGCACCGCATACATTAGCGGGTTTGGCCTTATACCCACAATAATGGCATTTTAAAATATGCTGTGTTTTATAATAGGTGAGCGTAATATCACAGTTAATGCAATGGGGTGTCCAGCCACAGTTGGTACATTCGGTGATGGGCACATACCCTTTACGATTTTGAAATAGAATTACTTGTTCTTTTCTTAAATAAGCTTGCTGTACTTTCTCCAGTAAGGTGGGCGTGAAATCGTAACTCAATGTTTTATCGCGTTGCCCCTGACTCACATCGGCCAAAATAATTTCAGGCATCTGCATTCCAGCATAGCGCTCCATTATTTCTACCAATCCATATTTTTGTTGATGGGTATTATAATAGCTTTCAATACTTGGAGTGGCAGTCCCCAAAAGCACTTTGGCACCATGCAAGCCTGCCAAAACTATCGCGGCATCGCGTGCATGATAGCGTGGTGAAGGATCCATCTGCTTATAGCTTTGATCGTGTTCTTCATCAACAATGACCAAACCTAAATTTTGAAATGGCAAGAAGACCGAACTGCGGGTTCCGATGATAATTCGGAATTTCTCCTGACGAATTTTATTCCAAATTTCCACCCTTTCGAAATCACTAAATTTATAATGCCAAACACAAACACTCGTTCCAAAAAACTTGGTGATGCGCTGTATTATTTGGGAAGTGAGTGCCACTTCCGGTAAAAGATAAAGGACTTGTTTGCCCGCTTCCATGGCGGCTTCTATGAGTTTGCTATACACCACCGTTTTACCACTGCTCGTTACACCATGCAGCAGTACTACTTCCTTCGATTCGAATTGCTTATTTATTGAAGCATACGCAATCTCTTGTGTGGCGGTTAAGTTGATGGGCTCCGTCTCCTTTTGATCATAAGAAATTCGATCAATTTCAATTTCGTAAAGTTCGAGTACTTTCTTATTTATCAAAGTATTTAAGGAGCTCTCACTCGATTTGGATGCCAGCAATAATGCTTTCTTGGGAATATTCTCTTGCCCTCTAAAAGCGGACATCATCGTCATTACTACTTCGAGTTGCTTGGGCCATTTTTCAAGTTTATTGAAGAGATCATGCAAGGCAGGCTCGTTATTTCTATAGGCCTCCGCAAATCGAATACAGGATAGCCTTTTCGCTTTATAGGTTTCATTCAATTGTTCACGAATGAGTACAATCCCTTTCTCGTAAACCGATTTAATAATTGGTATTACACTTTTGATACGCAGCAATTCACTTACCTGTTGAATGGTAATTTCCTTATGTATCTCCAGCGCTTCAATAATCAGATATTCCTTATCGTCGAGGTCACCATATTCGAAGGAGGCTTCCGGATTCAGATAAATTTTTGATTCACTCTCCAATTTTAAACCACCTGGTAAAGCAGCATCCATAATCTCACCCAAATTGCAGAGATAATATTCCTCCATCCATTTCCAATGACGAAGCTGTAACTCGGTGACTACAGGGGTTTCATCGATAATATCTTGAATGTATTTGGCAGTGTACTCTTTGGGTGGAATGGCATGAATGGCAACGATGAGTGCTGCATAAACCTTCCTGCTTCCAAACTGAACCACCACCCTCTTGCCAATTTCCACCTGGTCGTTTAGTGCATAAGGAACCCGATAGGTATAGGCTTTGGGCAAGTAGAGTGGCAAAATCACATCCACAAAAAACGTAGCACGTTCTCCTGATTCAAACTCTAATTGAGGATTGGGATGGGTCACCTGCGCTGCTATTTTGTGGGTTATAAATTCGTATTAAAAATATCCGACCTATGGAATGAAGGTGCGGTGAGTACACATGCGAAGTAAATTAATAATTATTATAACGATAAAAATAATTCTCCAGGGGTTGATATCGTAATTGGAGCCTTTTGCACTTTCTCGTTGTGCATTTTGGAACTCACGTGCCCTTTGTTGCTGACGCATGTACTCTTCGTACTGTGCCTTTTGATACTGCTGATATTGCGTTTGTTGCTGATTTTTGAATTGCTGCTGACGCTGATAGTGCGGGTTTCGAAGTTTCTCATCATAGATGAGTTTATTCTCTTCGTCACTCAAAATATCGTAGGCGCCATTGATTTCCTTGAATTTTTCTTCCGCACTTTTATTTCCCGGGTTCATATCGGGATGATATTTCTTCGCCAAATTGCGATATGCCGTTTTTATTTCTGATGCAGCCGAAAAACGTGGTATTTGAAGCACCGCATAATAATCTTTATTCCAATCGATAGCCAAGTGTGAATTATGTTTTTTTAAGGGCTGCAAAGTTAGGGCGAAGGAGTTGAAATACAAACCTTCTATGGTTAAATAAAACACAAATTGAAATATTGAAGCACCAACCTTATCTCAAAAATAGAAATCGAGCTACATGAATGGGGTAATTGTCATTTTTTCTTTATCATTAGAAAGGCAAATTAATAACTCATATAATTAAACGTATATTTGCGAGAAGTGGCTTAAACCACTGACTTACGATAGCAAATGAAATACATTTTCAAAAAACTAAACGATACAATTAGCGCAAATTGGACCATTGGACTATTTGCATCTTTGTTTCTAATAGTGCCAAACAAAGGTTATTCACAGATCAGTTTCCCTCAAGGAAATACCTTGAATTTGACAACTTCCAGCGACTATGTTTATCTCGAAACCCGCATACTTTTTAATACGGGCAAATATAAATCGGAGGATTATTGCTGGAATAAAATATCCGATTCATTGGATACTCGGTGGACAGTGAGCTCATGTTTTAATGGTGATTGCAAAAATGATTTACTTCAAATGGGATGCTTTATCAAGGATTATGGATTGAATGATTCATCATGTTTCATCGCATTTCATGTAGGTTCTAATTTATACGAAGGCAAATCGGTTATTAAATATAGCGTTTATAATAAAAATGTGCTAACTGATAATGCCGAATTGATTTTCAATATCACTTATAGCAATGCGGCTGGGATCAAGGTGAATGAGGCATCTTCAGCGCTGCACGTATTTCCGAATCCTGCTTCAACAAAATTAGCGATAAGCACTTCTCAAACATTACACAATATTAATTTCACCATTTGTAACCAGATGGGGGAAATTATTTCCAATACGCAATTAAATAATTTTCAGGATGAGGTGCTTGATATTTCAAGTTATCCTACTGGAATTTATCAGATAATGATTGCGGATGCCAGCGGCAAAGAATACCGTTACCGCTTCGTTAAACTTTAATTTTTTATTCGGCGATATTGGCCACTTTTTCCACCGTCAATCCTTGCACAATGATGGAGAACAATACTATGCAATAGGTGATAAAAACCAACATTCCATTCATCTCTGGTGATGGAATAGAAAGGGCCATCGCTAAGGATAGTCCGCCACGCAGCCCACTCCATACCAAAACCCATTGCTCCCGCGAAGAAGCTTTGATTTGCTTCTTAAAAATATTGCTTAATGCACCCACGGTGAGAGCCCGGGATAAGAGAACCAGGATAATCATCAACCCCGAAAGCACTAGCATCTCCCAACTAAAACTTAAAGTCGTTAAGCGCAAGCCTATCAACAAAAATAAAATTGAATTCAACCCGATATCAACCAATTCCCAAAATTTATCCATATAGATATGCGTAGTAGTACTCATCGCTTCCTTACGAATGCGTTCGCCCCCTATTATTAATCCGGCGACCACCATAGCCAATGGTCCAGAGATATGTAAGAAATCAGCAATAAAATATCCACCCATCACCAATGCCAGTGTAATCATTATTTCGGTTTGGTAATCGTCAATCGATTTCAATACAACATAAGCTAAATAGCCTATAACAACACCCAAAGCTAAGCCACCAATTGCTTCCTGTAAGAAGAGCAGAAAGGTACTTCCAATAGTAACCGTCCCACTCCCCTGTTCAATCATCGTAGAGATGGTTATGAAAATCACAATTCCTATACCATCATTAAACAAAGATTCACCAATGATATTTGTTTTGATTCGGTCCTGAATTTTAGCTTTAGAAATAATGCCTAAAACAGCAATCGGATCGGTTGGAGAAATGAGTGCGCCAAAGAGCATACAATAAATTAAAGAAATTTCTATTCCCAACAAACCCGATAGGAAAAACAGGAACCCACCAATCAACACGGTGGAAAGGATTGTCCCAAAAAATGCCAGAATAGTGATAGAACGAATTTCCTTTAGAATGCTCGCTGCATTGGTATGAAAGGCACCGGCAAATAACATAAAGCAAAGCATCACATTCAATAGCACCTTGCTAAAATCAACCTGTTGTATATCGTCAAGAATGTGCTGAATGACGCCCCAGTGAAAAATGGTGGCTCCTATCCAAAATGCGATGGATGTAAATAAGGATAAAACCAACAACCCAATGATATGGGGTAATTTTAGAAACTTTGAATTTATATAGCCCAGCAAAGCGCATAAACCAATGAGAAGGGCTATGATTTTAAAAATTTCCATATGTTGATTAAAAGACGTATCAAATTACGTCAATTATTCGGAAAAGATGTTATTTTGCACCCGAAATTCAGTTATTAAATAAAAACCAATCCTATGAGTATTATCCTACCATTCAAAAACAAGCTTCGTCAGTTTTTAATTGACTACAAAATCGATTTAACTAAAAACTTAGAATACGATCGATTGACCCATGTTATTCTCAAAACAGTATTAAAATCAGATACACAAACCATTGATGTGGGATGTCATAACGGAGAGATCCTCGATTTAATTTTGAAGTATGCGCCCCAAGGGCATCACTATGCTTTTGAACCTTTACCCGATTTCTACAAAAATTTGGTTGAGAAATATTCGAATCAAAAAAATGTCTCCATTTATAATAATGCATTAAGCAATACTGCTGGAGAAACCGAATTTACTTTTGTAAAAAACAATCCTGCATATAGTGGTTTCATTGAACGCGACTATGATAATAAGGAAGTGCAGATTGAAAAAATCAAAGTACAGAAGGCAGTGCTTGATGAAATCATTCCGAAAGAAGCAAATATTGGATTAATGAAGATTGATGTGGAAGGCGCCGAATTACAGGTGCTTGAAGGATCGGTAGAAACATTGAAACGCTGCAAACCCGTTATTGTTTTCGAACATGGTATGGGAGCCAGCGATTTTTATGGCACCTTACCGAAAGATATTTTCAACTTATTACATGATAGCTGTGGTTATCAAATTTATACTTTGAAGAGTTTTACAGGCAAAAAAAATCCACTTACTTACGAAGAGTTCAACGCCAAATTCTTCTCTCGTAAAGATTATTATTTCGTAGCATCACACTAATACGATTGAATTCAAAGCATCCGCTCGCAGCACTCATGGCACTTACAGAGGTGCAGGAATTTATGGTGTTGCATTCCCATGATTCACCATCAGAACTTACCCTTAAATTCAGTAAAAAATTTCCTTTTGATATTGGGGCTGTAGCGTTGCAGATTGGCCTTCGAAAGAAAGCGCTAAAAAAGATTCCCGCGTTCATCAATACAAAAACGGTATTACTGCCCAAGCTCTATGAGCAATCTACCCAGGAGGAGGTGGCGAAGTACAAAGCAACATTAATTAAAGGAACTTCATTACTCGATGCGACTGCTGGGTTGGGAGTCGACTCCTATTATATCGGACAATCGTTCAAGCAACGCACCTGCATTGAAGCCAATGAGGAACATGCACAAATTTTAAAACATAATTATGAGGCATTAAATTTTGAGGCCGAAATAATTCATACGACCCTTGAAGAATTTTTAGCGAACGACCAGGCAGTATTCGATACCATATATATTGACCCCGACCGCCGGCCAGAGTTCAACAGGAAAGTATTTGAGATCATTGAATGTACTCCTAATGTGCTGGAGTTAAAAGATGTATTGTTATCGAGATGCCAATCGTGCTGGATCAAACTCTCACCCATGGTGGATATTCATCAGGTGGTTCAAAGTTTCTTCCCGCATTTATGCCAAGTGATATGCATTGCCTATGGTAATGAGATGAAGGAAATATTGATTCAACTCAAACCCGGAAATCAAGCCATTCGATTTGAGGCAGTGAATATCACCAATGAAGGCATCGCCCATTTTCAATCGAACAAAAACGATGTAAAGCCTTTGTTGTCCTTACCTGGAAAATATTTTTTCGAACCCAATGTGGCCATGATCAAAAGCAAGCTATGCATGGAGTATTCGCATGAACATCAGTTGAAGGTATTGTATCCTAACGGTTATTTTTTCACCACCGATGCCTACCATCCTGATTTGCAAGGGCGACTTTTCGAAATTATTGAACATGGTCAGTACAAGAAAGAGCTCTTGAATGCCTTCATCAAAAAACATCAAATTAAAAAGGCCAATATCGCTTGTAGGAATTTCTTTTGGAAACCCGAAGAGGTAAAGCAACAGTTTAAATTACATGACGGGGGCGAATGGTACCTGTTTTGTTATGCCGATGCGGAGAAAAAACCTCAGGCAATTTGGGCGAAGAAAATTCTTGAGGCTAGCTTGCAAAACCCTTACTAGTTCCCCTTCCTCCTACCCCAATACTTTTTCCCTTCCCTGTGGATTTAAGAACATTTTATTTTAAAGATTAATATCTTATTTTCACGCTTTCTAATGGAGTCGGTTAAAGTTATAAATTTAAAAAAGATTTTTGGTGAGCAAATCGCTGTAAACTCTATCAACTTCGAGATTGGAGAAGGCGAGATTGTTGGCTTCCTGGGCCCTAATGGGGCAGGTAAATCAACTACGATGAAAATGCTCACGGGATTCCTTCCTCCTTCTGCCGGAGAGAGCTGGGTGACCGGTTTCAATGTGGAGAAGAACCCACTGGAAGTAAAAAGAAATATTGGTTACCTGCCCGAACACAATCCGCTTTATCTGGATGTATATGTAAAAGAGTACTTGCTTTTCTGTGCAGGCATCTTCAAACTCGACAAAAAAGAGGAGCGAGTAAAAAATATCATCGACCGGGTAGGCCTGACTCCCGAATACAAGAAAAAAATCGGACAACTTTCAAAAGGGTACCGGCAGCGTGTGGGATTGGCGCAAGCACTCATACACGACCCCAAGGTGCTGGTACTCGACGAACCTACCTCTGGACTCGATCCCAACCAAATTGTAGAAATAAGAAATGTGATAAAAGAGTTTGGGAAAGATAAAACGGTGATTCTTTCTACGCATATCATGCAAGAGGTGCAAGCGCTTTGTGATAAAGTGATCATCATTAATAAAGGAGTGATTGTGGCAAATGATAATGTACAGAACTTGCAAAACACTTCAAAAACAAAGACCATCATTGTGGTGCAGTTGAGTAAAGAAATTGAACTAAATATCTTTAGAGCTGTGCAAGGGGTTTTGCAAGCGAAACGTATTGCAGCCAATAAATATGAACTGGAATGCACTTCGGATATTCGCGAACAGCTCTTCTTCGCTGTGGCACCAACAGGTTCAGCCATCATCAATATGCAGCTCGAACAACAAAGCCTGGAAGAAATTTTCAAAATATTAACCAATCCTAATCTGAAAGTATGATAGCAGTTTTTCTAAAAGAGATACGCGGGTTTTTCAGTTCACTGATTGCTTATATCGTCATCATTGTTTTTTTAATCATCACCGGATTACTTACCTGGGTATTTAAGAATAATACCTTCGAATCGGGTTATAGTAACTTAGATATTTTATTTTTCTGGTCACCCACGGTTTTAATTTTCCTGATTAGTGCCATTACCATGCGCAGCTTCAGTGAAGAAAAAAAATCGGGTACCCTCGAAATTTTAATCACCAAGCCACTCACCGATTTTCAAATTGTACTTGGAAAATATTTCGCAGGATTGGTGCTGGTGTTTTTGGCCTTACTTCCTACACTCATTTATTTTTTCACAGTCTACCAATTGGGCGACCCTGTTGGAAATATTGATACGGGTGCTACCTGGGGCTCATATATGGGATTGCTTTGGCTGGGAAGCATCTATGTAAGTATCGGCTTATTCTCATCGGCACTTACCGACAATACCATTGTGGCCTTTATTCTCAGCTTCTTCTTATGCCTAATCATGTATATCGCCTTCGATTTATTGAGTGGGGTAAGTTGGTTCAATGGAATCGACTACTATGTGCAATGGCTTGGAATCAATTCACATTATCAGTCAATCAGCCGCGGTGTACTTGATACCCGCGATTTATTATACTTTATAAGTACTACCGTTTTATTTTTATGGCTCACCAAAACAAAATTAGAGAGTCGTAAATGGTAATTAATAGCATCGAAAAATAGTCATCGTTATCTTGAAAAAGCGCAATCAAAAATATACTTCCGGAATCGAGCTACTGCTCTTGCTCGCCGTTTTGGTGGTGATCAACTGGCTGAGTACTTTTTTATATTATCGTTTAGACCTTACTCAGGAGAAGCGATTCACGCTATCAAAAACTACGGCACATATGGCTGAGCGCCTCGACGATCAGCTCACAGTGAAAATTTATTTAGATGGAAACTTACCTGCGAATTATAAACGACTAAGGATTGCGATAGCCGATTATTTAAATGAACTTAATCAATATGCAAAGATACAGGTGAGCTATTCTTTCACCGACCCCATCGATGGATTAGATGAAAAAGCTAAACGCGATGTGGTAGATCAGTTTTTGAGTAAGGGGCTCTCTCCAAAAAACGTCAAGGTTCAAGGTGATAATCAATTGGCTTACCAAGTATTATTTCCATGTGCTTCGTTTTATTATAAAGGGAAAGAGATTCCAGTGAATTTCATGCGCAATACGCAATTCGATGATGAGAACGAAAACTCTACAGATATTAACGGTGCGGTAGAGAATATCGAATTTGAATTGTGTAACGTACTTAGAAAATGTACCACGTCTCAAAAGAAAAAGCTTGCATTCCTAATAGGGCATGGCGAATTGGGGAAATATGAAACAGGTGATATTATGAGTGAGCTATCCGATTTCTACGATGTAGAGCGATTGGATATGACAGCGCAAACATTACAGCGATTAAAAGAATATGCAGGAGTTGTGGTTGCGCGACCTACTCGTAAATTTAGTGAGTACGATAAGTACAAACTCGATCAGTATATTATGGGTGGCGGTAAAATATTATGGTTTATCGACCCAATGATAGCCGATATGGATAGTACCCGTAACGATAAATTATCGTTCACCTCCATTCCTTATGAACTGAATTTAGAAGATCAGCTCTTTAAATATGGTGTACGAATTAATAATGATCTAATTGAAGATTTAAGTTGTAACGTTACTCCGATACTAGCCAATACTGGAACCGGAAAAGGCAATAGAACCTTGGTAAATTGGGTATTCTATCCACTTATAGGTACCAATGCCAATCATCCCATCGTAAAAAACTTGGATTTGGTTTGGGGTAAATTTGCGAGTAGCATTGACGTCACATCAAACACAAGAAATACAAAAACGGTATTATTACAATCCTCGCCTCGTTCGAGAGTATTGCCCTCCCCTGCTTTCGTGGATTTGAAAATGCTCAATGAAAAAACGGTAGTGAGCTCATTCAACCATCCTGATAATGCGGTGGCGGTACTTTTAGAAGGCGGATTTGAGTCGGTATTTGCCAATCGTAAAATAAAAGATACTGTGAGTAACGAATTGCAATTCATAGAACGCATCGATCAAAACAAAATGATTGTGGTAAGTGATGGAGATATCATCCGAAATCATTTCAGCAGAAGCAATGGACAGGTATATCCTTTGGGTTATGATGGGTATAGCGGACAAACTTTTGGGAATAAGAAATTCGTTTTGAATTGTGTTGACTATTTATGTGACGACAGCGGAATCTTAGAATTACGTAATAGAGAAATTGCATTGCGCCTCTTAAATAAAGACAAGGTAAAAGACGAGCGTATCCAATGGCAACTAATCAATATTGTTGTTCCAATTTTAATTGTTATCATCTTCGGATTTATAAATAACACGGTACGCAGAAGAAAATATACCAGCTAAGAATTTCATAAATGATTAGATTCTAATCTATTTATTATGTTTATGATTATGATTAGAATCAAATCGCTCCTTCTAATTTTCAACTTATCTTTGCCCTATGGAACTCGACAATATTGAAGAATTTAATGCTATCCCTCAGATTAAAGAAAAACTGCATGAATATGGTATTGCCAAATCGTTTCCAGAAGGCTCGGTAATCCTGCAAGAAAACGCATACATCGGAGCGATACCGATTGTTACCCAAGGTAGTATTCGGGTAATGCGTACCGATGATGATGGTCGTGAGCTCTTGCTCTATTATATAAAAGCGGGTGAAAGTTGTATCATGTCGTTTCTTGGAGGCATTCATAATGATACCAGCAAAGTTAAAGCGATTGCCGAGGAGGATACTCAAATCCTATTTATTCCTATTGAAAAAGTAAGTCTACTAATTCGTGAGTACCCGCAATGGCTCGATTATATTTTCCGACTCTACCATAAACGATTTGAAGAATTATTAGAAGTAGTGAATGCGGTGGCCTTCAAAAAAATGGATGAACGCTTGTACGACTTCATCAAAAAGAAAAGCAGTCTTTCTCATAGCCCCATCTTACATGTAACCCACGAACAACTGGCCAACGAGCTGGGAACTGCACGTGTGGTTGTTTCCCGATTACTCAAACAAATGGAAGATGAAGGTTTGGTTAAATTGGGAAGAAATAAGATTTCACTTATAGGCGCTTAGTCCAATCCACTTATTTTTATTTAAGCATTAAATAGGGCGTCGAAGTCCGGCACTTTTGAAAAACTGATATATATCAGTTTTTGTCTTCAAACCCTTAAAACTCTTGATTATCAACGCTTTTAACGTAAAAAAATAATTAAAGATATAAATGTCTTTTTATTCGATAACACTATATTTGCATCAAACCGAATTAGAATGAAACTCGAACAAATTTACACAGGATGTTTAGCACATGCTGCATATTATCTAGAAAGCAATGGAGAAGCGGCCATTTTTGACCCACTTCGTGAGGTGCAACCTTATTTGGATTTAGCAGCTAAAAACAAGTCGTCAATTAAATATGTTTTTGAAACTCATTTTCATGCCGATTTTGTGAGTGGACATTTGGATTTGGCAGCCAAAACGGGAGCCAAAATTGTATATGGTCCCACAGCCAAGCCAGCCTTCGATGCCATCGTGGCGGTTGATGGAGAACTTTTTAAAGTAGGTGATTGTTTTGTAAAGGCGATTCATACCCCTGGGCATACCCTGGAGAGTACTACCTATTTACTCATCGACGAAAATGGAGGGGTGCACGGAATTATTTCGGGCGATACCTTATTTATTGGAGATGTAGGTCGCCCCGATTTGGCCCAGCATGTGATTGCCGAACTCACCGAAGAGAAACTGGCTGGCATGCTATACGATTCGTTGCGTAATAAAATCATGCCTTTAAATGATGAACTCATTGTATATCCAAACCATGGAGCAGGAAGTGCTTGTGGTAAAAAAATGAGCAAGGAAACCAGCGATACCTTAGGCCATCAAAAGAAAGTGAATTATGCGCTTGATCCAAGTTTGACAAAGGAAGCATTTATTAAGGTTTTACTCGATGGATTGATGCCCCCTCCAGGTTATTTTCCAAGCAATGTATTGATGAATATACGTGGTTATGAATCCATCGATGAAGTATATAATAAAGGATTGCAAGCGCTAAGTGTTGAGGCTTTTGAAGCAGCAACAAACGAAACCAAAGCATTAATTATTGATACCCGCAAAGCCGAAGATTTTGCCCATGGATTTATTGAAGGAAGCATGAATATTGGATTAGAAGGCAGCTTTGCTCAATGGGTAGGCGAAATGGTAAGAGATATAAAACAAAATATCTTATTAATAACTGAACCTGGGAAAGAGAAAGAGGCCATCACCCGACTATCGCGTGTGGGATATGATGGCGCCATTGGATACCTCGATGGAGGCTTTTACGCCTGGGTTGCAGCGGGCAAACCAATAGCAAAAATTCATCGCATCAATGCCGATGAGTTTGCCTTTGAATACACCTCCAATCCGTTAATCATTGATGTACGTAAGAAGAGTGAATACGATTCGGAGCATATCATCGATGCGGTAAATATTCCATTGAATACCCTCTCGAAAAATTTAGCACAAATACCAAAAGACAAACCTTTCATCATCCATTGTGCAGGAGGCTATCGCAGTATGGTTGCAGCATCCATCCTCTATGCTGGAGGCTGGCGCCAGTTCACCGAAGTGCGCGGAGGCTTCGCCGATATAGCCAAAACAGAAGTACCCAAAACAAATTTTGTAAGTCCAACAACATTATTATAATTCTAAATATTTTATGCCCATTTATCGTCAGGTAGGAAAAATACCACATAAGCGCCATACCGTATTCCGTCAGGACAACGGTGCACTTTATCATGAAGAACTATTTGGTACCGAAGGATTCGCTGGAATCTCTTCCTTGGTCTACCATTTATATCCACCCACTATTGTAAAAGAAATGGGTACTCCATTTAGTGTACGCCCAGAGGTGGCTATAGAAGATAATCTACAAAACCGCAGCTACCTTGGCTTTGAAGCCACGCCAGAAGATGATTATATCAAAAGCAGAAAAGTGCTTTTTGTAAATGGTGATATGCATATTGGTATTGCAGCACCACGCCTAAGCACCACCGATTATTTCTTCAAGAATGCAGATGCGGATGAAATGCTTTTCATTCATAAAGGTTCGGGCGTATTCAAATCGATGTACGGAAAAATTGATTTTGAATATGGAGATTATATCATCATACCAAGAGGTACTACCTACCAATTGGAATTTAAAACCACAGAGAATAAAATATTATTTGTGGAGTCGTTCAGTCCTATTGAAACCCCTGCACGTTACCGCAATCAATACGGACAATTTTTAGAACATTCTCCTTTTTGTGAGCGCGATTTCAAATTGCCATACGACCTTGAAACGCATGATGAACGTGGCGATTTCAAAATCATGATTAAGAAACGTGGCTTGATTTATCCATATATTTACGAAACCCATCCATTCGATGTGGTAGGTTATGATGGATGCTCTTACCCGTATGCCATTTCTATACACGACTTCGAACCGATTACTGGAAGAGTGCATATGCCGCCTCCCATACATCAACAATTTCAAGCAAGAAATTTTGTGATTTGTTCATTCGTTCCTCGCTTGTACGATTATCATCCGGATGCTATTCCTGCGCCATATCATCATAGCAATATCGATAGCGATGAGTTATTGTATTATGTAGATGGCGATTTCATGAGTCGTAATAATATAAAGCAAGGACAGATTACAATACATACTGCTGGTTTAGCACATGGTCCACATCCAGGAGCTATTGAACGCAGTATTGGCAAGAAAGAAACCAATGAGTTGGCAGTGATGATCGACCCATTCAATCCAGTTCAAATTACTAAAGAAGCCCTCAGTATTGAAATCAAAGAATACTATAAATCGTGGCAATACGACATATAATCTACCAACAATCAAAATCAACTATTAAACTATAATAATTAATATTTCCCATGAGTACGAAGGATTTAACCGCAGTAACAAACTTTCAATATTCAGAAACTGAAAAGATTTTTTCAGAAGCGCAAGATTTCTTGCCTATCAACGGAACCGACTATGTAGAGCTCTATGTTGGTAATGCAAAACAATCGGCACACTATTACAAAACCGCATTTGGATTTCAAGATTTGGCTTATGCCGGATTAGAAACAGGGGTACGTGATAAAACTTCCTATGTATTACAACAAGGAAAAATTCGTTTGGTGCTCACCACACCTTTCGATCCAGAGAGTGAAATCTCTAAACACTTAATCAAACATGGTGATGGAGTAAAAGTAATTGCACTTTGGGTGAATGATGCGTATGATGCCTTCGAACAAACTGTTTCAAGAGGTGCCAAGCCATACTTACAACCAGAAACAATTGAAACAAAAGATGGAATTATTCGTCGCTCAGGGATTCATACCTATGGCGATACTGTTCATATTTTCATTGAAAGAAAAGATTATCACGGATTATTTCTTCCCGGTTATGAGAAACACGAAACTGAGTATCATCCGATAGCAACAGGCTTAAAATACATCGACCATATGGTAGGAAATGTAGAGATGGGAAGCATGGATACCTGGGCTGCATTTTATGGCAACGTGATGGGTTTTGCCAATTTGGTAACCTTCGACGATAAAGATATTTCTACTGAGTACACCGCATTGATGAGTAAGGTGATGACCAATGGTAATGGATATATCAAATTCCCTATTAACGAGCCTGCTATAGGAAAGAAAAAATCACAAGTGGAAGAATACCTTGATTTCTATCGTGGTGCCGGCTGCCAGCATATTGCAGTAGCCACCGATGATATCGTATTTACCATTACCGAAATGCGTAAGCGTGGTGTAGAATTTTTATATGTACCCGGAACCTATTATGATAGTGTATTGGATCGTGTAGGAATTATTGAAGAAGACTTGAATGAGTTGAAGAAATGGGGCATCATGGTGGATCGTGATGAAGAAGGATATTTATTGCAAATTTTCACGAAGCCTGTTGAAGATCGTCCTACCTTATTCTTTGAAATCATTCAACGCAAAGGAGCACGTTCGTTTGGAAAAGGAAATTTTCAGGCCCTATTCGAATCCATTGAAGCAGAACAAGCACGTCGCGGAACCCTATAATTTATACATCACACATGAAAGTAGCGAGCCCTTTAAATTTAAAAAAATGGATTGATGAACATCGTCATCTCTTAAAGCCACCAGTTGGAAATCAGGTGGTATATAAAGACACAGAGTTTATCATTATGGTAGTTGGGGGTCCCAATTGCCGTAAAGATTTTCACTATAACGAAGGAGAAGAATTCTTTTATCAATTGGAAGGTGATATGAACCTTCCAATAATAGAAGATGGCATCGTGAGAAATATTGAAATTAAGGAAGGTGAGATTTTTATTTTACCACCTCGTGTGCCACATTCTCCTCAGCGCAAAGCCAATACCATTGGGTTGGTTGTAGAGCGCGCACGTGAAGAGAAAGAGATGGATTCGTGTATGTGGTATTGTGAAAGTTGCAGTAACGAATTACATAAAGCTACCTTTCATTGCAGCGATATTGTAACGCAATTGCCAGTCTTAATGCAATCGTTTTATGATGATATCAATTTAAGAACCTGTAAAAAATGTGGCACTGTGATGGAGCCACCTGTTTTAAAAGAAGAAGAAAAATAATATGAAGCAAGTAACGATTGTAGGATCAGGATTGGTAGGCTCGTTATGGGCTATTTATATGTCGAAGGCAGGCTACAAAGTGAATATTTATGAGCGCCGACCGGATATGCGTAACGCAAATATTTCAGCAGGAAAATCGATAAACCTCGCCACCTCCTACCGCGGATGGAAAGCACTAGATACCTTAGGAATTGGTGATGCAATACGTGATATTGCCATTCCTATGTATGGTCGTACCATTCATGAACTCGACGGAAGTAATTCTTATCAGCCTTATGGCATCGATACCCAGGCTATCTATTCAGTATCAAGAGGAGGTATCAATGCAAAGCTCATGGATATTGCTTCTGAGCAAGCTACAATTCATTTCAACGAAGAATGTATTCATGCCGATTTAGAAGATGGCAATTGCCATTTCAAAAATACTTTAACAGGTGAGAAAACAGAAGTAAAATCCGATTTGGTATTTGCTACCGACGGCGCCTTCTCGGCAGTGCGTTATCACGCGATGCAAAAAACGGATCGTTTTAGTTATAGTCAGCAATACATTGAAGATGGTTACAAAGAAATACTCTTACCCGCCAACGTGGATGGGAGTTTTAAATTAGGAAAAAACACATTGCATATCTGGCCACGTGGACGTTTCATGCTCATTGCCTTGCCTAATTTTGATGGCTCATTTACTTGTACCTTATTCATGCCTTTTGATAATGATGAATATTGTTTCAGCAATTTAACATCCAAAGAAAAGGTCACAGAGTTCTTCCAAAAAGTATTCCCTGATTTTTATGATATGGTTCCTGATATTGCCGATATCTGGGAAGACCATCCATTATCATCCTTGGCCATTGTAAGATGTTTCCCATGGTATAAAGGCAAAACTGTATTGATGGGTGATGCAGCCCATGCTACCGTTCCATTCTTTGGGCAAGGAATGAATGCAGGCTTTGAAGATTGTACCGTGATGTGGGAGCTTTTGCAAAAGCATGGCGACAATTGGGAGGACATTTTCAAGGAATATCAAACCTTACGAAAACCTAATGGGGACGCGGTTCAAGACCTCTCCTTGCAAAATTATTTAGTGATGCGTAATTCTGTTTCGGATCCTGATTATCAATTACAACAAAAAATAGAGCGCCGTATCAATAAGCTGTATCCTCAAAAATATTTCCCCTTGTATTCGATGGTTTCGTTCAGTGATATTGAATACCAAGTGGCATTCAAGAAAGGAAATGAACAGAGTAGCTTAATTGCTGACCTTATTAATCAACATGGCATCAACGCACGCACCCCGATGCATAAAATTGATTCCATGATTGACTTGGAATTTGGGGAAGCCATGCGAAAAAATTGATTTTATACTTATGAAAAAAATATTTTCAAACCCTTTAAATGAGATTCAGCTCAACACAACTGAAATGAATTATGAATATTGTAAAGTTTACTGGCGATAAAAATCTTGACAAAGAATTTGTGGCATCACTTCGCAAGAATGTGACCGATTATTTTAAAGCCAACGATATCTCTATCAAAGCCAATGCAGCGATGGTGATTAAAAGCATCATCTTGATTGCCGTTTATATTGTTCCATATATTGTATTGCTTACCGCCCCAGTGCCTTTAATTTGGGCGTTTGTATTGGTTATCGTAATGGGAATTGGAATTGCTGGCGTGGGCATGGGCGTTATGCACGATGCTTGTCATGGAGCCTACTCTCGACACGAATGGGCAAACCAACTCCTTTCAGGTACGCTTTATCTTTTGGGGAGTAATGTGCTTAACTGGAAAATTCAGCACAATGTATTGCATCATACCTATACCAATATTTCGGGACTTGATGAAGATATCAATGAGAAAGGTCCAATACGTCTTTCAGAAAACTCGCCTTTGAGATGGTATCATCGCTATCAATTTATTTATGCATTTATTTTTTATGGATTGATGACCTTAACCATGCTGACCAACGACTTCTTTCGATTGATGAATTATAACAGAAATGGATTGGTTCGCCGCCAAGGAAAGAAGGTAACTGGTGAGTTTATTAAGATGTTTATACGTAAATCAATTTATCTTTTTATGATCATCGGTTTACCCATTATGATAACAGAATACAGATGGTATCAGGTGGTGACTGGATTTATTATTATGCATTGGATTGCTAGTATTATTCTTAGTTTTGTGTTCCAGATGGCGCATGTTGTGGAAGGTGCTTCTCAGGAAAATTCAAATCATGATATTGAGAACAATTGGCATATACATCAACTTCAAACCACTTCTGATTTTGCTCGTAATAATAAGCTACTCGGATGGTATGTTGGAGGTTTGAATTTCCAAATTGAGCATCATTTATTCCCCAATATTTGCCATATACACTACGAAAAGATTGCTCCTATCGTGGAAAAAACCGCGCATGAGTTCGGCATTATTTACAATTTAAAACCAAGTTTCAATAAGGCAATGGCATCGCATATACTCCGCTTAAAAGAATTGGGGCATATGCAGGCAGCCACGCTTTAACAACAACCAACTACAATGACTGAAAATCAAGAAAATCTTCATCAGAGAATTGAAGAAAAATTTAAAGCCATCGGGCAAAATCCAGATACCCATTTAGAAGGATTGATATGGGCCAAACCTATTACCTATTGGGATTATATCCATACCGATTCATTATTAAATTTACAATTACAACGTACTACCTTACCTGATGAAATGGTATTTATCATGTACCATCAAATCAATGAACTTTTATTTAAAATGATTTTGTGGGAGATAGATCAAGTGAGTGATGCTGCCGAAATTGAAGCAGCATTCTTCACCGAGAAGCTCTCACGTGTAAGCCGCTACTTCGATATGCTCTCTTCATCCTTCATAATTATGGGCGATGGAATGGAGAAAGAGCAATACATGAAATTCCGTAATACCCTCACGCCTGCGAGTGGATTTCAAAGTGCACAATACCGCCTCATCGAATTCTCATCTACCGAACTTATCAATTTAATTGATTATCGCTTTAGAGCCTCTATTGATCGAGATACACCTTACGAACATGCGTACGATCATTTGTATTGGCAAGCAGCCGGAAAGGATCATGCCACGGGTGCAAAAAGCACTTTGATTCAATTGTTTGAAGAACGCTACAAAGAGGAGTTCCTGCATAAGATGGAGAAATACAATACTACCAACTTATGGACGAAATACAAGCAATTGCCTAAAGCAGTGAAAACCGATGCCGCATTGATTCAAGCCATGCGTCATTACGATTATACGGTGAATGTAACCTGGGTGATGGCACATTATGATGCCGCTGCAAAATACTTAGGTAATGCAGAAGCAACAGGAGGAAGTGATTGGAGAAAATATATGCATCCAAAATATCAAAGAAGAATTTTCTTTCCAGAACTTTGGACAAGCGAAGAACTAACTAACTGGGGCCAAAATATTTAAATCAACTCATATGTCAACACAAGAAGAAAGTTTAAAAAAGTTTCAGCAACGTATTGATGCTGACGAAAAAATTGAACCACGCGACTGGATGCCGGAGAATTATCGCAAGACCTTGATCCGTCAGATATCGCAGCATGCGCATTCGGAAGTGATTGGGATGCAACCCGAAGGAAACTGGGTATTGCGTGCCCCCTCCTTAAGAGCCAAGAAAATATTATTAGCCAAAATTCAGGATGAAGGCGGCCATGGATTGTACCTTTATTCTGCTGCCGAAACCTTTGGAGTGAGTCGTGCCGAAATGATTCAACAACTACAAGAAGGCAAAGCCAAGTATTCGAGTATCTTCAATTACCCAACACTCACCTGGGCCGATATGGGAGCCATTGGTTGGCTTGTTGATGGTGCAGCAATCGTTAATCAAACGATGCTTGCCAAATGTTCTTATGGCCCATACGCACGAGCGATGTTAAGAATTTGCAAGGAAGAAGGATTTCATCAACGCCAAGGATATGAGATCATGGGCAAGATGATGAATGGCACTCCAGCACAAAGAGAGATGGCACAAGATGCAATGAATCGTTTTTGGTGGCCATCGTTAATGATGTTTGGTCCACCTGATACCGAATCGGCTCACAGTGCTGAATCGATGAACTGGAAAATAAAAGTAGAGAGCAATGATAAATTACGTCAGCGCTTTATTGATCGTACTGTGGAGCAAGCTCATCATATTGGATTGACAGTGCCTGATAAAGATTTAAAATTTAATAAAGAAACCATGCATTGGGAATTTGGCCCTATCAATTGGGATGAATTCTGGACGGTAGTAAAAGGCAACGGGCCTTGCAATCATCAGCGCATGAATCATCATATTCATTATCATAACGAAGGTGCGTGGGTGCGTGAAGCAGCCTCTGCCTACGAACGTAAAATAAGTGCCAATTAATTTCAATTATCAATTTTAAAATTATCGACATGGAAAATTTGAATCAACTCACCCAATGGGAAGTATTTATACAAAGTAAGAGTGGTAGCCCTTACGAGCACGCAGGCAGCTTGCACGCAGCCGATAAAAGTATGGCCTTGCAAAATGCACGCGACGTGTATACTCGCCGTGGCGAAGGCCGCAGTTTGTGGGTAGTACCCAGCGATTGCATCGTAGCATCGAGCAATGAAGATGCTGAAGAATTTTTCGATCCATCGGAAGACAAAATTTATCGCACCCCTAATTTCTATAAAATGCCTAAAGGCTCCACCAATATTTAAAAATCAACGAAACCCTTGTTATGAATACACAAGAAGCTTTATTAAATTTTTGTTTGCGACTGGCCGATAACAATATGATTGCGGCGCAACGACTTGCCGAATGGTGCAGCCGTGGCCCTATCCTGGAAGAAGATTTGGCACTGACCAATATCTCGCTCGACCTTTTTGGACAAGCAGAGAATTTTTATGAATATGCTGCTACCCTTCAAAATAATGGGAAGACAGCCGACGACCTGGCCTTCCTTCGTTCGGAACGTGAATACTTTAATAACCTGCTGGTAGAACAACCCAATGGCGATTTTGCTTTCAGTACGATGAAGCAATTTTTATATGCTGCTTTTGCCAAACCACTATACGAAGCATTGCAAGCCAGTAAGGATGAAACGCTCAAAGGCATTACATCAAAAGCCGTAAAAGAAATTAAATATCATTTGCGTCATAGCAGCGAATGGCTGGTACGTTTTGGAAATGGTACCGAAGAGAGTTTGAAAAGATCACAAACTGCATTGAATGAATTATGGCGTTATACAGATGATATGTTTTTGATGAATGATAACGATAAAGCCTTGATTGAAGCAGGCATCAGCATCGATCTAAACACGGTTAAAGCAAGCTTCATGGCTACTGTGAATGAAATATTCAAAGCAGCACATCTAAGCATACCAGAAACGAATAATATAATTACAGGAGGATGCAATGCCATTCATTCCGAACATTTGGGAGTGATGCTTTGTGAAATGCAATATTTACAACGTGCTCATCCGGGCGCACAATGGTAATGAATATAACTGCGATTACTACAGAAGAAATATGGAAGGTGTTGGGCACCATTCCCGATCCTGATATTCCAGTAATTAGTATTACCGAGTTGGGGATTGTAAGAAATGTGGAATTACTCCACGATGAACATGCCATCGTCACCATCACCCCGAGTTATTCGGGGTGCCCGGCGATGGGTGTTTTTAGAGAAGATATCATTTCGATGTTACAGGATTTGGGCATCAAGCAGGTGGATATAAATATATCGCATTCGCCTGCCTGGTCTACTGACTGGCTAAGCGAAGAAACGCGTGCCAAGCTCACCAAGTATGGTATTGCTCCACCCGAGAATTCGGATCATTTGCATACTGGCTTATTCACCGATACCTCTAGAACTATTACCTGCCCGCATTGCCAGCAAAAAGACACGAAGCGGGTGAGTCAGTTTGGATCAACACCATGCAAGGCGCTATGGTATTGCAATACCTGCGACCAACCCTTCGAGTATTTTAAATGCTATTAGGGGAAGTGGTGGTTTAGTTTTTTCTTTCAAGTTATAAGTCCTATTTTAATATTCCCCTTCGGGATATATTACAGCATCCTTTTTTTTTCAATTTTCAAATTATAATTTGCTCTTGTATTATGTTCCTTCGGAACATCTGGTGGGTAGAAATCATTTCCCCCCGATTGACGTTCCGTAGGAACGTTTGAAAGACCGTAATTGATTAAGAATTATTTTATTCTTCAATTCAAATTCATATTCAAACGTTCCTCTGGAACGTCAGTGCAGGAATATTCATTATCTACCCACCAAATGTCCCTATGGGGACATAATACAGCAACCTCTATAGTTCGATTAATAAATTAGAATTAACTCTTGAATAATGCCCAACGAAAATACATGGATGAATGAATATTATCTGCCCACCAGATTTCCTTATAGAAAAATAATATAGCATCCTCTATATTTCAATTTTAATAATATATTTCGCTCTTGTATTATGCCCCTTCGGGGCATTTGGTGGGTAGAAACCAATGCTCCCCCGATTGACGTTCCGTAGGAACGTTTGAAAGACAGGAATTGAATAAAAATTGAATTGTTCATTGAATAGATTTTCACATCAAACGTTCCTATGGAACGTCAGTTCAGGGCTATTCATTATCTACCCACCAGATGTCCCTATGGGGACATGAATACAACGGGAAATTATAATTCAATCATCACTGTTGTATTCACTCCTCGCTCACACTTCGCTCTCACTCTGATTTTTCTACCCACCAAATGTCCCTATCGTGACATAATATAGCATCCTCTATAGTTCAATTTTAATACTATTATTAGAAACTTTCATCTTGATTCAACGATTTTAATACTTTTTGAAATATGAATTTCTTACCAATGACCAAATTCAATAAAACCGGGCCTTCCTTGTTTAAATGACCAAAAAACGACATTGCCATTTAATAATATGATGGCATGGGCTTATATTTGCGCCTCAAAATTTTCACATCCCTTTGGAAGATTCATCAAATACAAAAAAGAAAAATATCCCTGCCTGGCTGCGCAATTTGGGATTGGCGGGGTTCTTGTTTTTCCTTTTAAAAGGGCTATTTTGGTTATATATCGTGTACGTTATTGCTAAATAGGCACCCCTTTCCTTAATTCTTATTGTAATTTTTTTTGTTGTGTAACAATTGTAACGTGTTGGTATCGAATAAAAGTCCATATTTGTGATACAATTAATTAACTCTTAAACTTTTACATCAATGAAACCAAACATGGGTACCGTCGACAGAATTCTTAGAATTGTAGTCGCATTAGTTATTATCGGATTGTATTTCGCAAAACAAATTACCGGAACTGCAGCCATCATTTTATTAGTTCTTGCTGGGGTATTTATCCTCACCAGTTTCATGAGCTTCTGTCCACTCTATCTTCCTTTTGGTTTATCTACCAAGAAGAAAGAAGACTAACTTCTGGTTTAAATTATCGACAAAGCACTTGAGCCCTCCGAATTCGAAGGGCTCAATGTTTTTTTATGCATTAAAAATCTGATTGAATTTGTCAATCAGTAATACTATTTCGTTTTCATGAATCAATTTTGGAATCAGCGTTATAAGGAAGAAGCTTTTGCCTATGGAACGCAGCCCAATGCCTTTTTATATGCCCAGCTTCAGGATTTAAAGCCCGGAAAAATATTGTTTCCCTGTGAAGGAGAAGGTAGAAATTCGGTATACGCAGCCAGCTTAAACTGGGAAGTGGAAGCTTTTGATTTTAGTGAGGAAGGTCAGCGAAAGGCCTATCAACTCGCTGATTCAAAGAAAGTGAAAATTTATTATCAGGTCGCTGATGCACTTAAAGTATCGTATCCAGTCGACCACTTCGATGCCATCGTACTTATTTATACATTTTTTCCCGAACCCATCAGAAAAAGCATTCACCGCCGAATGATATCCTGGCTTAAACCTGGTGGCCGATTGATTCTGGAATCTTTTCATCCCAATCAATTGAACAATACCTCGGGAGGGCCAAAAGATATTAGCATGCTCTGTACCGCAGAAATATTAACCGACGACTTCGCCGATCTGGAAACAATAATTATGGAACAGAAAATCATCACGTTAGATGAAGGTCCGTTCCACCAAGGGAAAGCGGAAGTGATGCGATATGTAGGCATCAAAAAATAAATTGGGGTGCGTAACAAAAGTTGCACTAATACGATTAAAACCGTTGTAAATTTGCACCATAAAAAAATGAATTTTATACTCAAAAATAAGTTGTCCATTTTAGGAATTGTGGTTGGAGCCATTGGCGGGTTTCTTTACTATTATTATGTAGGCTGCGCGAGCGGTACCTGCCCTATCACTTCAAAACCATTGAATAGTACTGCTTACGGAGCATTAATGGGTGGCTTGTTATTCACTTCATTTAAAAAATAAACAAGACCCATCATGACTACCGAAACTATCTTAGTTGCCAACGTTAAATGTAACGGATGTGCCACCACCATCAAAAATGAACTTCAAAAAATTGAAGGCGTAAGCGATGTGACAGTTGATAAAGACGCCGATTCAATAACCCTAAGTTACCCCGATAATGAACGTAAAATGATCATCGACAGGTTACATGAACTGGGTTACCCTGAGGCCACAGAGAAAAATGGATTGCTATTGCAGCTCAAAAGTTATGCAAGCTGTATGGTTGGACGAATCCATAATTTACAAGCATAAAATATTTTACCCTTTTAATATATCAATATGAATCTCGAAGAAATTATCTCCGAAAACCTAGGCACGATTGTAGATGTGCGTACCCCTCAAGAATTTATGGGTGGACATGTAGCAGGCTCCATCAATATCCCGTTGAATGAAATACCTGAACGAATGGATGACCTGAAAGCCATGAAAGCTCCGCTGGTACTATGTTGTGCATCGGGTGGAAGAAGCGGCTCAGCACAAAGTTTCCTATCCCGCTCAGGCATCGATTGCATCAATGGCGGATCGTGGTTAGAAGTAAATTATTATCAATCTCAATCATCAAATTAAATTTCAATCATAAAAATCAAACATGATTAACGCCCTAAAACAACTCTTGGGATTTGGCCCAAAAACAGATTATGCTGCCTTGGTAAAGCAAGGAGCCGTGATACTCGATGTACGCAGCAAAGGTGAATATGCAGGAGGCCATATCAAAGGGTCGATCAATATATCGGTAGATACCCTTCATAATAATATTGGAAAACTGAAAGACAAAAACAAACCTGTCATCACTTGTTGTGCCTCTGGAATGCGCAGTGCATCGGCCAAGAGCATTCTTAAATCTCATGGCTTCACCAACGTATATAACGGTGGAGGATGGAGCGGTTTACAAGCAAAATTAAGATCATAAAATGCAAACATTACTTTCTGGATGGAGCGCAATGCGCTGGTTCCGACTATTGCTCGCAGTGATCATCAGCATACAAGCTATTCAAATGCGCGACCCATTGGCGGGAATGATTGCAGCGTTCTTCTTATTTCAGGTAGCAACCAATACCGGTTGTTGCGGAGCAGGAGGATGTGCTGTACCTTATTCTCCTAAAAAAGAGTCGACACAGGATATTACCTTTGAAGAAATAAAATCGAACGAATCGAAATCATGAATTTTTCCGAACAAATAAATCAGGATCAACTTACTTTGGTAGATTTCTCTGCCGAATGGTGTGGGCCTTGCAAGATGATGAAACCGATTTTAGAGCAACTCAAATCGAAGATTGGCGACAAAGCGAAAATCTTTAAAATAGATGTCGATAAAAACCCGCATGCCGCGCAAGCATACCATGTGCAAGGAGTTCCTACCTTGATATTATTCAAGGAAGGAAAAATATTATGGCGCCAATCGGGCGTTGTTCCTGCTCACGAATTAGAAAAATTAATCACACAATATCAATCCTAAATGAATCGTATTATTTTATCACTCCTGGCTGCTCTCGCATTGCTTTTCAATGCCTGCACCAATGCACAATCACAAAGCAAAACTGCACTCAATGCCACCGAGTTTGAGGCTAAAATAAAGGATACCCCAGCAGCCATCATACTTGATGTGCGCACTCCTGGGGAGTATCAAGGCGGACATATTCAAAACGCCAAGAACTTCGACTGGAATGGAAATGATTTTGATGCACAAGTACAATCGTTAGATAAGAAAGCACCATTATTTGTGTATTGCCTCAGTGGAGGTAGAAGTGCATCAGCTGCCAAGCACCTTCGTGAAAGTGGATTTACCACCGTTTACGAATTATCTGGAGGGGTAATGAAATGGAATGCTTCCAATTTACCTTTAACAACCGATGCACCGAAGAACGATGTTCCTGCAAGTACCGGCATGACCAAGGAAGAATTTGAAGCTAAAATAGTTTCTGATAAACTGGTACTCGTTGATTTCTATGCCGACTGGTGTGCACCTTGCAAGCGCATGGCACCATCCATTGAAGAGATTTCTAAAGAGATGGCCGATAAGGTAGTGGTGATACGTATCAATGCCGATGAGCATCCAGATCTTTGTAAGGCATTAAATATTGATGCTTTGCCAACGATTCAAATTTACAAGAATAAGGCCATCACCTTTACCAACCAGGGCTTTATGGAGAAAGCCGAATTGTTACAACAATTGAAATAATTGTTGTGGAATCTGGGTCTTGATTATTTGCTGAATATTCCTTTCTTGAATTCGGAATCTGAAATTTCAAACTGAATATATTCTAACATATCAAAGTAGTTCAAGAATAATTGCCATAAGTAAAACCTATGGTTCAATGATGGTGTGTATTCACAACCCTTCCGGCAATTAATGGTTGTATACCTAATTTTAAGAACCCTCCGAACATAAAAAATTTATGTTTCATCGAAAATAATCAAATGAGAATTGAATTTACTACGAAGTAGTTCAACAATAATAGCCATAGGTGAAACCTATGGTTGAATGATTGTCTCTGTTCCCAACCCTTCCGGCAATTAATGGTTGTGTGCATAATTTTAAGAATTCTCCGGAAGGGTTGAACATAAAAAAAATTCATCTTTCCAAAAATTCAGTATTCATTTAATAATACAATTAATATGTTGAACCCTTTCAGGGTTCTTGCTGGGGGGAAATCGTCTACCATAGGTTTCACCTATGGCTATTGTTATTCAACTGCTTTGCAGTTGGGAAATTAATTCAGGATATTAGAACGAAATCAACCATCTGTTCCAGTAAATGTTTGATAATAAACAAGCACAAAATACTGATGGATATTGATGTTCATCTACTCAGTAGTTGAGAAATTAATTCCGAATACCATATCAGATATTATCCATCATCATTATAATTTATTGAAAAACCTGAATAAATGTATCTTTATTCGGGTTTTTGCGTTATAATTAAAAATGAAACAATCGATGGTATAACTCTACTTCACCAAACCCCAGAACTCATGATTGAATCTAAACATCACGTCAACGAGCAACAACTCGCAATGGAAGGCCAGCAAATACTGGCAGCACAACGCGACCCTCGCCTGTTTGGAGTATTGTATGAGAAATACTTCGAAAAGATTTTCTCTTGTGTTTACCATCGTATGGACGATATGGAAAACTCACGAGATATCACCCAACAGGTTTTTATTAAAGCACTGAAAAGCATTTCAAGCTTCAAACTTCAGGGCGTACCCTTCGCCTCCTGGCTCTATCGAATTGCAATTAATGAAGTGAATCAGTTTTATCGAGATAGCAAAAAGAACCTCACGGTGAACCTCGATAGCAACCGGCTCTACGATATCATAGATGAACTGGAAGAAGATAGTTTAGAACTATACCACGATCAGCTCATTAAAGAGATAGGCTATTTGCCTGAAGATGAAATTCAACTGCTTCAGTTACGATTCTTTGAGAAGCATTCGTTTAAAGAAATTGGAGACATCATCAATATCACTGAAAACAATGCGAAGGTGAGAACGTATCGGCTCCTCGATAAATTAAAAGCAAGCCTCATCAGAATCAAAAATTAAACAAGAACAAAAATCAAATTAACAATCAGTCCCATGAACAATTATAAAATAAATATCAATCGAACCCCGCCTACCCCAGAAGATATTGCACGATTGCGCAATTTCGATGAAGTACTGGGAAGCATTAATGGAGCCATCAAGCCACTCTATCGCCGACTTTGGTTTGTGACTGCAGCAGCCGCTACTGTTATCATTGGATTGGTAGGCAGTGTTATCTTATTAACCCATCGTGAGAATTCTAAACTTAGCGATCGTCCATTTATTAACCCTGCTCCTATCACCATTCAAAACGAAACATATACTGTGAATTGCGATGATAGTACCGGAATCATCACGCCTTCAGGGAGCATCATTCAAATTCCCAAAGGAAGTTTGGTAGATCAAAATGGCAAAGTGGTAAGTGGAGTTGTAGATGTACAATACCGCGAATTCAGAGACCCTGTCGATTTTATGTGTAGTGGCATTCCCATGACTTATGATAGCGCGGGCACAAACTATTTCTTCGAATCGGGTGGCATGTTTGAAATCAATGCCTATCAAAACAAAGCGTCATTGCAAGTTAATCCAGATAAGAATATGACCGTGATGATGTCGACGCCCTATAACCCAGAGCAATACAATCAATACTATTTAGATACTGTTCAAAAGCAATGGATTTATAAAGGAAAAGATCATGGTAAGAAAGATGATCAAAACCTCGCCAAGGCTGACACTTGTTCTCAAAATGCATCAACACCATCAATGGGCATTGCTGTACAAAATAATCCCATTGTAACATCAACAGTCCAAAAATATGAAGAGGAAGTAAAGAAAGCCGAGGCCAAGAAAGAAGCCATCACCAAGGAAGTTATTGCATTGAAGAGTTCAAAACCAGTGGCACCTGTGAAGGCCAATCCGAAAATTACCCATTTCAATTTTGGGTATGATAAAAGAGATTTTCCTGAGCTTGCTGTTTACAATAATATTTTATTTGATGTAGGTGCTGAGAATAAAGATTTCAAGGAAAGTTATTATGAAACCACCTGGGAGAAGGTAACGATGGAAGATGGTCCGAAGAAAGGTGTGAATTATAAGATGACCTTATCGCGCAGAAATCAGAATGTGGTATTGATTGTATATCCAGTATTTGAAGGAAAGAATTATGATTCGGCGAGGGTGGCATATAGTAAGATGCTTAAAGATTATCAGGTAAAAGTTGGAGAGAAAGAGAAAGCCAAGGAGGCTGCCATTGCTGAGTCAAAGGCAACCATGGAGCGCTTAAAAATGGAGGCCGAGATAAATGAAAAAGCAAAGATGGAACAAATTGAGCGCAACAAAATTGCCTATGAAGCCCAACTAGAAGAAGCTCGTAAGAATGCCAAAAAATTTGAAGAAGAGCAATTAGCTAATATGAATAATTCTCAGCAATTCTTGCATATTGTTAATGTGAGTCAGATGGGTATTTGGAATAGTGATTCTCCGCGTCGGTTTGCAAATCAAGCAACCATTTATACCTCTTGTATCAGTGAAGAAGAAAAGGGATTTCAGCCTTTAGGTGATGTTTATTTGATAGATAAAAAATTAAATGCATGTATAGGTCATCATGGGAATGTTGCCAATGGTAAAATCTTATATAATATTAGCTTTGATAAAGATGCAGAGAATGTTTTGGTAGCTTTTGAAGGTGGCAATCTTTATATCATAGGAGTTACTGAATTCAAGGAACAATTTAAAGGCGGTGAAAGGAAGCCGGCGAAATTCAAGAAACAATTGAATGTATCCACGGTGGAAGAAATAAGGCAAATCTTAGCACAAACAAATTAGAAGAAAACAATATTGAAAAGGTGATTTGGAAACAAGTCATCTTTTTTTTGTGGTGATTTATTTCAGGCTATCTTTTAGCTCTTGTAATTGAGCGCGAACTTTTTTCAGTGATTCGATGAGTTCAAAATCACCTTTAGAGATTCGTTTCTGACTCTTCAAATAATCTTTGGCACCTTGAATGGTGAACCCACGTTCTTTGAGTAAATGATAAATGAGCTTGATCGTTTCCAGATCCTGGGGACGAAAGAGTCGGTTTCCCTTTTTGTTTTTAAGTGGGCGGATATCAGGGAATTCGCTGTGCCAGTAACGGATGAGAGAAGGTGCCACGTCTAACATTTCACATACCTCCCCCATCGAGAAATAATATTTGCGAGGCGCATCATCATCTTCTTCTTCGGCGGTATTGGAGGGTAACAAATTATCCATGACCTTACAAAAGTGTTTGAAAATTAATTACCGAAACACACAATTAATCAACAATAGCTTTGGAAACACGCTTATCGTCAATTTTTGTGTTGATTCAATTCACGCTGATAAACAGCTTCTCCAAGTGCCTGGAGGAAAGGGAAGGCGATGGTATTGTATTCGTATTTGTCGTCGTTCAAAATGCCGTCGGCATTGGTATAGAGGCTTACCGCTAAAAAAAATGAAATCCCTTTTTTAGTGTTTTCGAAATAGGCAATATCGGTAGTGAACCCATACGCCTGCCCAACGATATTATAGATGCGCAAATTAGAATCAATCACCGCCTTGGGGTCTTTGCCATAGTATAAATACTTTTTATACGCAGGGAAATAACTCGAATCGTATTTGGGATAATCGCTTTCATAAGGATACATGCCTAGCTGCGTTTTTAAAAATTGCAAATCGGAAGTATTCAAATGGAATTGTTGCGCCGCATCGAAAGCCCTGGGATACATCAATCGCATGAGGCTTTGATTCAAGTCAGCAAGAGACAAATTATTATTATAGCGGAATTGTCGTGGTTGCTTCACGAGGCTATCACCAAAATAATACGCATTGCCAATAGCAACATTGGTTACAGGGTTGGTATAAATATTTTTAGTGGTGGCAGTACTCGAAAAAAGAAACGTGGAATCGGGTCGGTAAAATTCAAAACGGTTATGAATTCTATTGGCTTCTGGATTGCATGCTGGGTCGAATCGCTGAATGATGCGTGCACTGGGAAATCCCAATTGAGCAAGCCGGGCTTGCAATTGATCCTGCCCCACATAATCGAATACGCGATTGTAGGCACTGTTATCACTTACCAATAGCATCTTATGAATATAATGTCCGAGGGTAGGCGTAGCGTTTTTCGCTGTGGTATCGAATTCATCGTTGGTCTGACAAGGCCCAATAGCAAAGGCTTTCAAAGGGGTATTAAACGTTGCATTGGCCTGGGTTTCGGCTTCGATTTTCTCGAGCGCCATGGCCGATACCAATAATTTGGCCGTGCTGGCTGGATAGAAATACAAATTGGAATCGACATGAAACGTATGAGATACAAATTTTGTCGTACCATCTTTTTGTTTGTAGATGGTGGTATAAATAATTTGCAGTCGAAGCGAATCTTTATTGCTGGCTACCTCTTTCAAAATAGGTTTCGATTTCAGAACCCGCTTCAATACACGATCGTTGCGGCATCCGAGCAAAGCCCAAAATAAAATGAAACACCCTGCAATGCGCATCATGGTTTAGGCAATCTTCGCAGGGCGTGTGATTACGTGTCCGCAATTTTTGCAGGTACAGTTTTCTTTATTATCGTAGAAGCGTTCGAAGATGGGAGGCAATTGCGATACGATATCGGTCACGTATTCGTATTCTTCATATACCTTGCTTCCACATTGTTCGCAGTACCAAAGGAAACCATCGAGTTCTTTCGTTTCTCGTTTTCGCTCGAGCACCAATCCAACGGTATTGGCAGGGCGTTGAGGCGAGTGCGGGGTACGTGGAGGAAGTAAGAAGATATCGCCTTCTTTGATATGAATATCCACGGGCTTTCCGTCTTCAATAATTTTCAATATCATATTTCCTTCGAGCTGATAGTAGAACTCCTCCCCTTCGTTGAAATGATAATCCTTGCGGCTATTCGGCCCGCCAACTACCATGACAATAAAATCGGTGTCTTCGTATACGCATTGATTTCCTACGGGTGGTTTTAATAAATGGCGGTGATCATCGATCCATTTTTTAAAATTGAAAGGGCGTTGTATCATATGATATTTTTTTTGGTATTGTTTTTACAAAAGTAAATTATTTTATGAAATAAGGGGAAATGGGGTTTGAGGGGATGGTGAGTGTGGCCGTTGGTGAGGCTAACTCGCATTCAAACGCACAACACCAACTGCGGCGGTGCTTCAGTGAATGATAAGGGGAAATGGGAATTGAGGGGGAGTATGTGGCCGTTGGCGAGGCTAACTCGAATCCTTACGCACAACACCAACTGCGGCGGCGATAAATTGAAATATGATTGATGATTATATGATGTATTTTGAGTTAAATTGAGAAGAAAAACAATTCGAATAACTTACTATTCACAATCCCTGGAGACGCCGCAGTTGGTGTTGTGTAATGGCCAATGCGTAAGCCTCACCAACGGCCCTAATTAACAATTAAACATCTTAACCTACTTTTGATTTATCATTAATTATGACAATGATTTTAACTAACATTTCTATAATTAACAATTCGAATATCTTACTATTCACAATCTCTGGAGACGCCGCAGTTGGTGTTGTGTAATGGCCAATGCGTAAGCCTCACCAACGGCCAATTTAATTAAATCTTATCTTGATAGTGTACTAAAAATCCCCATTCATCTATCCCTGTTTCATAAAACCTTGCAGATGAAAATTTATACTCATTTGGTAATTCACAAAGTCCAGCTTTCACTGGATTATTATGAATATAATTAAATTTTTGCTTAAAAACTAAATCATTCCTTAATTCAATACTTAATGAATTTCGTTCCCAAATTTGATAATTGCGATCAGACGAACCAACTCTAAAATTCCCTAAAATTGATTTATGATTTACTCTCAAATCTTTCAAAATCATTTGCGCAGTATATTTCATAAAGTTTCTTAGAAAATCCCCAACATTGGTGTCGTAATCTAATTGCCAAATAATATGAATATGATTACTCATAATTACAAATGCATATATCCTAACTTTATATTTTTTTGAAACATATTGAAGGCTATTAATAATTTGCAACTTATATTTCTCTGGCTTGAGGAGTCGCTTCCATTGCAATATGGTGGCGGTATAAAACTGAGGATATTCAGGGTTTATCTTTTTCATAAAAATTTTATTGAGCAAATATATTTAAAAAACCATTCCATTTTTTGGGGCCGTTGGTGAGGCTAACCCGCATACCAAACGCACAACACCAATTGCGGCGGCGGTTTAGTGAAAAATTATTCGTCGAGAGTCAATTTCAAAATTGGCCGTTGGTGAGGCTAACCCGCATACTAAACGCACAACACCAACTGCGGCGGTGAGAGTGTGACATGGGATTCGTCGAGAGTAATGTGTGAAGTTGGCCGTTGGTGAGGCTAACCCGCATATCATACGCACAACACCAACTGCGGCGGTGAGAGTGTGACATGGGATTCATAGAGAGTAATTTGTGAAGCTAGCCGTTGGTGAGGCTAACCCTCATACCAAACGCACAACACCAACTGCGGCGGCGAGAATATGGGAAATAATGCATCGAAAGTAAAGTATGAAATTGGCCGTTGGTGTTGTGTAAAAGCCAAAGGGTAAGCCTCACCAACGGCCCTTATAAATTTTTGATTTAGATTTTATGTTAGAAAGTAAAATGCAATAATTATTATTTCCCGTTTATCCCCACATCCCCCGTTAATAACTAATTTATAAATGCATTTTAAAATTCTATCTTCGCATCGCATTTGGTTGAAGCATGAATTCATTTTTATGTTTCATTAAAAGGGAATCAGGTGGAAATCCTGAACAGTTCCCGCTGCTGTAAGTCGTATTAAGAAACCTCATAGCACTCCTAGCCACTGTTCGTTTCGAATGGGAAGGCGCTAAAAGGATCACGACAAGTCAGAAGACCTGCCACACGCATTTTATCATTATGCTTTCGGGAAGAAAGGTGCTAATGAACATCAGATCGGTATTCTTTTGTTCTACTTTGTTTTTTCGCAGGTGTAAGTATTGTTAAACATTTTTTTAATTTTATTTGCAACCATGAACCGTATTTTTATCTCTGCCACGCTCCTGCTTTGCAGCTTGCAAGGCTTCAACCAAACCGTTACCCCCTCCGATTCAACACGTACTCGGGTACTCAACGAAGTGGTGATTAGCACCTCTCGTACCGAGAAGGAAGCATCCACCGAACCTCGCAGTGTGACGGTAATTAATGCACAGCAAATTGCTGCGAGCAATGTTAAAACCTTACCCGAATTGTTATCTCAAATTGAAAGTATCTATATCGTTGGTAATGGCATGAACCCTGGTGGAAATCAGAGTGTGAGCATGCGCGGAACGAATACTAATCAGTCGGCTATCCTTATCGATGGTGTTTCGTTGAACGATCCTTCATCCCCAA
>CAIVZR010000093.1 GCA_903910445.1 uncultured Bacteroidota bacterium
TGATTTTATTGGTGCTATTCAATATCTTTCAAAGCATTCAATACTGGAGAGGTGCCATGCATTGGGATAGTATGAATTACAAGGTATATAAGGCACAGTTATTTAAACTCAGGGGAACTCCCGATGAACTTATATCTACTCCCGATTATCAG
Organism: uncultured Bacteroidota bacterium; assembly: GCA_903910445.1. Lineage (GTDB taxonomy): Bacteria > Bacteroidota > Bacteroidia > UKL13-3 > UKL13-3 > CAINMV01. Next base: position 153 of record CAIVZR010000093.1, read on the forward strand.
AAGGCGATGAAAGGTGAAAAAGAATATTATTGGACTGAGTAGTGTATCCTACTTATAGTTTTGTAAGCTTCCAAACGCGATTCCCAATTCTCATAAAATAAATTCCCGAAACCCATTCCTGAGCAGGTATGTTGGTCTCACCGAGATGGATTTGAAATTGGTTTAGTTTCTCACCTATCGCATTATACATCAACACCTCCGCTGTTTCACCTTGTCCCATGGTAATTCGTAACTCGTTTTGAAAAGGATTAGGACTCACGTTAATAAAAGCCCCTTGGTAGTTTTCATGAATACCTACAATTACCGAAACCAAAACTTCTGAGGTCGTAGGACATTGATTAATATCTATTGCATTAATGGTATAATTGGTAGCGGTAAACGGGGATGCATAAACTGTATCGTTATCATAACGATCTAATCCTTGGTGTGGCAGCCAGTCATAGGTTAAACCTCCAATCACTCGAATCATCACCGGTGTATTTCCATCGTAAATTGGTGCCAGTGGCTGAACAATCATTTGTGTTTTTTGAAATGCCTTAATATATGATGTTACAGTATCGGCGCAACTTCCACTACCTCCAATGATTGAATACGTGGTATTGGAAGTAAGAAAGCAACGAAATACATTATTACTAACTTTTAGAACACCGCTGCTTGGTATGATATTATAGAAAGGAGCACCATTACAGGTAATAGTAGCCGAGTCGCCAAAACAAACACCACCATAGGCATTCACAGAGACGTGCGCCTTGGTTTGGAATATTATTGTAATGCTATCTATTACAATACATCCATTGAGAATCGCACGCGCATAATAGGTATGCGTTTGTGTTGGAGTAACTTCAATTTCATCAGGAGAAAGCACCTTTGCGGTAGCATCAGGCAGCCACGTTACTGTTCCATTACTTGTGGCGGTTAGAATAGAGGAACCTCCATTACATAAGGCAGGGATACTTGCCTTAAGCTGTAATGTGGGTTTGGGTATCACATTAATTTGTATGGAACCCGAATCAACACACCCATTGGCACTAATAGCTAAAACAGTAAATTTTGTTGAAGTGCCAGGAAACAGTGCTGAACTGTTCGCTGTTTGATATGAACTTGCAGATGGGCTCCACAAATAACCATTCGAAGGGTTTAAATTAATTTTAAAACTATCTCCTTCACAAATGGTTGCGATGCCAGGTAAACTAAACGTTGGTTTTGGAAACACTTTCACTGTGCGATAAATCGTATCAGTAACTCCAAAATTAGTAACGCCATACATTTTTATATTTAATGTAGTAGTGGTAAAAAATGCAATTGAATCACCGTTAAATAAATTGCCATTTACAATCCAGTGTAACTGATTCGACCCTATTCCTTTTGATTTAAAGTAATCACCCTCACATAGTGAATCGGCGCTTAGTTGCATGCTCAGATTGACACGTTGACTCACGGTAATTTTTTTGGAAACGGATCCATCACAATAAGAACCGTTATTCCCTGTAGCCGTATACGTAAATGTATTTAGCGGCTTCACATAAACCGAATCGTAAATCTGATTGATATTATGTACAACATTGTTCCATAAATACGTATTCGCTCCTGTAACTACCAGCAGCACACTATCGCCGGCAATGATGGAATCTTTACCAGTGATTTGTAATGTAGTTGGAGTTGACAAGGTGACAACCACGGTGGTGGTATCATAAGAGGAGCACTTGCCCCAAACAATTTTATAACTATTATTCCCATTTGTTGGGCGCAATAAAAAGCTTGTTTTGTTGAGTTTCCAATAATTTGCCGAGGTAACCAAAATCACATCGTTAGATGTGGTATTGATAGAGAGAATGGTAGTATCTCCACTACAAATATTATTCTTTGATAAAGTATAACTCAAGGTTGGGGCACAAGTACTGGGCATAAAGGCGCAGCCACTAATAAATACACTATCTAAATATCTCAATCTTTCATTGGTGTATTTTTTTAAATAGTATCCAGCATCTTTGTAATATACATTTTGTATGATTTGATTTCCTGCCTTTGCTTGAAACCAGCGTTCATCATTACGATATATGGCATCGGCCAGTGGAGCAGTAAATGAATCGATAATATGCGCTACCATAATTGGGTTTAACAGTGTGGCCCGAACTTCATTATACCTGCACCAAAATTCCTTCTTGAAAAAAGTATCATCATACATTTTTTTGAAGGGAGTGAAAGAAGGGAATTTGAAAATATTCGTTGCACTATTGAATCCATAGTTAAAATCCCAGACAGGGCCAAATACGAGTTTATTACCTTTCGTGATTTTATGCTTGTGCCAATAAGTGCTTCGCATATAGGTATCGCCACTCACTCCGAATTCGTTCAAGATGATATAGTCGATGGCACTTTTGTAATCGATAAATCTTCTATAACCGTTCACGGTATCATTAAATGGTTTCGTATTCAACGCGGTCATACAACTATCAATAAAAGCTTTGATATAGGTTTTTTGCTGTATCACTGGACTGTCGGGGTCGTCATACAAGAATAAAATATTGCTTTGAACATTTAAAAATCCAGAATCTTTTACACCCGTCACCCCGTCTCGCTTAAGAATATAACCCCCTGTAATATTGGCACCTGAGGTATCGGTAGCTTTTAAAGATGATATATTTACTCGATTATTATCTTGCTTGATTTTTTCCATCAAGCAATAGATTCCTCGATAATTCCCGTCGATTACCAATTCACAAAATCTTGTTCTCGATGCATATCTACCCATTCGGTTCGATAAATAATATATCATTACATCCTTCATGAAACTCTGGTCGCTGTATGAATTATTTAGTATCCAATCGTTCTCTGCGGGCATTCCCAAAATACTCATATTACTATCACTTCCATTTTTAGCCTTGGGCGAAAAGCTAAATGGATCTTTTAATCCTGCTGATGATGAATTACCCCGAATATGAATTCCAACATCTACAGCAGCAATATTTTGGGTGTCAGAAAGCAGGTTCACTCCTGAGTTGCTATTCAAGATATACATCTTGGTGAGTACATCATTTAATATTGGAATGGTTTTGCCCCCTGTATTAATTACAAACACTGGCAAATTGCTTTGTGTGAAATTAATTGGAGTTGCTGGATTGGTTCCAAACTCAAGGGTGACTGAGGTAACCGATCCATTATAATTGTTCTTATTATCATCTAAAACTACCAGGGCCCAATTACCATTCGGATTGGGATTTGAAAAATTAAATATTGCCAGGGAACCTTCTGGACGATACGTCCCAACAAAAGGCGCGGTAGCGGAAGTTATACGTTGTGTTGCCGAATTCTCGAATTCTGTTGCAACATAATTTGCTCCTCTTCCATTTTTTATACTAATGGGAACAGTGTACGTATTGTTTGATCGAAGGTATATGTGTAATTCTTCAACGGCAGGATGATTAATACTCAGAGTTAATTTCTTTAACCCATAGGTCGTTGTTAATCCATTGAGACCAGTAACTGGGATATTAAAGGTAGTTAGTGTACTATCCGAATTTATTGTTCCACCTGATGAAGTAAAAGACTGAGATTTTCCCACTTGAAAAGCAAGCAGTACACAACCAAGAATTATTGCCTTTCGAAACAAATGAATATACCGTTGAAAAATCATGAAGCAGACAAACCTAAATAAAATACCTTAAAAGAAATGTAAAAATTTTATCGCAATTTAAGCCCTGATTAATCTATACTCGAGGCCAAGATTTGAGCCGATTTGGGTGGGGGTTTTGTACCTTAATTTCAATTCCCTGTATTCCCTCAATATTTTTACCTTTGCGGCTTTTAGAATACAATTTACCTATTACATGAAACCATTCGAAACGCTCTCTATTGTTATACCTGCATATAATGAAGGACCAACCATACACCTTATCCTGGATCGGGTAAAAAAAGTGCAACTACTAAACGGCATAAAAAAGGAAGTAATTATTGTAAATGATTGCAGTAAGGATGATACCGTTGAAGCGATCAATCGCTACATACAAGGCAATCCCGACCTGAACATACAATTTTACAGTCACGAGGTAAATCAAGGTAAAGGAGCAGCACTTCATACTGGAATTAAGAAAGCAACTGGTGAATACGTCATCATTCAGGATGCCGACTTAGAATACGATCCAGAGGAATTCAATATACTCCTAAAACCTGTTTTGGATGGATTTGCGGATGTGGTATTTGGAAGTCGCTTTATGGGTGGTAATGCCCATCGTATCTTGTTCTTTTGGCATACTATCGGAAACAAATTCCTTACATTCCTAAGCAATATGCTCACCAATTTGAACCTTACAGATATGGAAACATGCTATAAGTTATTCAATAGAGAGATGATTCAAGGTTTGTCGTTACAAGAAAAACGTTTTGGATTTGAACCTGAGGTAACCGCTAAAATATCACGCATACCTGATGTGCGCCTTTACGAAGTAGGAATATCCTATTATGGCCGTACCTATGAAGAAGGTAAGAAAATTGGGGCTCGTGATGGTTTCAGAGCCATCTATTGTATTCTTAAGTATGGCTTGTTCAGCAGAAAATAAATAAACTGCTTCATGCAAAACCAGAAATTCCCATTAAGTAGAACCAACCAGTTAGCAGCTTTTTTCCTGGTGCTATACGCCATTGTTTTGGCGCTATGTGCATTATTGTCGGAAGGCACATACGGTGGTGGGGATAGCTGGTTACATTTTCAAATGGCTCGCTTTGCACCACGTCACCCTGAGCTATTTTTAGATCAATGGGGTAAACCACTCTATACCACCTTGGCTTGTTTGCCTTCTCAATTGGGTTTCATTGGAATCAAGTTTTTTAATATCGCCTGCGCTTTACTTACTGCTTATCTCGCTTTTCAGATGGCGAAAAATCAGTTTACAAAGTATCAATGGCTAGCAGTAGTTTTTGTACTGAGTGTACCTGTGTATTTTGTGACCATGTTTAGCGGACTTACCGAAAGTGTTTTTGCTCTGTGCATTATGTCCGCGGTATATCTCTTTCATCGGTTTCGAGTAATGCTTGCTTGCCTGGTAATTTCATTCTTACCCTTTATACGTAGTGAAGGATTTTTATTCCTGCCTTTATTTGGATTGCTTTGCATATACTACCGACGCTGGTGGTCACTCCCTTTTCTTACTGTTGGCTTCGTAGTGTTTACCCTCATAGGGTATTTCTTTTTAGGCAACTGGAACTGGGTATTTGGAACCAATGTATATCTCACCAAACCTACTGATTATGGTCATGGCCCATGGTATCATTTCTTTGAAACGCATTCGGCTACTTTTGGATGGGCCTATTCCTTCTTTTTAGTCATAGCAATCATTGCATTTACTTATCGCTTGGTGAAAGATTTTCGCAATCGCGAATTACATATTCAATTTGTTTTATTGTTTGGTGGCTTGGTGGTTTACTTCACTGCCCATAGTTATTTTTGGTATAAAGGAATCTTTGGTTCTGCAGGTCTCGATCGCGTAATGGCGGGTGTGGGTCCATGCATAGGCTACTCAGCCTTTTGTGGATTTCAGTTTCTAGCAAAACAATCATGGATGCAGTCGAAGTTATCAAAAGCGATTTTAGTACTCTTAGTGATTTGGGTATTTATCATGCCTCGCTATGTATATGCCTTCCCTTTTAAACTCAATAGCTTTGAGCAAATGGAGATGGATGCCATCAATTACATGAAAGAAAATAAACTGGATCAATATCCTATCTATTATCAGGATCCTTTCTTCCCTACAAAATTAAAGAAGGACCCATTTGATGATGCCAGCTCGTTGAATTTATATCAACATGGATCCAAGCCTTTCATTCCCAATTCAATCATAATATGGGACTCTCACCTTTGTCCGAGAGAAAGTATGTTACCTCTGAATGTACTCGAGGCACACCCCGTTGAACTTCTGAAATGCTATTCAGCACCTGATATTTATAATGCTCAGGAATTGATGGAGGTACGAATATATCTAACAAAATAAATGGCCACACGTATTATACGTATCAATCTGAATAAATCGGATGCCGCGATTTGTTTGGTTTTGGTTGCCTATAATTTCTTCACCAAATACACCGATATCAATACCCGCGACCTCAGCTGGGATGAGCCTTTTAGTGCTTTCTACTCTCAGTATTCGGTGCCACAAATTATTACTGAATTATTCAAGGGGAATAACCCTCCCTTCTATGAAATATTTTTGCATTTCTATACTGCCATATTTGGTATCAGTGAATTTGCGTTACGCATGCCTTCTTTACTTTTTAGTTGTGGTACCGTGGCTTTCCTTTATTATACTGGCACCCGACTAAGAGGCAAATGGATGGGAATTTTTGTAGGGCTTTTGTTTGCAATGAATAATTTGCAATATTTTTATTCCTTGGCTGCGCGCATGTATGCTTTGTTTAGCATGCTGGTGGCAGCTTCTATTTACTTCAGTATTGTTGCCTTTCAGGAGCCACAGCGCAAGAAATATTTTTATGCTTTATTGATTACAAATACATTGATGTGCTATACACATTATTTTGCTGGTTTTGTAATCGTTGCTGAAGTGCTCGCCTGGCTGGTGACCGTAAAAAATAAATTATTTTTCAAAAATCTATTTTTCGTTTTTGTTGCCAATGCCATTCTTGCGATACCCTTATTGATTGTTTTTAAAATGCGCGCTGAAGGATTCGTATCGGCTTTTGAATTTAAGCCACCCTATCCGGAGATATGGAAGAATATCATCATGAATCTCATTAATGGGTTAGATGTATATCAGGCAGCATATACCTTCCTGGCACTGGGGGCTTTTATTTATGCATTCAAATGTATTGTTCAATTTAAGTTAGAGCTCAAGAATCAATACATTTATATCTTGCTTTTTTTACTGTTTGCCTTACCCTTGTTTTTCACATGGTATTATGGCAATACTTATCCCCTCTTTATCGATCGGTATTATTTATACGCTACCATTCCTTTGTTTTTGTTTGGAGCACTTTGCATTTCGGTTTTTTATCGCCCACTGGGTTTTATATGGGTGCCTGTTTTTTTTATTTATCTGCTTAATATCTACCATACTAATTTCAACCGACTCAATAATGATTACCTTTTACGCGAATGGCAAGCGGCGGCACTTACTGCCAAACAAATGCAGCATGAATCGCCACAATCAATCATTCTCATCGATCCGCTATGGGCCGATTTGGGATTCAGTTATTATTACGATCGGGAATTATTTAAAGAGGGGAATCGTTATAATGAAGCATTGGGACAAAAAAATGTTTTCCGAATCTGGAGCCCCGATAGTTTGAATCAAATATTGAATCTGAATCCAGGTAAGCAAGTAATTCTTTATTGTGATGAGAAAGCCAAGGCAGATAGTTTAAATGATGGCAATTACCGACTCTTGCAACGCAAAGGGTATGTCCCAGATACTGCTTACTATTTTCCTGTTTGTACTTCTGTGATTCGGTTTCTGCCGAATGATACTACGGCTTCGAAATAATTGCACTGAGTGATTTCCCTAGAACTTTCCAGTCAAATTGAGCTTCCACTGTTTTGCGGGCAAGCATTGATTTTTTGAGATAGGTTTTTTCCGAATATGCATCCACCAATGCCGCTACCAGCTGCTCTACATTTTTCTCTTCGCATAAATATCCATTTTCATGAGTCACCACTTCTGGGATATCGCAATGCGTGGTACTGATAATGGGTAATCCGGAAGCCATCAAATCAACCAGCACCACTGGATATCCCCCTTCACAATCACCATCTGCAGCCCATACACTTGGATGCATTGCAACTTGACATAGTGCTGCGATGCGCTGCAAGTCATGTGGTGAAACAAATCCGTATTGCGTGATATGTTTTTGTAATGTGCTAGAATTTATAAAATCCTTTAACTGATTTTCGTATTGAATATACGGAGCATAGTTGGAATTGCGCCCTCCTACCCAATGAAGATGAATGGGTATTTGATATTGATGAATGGCTTTTTCGATGGCTTGTAGTGCATAGATAATCCCTTTACGTTCGGCAGTAGCACAAGCAATGAGCACATGAAATTGTTCCTTTTCTTCCCGGGGAACAAAAGCGATATCGGAAACTTCGGCGCCCAAATAACTCACTTCAATTTTATTGGCACTGCATCCCATGGAAATTAAATTTTCCTTCATAAAATTCCCTTCCACAATAAATGCATCACATTCATCGAAGAGTTTTGCATAACGATTTTTCCATCGGGAATCCGATTGCAGTGTGCGGGTGAGGTCGTATCCATAAAACCGAGTGATGTGTTTCTTCTTTTTCAATCGCAGGTCGGCATACCCCTGAACACCATAGTGTGAAAACAAAATCACCTCATCGAGAGGTTGCAAATACTTATTTCTAAAGGCATCGGGTAATCCCAGTTTATTGCGAACTCTTGAAATAATATTGGATGCATCGTTGGGGTTCACATGCGTTGTAACGAACGTATCAAAGGACAAATCACGCTTATCACATAGTACCATCTGCTCCATGCCTTCGATATGTTTCACCTGACGGTAAATCCATTGTTCGGTGAGTGGAAGCCAAGTATGTGTGCTGTGCGCAAGTATCAAGTGAATGCCTTTTATTAAACGATAATTTTTAAATCGGTGGTATTGAGTACCGCAGTAGCCCAGGCAAATCCAACCCCAAAGCCGCAGAGTAATGACTGCTGTGAAGCTTTATTCTGAAGGGTTTCGGCCATTGCGAATGGAATGGACGCAGAACTTTGATTGCCATACTTAGAGAAAATATCTGGCACCTGATTCATTTCTAAAGCTAAGTTTTTTGCTAATGTTGAAATGATAAAAGAGTTGGCCTGATGAAAGAAAAAATAATCAATATGGTCTCTGTTTATTTGATATTTCTTTAGCAATTCATTCACCGCATTAGGAACTTCCTGTATGGCCATTTGCATCACTTCCGCACCATCCATAAACAAGAAATCGTCTGTGGTATGGTTGAGGTGATTTCTATAAGCCCCATTGGGTATGATGATTTTATCAAAATTTATTCCTTGTGAATGGAAGGAGAAATAACTCTTCACTCCCTCTTTCTTATGAAGTAAGGTGGCACTTCCTCCATCGCCGAAAATAGGCGCGGTAGCTGCATCTGCGGGGTTAACCGTTTTGCTGATGGTATCGCCTACACATAGCAGTACCGAATTTATTTCTGGCAATTGCAATAGCTGATGGGCTTGAAATAAACCTTGCAGATATCCATTACAACCGGCATTGATATCTATGCAAAAACAAGAAGCTGATAACGCTAATCGGGCATGTAACAAATATGAATTGCCTGGCTGAAAATGATCAGGCGTTTGGGTTACGAAAACCAGGGCATCGATATTCGATAAATTCAATTCCAGTTTACGCGTGGCTGTTTCACAGAGGTCGAGGGTGGTTTCCTGATTTACTATATATCGATTTTGAAAGCCGATGACACTTTTTAATTTTTGCTTACGCGCGTTATCTAAGCCATCATAACTTTCATCGTCATAACTAATTTTAATGGAAGGCAGTGCCACAGCCATTTTCTCGATTGCTACATTATGAAAAGCGGCGTACACTGAGGGAGTTGTTTAGTATTGTTCTTTCTCGTTTGGAAAATCTTTGTTCTTCACGTCTTCAATATAACGACCTACAGCGTTTAAGATATCGTCGTACAAATTGAGGTAACGACGAATAAATCGTGGGTTAAAATCCTTACTGATGCCAAGTAAATCGTGGGTTACGAGTACCTGTCCATCAACGGCTCCGCCTGCACCTATACCAATAATTGGGATGGCGATTTCTTTCGCTACTTGTGCTGCCAGCGAGGCAGGAATTTTTTCGAGAACGATGGCGAAGCAGCCAGCAGCTTGCAAGGCATGGGCATCGCGAATGAGTTTTTGTGCCTCTTCTTCTTCTTTGGCGCGCACTTCGAAGGTGCCAAATTTATAAATCGATTGCGGTGTTAATCCTAAGTGGCCCATCACCGGGATTCCGGCAGAAACAATACGTTTGATAGATTCTACCACTTCTTCCCCACCTTCTAATTTAATAGCATGGGCACCCGATTCCTTCATGATGCGAATCGCTGATTGTAATGCTTCCTTGCTATTTCCCTGGTACGAACCAAAAGGTAAATCAACCACTACCAAGGCACGATAGATACCACGTATCACCGACGATGCATGATAAATCATTTGATCGAGGGTGATGGGCAAGGTGGTCATATGACCTGCCATGACATTGGAGGCGCTATCGCCAACCAATAATACATCCACCTTTGCGGCATCTAATATTTTCGCCATACTATAATCGTAGGCTGTAAGCATGCTTATTTTTTCACCACGTTCTTTCATTTCCTGAAGCACGTGTGTGGTAATGCGTTTGATATCTTTATAATGTACCGACATAATGAAAATCGATTTAGAGGGCGATTAAATTATTTTGATTCGAGTTTTTTGACACGCAAGGTGAGCTTTTTATTTTGCAACTCCAATTCTTTGTTGCGTTTTTCTAAGGCTTCATTGGTCATTTTTTCCATGCGCAGTTTTTCGGCAAGCTTCAGGCTTATTTCGCTTCCTTCGCTTTTATTGAGAATTACGCGTACATCTTCATAAGCCCTTACCAGCCCCATCAACGAATCATTCTGTACTTGAAGTGCTTTGTTCTCTGCTTCCAATCGGTAATTTTCGTTTCGGTAATCACGCTTCCCATCATGATCTAAAATCGATTGTAAGCTATCCGCCCGATCCTGCTCCTGATTGGCCTTATTACGATACTGGTTCAGTTGTAATTGCAATTCATCATTCTTCTTTTTAAGTGCAATGAGTTCGGCATTGGTTGCGGGTTTCACCGTGGTAGGGATATTTGGCTTCGGCGCAACTACATGTGCAGCGCTATCTTGTTTATTTGTCTTAGGACCCTTTGCCACTTTCGAAGTATCCTTCGATGCAGGCTTGTAAACTGGCATGGTTTCTACTGGTGTATCGATAATGGGCTCCCGCTCTTGCTCCATCTTTGTTTCCGAATACACCCCAAAATTATCTGCCCAAATTTTTGTGTCTGCACCTATTACCAAGCCAACTCTTCCTATCGAAAAGCTATCAATTTGTTTTGTGAGAATGGCTGTTCCATTCACCAGCAGCGTATAATTATTACTATCACATTGAATGGTGAGTAAATTATTGGCTGCACCCATGGACTTAAATTTCACCCATCCTTGCTCATTAGGAGTTGCGGTGAGATAAGTAACTTTTCCATCGCTGATTTTCCGGATTCGCACCTTCCCTTCCTGATGAATTTCGGCTACCAACGCCATTGTTTTACTGGCTTTAAATACTACCCCAGCATATTGATTCTTATTCTTTCCCTTATCAAAATTCAAATTCAGGCGGATCTCGAAATTGATTAATGGATTCTCCCATTTACAGAAAACCATATCTACGGTTTGCTTATTTCGGCGGTACATTTCATATTGACCGTTCTCTAAGAAATATAAATTATCGACATTATTACTCACCTTCCAGTTATCGTAGCTGCCATCATCAAAATCATCATAAAACTCAGGTGTAGCATAGGTGCGCGACTGTGCCGATGCCACCTGGAAAGCCCATAATGAAATCAATATTAATACAAGTTTTTTAAGCATGATAGCAAAAATAAGAAATAAGAATTAGTGATTGTGGAAGCGTCGAAATAAATTCTATCTGATTTTATTTCGCATACTTCTCGGCGCGTTGTTCTTTTACAACATCATTTTCCAAATACTCATCCAAAGTCATGAGCTTATCGAGTACCCCCTTCGGTGTAATTTCAATCACACGCGTAGCTACCGTTTGTGCAAACTCATGGTCATGGGTTGTGAAAAGTAAAACTCCAGGGAAATCTTTCAGGGAGTTATTCAATGCCTGAATACTTTCGAGGTCGAGGTGATTGGTAGGCTGATCGAGCACGAGCACATTGCTTCCCAGCAACATCATTCTACTCATCATACAACGCATTTTCTCTCCTCCGCTAAGTACTTTACAACTCTTCATTACCTCTTCACCACTGAAAAGCATACGTCCCAAAAATCCACGGATATAGGTCTCGTCTTTATCTTTACTGTACTGACGTAACCAATCGATGAGGTTATCATCTGAAGTGAAATAGCCTGTATTATCGTTGGGCAAATAGCTTACCTGGGTTGTTACACCCCATTTGAATTCGCCTGTTTTGGCTTTATTAATTCCAAGCAATACATCGTAGAATGCAGTAATCGCCAATTGGTCTTTACTCAATATTGCAATTCTATCTCCTTTATTGGCAGTGAAACTAATATCCTTAAACAATGGAACGCCATCGTAATCGTAGCTTAATTTCTCTACACCCAATACCTGGTCGCCCAGCTCACGTTCCGGTCTCCACACAATTCCTGGGTACTTGCGGCTACTCGCTTCAATTTCATCGACACTGAGTTTCTCTAATAATTTTTTACGGGAGGTTGCCTGACGTGATTTTGATGCATTGGCACTAAATCGTGAGATGAAGTCTTGCAATTCCTTGCGCTTATCTTCACTCTTTTTGTTTTTATCGTCTCGTTGCTTGAGGGCCAACTGACTACTCTGATACCAGAAACTATAATTACCGGTGAAGGTTTTAATTTTACTGTAATCGATATCGGAAATATGCGTACACACATTATCTAAAAAGTGACGGTCATGGCTCACTACAATCACCGTATTTTTAAAATCAATCAAATAATCCTCCAGCCACATGATGGTTTCTAAGTCGAGGTCATTCGTAGGCTCATCCAGAATCAGGATATCGGGATTACCATACAATGCCTGAGCTAAGAGTACACGAACTTTTTCTTTGGGATTCAACTCCTTGAGAAGTTTATCGTGTAAAATCTCTTTCACGCCGAGACCACTTAATAAATCGGCGGCTTCACTTTCGGCATTCCAGCCATTCATCTCTGCAAATTTCTCTTCAAGGTGTGCAGCTTTAATTCCGTCTTCGTCGGTGAAATCTTCCTTCGAATAAATGACTTCCTTTTCCTGAATAATGCTCCACAAAGTTTTATTACCCATCATCACGGTATGCAATACCGAAACTTCATCGAAGGCATAATGGTTTTGTGAAAGCACACTCATGCGCTCTCCCGGATCCATGCTCACTTGTCCGCTGGTAGGGGTAATTTCGCCCGCCATAATTTTAAGGAAGGTTGATTTACCCGCCCCGTTGGCACCAATGATACCATAGCAATTGCCAGAAGTAAACTTGATATTTACTTCATCAAATAGAACACGTTTGCCAAATTGCAACGATAGATTAGATACGCTTAACATGATTTTTTAAAAAGGAGCGCGAAATTAAGCATTTTCAAAGGCTTTTGGTGGGTGGAAGGGAATTTTGTTTGGGAACTATTTCAGGAAAAGGTAAAAAAATTTGCAATTAATTTTTTTTAATACATTCGTAAAAAATTCGTATTATGAAAAAACTTACAATTCTACTGCTTTCTACTTTTATTTCATTTAATTTTTTATTAGGTCAAATTGTTTTTGACAGCACCTCCTATTCAAGCATAAACCTGAATACAAACTGGGATGCAAAATTTAATAAAGGCACTATTAACATGGGCCATTATGGATGGTGGCAGGACTTCTTTGAAACACCTGATGATTATTCAAACGCATACTATAATGGCAAATATTATGTATTAATGAGTTTTAATCGTAACCCAGACGCTGCAGCGATTGCAAGATTGAATAGTGTTGGTATAAGATTACTAAAATATGTACCTTCTCAAACTTATTGGGTAGAGATTAGTGAAAATACAACTTATGATGATATACCTAACAATGTAAATACAAATGATTTTTCGGTTTTGCAAATTGCATCCTTTCCAATAGATTGGAAGGTTAATTCAACCCTTGATATTTATGGTTCGAATAATGATTCAATCAATATTAAACATAAAATAATGGTCTGGATTCATAATGGAGTAAGTCTTTTACAAGTGAAAAATGAAATTGAAGCAGATAGTATAATTGTCACTGATACAATGGGAGAAATAAATGCTATTGTATTATATACGAATGGGGCTCATTTCATAGAATTGAAAAATTCTCCCATTGTATATTATATAGAGCCATTAGATAATCGTATTGAAGCCCAAGCATCAACATCATTTATTAATAATTTCTCGAATGCGAGCTATTCAAATTTAGGAACTTCAGGACTTTCAGGTTTAGGAGTTCAAATTAACTTATATGAAGATTATATTAATCCTCATATAGATTTCAGGAAAAGGATTACAAGTTATGTACCAACAAGTTCAATTTTTAGCCATGGAACTGAAATGGCAGGAAATATTGTAGGTAAGGGGATTATTGACCCAAGAGCAAAGGGCGTGGCATTTAATGGCAATCTCAACATTATTTCCACTAATAATGCAATGGTTACATACTCAACTATGCCTGGATTCAACTTGACGGGGTGGAATAACTTTTATAATGGAACTATAAATGCCAAAATTTCATCCAACTCATGGGTGTCAATAGTTGGGAACCCTTGTGGATTGGGATCGCCATATAATGCCTATTCTTATACATTTGACCACACATCTATTCTTCGGCAAAATTTATTACAGATTTTTGCAGCAGGTAATAACCCGGGTATCTTAGGTTGCAATGCAAATACATTTAGGTCAATTACATCTTCACTCTGTTCATCTAAAAACAGTTTGACAATTGGTGCGTTAAGTGCAAATAACCTAATTGCTTCCTATTCAGCTTATGGGCCAGTTAGTGACGGCCGAATCAAACCAGATTTGGTTACTCTTGGAGATGTTTCAATAAATACTGATTTAATTGACGGATATTCTTTTGGGAATGTTGGGACATCTCAAGCTACTTCTATAGCAAGCGGATGTGCAGCATTAGTTTATGAAAGATATAAACAAATATATAATTCTTGGCCTTCATCAACACTTGTAAAAGGTTTATTAATGAATAGTGCAACTGATGTTGATAATTTAGGACCTGATTACAGAACTGGATACGGCAATATTAACATGTACAAAACATTACAAAACTTAAATCAATCAAGTTTTATTTCTGGTTCAATAGTAAATGGACAAACTAAGACGTATACGTTTAATCCTGGATCTAATGGGATAACATCAAAGATAATGCTTATTTGGCAGGATATAGAAGGAACACCGAGTGCAACTATCGCTCTAATAAACGACCTAGATCTACAAGTTAATAGTTCAACCTCAGTAGTAACTCAACCTTCAATTTTAGATCCATCCAATCCATCTGCTTTAGCAATTACAGGTATTGATCATTTGAACAATGTAGAACAAGTAACTTTAAATAATACCAATAGTACCTACACGATATCTGTGAGTGGGTTCAATATTCCAAACGGGGCGACTCAAGAATTTTTCTTGCTATTTACAAATAACGACTTCGGACTTAAATTAATTTACCCTAATGGCGGCAATATTTTAAGCCCTGGAAGCATTGAAAAAATAACTTGGGAAGCATATAGCATGCCGTCCAGTGGTCTTTTTTCCATAGATTATAGTATTGATGGAGGAGTAAATTGGACTCCAATAGTTACTAATTTATCAAGCGTAACTAGAACAATCAATTGGACTATCCCCGCAACTTTTACAAATCAAGGAAGAATAAGAGTAAGACAAACTTCACCGTACTCTCTAAGTGAGATTAGTGATAATAATTTCAATATTTTAGGACAACCTTCAGGTTTGACTATCACAAATCAATGTGAAAACAAATTTACTTTAAATTGGACCAGTACTGCTAATGCTACTGATTACATTGTTGAAAGGCTTGATGAATCAACTGACACATGGACAACAATTCAAACCACAACTACTAATAGTACAACAATAACTGAACCTAACTTAGGCTGCTATTATTACACTATTCAAGCGAGAAGAACATCACTTAATATAATCAGTGAATTTGCAATTGCTAAAAAAGTTTGCTTAACCCATAATGCAAGTGTTTCTGGAACATTTCTACTTTCTCCATCTCCAAGTGGATGTCTAATTCCAGGTACTACCAATATTTATATAAATGCTTCTCTTGCAGTACCAATCAATTATAATATTTGGTGGGAGGTAAGTATTGATAATGGTCTTTCATGGAATGCAACTACAATTACCCAAACAGGCAGTGGGACCTGGCTAATTCCTGTTTTTCTTACAAATATGGGAGGTTGGCAATATCGCTTAAATTATATAAACTATGCAAATTGTACTAGATATGTCAGTAACACATTATCCTTAGATTTAGATTTTAATTTCACTTCATATACAAGTATGGATTTGTCAGGGGTTGGCAATAATACTCAAGGGAGTCATACAGTTACTTTAAATCAAAGTTTAGGATTACAATATCAATGGCAATTTAGATCATATAAAGGCGAATACGTTTGTTATACTGATCCAAATACTGGTGTTCAGTATTATTGCCCGGAATATGATAATTGGGAGGATATTAATTGTACATTAATGTATATAAATTCGTGCACAGAGACTAAGATGACTAAAACATATAATATTTCCGGAATTCCGCTAATAGGTGACCTGCGATTTAATTTCACAGGTTATAATTCACCTACCTTAACACATCTATACCTAGACCCTGCAATCGGCGGCAACTATTCAAATGATGCCATGGTGGCAATGTTTCCGCATCAAATTCGTTGTAAAGTATTTAACAATAGCTGTTTAAAATATTCAAATGAAGACGGATTTGGTCTAACGAAGACAAATAAGAATCAAGGTATTTCAAACGAAATATCGAATTCCATTTTTAAAGTTTACCCGAATCCTATAATTAATAATTTCACTATTGAGACAGTTAGTTTATATCCTGTCAAATTCTATATTTTCAGCGCTGAAGGAAAAGGAATTTTTTCGGGGATTTTCTCAAATAATTATAATCTAAATGTAGCTGATTGGGTAAATGGGTATTATTTTATTA
Organism: uncultured Bacteroidota bacterium; assembly: GCA_903910445.1. GTDB lineage: Bacteria > Bacteroidota > Bacteroidia > UKL13-3 > UKL13-3 > CAINMV01. The sequence continues at coordinate 17,159 of CAIVZR010000093.1, forward strand.
AATTTGTTACTGGTTCAACAGTACAAACGCAAAAACTTATCATCAATCATTGATTATGAAAAAATTATTATATACATCAATTCTAATACTATTATTCATTAACCTACAAGCACAGTGGTTCAATAAATCTACCGGTGTGTATTCTTCTCTGGAAAGAATAAAACAATTAGATAGTACTTTCTATATTTTAGGTAATAATTATCTATATGGCTCGAGTGATTCCTGTAAAACATTTTATCTTGCGGGGTATGATTTTATCAACAAATTCAATGATGTGTTCAGAAACGCAGATACAATTTATGTTACAAGTTACAATAATCTAAATTCCAATTATTACTATCATCAAAAATATTTTAAAATCTTACCTAATACCAAGTTTATTGATACCACAATACTTAATTCCTTTCTGAGTGATTATAACTTTTCTACCTTGAGGTATGAAGATTCGATTGTTTGGGTATTTCAAGAAAGAAATATAAGACGGTTGACAAATCAATATAGTGTTGTATCTGCCATAACTCAGCCTTATGTAGTATATAAAGGAGGATTTAGCCGAGGTTATTTTTGGTACGACTCTCTAGTATTTAAGGCATTATTTCAAAAGAATAGCACCTTTTTTGTTTTAAACAATTATGAACCTGGTTTACAGAAAAGCTATACTGCAATTGTCAGACGAGAAATTAAAAAAATAGCACCAAACCAATCTCAATTTGATAATATTCCAAATCTCCCGTATTCCAAATCGCTATATATGTTTAATGATACTGCTGGAGTTATTATTGGAGATACGTTTATTGCAAAGAGCGATAATTATATTAATTGGAAGATAGAATATACCAATAACAAGTGTAATTTTAAACAAGTTTGGTTTGTAAATAGGGATACTGGTTATGTTGTAGGAAGTAAAAATGGTAAAGCCCTCATCTTAAAAAGTTTTGATGGAGGTATTACTTGGAAAGAACAACTATGCCCAGTAACCGCTCCACTCAATGATATTAAATTTACGGAGGATGGAAGGATAGGAATTATCGTTGGGGATAGTGGCACTATTTTGCGAACTACCAATGGAGGCTGGAATCAATTTGTTGGGATTAGCTCGAAAATAAGTAGCCCCAGTATAATAACAATTTACCCGAACCCTGCATTAAATTTCCTAAATATTAAAAGTGAAGGTCAGCCTGCTAATTTGCAATTTAGTATATTTAATTATTTGGGAATTGAAGTTATGACTGGTTATTTAAATTCACCTCTAAACACAATTGATATAAGTAACTTACCTTCAGGTTTTTATTTCGTGCAAGCAGGGAATTTCACCTTCCAATTCGTGAAAAGTTAGTAGATGAATCTGTCAATTTGTGATATGTCTTTACCGCATAAAAACTAATAATCCTTATGAGCATTTTTTCCTTAATTTTCAAAAACAATATTCTCTGCCGATTAATCCCATTTAATAGGCATCAAAACTTTTGTTTGTTTTCCGTTATTATTTCTGCCACCTTGTCAGTTCTATTTCGTAAATTTGCCCCCCTTTTATGGAATCGGAAAACCCAACAGTCCCTGTCAAACGCAAGCTATATTTAGAAAGCTATGGATGTGCTATGAACTTTGCTGATAGTGAAGTGGTAGCCTCAATTATGGCAGGAGCAGGATATACTGCTACCTCCAATATTAACGAAGCAGATGCCGTTTTTTTGAATACCTGTGCAGTTCGTGAAAATGCTGAACAAACGGTTTGGAACCGCTTGCATCAAATAAAACACAACGAGAAGAAACGCAATCCCGCCTTGGTGGTGGGTGTTTTGGGTTGTATGGCCGAGCGCTTGAAAAAAGATTTAATGGACCGGGAGCAACTGGTGGACTTAATTGTTGGTCCCGATGCCTACCGCGATATTCCTAAGCTATTAGCCGATGTTGGAGATGGGCAACGAGCCATGAATATTATTCTTAGCAAGGAAGAAACCTATGCCGAAATTGCGCCCGTAAAGCTCGATGAAAATGGTATCGCTTCTTATGTAAGCATCATGCGGGGCTGCGATAATATGTGCGCCTTTTGCGTGGTGCCATTCACCCGTGGTCGCGAAAGAAGTCGCGATCCTTATAGTATAGTTCGCGAATGTATTCAGCTGGAGCAAATGGGTTATCGCGAAATTATGTTGCTCGGACAAAATGTTGATAGCTATAAGTGGAGCAATATCACCAACACAAAAAAAGATGTTGAACGCCTCGAACGTCAAGGCATCTTTAATAACCCTGCCAAAAGCGAAGCCACCATTGCCCTCATTAAGAGCCTCGATGAAGAGATAGAAAAAATTACTGCCAAGGAAGAAATCGTGGCGATGGATATTGCTCCTGGAGAAGAAGTGATGGTATCATTTTCTAAACTGTTAGAAATGGTTGCCACAGCGGTTCCCAATTGCCGTATCCGTTTTTGCTCTTCCCATCCCAAAGATATTACCGATGAGGTGCTCTATACCATGGCGCGCTTCGAAAATATTTGCAACTATATTCATTACCCATTGCAAAGTGGAAGCAGCCGAGTATTGGAGTTGATGAACCGCACCTATAGTGCCGAGTGGTTTGTACAACGACTCAAACGCATTCGCGAAATCCTTCCCGATTGCGGTATCAGCACCGACGTCATTGCAGGGTTTTGCACCGAAACAGAAGAAGAGTTACAGCAAACAATTGCCGTGATGCGTGAAGCACAATTCGATTTTGCTTATATGTATTTTTATAGTGAACGCCCTGGAACCTTGGCTGCCCGTCAATATCCAGATGATATTCCATTAGAGGTAAAGAAGCGCCGACTACAAGATATCATCGATATGCAAAGTGAGGTAAGCAAAAAGAAGAATGAAGCACGAATAGGGAATACCTATCGTGTGCTGATTGAAGGCGAATCGAAACGTTCGGGCAACGACCTCAAAGGAAGAAACGATGCCAATGTGGTATGCGTGTTTCCTAAAAAAGGGGATGTGAAGAAAGGCGATTATGTAAATGTAAAAATTACGCGAAGCACACAAACCAGTTTGCTTGGAGAAATTGTAGATTGAAAAATTGAATACCCTTCTTCTTTAAAGTCAGAAGAAATAACTAAAAAAATCATGGGAATTTTATCACCACTATTAAAAAAAATACTGAACCCTGTTGAAGTATATCGCATCGCGAAGCTGCAACGCAATAGAAAAAATATTGCCCGTGTACGCGATGATGCACAATTAAAATTGTACTCTCAAATATTGAAGGGCGATTTTTTACATTATGGCTATTTCGATAATCCCGAGATCAAGCCAGAAGATATTTCCCTGAACCAAATATATGAGGCACAGTTGAGATATGCGATGCTCTTGATGGATAAGCTACAACCTAAAGGCAAACAAGTGCTCGATATTGGTTGTGGTATGGGCGGATTGCTTAAACTATTATTAGAAAAAGGATATGCGCCTACTGCTTTAACACCCGACAATACCCAGATTCATTATATCTCACAAAAATATCCTGGACTGCCATTGCATCATTGCAAGTTTGAAGAGCTCGATGGGGATGCGAATAAAGGAAAATTTGATGCGCTGATTACTTCCGAATCATTGCAATATCTAAAGCTCGATATCGCCTTGCCTTTGCTTCATAAAATAAGTACCCCGGAAGCACAATGGATTGCTTGTGATTATTTTAGAACGGGCGATAAAGCCGAAAAATCGGGACACTATTGGGGACCGTTTATGGAACAGGTAAATGCCCATGGCTGGGAACTGGAATATGAGCAGGACATCACGCCCAACATCCTTCCTACCATCGCCTACGTATATATGTGGGGGAATAATATTGGCTTGCCCTTATATCAATTTGGAATTGAAAAACTGCAAGTAAAGGCTCCTGGATATCATTATGCATTGCAAGAGGTTTTGCCCGAAATCAGAAAAAAAATTGACAAGAATTTGCTTACGGTGAACCCCGAAGTATTTGCTCAAAACAAGAGATATAAATTGATGGTATTTAAAAAGAAGGCCATCGTATAAATCTCTTAATGCATAGAATTGGTTCATTAAAAAAATAAATAAAATGACACTTCAAGAAGTAAAAAATAGATTTGATATCGTAGGTAATTCTGCCTCCCTCAATTTGGCCATTGAAACTGCCATGAAGGTGGCACCTACCGAAATGACCGTGCTTATTCAAGGAGAGAGCGGTGTTGGAAAAGAGTCGTTCTCCAAAATCATTCATCAGTTAAGCAACCGCAAGCACGGACCATTCATTGCCATCAATTGCGGTGCCTTACCCGAAGGCACCATCAACAGTGAATTATTTGGTCACGAGAAAGGATCGTTTACGGGTGCGAGTGAAGCCCGCAAAGGATATTTTGAAACGGTAAGTGGGGGTACCATTTTCTTAGATGAAATTGGGGAGTTGCCTGCTGATACGCAAGCGCGCTTACTTCGAATTTTGGAAAGTGGTGAATTTATAAAAGTAGGAAGCAGCAAGCCATTGCATACCGATGTGCGTGTGGTAGCCGCTACCAATAAAGATTTATACCAGCTTGCCAGCAAAGGAAAATTCAGAGAGGATTTATATTATCGTTTGAGTACCGTGCCCATCAGAGTACCCGCCTTACGCGAGCGGGGTTCGGATATACATTTATTGTTTCGCAAGTTTGCGATGATGTTCTCTGAAAAATACAAGAACGAGCCATTAAACTTAGAGGCAGAAGCAGTGCAGGTATTATTGAATTGCAAGTGGGAAGGGAATGTTCGACAATTGAAAAATATTGTAGAACAGATGAGTGTATTGGAAACCAACCGTGAAATATCGGCGGAGGTGATGCGCAAATATTTGCCACAAGAAAGCTATTTGCCAGTGCCGGTGCCTGGTGGCGCGCATTCGGAGTCGACGGGAGGCATGAGTGAGCGTGATATTTTTTACAAGATTCTATTTGATGTAAAGAACGATTTACACGAATTGAAGAATGTTGTATCCAATATGATTCAAGGTAATTTGGCACCAGAGATGTATGCTGCACCCAAAAATTATGTTCCCAATGACGGAGGTAATTTCCCGCAAGCAGGTGGCAATTTCACCAATAATTTCATTCGTAATAATCCAAAGAACGAAACCATCATTCATATTGATGAAGCGCCTAAAGAAGAGGTGAAATTAAGTCTGGAGGATCAGGAAAAAGAAATTATCAAACGTGCACTTTTAAAACATAAAGGCCGTAGAAACCGTGCTGCCAAAGAGCTTGGAATAAGTGAAAGAACCCTTTACCGTAAAATAAAAAATTACGGATTCGAAGATTTAGAAGCGTAAAATTATTGTTTGACGATTCGGTAAATGGCTTTATTGCCATCATGCTCTAAAGTCAAAACATAAATTCCGGGTTTCATGTCGCCGCATTGAATCGTTAACGATTTGTTAAAGTGCTGGGCATTCTCTACTAAATTTTTTCCATTGATATCCATCAACGAATAGTTGAATGATTCAAAATCAGTTTCAATATTCAATTCAGAATTAATGGGTGTAGGATACACTTTTACCTCATTAAAATGCGATGGATGAACCATTCCCAGCGCAACACTCAGCTTTACAAACCAGATATCATTTGCACCATGATTTCCGCTTACATCGAGGTTATTGGAGCCTGTGGTACAAACCATGGTATAGGTGCCAATACCAGCCGATCCACCATCGTTTACTAAGCAGGAACTCACTTCAGAAAATCCACCACCATAGCATTTAGTGCCACTAAGAACGCCAGTCTGACTCACCAATCCGATGATGGCATCGTTGGCACCATGGGTACCTAAGAAATCGAGGTCGGTTGAATTACCATATCCGCATATCGAATAGCTATTGTCGGAGAGTTGAATGATGGTTGAACCAATTTCACTGGCAGTACCTCCGATGCATACGCCCCAGCTAAAAGTATAGGTGCTATTGTATTTCCCGCACCATATATCTTGAGCGCCATGATTACCACTTACATCTACAGAATTCGATTTAGTATCTCCAATGGTAGCGCAGCCTGCGTCGTTGGTGGCAATCACATCGCGCCATGCATCATCGGCGGCTCCTCCATTATTGATGGAGTTGAGGATGGCACCACTCGAATCAATTTTCAACATCCATGCATCGAAACCACCTTTGTTTGCAGTAAGGTTACCATTGGAAGAGGCCGTTGTGCCTACTACAAAAAAATTATTTACAGAGGTCGCCAAACAAGTAGCATAGGCCATATCATCGAGTGTACCTCCATAACATTTTTGCCAAAGGAGCTTTCCATTCGAATCCGTTTTTATAATCCATAAATCCTTCATGCCATGGTTGCCTGTAACTTGTCCATCGGCCGAATTGGTATAACCTACCGCGATAAATTTCCCATCGGTGGTTTCATTGACACTGAATAATTCATCTTCTCCGGTACCCCCATAACACTTCGTCCAAATCAATACCCCATTGGGGTCAATCTTCATCAGGAGCCCATCCTGTGCGGCGTGCAATCCGCTAATATCCCCGTCGTTACTAAGGGTGTGGCCTGAGACAAGAAAGCCACCATTTTTCAATTGAATTATTTTAAAGCTTTGATCTCGGCCACTTCCACAATAACTTTTTTGCCAGGTGATGACTCCAACGCTATTGAGTTTTGTTACCCAAATATCATAGGAACCTTTGTTTGCAGTGAGGTCGCCATTGGTTGAGATAGCCCAGCAAGCCATGGCATAGCCACCATCGGCAGTTTTTACAATGGATGGATTTAGTTCTTCATCGGTTCCACCAAAGCATTTCTGTGAGGAGATACTACTGATTAATTGTGCCTGAACCGAAACAGAAAGAAATAAGAGTGCGATTAGGTAGATGACTTTTTTCATGGAGATATTTTGTATTGATTAAAGCAAAGCTACGAATATATTGGTAAAGTCAAGCAGCCACCAGGATTTTATTAAACAGAGAAATAATATTTGAGCTGGTCTAACCGAGTCATGACAAGGTAAAAATCCACATTCATCAACAAATATTGTAACTTTAGAATTGCCAACTCGTAGCATTTTATCAGCGGGAAGCACCCTCTTTGGGGCGTTTCGTTTTTTAGGATAAATAATGTAGGTTTGCACGCTTACAGAAAAATCATTTTCAATTACATATTTTATAAATAATGAAACGTTTTAACAAGGTTAATACAATTTTAGGATGGCTGATATTTCTCGTGGGATTATACACGTATGCCATGACGTTAGAGAAATCGGGAAGCTTTTGGGATTGCGGAGAGTTTTCATCTTGCGCCTATCGTTTGCAGGTAGCCCATCCACCGGGTGCCCCGCTATTTGTGCTTTTAGGTAGAATTTTCTCCATGTTTGCTACAAATGTAGATTCTTCACAAGGGGTATGGAATGTTACCACTGCCATCAATATGCTAAGTGGGGTTACGAGTGCATTGAATGTGATGTTCGTATTTTGGATTATCACTCATTTAGCTCGCAAAGTTGTAAAACCTGAAACTGGTGGTGAATACACCACTAGCAACTTACTTGCCATTATGGGTGCAGGTATTGTAGGTTCTTTGGCCATGTGCTGGAGCGATACATTTTGGTTCTCTGCGGTGGAAGCGGAGGTTTATGCTTCATCATCCTTCTTTACCTTCCTCGTATTCTGGGCCATTTTGAAATGGGAGAATATAGCCGATGAAAAAGGATCCGACCGTTGGATTATCCTCATCGGATATTTTACCGGTTTGGCAATTGGTGTCCATCTCTTGAATTTATTGGTAATCCCTTGTTTGGTTTTGGTTTACTACTACCGCAAATTTGCCTTTACCCGTGCCGGATTTATTAAAGCCATGGCTATTGCGTTAGCAATCTTGGGATTTGTGAATTTCATTCTCATTCCTTGGTTACCCATGCTGGCAGCAAAAGCTGATGGTACCTTCGTTAATACCTTTGGATTGCCATTTGGAAGTGGTGTGGTTGTATTTGCACTGGCCTTGATTACGCTATTAACTTCAAGTATTCTTTATTCAATGAATGCGAAGGATAATTACAAATACATGATTTGGGGAAGTGCAGGGTTATTATTGTTCTTAGGAATCATCTTTGGTTCATCGGGCAAAATGATGGCGATTTTAATTGTTGTATTTGGACTTGTAGGACTTGCTTTCTACTACCTCAATAAAATTGATCGCCCTTTATTGAATACCATGTTGCTTACCTTCACTTTTCTAATCGTGGGTTATGGTTCATACGTTCAAACTTTGGTACGTGCACATGCCAATCCTCCAATTAACATGAATGCTCCAAGCGATGTATGGAGTTTCTTAGGATATATCAATCGTGATCAATATGGCGAAACCCCATTATTTTATGGACCATATTATTATGCAGAACCTATTGATCAAAACTATGGTGAAATGCAATACCGCATCGACCGTGATGAAAAAGTTTATAAAGAAGTAGGACCTAAGTTCTCTTATAAATACGCCGATAAAGATTGCACCATTTTACCTCGTATGCATAGCAGCAGAGCCGACCATGTGCAAGCCTATAAAGAATGGGAAGGATTGGGAAATAGAAAACCAACCTTTGCCAACAATCTCGATTTCATGATTTCATATCAAATTGGATTTATGTGGTGGAGGTACTTTGCATGGAATTTCATTGGACGTCAGAGTGAAGAACAAGGAAATGGAGAAGTAAGTAATGGTAACTGGATTACCGGTATTTCGGGTATTGATGAGTGGCGCAAGGATATTAAGCCAGGAGCTCCTACATCACTTACGAATAATAAAGGCCGAAATATTTATTATGCCTTACCATTCATCTTGGGGTTATTAGGATTGTTCTGGCAATATAAAAATAGCAAAAAAGATACCTTGGTAGTGGGAATGTTATTCTTCTTTACGGGTATCGCTATTGTACTTTACTTGAATTTCCCTCCTTTACAACCTCGTGAACGTGATTACGCTTATGTAGGTAGTATGCAAACCTTCTGTATCTGGATTGGTTTTGGAGTATTGTTCTTATACGATTTACTGAAGAAATTTAGCAACCCAACATTAATTGCTGGAGGTGTTACTGCCTTGAGTATGATCTTGGTGCCGGTGAATATGGTGAAACAAAATTGGGACGATCATGATCGTAGCAACCGTACTATTAGTGTGGATTATGCAAGATGCTATCTCGAAAGCTGCGATAAGAATGCCATCTTATTCACCAATGGTGATAATGACACGTATCCATTATGGTATGCTCAAAATATTGAAGGCGTTCGTCCTGATATTCGTATCATCAATCTTAGTTTATTGAACACCGATTGGTATGTAGATGTATTGAATCGCAAGGTATATGATAGTGAGCCTATAAAATTAACCTTGAAACCAAATCAGTATGTTCAAGGAGTTCGCGATCAGGTATTCTTTTATGCAAATAAAAAATTACCTGATAATGTAGACCTAACTACCTGGATGAATTTCATTGCCAACGATAAGAATACTGTACCTAGTCAGAATGGTACCGATGAAGGATATAGCTATTATCCAACTAAAAAGCTAAGCATTAAAATCGACAAAGAATTGTGTCGTACCAATCATGTTGTGCAACAAGAAGACGATAGTTTAATGGTGGACAGTATTGTTTGGGAATTGCCTTCTCCAGGTAAAGACAAATACATTTTGAAGAACGATTTGATTACCTTGGATATCATTGCTAATAATATCAATACCCGTCCGATTTACTGGGCCATCACTACAGGTGCTGAACCTTATTTGGGATTACAACCTTATTTCCAGTTGGATGGATTCACTTATAAATTGGTGCCTATCAGAAATACTGATGAGGGAGAAAACAGACAGTCGGGTCGTATTAATGTGAAGAAACTGGATACCTCTATCATGGAGAAATTCCGTTTTGGTGGATTGAATCATCCAGGAGTATATGTTGATCAAACCAGTATGCGTCAAACTTATAATTTCCGCAACGTATTTGCACGATTGGCAAGTGAGTGGGTAAAAGCAGGTGATAAGAAACGCGCTGTGGAAGTATTGGATCGTTGTATGGCAGAGTTACCAATAGAAAGTGTTCCAATGAACTATTACTTCTTACAAATTGTAGAGGGTTATTACTCAGCAGGCGATGTAACGAAAGCAAAATATTGGAATGATAAACTCATGCAACAATGCATTGAAGAATTGCGCTACTATGAGAAATATGCCAAATCGAATAAGTCGTTCAGACCTGTTCGAGATGAAGCCAGAATGGATTTCCAAGCCATGCAGGTTTCATCAAATATGGCGAAGCAAAATGGCCAAAATGAATATGCTGATCAAATACAGAAGCAGGCTATGGAGTTCCAAAACTTAATGGACTATTTCCAGGCGGAGCGCTAGAATATTAGAACTAAAAAAAATCCCGGAAGCACATGCCATCCGGGATTTTTTTTGCATGAATTTTTTTCCCAGGTACGTTTATGGTTGCATCTCGGTCAAAAAATGCACTGTGAACGTTGTTCCAACTCCCTCTTCGCTCTCCACTGTGATATGCCCTCCAAGTGTCTCTACCTGATAGCGTGTGATAAATAAACCCACGCCTACGGCATCCTTATTATCATGGAATGTTTTATACATTTCAAAAAGTTTGTCTCCATGTTTTTGCAGATTAATTCCCAAGCCATTGTCTTTAATATGCAGCAATAAACCATTTTCTATTTCCTTCGCATCAACCCAAATTTCCGGATCACGCTGGGGATGTCGGTATTTGATGGCGTTGGTAAGGAAATTTAGAAGGATGCTCTCAATATTGGCGGTATTATAATTCAGAATGATATCCTCCTTCACGTGGTTATGTATGATAGCATTCGTTGCTCTTAATTGTATGCCCAAAATTTCAATACATTTATTTACATATGCATAAAGATTGATGGGTTCAATTTTCAAGTCCTTACTGTTTTGGATCTTTACAATTTCTGTAACATGGCCAATAGTGGTAGTCAGGCCCGACGATAAATCTCGAAGGTACTTCATCATTTCCTGCCTTTCTTCTTCCGAAGATGCATTCGCTAATAAATTTAGAATCGCTTCAAAATTATTGGCATGTGATTTTAAATTGTGAGATACAATATTTGAGAAGTTGGTCAGCCTCAGATTTTGTTCCCTAATAATTTTATTGGAATGCCGGATGGCTTTATTCTTCTCTTCTCTCCAGTTAATATCTCTGAAAGAAATCGCAACACCCGAATTGTTGAATACCTGAAAATAACCCATCCTAATTTCAGCCATAAACTCCTCGCCATTGCTTCGATGAGCAATGAATTCCATTCCTTCAATTTCGTGGCTTAATCTATTTTTTACAAGAAATCGGTTCAGTTTATTGATAAAAGCTTCCTTATGGTATTCAGGTAGAAATGCAGTTACTTGTTTGCCTATGACATAATTCCTTTGATATCCGAACATTCTTTCAAAATTGGAATTCGCCCCTTGAATGATGCCTTCTTCATTCAAAAGGAGCAATGCATCAGGGTCGGCTTCCATAAAATCGATGAAGGTGGTTCCAATTTGAGCTAAAGAATTTGCGGGCAAAGAATCTCCAGAAAGGCTTGACCTTTCAATTGTATTATTTATCATCTATATGTCCGAAATGATTTTCTAAATTAATAAATTGGTTTTACTTTCTTGTTTATTAATATCATTTCATAACACAAATTTAGAAATTTAATTTCAAATATTGTGTTAATTTTTCAAATTATTATTATCACTTTATTTTTTATAAAAGTGTTATTTGTGTTGTGTTTCAAGGCTTTTTATAAATAATGTACAATATTATTTTCCCCTATTAAAGGACTTTTTTGTCCTTATTTTTTCGTGATTTTACATTTGTATGGTAATTTTTATTTTTAAGTACCACTACACAACTAATGCTCGATTTAATTTTATTTATTGTTGATTTAATCGAGAATTTAATTAAATCATCATTAGCCTAAAAATAACTACTGTCTAAATATTTAAATGCAAAGAATGAATAAGATGCCAATAAATAGGACAGTAGGGCTTAGGATGTTAAAAACACCCCAATATTTCAATAAAAGATGACAACAATTATATCAAAATATATACTTAAATTTGCGGTAACAAAAGCCAAATGAGTACCTTAATCGGTAAATTGTTTGAAGCATATGATTGACAAAAATTCTGATTTCAGAAATAATACGCCGCATTTTATAATTATTGATGACGATGCATTCAATAATTTTTTGTGTACAGCCCTGCTGCACCATCTAAACCCTGCAATTACAGTAAGTACCTTTAAAGACTCTGACGAAGCGTACAAACATTTAGAGCAGTTTAGTAATTCAACATCCTTAAGCAACGTAGTAATTTTACTAGACATTAACTTGCCGCGTTTTGAAGCCTGGGAATTTATTGAGAAATTCAAAAAAATGTCGGATGCTATTCATGAATTAACGACCCTGTATATTTTCACTTCTGCTATTGATGGTCATGACAAAAGGAAGGTGGCCTCCAACCCGCTTATTAAAGGTTTTATTCAGAAGCCAATGGACAAGGAAGTACTGGAACAAATTGTTGCCTCGAAAACTTTGCATAACGCCTTATAGGTTGATTTATTTAGCCCTGCTATTTACTTTTTAGTGATGAGTATCATATTGAATTAGGATTGAAATTTCATTACATCTACTAATTTTGTAATTATGGTAGAACCTATCAGTTCTCCTATTTTTGAATTAATATTCTTGCATCAAAAATATCGCTATCTATAATAAGGGATAGCATTTCGTTGCATTCTCAAAAATGAAACATCAAACTTTATTCTTATGAAAATTTTAACCGCACAACAATTACAAGAAGCCGATGCCTACACTCAGTTAAATGAGCCCATTGCCCCTATTAATTTGATGGAGCGTGCTGCCACCGCAATCTGCCATGAACTTGCTGTTAAATTCCCTGCATCCTATTCCTATACCGTTTTTTGTGGACCCGGCAATAATGGTGGTGATGGTTTGGCCATGGCACGATTGCTTGCTGAACAACGCAAAAAAGTAATCGTGTATATTCTTAAAGGGAAGTATACCGAATCGTTCATCACCAATTTTGAACGCTTAAAATCAACCCCCGTTCATTATTCTGAAATAGATACAGAAGCTGCGATTGAAAATATAAAACTGTCATCAGAGGATATTGTTTTAGATGCCCTCTTCGGTATAGGCTTAAACCAACCTGTTGATGGCAAGGGTGCAAAGCTCATCCAAAAAATAAACGAACAGCCTGGAGTGAAAATTGCCATTGATATTCCTTCGGGGCTCTCGGCCGATTTATTATTTACAAGTACCCCCGAGAATACTTTTAAAGCACACCATACCCTAAGCATTCAATTGCCCAAACTTGCTTTTCTCTTTGCGGAAAATGCCTGTTTCACTGGCACTTTCAGTTGCGTCGATATTGGATTGCATCCCGATTTCCTTTCTTCCTGCCCCTCCGATATCGAATTTGTTAATGCCCAGGAGATTCACGCACTGATGCATCCCAGGGCTCGTTCTGGACATAAAGGAACCTTCGGTCATGCCTTGATGATTGCCGGCAATGAAGGCGCCTTTGGGGCTGCTTTGTTAGCTTCCAGAGCCACGATTAAAAGTGGATGCGGTAAGGTGACTGCCATGGTACCTGAAGAGGCCATAACGCCGCTAATGATTTATACTCCCGAGGTGATGACTCAAAGTAATCGCCAAAAAGAAAAACAGAAATCGGTTTACTACCACGAGTTTGATGCCATTGGGTTTGGCCCCGGCATTGGCCTTGAATCCGATTCTCAAGATATACTTGTCCAGCTTTTAGAAGAGCAACAATTGCCCATCGTGTTGGATGCCGATGCGCTCACCTTGCTTTCTAAGACACAACGATGGTATGTATCACTAAGTCCCAATACCGTGCTCACCCCACATCCAGCCGAATTCGACCGTTTGACACAAGCACATAAAACATGTTTCGATCGATTCAAATCGCAGTTGGCATTTTCTAAAACATATCAGGTTACCGTACTTTTGAAAGGGCATCATACCTGCGTTACCACGCCCGATGGGAAAGCCTATTTCAATTCTACAGGCAATGATGGGATGGCAACCGCAGGAAGTGGCGATGTGCTTACCGGCATTATTACCAGTTTGTGTGCACAAGGCTACGAACCCACAGTGGCAGCTATTATAGGGGCATACATTCATGGATATGCGGGCGATGCGGCTGCCCAAAGTGTATCGCGAACCAGTATGCTTGCAAGCGATATCATCAACCACCTGAGCAATTTCTTTCTCGAATTTGAAAGATAAAAGTATTCGTTTCAAAATTTTTGTGACCCTTTTTTATATCTTTACCTTCCTTAGATAACCCAATAATTATGTGCTATAATGTTGCTTTTATGGAACGCAAGGCAAAGGAATTTGCAGAACGATACAAGCGCTTATTGCCTGATGAACCGGCGAAAGAAACCCTTAATCAACAACTACCCCTCTTCTACTTTGTAAGTGGATTCGATCATCCGAAGCTTCCAATAATTATGCAGGATGGAATGCAATTATCCGAGTGGGGACTCATTCCTGAATGGGTACGCAATGGCCAATCTGCCCTTGAAATCAGAGATAAAACACTTAATGCCATGGGGGAAACAGCGTTTGAAAAACCATCCTTTAAAACAAGTATTCAATCGCATCGCTGCCTGGTGCCTGCGAGTGGATTTTATGAATGGCGTGATGAGAATAAAGTGAAGTACCCCTATTATATTCATCCTATTCATGATGCCTTTTTCTCTTTGGGCGGTATTTGTAATTCGTGGACGAATCCTGAAACTGGTGAGAAGCAAAGTACCTTCAGTATCATCACCACCCCTGCCAATGCCTTGATGCAAAAAATTCATAACGTAAAAAAAAGGATGCCCTTAATTTTAACTCCCGAACAAGAGGCGGCATGGATTGATCCAAAGCTTACTGAATCAATAGTACAGGATTTAATGAAACCCTATAATGAAAATGAAATGGCAGCATTCACCGTTTCTCAAAAAATAAATAGCGTAAAAACCAATCGCAATCAGGCCGATGCGATGAACCCCGTTGAATATCCGCAGTTGACTTTATTAGATGCTTGGTTTTAAGTGCATTAATTTTCTTTCAAAATTCAAGTTTATTCATTTTCAATAAATACCTTTGTTATAGTTACTTGAAGATTCATTTGATAAATTTTAAAAACTAAAATTACGACTAACATGATTCGATTTTTAAAACTCTTTACCGAAACCATTGGCTGGCTGCGCATCGCGCTCTCCCCATTTCTCATTGCCCTTTTAATAGGTGCTATCATCTATTTTAATTTACACAATACGCTTGGCGTGGTTTTGGGCATTGGCATTGCAGGCATAGGTTTAATTATTGGCATCGTTTGGGCAACCCGTGTATGGAAAAAACAAGGAACTGTAGAGTTCGTTTCTCGAGTGAATGCC
Organism: uncultured Bacteroidota bacterium; assembly: GCA_903910445.1. Lineage (GTDB taxonomy): Bacteria > Bacteroidota > Bacteroidia > UKL13-3 > UKL13-3 > CAINMV01. The sequence goes on from CAIVZR010000093.1 coordinate 32,635, forward strand.
TCACCTGAATATAATAGAAATGAAACGGCAGCGCACGTTGAAGAGCCTAAAAACTAAGATTATTTTCTTTTTATTTGTTCAGAAATCTTTTCCCAGACAAAGGTTTATCAATTAGCTTTGTTGCCTAGTGTACGCCATTGTAGATATTGAAACCACCGGCGGTAGTCCTGATAATAGCCGGATCACCGAGATTGCCATTCTTGTGCATGATGGCAAACAAGTGGTGGAACAATACAGCACTTTGATTAATCCTAAATGTGCTATCCCCTATTTTATCACACAAACAACCGGCATTACTGATGAGATGGTACGCCATGCTCCCGCCTTTCATGAGGTAGCAAAGAAAATTTTAGAGCTTACCGAAGGCGCCATCTTCGTTGCACATAATGTACGCTTCGATTATAATTTTGTGAAAGCGGCCTTCAAGGACCTGGGTTATAATTATCAGCGAAAAACCTTATGCACAGTGCGTATGAGCCGTGATACTTTTCCAGGATTGCCTTCTTATAGCCTCGGAAATTTATGCGAGCAACTGGATATACAAATAAAAAACAGACATCGGGCCTTGGGCGATGCCGAAGCAACTGCTATTTTATTTGATAAGATCATTGCCAATAATACCAATGCTTTTGCGCCCAACTGGCTGCCTTCAGAAATTAAAAGAACAAACCTGCCTCCGCTTCTCGACGAAAAAATATTTCAAAAGATTCCTGCACAAACTACCGGTGTATATTATTTCCATAACCGAAATGGAGAAATAATTTATGTAGGTAAGAGTAAGGATATTAAGAAACGATTATTACAACATTTCTCGGCAGCCGACAGAAAAAAAGCAGTGCAAATGTTGCATGAAATTGCTGATATAAGCTATGAAAATACTGGGAGTGAACTGGCAGCACTCCTGCTCGAATCGGATGAAATAAAAAAACACAAACCCATTTTTAATTCTTCTCAAAAACGCATCAAGGCCATCCCCTATTATGGCATTTACAAGGGTTTGGATACCTTAGGGTATATCAATATTCGCATCGAAAAATTGAGGCCCAATGTGGAGCCCTTGATGACTGCCGACAATCTTTATCATGCTCGGGAAATATTTTATAAGGCGGTAGCCGATTTTGAATTGTGCTTATCGAAATGCGATTTGCATAATTTAGGCGGACCCTGTTTCGATTATCAATTACATAAATGCAAGGGTGCATGCATTGAAAAGGAAAGTGCAGAAACCTATAATAAACGCGCCATGAAAGCCATATCAAGTTTTAGCTTTCAAAGCGAAAGTTTCTTTATGGTGGATCAGGGAAGACATCCCGGAGAAAAAACAATTGTATGCATTGAAGACGGTCAGTACAAAGGCTTTGGATATGTGGAGCCACTTTTTGGAATCCCCGATTTCAGAGACCTTCGCGACTGTATCAAAAGCTACCATCACAATAGAGATATTCAACAAATACTTTGCGGAATTGCCAAACACGGAATTAAAAAAATTCCATTCCCAAAAAATGTTGAGTCGTATTAGCTGAAAAGTAAATCTAAAATTTTACCATTTTTTGCCCGAGCCCGCCACTGCTTCATGCCAGTGATGCAAGAGCTGCGCTTCATGGGTACGGAAGCAAAAATATTTATGGGACCAGCAACGCATCCACAAATCAGTATCCTCTCCACCCCAGCTCGTGAACGATTCGTCATAGCCTTTTAATGTTGCGAATTGAGTTCGGGTACAAGCCATGAGTCCTTTGCCTTCAACATACCAAGCTGTAAGGGTTTCGGCGGGGCTGGTATAAGCGTTACATACAGGAAACCAAATACGGTTTCGTTGCGCATACGTATTCACCAGCCTCACAATATCTTTAGGAGTCGATATATCAGCATCGGTGATAAAAAGCAATTCAGTATTTGAATTTGCAACCGCTCGGTTCAATGCCTGCCCTCGTGCAAAAGGCTGATTGGCTGATTGGAATATTAGGCGGCTCCCCAAAGCTTCACGCAAGGATTGCTCCAGCCTATTTGCATCATCGCTACCAGCATCATAAACACTCAAATTAATTAGGTGTGATTGATTAGCTTGCAGGATGGAAGGCAATACATATTTGAGCAGGGCTTCTGTTCTGTTTTTATTTGAAACACAAATGGTAATCGGCTGCAATTCACTGGAATCAATGCTTTTCAAGCGATCTAAAAATAATTGAATATGCCCTTTGATTTCAATACCTAAAGTAAAAAAACCCACTTTTCGCTGGGGCGCTTTAAACAACCACCACAAAGGTTTCTTAAAAAAAACAGGAATATGTTTTTTAATAGACATGTATTAATTCCTTACGAAGATAGTTCAGGAATTTGAAATGAAAGACTGAATTAGTTTGGTGTAATGCAGTGCGCGTTGCTCTGCAAAATAATCGGCCCCAAGCATGAGCAATGCCTGAATGGTAAGCCCCGTGCCGATTCCCAGCCAGAAGGAATTCCCTCGAAGAAATACACAAAGCAAAATTCCAATCAATGCCAGCGCAATTTCTACGTAACGGTAAACCACAAAATTTTTATTGACTACCTCCATGCGGGGCAACTCTTCGGTTTTAATTTTAGCGGGCTCCTCCTGAAGTTGTTTGCTTACCCTTTCAATATCGCGCGGTGAACGAAGGTAAACACTACCGCCCACCACCAGCTGAATCAAGGCTACCGCAAGTAACGGGTAGGCCAGTCCTTTGAAAAAATCGGTGCGGATTACAAATAATCCATAGCAGGAAACTACGATGGCGATAACACCAATGAGAACAAAAATGAGGCTTTCATTTTTCTCGGCCTGAAAGTATTTGACGATATCGGAAATAGTCATGATGGATTTTATACGTAGTCGATAGCAGGCTTTGGATAATAGCCTTTCTCGTTATAGGGCCGTTTGCGGGGATGTTCCTTGCACGGGGTACTGCATCCTCCATCATATTCAATACCGCAGGATTCGCAAATCGTAGTATGAATATTACATTCGGGATTGGCGCAATTCACCATACGAGGTGATGGGGTGCCGCAGATAAAACATTTAGAAATGATGGTTGGATTTACGGTATTAACATCCACTTTGATTCGGCCATCAAACACATATAATTCCCCATCGAAATCAACCCCTCCTGTTTCCTGAGCATATTTTACCACACCTCCATGTAATTGGTAAACATCGCTAAAACCATTCTCGAGCAAGAGTGCTGAGGCTTTCTCACATTTGATACCACCAGTGCAATACGTAAGGATTTTTTTATCCTTATACGATTCTAATTTATGAAGATGCTGAGGCAGGTCGCGGAAATTCTCCAGGTCGAGGGTTACCGCGTTTTTAAATTTGCCGAGATTGTATTCATAATCGCTGCGCATATCTACCACCACCACATCATCGCGGTCTTTCATCTCCAAAAACTCCTGAGGAGAAAGGTGTTTGCCAGTAAGTTTATTGGGGTCGAGGGCCTTCTCGCCACGCACGCCCAGATGCACAATTTCGGGTTTATAGCGCACATGCATCTTATGAAATACATGGGCATCACAATCGTTAATTTTAAACTCCAAAGAGGCAAAGCGTGGATCCTCCTTCACATGGCTCATATACAAGGCACAAGCCTCCGGACTGCCACTTACCGTGCCATTCAATCCTTCTTCGGCAACGATAATACGGCCCTTCAATCCAATTTTTTTGCAAAATTCTAAGTGCGATACGGCATACTCCGGCGCATTCTCAATGCGGGTATAGCAGTAGTACAATAAAACCTGATAGGCGCTCATAATAACCGCGAAGATAAGGATTTTTGAACTTTTTAATTTAAGGCTGAAAAGCTCAGATTATTTCGCTTTTTTTGTGTTTTCAAATTATGGAAAGTGTCATTTTAAATGCTCGTCAGATAACCCAAAAAATTCATCGCATCGCATATCAGCTTTACGAGGAACATCAGGACGAAAAAACGCTGGTGATTGCTGGCGTCAAAGGCAATGGGTATATTTTCGCCAAAGAGATTAACGACTTCTTCAAAACCATTTGCAATATTCAAACGCAGTTGCTGGAGGTAGATGTTGACAAAGCCAGTCCATTTAAAAATCCCATACAATGCAACGATACAGGCATTGAAAATCAGGCTTTGATTTTGGTTGATGATGTATTGAATAGCGGCAGCACTTTGATTGCTTCGGTACATTATTTCATTAAGAAGCCCATGAAAAAAATCAATACCGTGGTACTCATCGATCGCAATCATCGCTCCTTCCCTATTGCCGCCGATTTTGTAGGAATGAGTCTGGCCACCACCTTGCAAGAGCATATTGAAGTGAGAAGCGAAAATGGCAGCCTTCATGAAGTCATTCTCAAATAATTAAGATCCCTCGTTTTATTCTAAATCATACAATTTGCACGCACCCGTAATTATCATTGGCGCCGGACCGGCAGGATGCAGCACCTCTCTGTTTCTATCCCAGCAAAAAATTAAGCATGTAATCCTTGAACAGAGTGAATTTCCACGCGATAAAATTTGCGGAGATGCCCTGAGTGGCAAGGTGGTAGAGGTTTTGAAGAAATACGATGAAGGAATCATCCATCGCATGGCCAGCGACCCCACTCATTTTTTAGGAAGCTGGGGGGTGAAATTTGTAGCCCCCAACGGAAAGGCACTGGATATTCCCTTCAAACAAAATATCAGTGCCGAGCCGCACGCCCCCGGATTTATTAGTCGCCGCATGCATTTCGATCAGTTCCTTGTGAACCAGCTCGATTTGGAATATGCGCAACTCATCACCAAAGCATCGGTAGTTTCTATTGAGCGTAATGAAAGTATAAATCAGGTGGTATATGAAAAAGATGGAAGCACCATCTCCATAACCTGCGATATCATTGTGGGATGTGATGGCGATCGAAGTGTGGTAGAAAAACATTTTGTAAACCGTCCTGTTGCCCCGCTGCATTATTGTGCAGGCATAAGAGCCTATTATAAAAATGTGAGCGACTTACATCCTCAAAATTTTATTGAACTACATTTTTTAGATGAGCTCTTGCCCGGTTATTTCTGGATATTCCCTTTGGGAGATGGCACCTGTAATGTAGGCGCAGGAATGCTTTCCGCCTCTGTAAGTGCGCGTAAAGTAAACCTAAGAGAGCAGATGCTGAAAGCCATCGCACAAAATCCGAATATCAAAGACCGATTTGCCAATGCCTCCCTCGAAGGAAAGATACAAGGCTGGGGACTCCCATTGGGAAGTAAGAAACGAAGTATCAGTGGGCAAGGTTATTTATTATGTGGAGATGCCGCCTCCTTAATTGACCCATTTACTGGAGAGGGCATAGGCAATGCTTTGTATAGCGGTTATTTTGCGGCCCAGGCCATTCAAAAAGCCATAGAGGCCAAGGATTATAGTGCGGATTATTTTGCCCTGCATTATGATCGCCCGGTGTATGAGCGCCTTTGGGGCGAATTAAAACTGAGTCATACATTACAGAAATTAAGTAAGTATGAGAACCTGTTTAATTTTGTGGTGAACAGAGCGCATAAAAGCGAAACACTTAGAAACACCATCAGTTGTATGTTTGAGGATTTAGATTTGCGTGCGCAGTTTCGCAATCCTGTTTTTTGGTGGAAGATGTTGATAGGAAAATAATTCGATTAGATAACCCCCATAGGTACTTTCGTTCCTCGGTTACCATTACATTTTTTAGGATGATCCTTATTGCTGCATGAACTTAAAATAAGTGTAATAGCCAGCAATGCTACGATTGAAATTCGATTGCGTTTCATGATGTTTGTTGATTTAGAATTTCGTAATGCTAGACTCATATACTTTGATAAAAATTATTCTTTATTCGCCAATTGACCGCAAGCGGCATCAATATCTTTTCCTCTGCTTCTTCGTACGGTAACTATCAGCCCTTTGCTTGCCAGGTATCTTTGAAAGCGGTCGATTTTATCGATCGACGCATTCTCAAAATTTCCATCGCCAATGGAATTGTATTCAATCAGGTTTATTTTACACGGTACATTTCTGCTAAACTGATATAAATCCTCTGCATCTTCCAGGGTATCATTGAAATTATCGAAGACGATATATTCAAAGGTGATTCTATTTCCTGTCTTATTATAAAAATAACGAAGTGACTCCCCCAGCACATCCAGCTTATTCGTTTCGTTGATATTCATTATTTTGTCGCGTTTTTCGTCGGAGGCTGCATGTAAACTTAGGGCTAAATTAAATCTTACCCCATCGTCTCCCAGCTTCTTTATCATTTTCGCCACCCCTGCCGTCGATACCGTGATACGCGATGCCGCCATTCCTAATCCTTCGGGTGATGTGATCTTCTCAATCCCAGCCATCACATTCTTATAATTCAGGAGCGGCTCTCCCATTCCCATAAATACAATATTCGAAAGCGCCTTACCATGATGGTTATTCGCCTGGTTACGAATATGAACTACCTGGTCATAAATCTCATCTGCATTCAAATTACGCATCCTTTCCATTTTTCCGGTGGCACAAAAGGTGCATGCCAAACTGCATCCTACCTGACTACTCACACAGGCTGTCATTCGTTCTCCATCTGGTATGAGCACCCCTTCAACAAAGTAGCGATCGTATAATTGAAATCGCGATTTGATGGTGCCATCATTACTCACCTGCTTCTTTTCTACAGTAACGTTATTAATCGTAAAATTATTGTGTAAGGTTTCGCGTAATTCTTTGGAGAGGTTGGTCATCTCCTCAAAATTATGGGCGCTCTTCTTCCACAACCATTCGTACACTTGCTTGGCGCGAAATTTTTGCTGCCCCAAACCAATAAACAATGGTGTAAGTTCTTCTAATGAAAATGAGCGAATATCTTGTTTAACTAACTCCATAACGTAATGCAAA
>CAIVZR010000094.1 GCA_903910445.1 uncultured Bacteroidota bacterium
GAGTATATACCTTACCATTTCTCTGGTTTTACAAGCATAAAATGCAATGGGTGAAATATGCAGGCAACTGGGTGCAAGAAAATAAACCATGGAGTTATCGTTTTCAGCAATGGTGGATGATCAAAAATTTTAATAAAGGCATTGGAACCATCAATGGTCATTGGCCCAATCAGCCCAACCACCTTCATACATTTGAGAATCCTTGTTTAAATCAGGCAGAACTTATAAATGCCCAGCAAACGCAACGCATTTGGAATGGTAAATTAACCGTCTGCTTCGCCGCTTCATTAAACCCAGAGAAAGGAGCCATTAAAATACTGGAGGCATTGCATCGCATCGACAATGCGGCTGCCCGAATTGAGAAGGTGATTTTTGCAGGAGATGGCAAAGAGAGAGCGCAAATAGAAAATTTCAAAAGCAATATTCCATTTGAATTAAAAGGCTATTTAAATAAAAAGGAAGTATTTGAAATGTTCGCTAATGCCCATTTAATAATTCTTCCAACCCGAAATGAAGGCTTTCCAAAAACGATTGCAGAGGCGATGGCATATGGGTGTATCCCTTTGGTGACGGATGTATCGTGCATCGGTCAGTATATAAATAATTCGAATGGGGTGCTATTGGCCGATGATCAGGTGGAGACCTTGAAAATGGCACTTCAAAATTTAATATTACTAACACCTGAAACCTTGCAGGCGAAATCGGAAGAAGCTAAAAAAATAGCGAGCTTATTTAGTTATGAATACTATCTATCCAAACTTCGACGTATCTTTAAAATCTAAATGAATTTAACCAAGCGAAGAAAATTTTATTTAATTTTATTCCATCTTATTTTAGGAGCCTTTGCCGTATATATACCATTCCTTTTTAATGTATATTACGTATTATTATTTATATATGCAGCAAGTGAAATTTCAAAAAAGGAAACCCATGCCAACAGGATTGGTCATTATTATATAGCTTATTTTGTTGGTTTAGAACTATTAATCCGGATATCCAAAGCTATCGTAATTGATCAATTTGGGAAGTATGGAATTATACTTTTAATTTTAATCTCATTTATTAAAACCAGAAAAATTTATGATATTCAGCCCAAAGTTTTCATTCTTTTTATTGGGCTCATGCTTGTATCTTTAATTCTTGTAGATAGTGCGACATTTCGTAGAGACCTTGATTTAATTAGTTTTTACCTTTCAGGTCCAATTTGTTTGGCGTTTTGTGTATTCTATTTTAATGATTTCAAAATGGAATTTAATAAGGATTTTATGAATTCTTTGTTTCTATCCTTTCTTCCAATTCTATCGTTGGTTGTTTTTGTATTTATCAAATCAGGAGCAATAGATATCGATTCAATTGTCTATGGTGCGAACTCAAATCAAAGTGGAGGATTTGGGCCAAATCAAATTTCAGTAATTTTTGGTTATGGTATGATGGTATTATTCATAGGATTTATTTTTAGGAATAGTATTACTGGTAATTACTTTGTAGATGGATTTTTATTATTTATTCTAGTATATAGAATTTTATTAACCTTTAGTAGAGGTGGATTTATAAGCCCAATTATAGCAATTATCTTATCCATAATATATATTAGTATAAGAAGCAAAAGTTTTATTTCTTCCAACAAAACAGCCATATTCGCTATCATTGGAGGTTTTGTTTTAGTTTTGTTTGGTTGGTTGCGAACAAATGAAGTTACCGGCAATAAACTAGAAGAACGTTATGAGGGTTATACAGGGGATACGAAATATACTGACAGAAGAGAGTTTACCAGTGGGAGGGATAGATTAGTTGAATTGGAGTTGGATATCTTTTATAACAATTGGGTACTAGGGGTGGGACCTGGAATGGCGGGTAAGGTAAGATCTGAAAAACTAAGAGGAGGAATTTCAAAGGTGGCAAATCATACAGAATTTAGTAGGATGCTTGCCGAACATGGTTTATATGGATTATTCGCACTAATAATACTTTTTACTTTTCCAATTAGTAAATTAAGAAGGTCAAAGAATATCAATAACAGCTTTATTATTGTATTGTTTGTTTCGCTAAGTATGTTAACCATGTCACATAATGCGCATCGCTTAGTGTTACCATCATTTTTATATGGTTTTGCATTCGTAAATATAATAAAAGATAGAAAAAATGATACTGTACTTCGGTAATGTAAAAAAGGTGAATGGAAAACTTCAAGGAGAAGCAATTTCTTTGAAGATGTATGAAATTTATGATGTTCATATGCATCATTATATTGGATTTTCAAGACTACATAACATAATAACTACGTTTACGTTTTTCTGGAAATATCGTAAAGGAACAACTTTGGTTCATATTGCAAGTTATAGTACACTCGCGTTCTATTACGCATTGTACGTTGCTATTTTGTGTAAGTTATTCAATAAGAAATATATTACCGTGGTACATGGTGGTGATTTTCCAAATCGGCTCAATAAATCAAAGTTTCTTTGCAGCTTTTTTTTCAATTCTGCAGTTAAAATTATTACTCCATCTAATTTCTTAAAACATCACCTTGATTTACATGGTTTCAAATCTGTTTGTATTCCTAATTTTATTCCAATAGAGCAATTCAATTTTAAGGAACGATCGAATCTTCAACCTAAAATTTTATGGGTACGGACCTTTCATGAAATTTACAACACGAGAATGGCAGCTCGCGCTATTCAGCATTTAGTAAGCAAATACCCTAATATCAAATTATTGATGGTGGGGAGGGAGGAAGATCAGGAATTAACCTTATTCAAGGAATGCGTTCACGAACTTAAATTATCAGACCATATTGAAATTGCTGGTCAACTTACAAGACAAGAATGGGTGAATCGGTCTACAGAATATGATATTTTTATAAGTACTACAACTATTGATAATACACCAATGAGTGTTATAGAAGCAATGGCTTTAGGGTTGCCAGTGATAAGCACTAATGTTGGAGGTGTGCCATACATAATGAATTCAGGAGAAGATGGAATTTTAGTGGAAAACAATGATGATTTAGCAATGGCCAATGCAATCGAGCAACTTCTAATGAACCCTGAACTTGTAAAAAAAATAACTAAAAACGGGCGTATCAAAGCTGAAAAATTTTCATGGGAAGCTGTCAAACCTGATTGGATTTCTGTCTTAAAATATGCTCGTGGAATTGCTGGTAAAAAATAATTAATCAGCGAGCTAATCAAAGATTAGCTAACGCCGCTTCGTAGTCTGAAGACTTACGAAGAACCGGGGCGGTGGTGAGGTATTTAGTAATTAGTATTTAGTAAAATACAAGAGAGTTCTGAATCAGAAATTTATGCAATTGGCAACAAACGAATATAGTCAGCGAGCTAATCAAAGATTAGCCAACGCCGCTTCGTAGTCTGAAGACGTACGAAGAGCCAGGGCGGTGGTAAGGTATTTAGTAATTAGTATTTAGTAAAATACAAGAGAGTTCTGAATCACAAATTTATGTTTATCGCAATTAGCGAATATAGGAAGCGAGCTA
>CAIVZR010000095.1 GCA_903910445.1 uncultured Bacteroidota bacterium
CATACTTACCCTGATTCATCGTGAATTATACGCGAAAAGGATGGAATCCAATTCAAATCGTCACCGTCATATTTTCGGCTATAACTCTTATCTGTCTAGAATTTCAAAGAACTTTTATATATTTTTACCGGACACTACTGAAATAATATTTAAAAAAATCTAATTCAATATATCCTCAAATTCTTATGCTTCAATTATTAGACACTCAGCAATATATTAAAATTTAAATAAAATACCTCCTAATATCCAAAATAAAAAAGAGCCAATAATGCCGTAAACATTGAATAATAGTGACCTATTTGTATTGAATTATTGATTAATGAATTCATAAAAAAAGATTTTTTTTAATTTGGAAGTACCATTTTAATGTCATTACCTTTATGAACGATTAAGGCAAAAAGAAGTCATCTTTTTTGAACCCAAATTCTGAAAACAAACTATTTTTTTACAACTATGAACCGATAAATATCCCTGAAAGTTTATTTATCAAGCAACAAATCCGAAAATAAGTATTCCCAATAGGGAGCTTTTATTTGGTCGCTAATACTAACATCCCGGAGGATTGATTGAATCCCTCCTGGGTGTCATGTTGAAAGTGTAAAAACAATTCAAAACTAATATTAATAAGGCTTAGCAGTCATTCTCATGGCTTACTCACGAGTATTTCTGCTTTCTTAATTAGATTTAAATTTATTTGATTATTCGTATTTACTTTCAATAGAAGTAAATTATCCATGAGGGTGAAAACTTAGAAATATCATCGCCAAATTTTAAAAAAATGCTTGAAAACAAATGCATTTTTTAAAAAATATTACACACAAATAAATACAATTTTTCGCTGCATAATTTTGAGCCGATAGCTGACTTAAGTCAGGATTTTACGCGGACTAAATTTTGTACACCTATAAGGTTTTTGAGATAAAAACGATTTTTTGCCATCGTCACCTACCAGCCAAAAATGCCTACAAACCAATAAATACAGCATTTCAAGTGTCGGTATTAAATACATTTTGTTATAAATAATTATTTAAAAAAATGTTTTTTTTTATTTGGAATTAACAAAAGTATGTTCTTACCTTTATACAAGTTTACAGGCCAAAAGAAGGCAACTTTGATGGACTTAAACTATGACTATTAAAACTATTTACTATGAATTCAAAGATTTACTTAACGGTTTATTTCTTGCTATTCTTTGCAACTTTAACTTTTAGCCAATCGGCTAAATTGGCCTTTGTACAAAACAAAGGTCAATGGGACGGTGACATTAGTTACAAAACTGATTTCCCTGGAGGGCAAGCATTAGCAACATCTAAAGGGATGTTGGTCGGCATTTTCGACACAACATCATTACGTTTACGCTCAGAATGGGGCCACCACATGGAAGACCGTGAGACAGGCTCCCAATTTCTATTAGACAATCCAAAGGCTCCTGATTTAAAAGGACACGGATGGAGATTTCATTTCTTAAATGGCAATCCCAATACTACTATTGAAGGAAAAGGAATAAGTACTGACTTCTATAATTTCTGGGTTGGCGATCCAAGTCACCATGCTAGTAAGGTTAGAAGTAGTGAAGAATTAACTTATCAAAATGTTTACACTAATATAGATGTAAGATATTATACAGCTACTGATGGTAGTTTAGAGAACGATATTATTGTTAAGCCAGGGGCTGATGCAGAATCTGTTTCTTTTGAACTAGAAGGTATTGATATAATCAGTCAAAATGCTGATGGTAGTCTTAATTTAAATACATCGGTAGGGAATATTGTCATTCCCGCCCCTGTTAGTTATTTGCAAGATGCTAAAGGCAAAAGAACTCCGATACTTGTGAGTTTCGTACTTCAAGGTAAAATCATTAGATTCTCGATTCCTAGCTATGATAGATCACAAACTTTAGTTATTGACCCAGTAGTATTACGATGGGCAACATGGGTTACCAACACTTCCTCTGCTGATGCACATAACCATGGCACTGGTACCGATACGGCTGGCAACCTATATATTACAGGTAGAATTGGCGGCACTGGTCTAATTACAGTTGGTGCTTTTCAATCAACCTCTGGCGGAAGTATGGATGTATTTATTAGTAAATATACAGAACCTGCTTTACCTGGCGGTGCAGGAACTAGGTTATGGCAAACTTTTTTAGGTGGAACTCAAACAGACAATAATATAGCCATGCAAATGGGATTAGATGGATATATCTATATGGCTGCCTATACCTCTTCTGATTTACCAAAAACATTTGGAACAGGTTTTACAGCGGGAAGCTGGACACAGCGTACGGCTTCCGCAGGAGGTTTTAACCAGGCTGCAATAATTAAATTAGATCAGTCTGGTAATGGAGCATTGGTAAGAGAAATTGGAAGTATAACCAATGATTATAGTTTCAGAGCTTCAGATATAAGAATATTAAAAACAGGTGTTTATACTTATGCACTCTTATTCTCTGGATACATTACACAACCAGCAAGTGTGTCAGTGGCCGATGGTGACTTCCCAGCTCCTAACACACCTTCAGGAGCCTATAAAACACAACCATCCTCATCGAAGAAGAATGCAATTCTAATGAGAATCAATATTAATTTTGATACTATCGCTTGGATTAAAAATATAGGCTCTGATACAGTTGGAACTGCTAAAGATGATGTTATTAATATTACCGCAACAGACAATGCTGGAGACATTTATGCTGCCGGATATACTACTGCCAGCAGCAGAATCTCTTTTAATAATCCTTCAACACAAACAACTTTAGGTGGTACTCAAGACGGGTGGATATTAAAACTTAATAATAGTGGTACAATTCTTTGGTCAAGATATTATAAAAGTGCAGGATCAAAGAGTACTTCCATTCTTAGTATGGAACTAAACCGTGCTGATACGAATCTAATTATTGCAGGTATTACTACTGGATTAAATGCGACTAATATAACTACTGGTGTGATTCAAACTGTGTATGGTGGAGGTAATCATGATTTATTTGTGTCTATGATATCAAAAACAGGAGCAATGACCAATTGGGGGACTTATTATGGCGGTTCTCTTGATGAGGATAATATGATGGGATTGAATACTGACTTAAATGATGATATTTACTTCTTAGGTTATACAAATAGTTTAAATTATTCAGTAACTGGCAGCCCATTACAATCAAGTAATTATGGTGGAATTGATGCTGTTTTTACAAAGATAAATTCAACTGGCACAACAAAAATATATAGTACATATTATGGTGGTACAAGTGATGATGATGACCCATTAGGTCAAAGAGGAATATTATTTAATGATTGTAGAATTTATCTCTCAGTTACTTCTAGTTCGAATAATATTCCATTGACATCAGGAGCAATAACAGCAGCAAAGACTTCGGCGACAACCATCTTTGAGCCTGTCTTAGTATCAATGTCCAATCCTCCCGATATTTTAAATTTAGCTATTAGCTCAAATCAAACTCTTTCTTGCGGTGGGACTCCGGCTACACTTACTTCAGGTGTTGCATCTTATAATATTGCAGGTGTTGTTAGAAATGGTACAGCACAAACGGTAGCAACTCCTGGAGCATACCCAAGTGGAACTCCAACACCAACGGGATACCAATGGCAAAAGAGTATTGATTATACCTATACTTGGACTAATATCGCTGGAGCAAATAGTCAGAATTATAGCCCTCCTGCATTATATCAAACCACTTATTTCCGTAGAATTATCAGTGGTGACTATTGCAGTAATAATGATTCAAATGCAGTAATCTCGATTTCAGGAACACCAAAACTATCACCAACACTTACTTGTGCTGGAACTACCGCTTCATTCTTTTCAAATCCGTCAGGAGGTGCTGGGTCTAATACCTATGCTTGGACAGGTCCATTATCATTTAGTTCAACACTTCAAAATCCGCAAATATTAACTGCTAGCAATGCCAATAATGGTTATTATACCGTAACGGTAACAGATGCGGGAGGGTGTAAGGATACTAAAGTGATATACTTGGATTTTGCTTCGTGCACCTATACAGTAGTTCTAAGTGTTTCATTAGTAACTTTTGATGCAGTAAAAACGGACGAAACTTCAACACTTTCATGGCAAACAGCCAACGAACAAAATAGTGAATCATTCATTATTGAAAGAAGCAGTAACGGTCGTGTATGGGAGTCGATTGGAAACGTTGCGGCAGCCGGAAATAGCCGAACTATGCTTGCCTATAAATTTATTGACCATAGCCCACTTGCTGGATTAAACTTCTATCGACTTAGAGTGATGGAAATCGGTGGAAAATAC
>CAIVZR010000096.1 GCA_903910445.1 uncultured Bacteroidota bacterium
CGATTACCCTGATCATGCATCGCATCCCATAAAATAATCCTATTATTGCTTTTCTAATATTGCGATGATTACATGATTTATATTTTAATGGGTTTCTTGCAGCGAATTACCTTTCGAGTGTTCTTTAGGCATATACATGTAGCAAATTTTAAATATATCCCCCACAATAAACCCGTCGTTATCTCTTGCAATCACCCCGGTGCCTTTATGGATCCAGGTTTTATTGGCAGCATTTTACGCAAACCTATTCACTATACCGCCCGTGGCGATGTATTTAAAAACCCAATAGCCGCGAGGGTTTTATCTTCATTAAATATCATTCCTATTTTTCGTCTAGAAGAAGGTTTTGAGAACTTATCTCAAAATCATGAAACGATTAAAAAGTTGGCACATGTGCTCAAGAACAATGGTATCGTTTTAATTTTTAGCGAAGGGATGAGTGCCTTAGATCGCCGACTTCGTCCGCTAAGAAAAGGAACTGCCCATATTTTTTTACAAATTGCACTCGACTATAACCTCGATATCGAACTCTATGCATCTGGAATAACTTATAGTCACAAAAAGAATTTTCGTAAATCGATGATGTATTCCATCTCCAAGCCTTTGTATTTGAAGGATTACCTCACCGATTTTATTTATAACCGACAAAGAGCCTATCACACTTTTACGCACGAGCTAGCACATCGGTTAAGAGAAAATTTTGTGGTCGTTCGTTATCCCGATTGTGATGAAATAGTGGATCAGCATATCAACTATTATTGCAGCACCGAGAAAATTTCGCATATCCCTGTGGTACGCTATAACCGCAATAAACTCAACGACCTTCAATCACTGAGTCAGCGCATCAATCATTTGTATGCCTCGGATGAAAAATCGTTTGAAGTATTACAAAACAGTACCAACGAATACGAAAAAATACTACAATCGGAAGGGCTCACCGATGACGGACTGATGAATAAGCCCCTCTCCTTTTTGGGTTACCTCCTCATGATTTTGGTTTTGCCATTTTCTGTTTTAGGATTTTACTTTTGGGGAATCCCTTATCTCATCGCTCAAAAGGTTGCTGATAAAACCGTGACCCGTATCGATTTTTACGATTCGGTTTGTATGAACTCGTTGTCGCTCATCTATGCCATTCTCACCATCATTAACAATATCATCCTTTCACTTTTTATCGGATGGTGGAGTTTGCTCGTTTGGGTAATTGCTCCGGTATTTGGTGAACTGGCCTTCTGGACCTATGATGCACTTCATCGGGAGATGGCGGTAAGAAAAGCTAGAAAGAGTGCTTCACGCGAAACACTTTTCAAATTGAGACAAAGCATTGTTTCAGTATAACCACCGCGAATTTCCAAAAACAGAGTAGAAATTGGTGAGAATTGCTTATTTCAATGAATTTATAGTGATTTTTCCTATTATTCAAACTTTTTGGATGAACAACCTCCCGTTGAAAAAGCTATTAATGTGGCTGGACATTGTAACCTTTAAGCCTCCATTTCGTAACAGAAATAACAACTAAATTCACTATATTCGCAGACTTTTATGAAGAGCAGGACCACGCTACTTTTTATTTTGCCTTTACTTTTGCTGATTGCATCTTGTAGTGAGTATCCAAAAATACTCAAGGACAATGACATGAAGCTCAAGCTGGAATGGGCAGAAAAGCTCTATAAAAAAGGAGATTATACCCGAGCACAACCCCTGTATGAGCAATTGGCTATTTATTACAGGGGAACTGCACTGGCCGAAAACATGCACTATTATAACGCCTATTGCTTTTATGGCATGCGCGATTATGAAATGGCAACCTATCTGTTCAAGCGTTTTTGTAACGATTTTAGTAACAGTAAACTTGCCGAAGAGTGTAATTACATGTTTTGCTATACCGAGTATATGAGTAGCCTTCCGGTGTATCTCGACCAGTCGGATACCAAGAAATGTATGGAAGATATCACCCAGTTTATTGGGTCGTATCCCGATAGTAAGTACATTCCTTATTGCAATCAGCTCTCGGATCGCTTACGTGAGAAATTGGAATTGAAAGCATATAACGGAGCTTACTTGTTTTATAAGACTGAAGAATACAAGGCCGCAGCAATTTCTTTTAGCAATTTGTTAAAGGATTTTCCAGAGAGTGAACATAAAGAGGAAGCAGAGTTTTTGATTATCAGAAGTTATTATCTGTACGCCAAAAACAGTTTGGAAGCCAAGAAAGTTGAACGATATGAGCAAGTGAAGAAATCGTACGAAGAATACCGATTTGATTTGAGAGGCGATTATGCAAAGGATGCGTTGAAGATGAATGAAGAATCGGCCCGACAAATGGATAAAATAAAGAACGTTAAACCATAATAAACCTAGTAATTTATATATTTCATAAAAGATGACACCAAGCAAAACCATATCAACAGTAACACGCGACATGCGTTTAGTGGAGGAACCAACCGGAAATATCTACGAATCAATTTCCATTATTTCTAAACGTGCCAACCACCTTTCTGAAAAATTGAAAGAAGAAATGACCGATGAGTTATCGCATTTCGAACATGGAGATGGTATTGAAGAAATGAGCGAAAACAGAGAGCAAATTGAAATGGCTATTAAATACGAACGTATGACCAAGCCACATGTAATTGCTACTGAAGAATTCTTGAGTGGAAAAATATTCTTCAAGAACCCAAACAAAAAATAAGTAGCCTGCGCTTTTATATATACTAGCCACGAATTACCTTTGTTAAGTAATTCGTGGCTTTTTATTTAATCGCATTCATACTTACCTCGCGTAAATGAAATTATGCTTAAAGGAAAAAAAATTGTACTAGGAATCACTGGAAGTATTGCTGCTTATAAGGCGGCATCATTGGTGCGTTTATTAGTTACCCGAGGCGCCGAAGTAAAGGTGGTGATGAGTGAGAGTGCCACCCAGTTTATTACTCCATTAACACTTTCTGTACTCAGTAAAAACACTGTGTACACTTCTTTTGAAGATGGAAATAACGGATGGAATAACCATGTAGATATTGGTTTATGGGGTGATGTGATGGTTATTGCACCTGCGAGTGCCAATACCATGGCGAAGATGATTCAAGGCATCTGTGATAATTTTCTAATGGCCTGTTACCTCTCTGCCAAATGTCCGGTGATATATGCTCCGGCCATGGATCGTGATATGTATTTGCATCCTGCGACCATACAAAATATTGAAACACTTTCGAGCTACGGAAATATTTTAATAGAGCCCAATGAAGGGGAACTCGCCAGCGGATTGCAAGGCAAAGGACGCATGTCGGAGCCCGAAGAAATTGTTGCTTTCTTAGAAGATTTTTTCACACCCATCGATTCAAAGCTTTTGGGTCAAACGGTGCTCATCAATGCTGGGGCTACGATCGAGCCCATTGATCCCGTTCGTTATATAAGCAATCATTCAACTGGAAAAATGGGATATGCCATTGCCGAAGCGGCTGCAAAGCGCGGCGCCATGGTCATCTTAGTGTCAGGAAAGACGCAATTATCCACAACGCATCCTAATATTACAGTAAAGCACGTTACAACAGCCAACGAGATGGCTCAGGTATGTTTTGATCATTTTTCGGAGAGCGCCGTGGCGATTCTTACTGCTGCGGTTGCCGATTATGCACCAGTGAACGTAGCTTCACAAAAAATAAAGAAATCGGACGAGCATATTACATTAGAATTAAAGAAAAACATAGATATTGCGAGTGAGTTAGGTAAAAGAAAAAAAACATCGCAGCTTTTAGTTGGGTTTGCATTAGAAACGGAAAACGAAGAAGCCCATGCAGCACAAAAGATTGTAAAGAAGAACTTGGATTTTATAGTGCTGAACTCGCTCAATGATGCTGGTGCTGGATTTGGCACCGATACAAATAAAATAAGTGTGATACACCGTGATGGAAGTCGCAGCAATTTTGAACTTAAAAGTAAAGCAAAAGTTGCTGAGGATATCCTTAATGAAATAGAAAAATTATTGCCATGATTAAAAAAACGTTGCTCTTAGTTTTGTTGTTTACTGTAATGCTCGGGCGTGCTCAGGATTTCAATTGCCGTGTTCAGGTAGTTGACCCTAATAATGATGCGGCATTCAAGCAACTATTCGGTGCCTTACAAACTTCTGTTTTAGAATTTTACAATAACCGTAAATGGAGTACAGATAATTTAACTCAAAACGAAAAGATTGACATCAACATCACCATCAATATCGATCAAAAACTAGGTATTGATCAGTTTGTGGCCACCTTCGTAGTGCAGGCGGTGCGCCCAGTATTTGGAACAAACTATACCACCCCTGTTCTTAATTTTATTGATAAAGAATTTAGTTTTCGATATGCCGAAATGCAGAGCATGGATTTTAATGAGAACCAATATAATAACCTCACTTCTTTTCTTGGATTCTACGCTAATATTGTGCTTGGTATCGAATATGATTCATTTGGACCCGATGGTGGCACCAATTATTATAGCAAGGCACAAACCATTGTGAACGTGGCTCAAAGTGCACCTGAAGGCGGCTGGAAACAAGTGATGGGGACGCGCAGCCGAAATCGTTATTCGATGATTAATGATTTTATGAACTCGCGTTTTAAAATCATTCATGAAAATATTTATAAATACCATCGCCTTGGGATGGATGCGATGACTAAAGATGCAACAGCAAGCAGGGCGGTGATTACAGAAGTTATTACTTCCTTCTTTAACTTGGCGAAGCAAAATCCAAATACCTTAGCCATTAAAATATTTTTCGATGCCAAGGTGAATGAGATTGTAGAAATTTATAAGAAAGCCGACAATACCGAGAAGACAAAAATCATTGAGATGCTGAAACAGATTGATATCACGAACTCGATGAAGTATGATACCATTTTTAGCAAATAAATCCATTGCAACTGCTGCATGAATTAACGGTTCCATCGCCTGCACCCTCGCAGCGCATCGATGTATTTCTCTCTACCAAACTTCGAAAAT
Organism: uncultured Bacteroidota bacterium; assembly: GCA_903910445.1. Taxonomy (GTDB): domain Bacteria; phylum Bacteroidota; class Bacteroidia; order UKL13-3; family UKL13-3; genus CAINMV01. The sequence continues at coordinate 4,981 of CAIVZR010000096.1, forward strand.
ATTCCAGAAATAAAATTCAAAATCTCATCGAGAAGAATGCAGTTTTGGTGAATGGAAAAAGTACCAAAGCCGATTATAAAATAAATGCACTCGATCATATCGAGGTATTTGCTGCCTATCAACAATTCAATGAAAAGGTAACCCCTGAAGATATTCCGCTTGAAATCATTTTTGAAGACGATGCCATTATTGTTATTAATAAGTCCCCAGGAATGCCTGTTCATAAAGGTCTTGGAAACTTTCGCGGCACTTTAATCAATGCTTTAGCATTTCATTTTTTAAATTCAGGCCTGAGCATTCCAATTGAAGAAGGTTCGGTGCATCGTTTGGATAGTGGCACTTCGGGACTCATTGTTTATGCTAAAACCAGAATAGCGAAGCAGCATTTAGAGCAGCAGATGAAAAACCAGCAAGTCCATCGTGTATATCAGGCTTTGGTTTATGGAATTATGGCCAATGAAAGTGGGGTTATTGATGTACCCATTGGCCGGAACCCCGAGAACCCTATGATTATTCAGGCATTCCCATTGCGTGATGAAGGGAAGGAAGCCATCACCCATTATCGTGTGGTGGAAAGATATTCGCTGGCCACATTGGTGGAATGTACTCTGGAAACTGGCAGAACCCATCAGATTAGAATTCACATGCAATATTTTGGGCACGCATTATTGGGCGACCCACGATATCCAGGAGCATTTGGCTTTAAAGAAATAAAAACAATATTGGAAGAATTGAATGTAAGCCACCAGCTATTGCATGCAAAGCAATTGCGTTTTATACATCCTACAACCCAGGAGGAGTGTATGTTTGAAGCACCACTACCGGCAGTGTTTCAGAAAGTGATAAATAATTTAGTGAAAGCGTAATGCTTTAGAATAACGAATCGATAATCTCGAGGGCCATCTTCGCTGTTTTATTTTCTACATCGAGCAAAGGATTCACTTCTGTAAGTTCAAAACAGCAGAGGCGTTCATCTTTTAATAGAAGCTGCAATAATTTCTTCGCTTCCAATTCGCTCAAGCCGCTATCAACGGGTGTTCCTGTTCCGGGAACAAGGCTCTTATCCAAACTATCAATATCGAAACTTACGTAGAGGTAATCGCAATGCGATAAATGTTTCTTTGCTTCTTCGGCAACCTCCTTAATACTCATGCTACGAAAATCGATGGGGTCGATTACTTTTATATTATTGCGTTCAATGAGTTCATCTTCTTCAATTTCTGTATCACGCAAACCAATGAATACCACATCTTCGGGCATGATTTTCGGTTCTATTTCGCGGCTACCTAAGTATTTTAGTTTGTTCCAAAATTCCGTTTCACGTTTGGTAACTTTATATTCTTTAATACCATCGAATGCCAAGCTAGCCCCCATAGGCATGCCATGCATATTGCCACTTGGAGAAGAATAAGGCGAATGTAAATCGGCATGAGCATCAACCCAAATAACACCAATACGTGCATCGTGATAAAAATTCTTTATCCCGGCGATGGTGCCAATGGCATTGCTATGGTCGCCCGAAATAATAAGAGGAAACTTTTTATCGCGCAAGCATTTTTCGGTTGCTTCTGCAATGAGCTTACATTGATTATAAATTTTATCAATATACTTCGCTTGTCGGTGAGGCGACGGTTTGAGCAATTCGGAATTGAAATCCTTAACGGCTACAATTTGTTTCTGACGATTCTTTTCTTCACTATAAAAAAAAGTATTGTCTTTAGTGATATCCGCCATTTTAATGGCATCAATCCCGAGGCTGGCACCGCGCAGACGCCCACCCAGTTCGCTTCGTACTTCAAGTATTCTAATATTTGTCATACCCTGCGAAAATAGGCAATTTACCTCGAAGCAACCATTTTAAAGGGGATTTTACAATAAACAGCGTTAAAAAGGAAATACTTCTTTGAATTACCTATAGTTTACGATTTCTTTAAAGGCATGTTATCGTTGCGTAAAAGTGTAGTTTTTATTAGAATTTAGAAGTTCTATTTGTCCAAATTAAAGAGATATAATATTCTATTTTGTGTTCTTAACAATACACTTATAGCCTATACTAGACAAGGATTTGAAGATATTTTAAAATCGTGGAAAAGTTACTAAAAACGCCTGTAAATAATTTGTATATTTGGATTTTTATACTTTATCGTAACGGAGCACTTTAGCATTATAATGAGAAAATATATACTAATCCCTTTTTTAATTTTATCCCTTTTTGCGCAGGCACAACAAATTTCTTTCCAACGCAATTATGCTAAAGGAGAGAATTCTTCCATTACTACATTCACTGAACTAAGATCAATGAATATTGTGTTGGCCTATACCAAAATCAATATGGATGTGAGCCATGCTGGCCCACACACTTTGGAGTTGCATCTTATGAAAACCGATCAGAATGGAAATGAAATTTGGGATAAATTAATCCGTAAAGACACTACCCGATTCCCCAATGATCGTTTTTGCACACAACATATTGATGAGCAAAATGATGGCTCTTTGGTATTGGATATCACCTACCCATATGGAGAAAAATATTTGGCAAAATTTGATGCATCTGGCAATCAAAAATGGGAATCATATTCTTATAATTCTTTTGGTGATTTTAATTTGTATCCACAACTCATCAAGCAACGTGGTCGCCATTTAGCAATGGCTGATGGCAGTGTGATGTCGTTTGGAGGTTCGTTTGTTAATGTGTACCCAAAAGCTACCATGACCATCATTGATGCTGCAGGAACTTCACCCCTAGATTTCACGTATTACCGTGGTTATTTTAACGATGCCTATTATTTAAATAACGAACATATTTACACTATTGGTGTAGAGCAAACAGATACCAATGAAAATTTGGTATTGAGCGATTTGCGAGCCGATGGTGGAACTAACTATCACTTAAAAACTGCTCATAAAAGATTCGAAAAAATACTTGCTACCCGTTTATTTTACTCAAGCACCAAAATTCGAATTGCTGAGAGCGTTTCAAAAAGTGATACTGGTTTTTATGTACGAATCATCGATTATGATCATACTGGTAAATATTTATTTACTGCCAACTATCGTTTGAAATGTGCAGCCACATCAATTAATCTCAGCAATTTTGAAACTGAGTGGGTCTTAAGTAATTCTTGTAAAGCCGAGCAAAGTCAGACAATTGAAAAGATGGATGCCAATTCGCATCTTACTTTCAGCTTCTCAGATTCATTTGATAATGTATTGATGTTGAAGAAAGTTCACGACGGAAATTTCTTATTCTGTTTTAGCAAGGGCAGCGGAATTAATTTGTGGAAGCTCAATGCCAAAGGCACCTTGCAAACAGGTGAAGCAGCCGAAGGTTCGTTTGCTCCAAATCCTGCTGTGAATTTTGTAACTTTTGTAGGAAGTAAAGAAACATTTAATCACGGGGTAAGCGTTTCTCTTTACGATATGCTGGGAAATACCCTTAGCGTGAATAGCTTTGCTGCCTTAGAGCCCGTAACGCTTAATGTAAGCGGTTATAGAGAAGGTATTTACAATTACCGATTGACAACCGATGATGGCAAGACACTCAAAGGCAAAATTGTAGTTTATTCCAAGGGGCGCTAAGCAAGCCCTTTTATTTTTCAAGTACTGCTGACACAGCATCTCCTTTATCCCAATTTTATTATTGTACATTCGTTCTAGTTTTTGTCATGCTTAAAAAAA
>CAIVZR010000097.1 GCA_903910445.1 uncultured Bacteroidota bacterium
CGCAATGGCTTCAATTTTTATTTTTTGATATACCTCAGCTGGAAGCACTTGATCTCCGGTAACGCCCAAAAGCGTTAATCCAAGACCATCGTTTCCTGCCGGTAGTTCGCCTTGGTAAGTGGGGCGCTGCATCTTTTTTTGAAGGTAGATGGCATTAATTTTAGCGTCTATTTCTTTCTCTAATCCGTTTGCTTTAATATATTTTTCACATTGCTGATCGATAGCAGCATTCATGAAAAAACCTAATAACATGGCTGCAGGGCCATTAATAGTCATACTCACCGATGTGGATGGGCTGCATAAATCGAAGCCGCTATATAATTTTTTTGCATCGTCGAGAGTTGCAATACTTACACCGCTATTCCCAATTTTACCATAGATATCGGGGCGGGTATGTGGGTCTTCTCCATAAAGTGTAACACTGTCGAAGGCGGTACTTAATCGTTTGGCTGGCTGTCCAAGGCTCACGTAGTGAAATCGTTTATTGGTACGCTCGGGTCCGCCTTCTCCTGCAAACATGCGGGTAGGGTCTTCCCCTTCACGCTTGAAGGGGTAGATTCCAGCGGTATACGGAAATTCGCCTGGAACATTTTCCTGTAATTGCCAATGAAGCAAATCGCCCCATGCCTGATAGCGTGGGGTACTAATTTTTGGAATTTTCGAATGACTTAAGCTTTCGGTATGAGTTTGTATTTTGATGGTTTTATTACGCACCGTAAAGTTATATTCATCATCTTTATATAACTTCTCCTTTGCTTGCCAATTGTCAATCAGGTCGCGGCATTCGGGAGAAAGTTGTTTTTCCAGTGCGGTAATTTTTTCGTGAATCTTTTGCATGTAGTTATACTTATTTTTCCTTACTCAAAATTTCTAAGGTGCCTTTTAGTTGATATAGTTTTTGTGCGGTATCACTTTGTTTCTCTGCCCATTCGTCGTAGCGTTTGTTATTCTCAACAATTTCTGCGAGGTAGCGAACACGTTCAGGAGGAATCACAAATATTTTCTTGCTTTGTTCGGTAGTGAGTTGTGCTGTACTTTCGAGATGGGCTTTAGTTTTAGAAACAATTGTATCCATCACGGCCTTATACAAATTGTTCATGCCGGGGTCGTTGAACTGTGATGCGATGGTAGCATATACTGGCAGGCTTTCGTCGGTGGCTTCAAATAAATTATGATTTCGTTTATACTGTTTGCGGACATCACGAATCGCATCTAAACTTCCTTTTTTATCAAACTTATTAATGGCAACCAGGTCGGCAAAGTCGAGCATATCGATTTTTTCTAATTGAGAGGCGGCTCCATATTCGCTGGTCATCACATATAAACTCACGTCGCAGTGTTCGGTAATTTCTGTATCACTTTGACCAATGCCACTCGTTTCTACGATAATCATATCAAAATCGGCCGATTTACAAATGTCGATGCTCTCTTGCACGTATTTACTCAGGGCCAGATTGGCTTGTCGGGTGGCCAATGAACGCATATATACTCTGTTATTATCGATGCTATTCATTCGAATACGATCGCCAAGTAAGGCACCACCAGTTTTTCTTTTGCTTGGGTCGACCGAGATGATGGCTAACGATTTATCAGAGAAATCGTTCAAATAACGACGCACCAATTCATCTACTAAGCTCGATTTACCAGCTCCGCCAGTACCGGTAATACCTAAAACCGGTATAACTTTCGTTGGTTTTTCAAGTTTTGATTTGTCAAATGCTTCGGGGTGATTCTCAGCAACAGTAATCGTTTGGGCTATGGTTTGTGGGTTTTTGTTTTTCAGTTCTTTGAGATGATCGAACAATTGAATGATGGTTTCATAATCAGATTGTTCAACGAGGTCGTTAATCATTCCTTGCAATCCCATGACGCGGCCATCATCGGGACTATATATACGAGCAATGCCATAATTATGGAGTTCTTCAATCTCTGAAGGAAGGATAACACCACCACCTCCGGCAAAAATTTTAATATGACCGGCACCTTTCTCTTTAAGCAGGTCGTACATATATTTAAAATACTCTATATGTCCGCCTTGGTAGCTGGTCATGGCGATGGATTGTGCATCCTCTTGAATAGCACAATTCACTACTTCTTCCACGCTGCGATTGTGGCCTAGGTGAATTACTTCACAGCCTGTAGCCTGTATAATACGGCGCATAACGTTGATGGCAGCGTCGTGCCCATCGAAGAGAGCAGCGGCAGTAACGATACGTATCTTGTGCTTGGGTTGATATTTTATAATTTCTTGCATGAACTAATAATTCATTTTTTGACGAGCAAAAGTAAGTTTTTAATTATTTGTCGAAAGCAAAATTTAAGCAGTCAAAACAGAATCATTTTTACCTTTTCTGAAAAAAAGTTTGTACAAAAAATATTTTTACATACTTTTGCACTCCTTTGAAAAACAGGTAAACTGTGTTTCAAAGTAATGTTCTTTAACACAACCCTTATCCGCTTTGCATTTGAAGTAGGTGAGGAAATGAAAATAGGCCAAATTAGCTCAGCTGGTAGAGCAACTGATTTGTAATCAGTAGGTCGCTGGTTCGATCCCGGCATTTGGCTCATTCAATTTTCGTAGTGCATTTTTATTAATTTATTTTCAATAATAAAACAAGTAAGAATGTAACTGAAAGTTGTGAAAGGGGAGATTCCAGAGCGGTCAAATGGGACGGACTGTAAATCCGTTACTTCGGTTTCGAAGGTTCAAATCCTTCTCTCCCCACGGAAATAAGCCTTTGTAGCTCAGTGGTAGAGCACTTCCTTGGTAAGGAAGAGGTCGGCAGTCCGATTCTGCTCAACGGCTCAAAGAAATACAAGAAGGGCAGGTAGTGATAAAAAACAAATGCGGGAGTAGCTCAGTTGGTAGAGCGGCAGCCTTCCAAGCTGCAGGTCGCGGGTTCGAGCCTCGTCTCCCGCTCAATTTTAAGAATAAGGATAGAAAGAAGAAAGCAACATTATTAAATAGTATTTTAAATTTAACACAACACTCAAAATAATCAATCATGGCAACTAAAGAGAAATTTGACCGCAGCAAACCACACGTAAACGTTGGTACTATCGGTCACGTAGACCACGGCAAAACTACTTTAACCGCTGCAATCACCAGCGTATTAGCCGCTGCTGGTCTTTCAGAAAAACGTTCTTTCGAATCAATCGACTCAGCTCCTGAAGAAAAAGAACGCGGTATTACCATTAATACTGCACACGTAGAATATACTACAGCAAATCGTCACTATGCACACGTTGACTGTCCAGGCCACGCTGACTATGTTAAGAACATGGTTACTGGTGCTGCACAAATGGACGGAGCAATCTTGGTAGTTGCTGCAACTGATGGTCCTATGCCACAAACTCGCGAGCACATTCTTTTGGCTCGTCAAGTAGGTGTGCCTCGTATCGTTGTGTTCATGAATAAAGTGGATATGGTTGATGATCCAGAAATTTTGGACATCGTTGAGATGGAAATTCGTGAGTTATTGAACAAATACGAATTCCCTGGAGACGAGATTCCAATCGTTCGTGGTTCTGCCTTAGGTGGTTTGAATAATGATCCGATATGGGTTGAGAAAATCATGGAATTGATGAACTATGTTGATACTTATATCCCAGTTCCTCCACGTTTGACTGAACTTCCTATGTTGATGCCAGTTGAAGACGTATTCTCGATCACTGGTCGTGGTACTGTTGCAACAGGTCGTATCGAAAGAGGAGTGATCAACTCAAATGAAGCAGTTGAAATCATTGGTTTACAAAAAGAAGGTGAGAAAACATTAACTTCAGTTGTAACTGGTGTTGAGATGTTCCGTAAGATCTTGGATCGCGGTGAGGCTGGTGATAACGTAGGTTTATTGTTACGTGGTATTGAAAAAGAAGCTATCCGTAGAGGTATGGTTATTTGCAAGCCAGGTTCGGTAACTCCACATACACACTTCAAAGGCGAAATCTACGTATTGAGCAAAGATGAAGGTGGTCGTCACACACCATTCTTTAACAAATACCGTCCGCAATTTTATTTCCGTACCACTGACGTAACAGGTGAAATCACCTTACCAGAAGGAGTAGAAATGATTATGCCAGGCGATAACGTAACAATCAATGTAGTTTTGATTACCCCAATTGCAATGGAAAAAGGTCTTCGTTTCGCGATCCGCGAAGGTGGACGTACCATTGGTGCAGGTCAGGTAACTGAAATCACTAAGTAATATAAAGTTCTAAACTTTGAAAGCCCTCTTCCGAATAGGAAGGGGGCTTTTTTATTGCCTATCTATTGCCCAAAAATTAATATCAGAATTCAATCTTATTTGTTTCCTTTGTTTTAACTAATTTCAAACTAATCAATCAAAAAAATGGATAATATTTTAATCACTACAAGTACTCAACTAGATGGCTATAAAGTAAAAACCCAATTGGGTTTGGTTCGTGGAATCACCGTTCGTTCACGAAGCATTTTAGGGAATATGGCTGGAGGCTTTATGACCATCTTCGGTGGCAAGAGCAGCATATATACCGAGTTATGCGAAAACTCACGTGAAGAAGCATTACAACTGATGATACAACACAGCCGTGCATTAGGAGCCAATGCAATTATCAATATGCGATATGAATCGAATGAGGTGATGCAAGGATTGACGGAGGTTTTGGCTTATGGAACTGCCGTTGTTGTTGAGAAAGAGAACTAATTCCGCGACTTTTTTTCACAGTTTTAAGCATCATATCACGCTATAAATGATGAGAATCATATTGTCTATTTAGATTAATTATATTTAATTCGCATTGTATTTATAATTAATCTAAATAATACCTAATGCGTTACCTCTCTACTTCTATATTTCTTTCAATTTCAATATTATTTTCCAAGGTGGCTTCAGCCCAAATTCTTACCAATGAAGACTCTTTGGCTGCAGGGCTCCAGAAGAAGGATTTGAATAGCACGTATAGCTCTGGTTATGGTGAATCGGTAATTCAATATAATTTACGCTCAAAATTGGCGAATGCTAATTTAACGCGCAATGTTCTTTTCATAGGTCATCGATTCAGCAACAAAGTGAATTTTTTTAGTGAGTGGGAACTAGAAGATGCCAAAATTGAAGGGGGAGAAGCTGGTGGTGAATTAGCGATTGAGCAAATGTTTATCAAATTCGATTTGAACAGCAATAATTATATCTCAGCGGGGTTAATCATTCCTCGCATTGGAATCATCAATGAAAATCATTTACCCACCACTTTTAATTCGAATGCCCGACCAGTCTTAGAGACTATTTTAATTCCTTCAACATGGAGAGAAATAGGGGTTTGTTATTATGGCAATTCTAAAAAGGTGGCAGGATTAAATTATTCACTAGGTATTTTCAATGGACTCAACGCTGCATCATTCAGCAGTGGTAAGGGAATTAGAGGTGGACGTTTTGAAGGTAGAGATGCAACCATGTCGAATATTGCAGTGACAGGATCCGTTCTTTATTACTATCAGAATTTTAGAATTCAAGCATCAACTTATCTAGGAGGTTCGAATGGAATTAGTAATACAGAAGCCGATAGCCTAAAATTAAAAAACGGTTTATTTGGAACCCCAGTTTCATTATCCGAATTTAATATTCAGTACACAAAAAATAATTTTTCACTAAAATTATTAGGCGCTGCACTACTTATTCCAGATGCCTTTGCAATCAATAGGGCTTTTAACAATAATACTCCTCAAGAAGCTTATGGGACCTACGCCGAGGTGTCGTATAATATCGCTCCCTTAATAAAAATGAATGACTTGAAACAATTAATTATTTTTACTCGATATGAGTATATTAATTTGAATGCAAAAATTGCAAGTAATGGGATTGAGAATAAAGTGTTCGAAAAAATGTATTTATTTGCAGGGTTGGTTTATAAACCAATTCGAGGGGTAAGTATAAAGTTTGATTATATGTTTGCACGCACAGGGCAACAAAATGAAGCCATTATAAATCCAACAAACACCCCATTTTACAGGAATAATAGCCAGTTGAACCTTGGACTTGGATATAGTTTTTAGTTGAACAAATGCAGAGAAAAGAATTCATTAAGAATAGTTGCTTGTTATGTTTTGGAGTAGCTGCCGGATTATCACTATCAGGTTGCGGTGCGATACCGATTTACAAACCAACCATTGAGAATAAAATCATTTATTTAGATGAGCAGAAAATGGTGGTCAACAAATTAAATATTATTCAGCATGCCTCTTTACCTTATGATATACTGCTTGTGAAAAACGAAAAGGGATTTTATGCTTTAAGGATGCAATGCACCCATCAGAACCAACCCTTGGTTGCCACCAATACTGGGCTGTTTTGCAATGCTCATGGGAGTTCATTTAATTTGGATGGGAAAGCGATGAAAGAACCCGCAATCAATCCTTTGAAAAAATATATTGTTACCAAAGTGGGTCAACAATTACTAATTCAACTTTAATTTTAAAATTAATTTCGGAGTTTGACTTATTATTTTGTTTGATAAAAATAGTAATAAGCGCCAACGGCTAATGCGGCAGTTTCTGTGCGTAGCCGACTCGATCCAAGGGCTACTTCTATAAACTGATTTTCACGGGCAAGGATGATTTCCGGTTTAGAGAAATCGCCTTCGGGGCCAATACAGCAAATGGTTTTAGGAAGGAGGTTAAGAGATGCAATTTCGTTTTTAATACCACTTTCATCGCAGTGCGCAATGATTTTACTGCAATTAGGGCCGTGATTCATTTCAATAAATTTCTTGAATGTAATCAATGGATTTATTTTAGGAAGTACCGATTTGAGTGATTGTTTCATTGCAGAGATCGCAATACGTTCACACCGTTCTAAATTTATTTTAGTTCGTTCGCTGTGATCGCAATCAATGAATGTAATTTCTCCAATACCAAACTCAATAAGTTTTTCAATCATCCAATCGGTGCGCTCTCCACTCTTGGTAGGAGCTACAGCAATATGTAAAGAATGACGTGATGCATTTGGGTCATTTTCTTTACGAATTATTTTAAGCGACGCATCCTTTGAGTTCAGAATTTCACAATCGTAAAATGAGCCTTTACCATCGGTAACACGTATTATATCACCCACTTGATGACGAAGAATTTTAAGGCAATGTTTGGCTTCATCGACGGGGAGTTGGGCACTAAGCTCTAGTTCGGGGGCGTAAAATAATTGCATGTATTGAGCATCGAAAATAAGAAATGAAATTTAATATTTACTTTGCAATATGAATATCGTAGTAACCGGTGGAACCAAAGGCATTGGCCGTGCAATAAATGAGGCCTTTGCAGGCATTGGATTTAATATCATTAGTTGTGCTCGTAACCAAGAAGCTTTGGACATCTTAAACAAGGAATTAACCAATAAATATCCGGAGGCTAAAGTTTTTACACAGGTATGTGATATGGGTAAAAAGGAAGAGGTTTTGAATTTTGCATCAACCATTAAACAGCAATTTTCAAAAATTGATGTACTTGTAAATAATGCAGGAGTTTTTATGCCCGGTACCCTTGAAAGTGAGGCTGATGGAACCTTTGAAACGTTAATGAATTTAAATATCGGAGGTAGCTATCATATCACAAGGGCTTTACTTCCTCTAATAAAAATGTGTCAAGGGCATATTTTCAATATTTGTTCAACGGCAAGCATTACCGCATATACCAACGGAGGAAGCTATTGCATTAGTAAATTTGCGATGTTAGGCATGAGCAAGGTTTTACGGGAAGAGTTGAAACCACAAGGAGTTCGTGTAACGTCGGTTTTGCCTGGAGCTACTTTAACGCATTCGTGGGAAGGAACCTCCTTACCTGAAACCAGATTTATGAATCCAAATGATATTGCCAAAGCGATTGTTGAATGCTACCAACTAAAAACTGCGGTAGTAGAAGAATTATTACTTCGTCCTCAGTTGGGCGATATATAAAGCTAATTTTAGGTTTTGTAGAAGTCGTAATAGATCACCATACGCTGTTTAATAAGGCCTTTCCAAAATGGATAGCATATTTAACCCAATAATATATCAATCCGGGTAGAACCACGATAATTAATTTATTGAAATGCCACGCATTGGGGAAATCTAAATGCATTGCATGTTGCACTGAGCGTGTGATGCCACATCCAGGGCAGTTTCTGTGCAGAAACATCTGAGAGGGGCAAAGGGGCGGTAAACCGCTGTCAAAAAAATCAGCGGGTAGAGACCATAACACAATGGGAATGGCAACTAACCCGCTGAAAATTAAAATATTTTTAATCACGAATTAACTGTTCTTGTTTATGTAGATAATTGCGTGAATAATTCCTGGAATCCAACAAAGGACTGTTAAAAGCAGATTCAATAGGATAGCATTTGTATCATCCCAATCAGACACGATTCCAACAGCTACAGGAGGGATTAAAATGGCTAATATAATTAATACAATTTTTTCAACTGCATGATTATTGCTGCCACTGTGTTTCAATGCTTTTGCAATAGTAAAAGGTGCAGTGATTTTTGCATTGGGTACAAAAGTGCTTTTGTTTTTAAACATTTTAGCAATGCTTTTGGTAGTTACTTGTTTAGTAACATTAGATTGTTCTACTGTTTTAACTGCTTGTTCAGCATTGAATGCTGGAGCAATTTCTAGTGTATTTCCAGCTTCAGCAACAGCAGGTGTTTCGGTTGCTTCGGTGGTGTTCACTTCAGAGGCTGCCGGGGTAGATTTTTCTACTTTTGCAGTTTCTTTAGCTTTAACGTTTCCACGTTGAATGCTACCATAACGTTCGTTGCTACAAGAGGCCAAGAATAATACCACAGCTGAAATAATCGCCAAGGATTTTAGTGAGGAAAAAGATTTCATAATAATAATGGGTTTAGGATTTGATTCAGCAAATCTATAAGAATTTTTTAGACAACAAAATTTTTGTGGAAATAAATAAAATTTTAAAAAAAATATTCATAATTCACAATCAAAAAAAAAGCGCCACAATAAGTGACGCTTTTTAATGAAATTATTATTTGATTAAGAAATTCCTAATTTCTTTTTTACCGCCTCTGTTGTAATTGATTTTGGTCGTTCAAGAGGCAAGCCCAAAGCACGATCCCAAACCAAGGATGCTAAAACGCCTAGTGAGCGAGAAACACCAAACAATACGGTATAGAAATCCTCCTCAACAAAACCATAATGCTGTAAAAGAGCTCCAGAGTGAGCATCAACATTTGGCCAAGGGTTTTTTACTTTACCTAAAGATTCAAGAATTGGTGGCACCGTTTCATACACGTTCCAAACTGTATTCACCATATCATCGTCAGGGAAATAAGTTTTAGCAAATTCCATCTGAGCGGTGAAGCGTGGATCTGTTTTACGCAATACTGCATGACCGTATCCTGGTACAACTTGCCCTGCGGTAAGGGTATCTTGCACATATTTTGCAATTTGTTCCTTAGTAGGACGGGCAACACCTAATTGTTCGCACATTTTCTTAAGCCAGCGAATTACTTCTTGATTGGCTAATCCGTGGAGTGGTCCAGCGAGTCCGTTCATTGCTGCAGCGAATGATAAATAAGGGTCGCTCAGCGCTGAACCTACGAGATGGGTTGTATGAGCAGAAACATTACCTCCTTCATGATCGGCATGGATGGTAAGGTAGAGGCGCATTAATTTTCTAAATTCCTCACCGTCATATCCAAGCATGTGGGCAAAATTTCCAGCCCAATCGAGTTTTGTATCCGGTTCAATATGTTTGCTGTCTTTATAAACCCGGCGATAGATATAGGCAGCAATACGAGGTAATCGAGCGATGAGGTTCATTGCATCCTCGAATTGGTATGCCCAATAATCTTTCTTATTGATACCGTCGTGGTAAGCTTTTGCGAAAACGCTATCCGTTTGCATGGCCATGATACCAATGCTAAACTGAGTCATTGGATGGGTGGTGATTGGCAAGCTATCCAAGGTTTTGAATACATGAGCAGGTACTTCCCAACGAGCGGTCCATTGTTTATTTATTTCTCGGGTATCTTCAACGGTAGGCAATTCATCATAAAGCATGAGATAAAATAAACCTTCAGGGTAGGGAGTGCCATTTCCAGGCAATTTTTCACAAAGTTCGGGAATAGAGTATCCTCGGAAGCGAATTCCTTCGTTGGCATCGAGGGCTGAGGTTTCTGTAACCAAGCCGGTGATTCCTTTCATACCGCCATAAACATCGTCTACGGTATATTCCCCAAACTTTTCGGTACCATGATTTTTAATGATATCCTTCACTACTGCTGCGTAAGCGGTAGCTTTTAGCGAAAACTTTTCTTTTAATTTATCCATGACTTTTTCAGAGTGCTAAAATAGTGAATCAGCCATTTACGAAAAAATGATTTTCATTATATTTTGAAAGAAGTATTTTGGTTAGAAGGGGGTTGGGGGCAAAATTTAGAAAATGATCGTATCTGGATCTTCCTATAAGAGGTTTTAAGTTACGATAACCAATTTGGTTTTTAATAAGTGCATTATGTGGTTGTAATTCTGCATTCGGTAATTAGATATTGTTAAAATGTTACTCGAATTTGATTGTATGGACTTTTATTAGGTTTTTAAACAATCATAGTTGCAATATTAAATTCACATTTTCTAAGTTAATTCATAATCTGAATTTTTCGCAGTAGTATTCCGTTAATCGAAATAAGCTGAATTACATAGAAACCTGATTTTGAAATTTCTAATATAAACGAGTTGCAATATGGTGTTGAGCTAAAAATTATGGAGCCAGACATGTCAAATACTATTGCTTTCTCAATTATAGCATCTCCATTAATTTCAATTTTTCCAGTGGAAGGATTTGGGTAGAATTTATATTTTAAGGAACAGTCAGATCCTTCTCTAATGGCTGAAAGTGCCGCCCCATTTCTTACACAGATAATATAATTCTTATTGGTTTTTTCTAAATAAGTAGTAATGCCAAAATGAGTATCCAGATACCAGGCTTTACTTGTTTGATTCGGAAGTGTAGTCGATGACCAGTAATTTCCAATTTTCATACCAGTAAAAAAAGTTAGATTGACTGACGGGTTTATTTGTCCTTCATCATTTATTGATTGCAGCTCCTTAATGTCAGGTAAGCGCCAATCGGAATATCCGGCAAATGACAATCCTTCTGCATCAATGAGCGCTTGCTCCCAAGTAACAGAGTCAATAAGTGGTACTTGCTTCCACATCAGACCAGTAAGTAAATCGGTAACTGTACCATCGTTATTGTTTATAAAATGATTGGGAATGGTTGAGGGGTTTGAAATATCTCGTACTGCTCTAACATGAAATTTTTTTGTTCCGCCGGCACTAATTGTTTCTAATTTGGGGTGATTTCCGATACCTCCACCAGCATTCGTGCACCATACTTTTGATGCATCATTTGCTTGTTTCTGGCTGCTCCACCAGTACTCTGCCAAGGAGGCGGTGAAATAGGTAGTGTTCAATGCAGGGTTCGCTTTACTATGATTAAGTATGCTAAAGAGCTCATGGCAATTTGGTAAACGCCAGTCGCTAAATCCGCCCAAAGTTAGTGTATCGCAATAGATTGTTGCATTCTCAATCGTCATTTCCCCACCATCGGTTTTTTGCCACATCAATCCAGTTACAGTATCTGTAACGGTACCATTCCCGTTTAGAATAAAGAATGGCGGATTGAAATTGTAATCGGCATCTTCTCCAAAGGTTGTAGTATAACTGGTCGTTTGACCAGTTCCTGGCAACCGCTTCATGGTTTTTAAAACAGGTTGAGCAGATAATAAAACACATATTATTAGAGGAAATATGTTCAGGATGAACTTTGTTGTTTTATTTAACATATTATCAATTTAAATAGTATTAAATACTATGCTTTATATTTTATGGTTTTCACGATATTCAATTTTTTAGGTCAAGAATCTTTCAACGGCCCAAAATAGGGCAATCGATGAAATTATTATTGATAATGGTTTAACAAATTTTGTTTGATACCATACTTTTTTTTGAATCAAACGAGCGACAAAAAAGTAACAAAACGCAATTACAGTTAATTGTGCGGCTTCCACTCCAAGGTTAAATGCGAGCAATGCGATGAGAAATTTGTTTTGAGGAATTCCTATTTCGTTAAGTGCAGATGCAAATCCTAAACCATGTAATAATCCAAATAGGAAGATGAAAGCCAATCGCCAAACTTGCAATTTAGTTTCTATTAAATTCTCCAATGCAACAAAAAAGATGGAGAGTGCAATAGTTCCTTCAATAACACTGGAATTAAAATTCAAATACCCTAAAGTAGCTAAAGCCAAGGTGCTTGAATGCGCAATGGTAAAGATTGAACATTGTATTATAGCACTTTTGATTTTTGAATTAAAGAAAAATAGAGAGATTATAAACAGCATATGATCGTAACCAAAAGGGATTACGTGTTCAAATCCTAGGCTGAAATAACTCGGAAATATCATTTCATTTAATTAATTATTAGTTTGGCAGTATAGGTAGTGTTTAAAGTTTGAATAAGTATAATATATACCCCTTTTTGGAAATTACTGGTGTTTATCTTTTCAGTAAATGAGGGAGTATCGTAAACCACTTTGCCACTGCTTGTAAAAATTGAAACTTTTGTTATCTCATTTAATGCGATTTCATTACTAACATTAATAAATAGGTCCTTGCTATTTGGATTTGGATAAATTTGGATTTTGTTTTTACTGGTGTTATCGCTTTTTACTCCCTGAGTTAAAATACATGGCTTAAATCCATTATAATTTGAAGTCGTGGTGCCACCTGGACTGATAAAATTGAAGGTATAGACACCATTGCTAGTCCAGCTATAGCTCACCTTGTAAGTTTGCCCATTGAGAGTATATGAAAGAATATATCCATTGGTTCCATTAGCGATACAACTTGTTATCACGGCACCTTTTAATGGAGTACCTGCTGGCCTTATTGGATTAGCAGATGCTTGAGGAATTATTTGATGCGTGGTGTCTTCAGTAATTTGCCCTACCATATTTCCAATCATATAAGGTGCAGTTGCAGTTCCATGATAATGGTAAACACCATTGGTTCCATAGTGTCCATGATTGGTATCAAGCGATTTCATTGATGAACCATCGGGTTCATAACTTCCATATACCGCATAGCCATCCAAGCCATAAGCAATAGGAAGTGTTTTGCTGGTAGTGCCATATAAATGTAAGGGTGCAGTGTGGTAGTGATAATCATCAGCACGACCGCAATGACCTCCCCAATTATCAAGTTGCCCGTCTAAATAAGCATCGACTCCTGTATTTGTGTAAGGATTGAAAATTGCGATACCATTTACAGCAATTGCAATAGCTCCACGTGAAAAATGAGATGGATTAACAGGCACGGGAACCGAAGCAATCACAGGGTTTAATGGAATACTCCACGCATTTGAACCAATATAACATTGTGGAATTGGCACTTGTTGTTGCCAGCCAGTAATTCCAGTCATCATGGCATGAGTCGTTGGGATGCCTTGTGATTCAACATAGAAGTAGTTATTATCCCAATGTGTCACAATATTGGGTTTAAATGGAGTGAAAGCTGAGTCAACACTTATTGGATTACTTGTTGAGTTTATCCTTCTTATATAATTTGATGTGAAACTATAACCGACAGAAACTAAACCAACTATTAAGAAATAGTTTAGATATTTTAGCTGAACTATTTTGAACCTAAGATAAATGATTGCCCAAATTACCAAAAGAATCACTGTAATTATTCCAGCTCTTAAAAAGTTGAAAGATGGTTTTGATATTGGGCTAGATACGGTCGGTGTTTCAATTTGAGCATTAAGTTGCTCAATAGCGGTATACCTTTTAATTATATAGGCTTGATCTTTTGCTGAGAATGATGACAAAGGATAATGTATCGTTATGTTATCTGACAATTGAAGATAAACCTCATTGTGTTTTACCATCAATAATGAAGCCTTAACCTTTTGATGATTGTTCAGATCCCATTCGTGAAGTTTGAGTTGATGCATATCCAAGTTGTGGCTGAACATGGCAACATTCAAGAGTATGGCAACTATGGTACTTATAAATTTACGATACATAATATCACTAATAGGTTATTTGTTTTAAATTATTTAGACGACATACTTGAAATTTTCACGCGATAATTAATTAATTTATTTATTAACGGAGCAGTATAATCTTCTCACTTTGCATTCCAATTTTATCACCCGTTAGAATAAAATAATAGTTACCTGCAGGCAATGGCATTCCAAAGCCATTATTCCCATCCCAAATAATTTGAAATTTCCCTTCAGGAACGATACTCTCATCTATTAATTTTCGAACGGGCATTCCATTCTCATTATAAATGACAAGATTTATTAAATCAGCGGTCTTTAATAAAAACTCAATTTTAGTTTCTGTTTGAAATGGATTCGGATATATTAGCTCTTCAGAATAATTACTATTCCAAAGTACTGGAACGCCCGTCGATGCAGAATCGTAGCAATTCTTAACACCAATAAAATAAGTTGCAGAAACATCCTTATTATGGCGTGTCCCAGTTTCATTAGCCGCTTTGTAAGCTCTTACATATTCAACTTTAACGCCTAAGGGGCTTACTGTTACTCTAAGGTGACCAGAGTTAGGAAGAATTTGTCCTTGAAAATACCCATATGCATTTGCCTGGGCCGCGCTCGCAAAATTAGGGTGACTAGGTTGAGGCGTTTCTTGATAAATCATACAGTCTTTTTCCTGCTTACCAAAGAAATGATCATGACCATGAAAGAAAATATTCACTCTGTTTTCTGCTAATAAATCTTTAATAGGTTTGTACCACCCTGGCCGATTTGTTGCGAAACCACTGGTGCCATCGAGATTCTTGCCTCCCCATTCATAACGGTCGGCAAACTCTACCCCACCACGACCTTCAGGGTCTCCTCCAATAATTTGATGAGAGAAAACAAACTTGAATTTCGCTTTGCTGTTTTCTAATGTAGATTTTAACCAATCATATTGAACCTTGCCCAAGGTCCAACGCCAGCCATTAAGGGAATCGGGTTTTACCTGAGTATACCAATAAGGGTCGAGTACTATAAAGAGCGCATCACCCCAAGTCCAGGCATAATAATTTTGTCGCTGCCCAATATATTTATTGGTGGTTGTATCCCCTGTATAAAAGTTATCAGGAGCAGGATTTACAAAGTACTTCTTGCGTTCTATAGCATCCCAAACTGCAATATTATTTGCCGTTCCGTTATTATACCAGCCCGCTTCACCCTCGTGGTTGCCAAGTGCAATAAATACTGGAACTGAATGAGAAGCGGTTTCATAGGCTTTTCGTAAAAGGTTGCAACGGTATGGAATCGTATCATGAGGAACTACTTTGGAGGCATTCCATAACTTATCAGTCATTAAAAAATCACCAAGGTCTATCATGAAATCGGGATTATCTTCCAGCTGATTTCTTAAGCAGCGTTGATAGATTGCAGTATCAGTTTGTTCGTCCATATGCGGGTCTGCTTGCACTACAAAAGTAAATGTGCTTCCGGCTGATCGTTGCGTTTGAAAAGTATATTCAGGCCTGCTGGTATAATTAGTTAAGCCAGGCTTTCGATAGTTAACTCTATAAAAATATTTTGTATTAGCACTTAATCCAATAATATTTATTTCGGCAGATGCGCTATCACTAAATCGCTGCCATGATGTTTGATTGGAATATGTTCCAGAACTTGTGCCATATTGCACTTGTACCTCAGCCGAATCTTTGAACATCACTTGGACCGTAATACTATGATCAGTGGGGCGCCCAAGCATTTCTAAATGAAGGATTGTTTGACTTTGTATGCAGGTTTTTATTAGGAAGAGTAAGATCAGAAGGGTAAAGGGTTTTTTCATCTATTCTGAGGTGTTGTATGGATTTAAATTTAATTAATGATTGACAATTACTTTTCGAACAACATGGCTTTTTTCTGTGTCGACATGAATGGTGTATATTCCATTAGGAATATCTTTTAAATTTATTACCTCTGAATGTGATGGCAATACAATTTGACCTAATGCGTTCACCAAATTTATTTGATGAATGATGATGGATTCATCCATTTTAATTGAAATTTGATCATTGGCTGGGTTAGGGAATACCTGGAAGGCTTCATCTAGATTTGGATTTTCAATTCCTGAATTAGCGCATTTGCCAATGGTGTATGAAAACCCAATTTCTCCATTTTTATGTATTCCACTAAGCGTATCGGCTGGTAAATAAGCTCTCACAAAATCTACTTTTATGCATGTAGGATTAACTGTAACTCTAATATGCCCAGTGCCAGGAATTGTATCAGCAGTGTATGCACCTGCATTAGCGAGCATTCCAATCTGGTATGTAGAGTCGGCAGCCATGGGGACTTCCTGGTAGGTTACACTATCAAGTATTTCATGGGCAAACAGATGATCATGGCCTTGAAAGAAAATATTTACATGGTTATCGATGAAGAGCTGATGAATTGTTTTGGGCCAGCCCGGTCGATAAGTGGCAAATTTGTTGGTATTGCCATCAAGGCCACCCCATTCGAATTGGGTAGCATTGGTAATTCCCCCTCGGCCTTGTCCACGAATATGATGTGCAAATACAAATTTATATTTTGATGTGCTGGATTCGAGTGTGTTTTTAAGCCAGGTATATTGAGGTAAACCTAGCGACCACGCCCATTTTTGAGGCTTACTGGAGGTGTCGCATTCGTCGCGATAAACGTCAAGAACAATAAATTGTGCATCTCCCCAGGTCCATGCAAAGTAGTTCTCTGGATTCCCAATACCATAGGGTTCATTATCAGTATTTCCACTGTAAAAGCCGTTCGGATAAGGATTTGGATAATAATATTTTCGCCATTGAGTTCCCCATACACAAAGGTTATTGGGAGGAGAAAAACTGTAGTAGTAGTCGTTCTCGCCTTCATGATTGCCAAGACAAATATAAAACGGTATAGAATGACAAACACTTCCTAAAAACGGCCTGTAGTCCTTATGAAGTGAATCAAGTTCTGCGGAGGTAATGGTGAACGGATTATGATCATCTCCAAAAATATCACCCAAAGAAAGCATGAAGTCGGGATTATCCTTTGCTTGATTATTTAATGTAACCTGATACATGCTTTTTACACCTTTAATATCGTATAAATGCTCATCCGCTTCAATTGTGAAAGTGAAAGTACTTCCTTTAGATCTAGCAGTATGAAAAGAATATTCTGGAGAAGGGACGAATGTGCCCGTACTTGTTAGGTGGTAAAGTACTCTATAAAAATATTTGGTGTCAGGAAGCAAGGGATGTAAATCAATCTCGTCAGGCTGGTTGGCTTTACCTGCATATTGTTTTGAAACCTGCGTGTAATTTCCCGAATTGATTCCAAATTCAAAATAGTAAATCATGTTTTGATCAAATACGATACTGGCAGTAATGGAGGTATCGGTAGGCCTACCCAAAATTATAGATTTAGTTTGCGAATAACTGCTTTCATAAAGAGTAAAAAGACTAATAATGATTAAAATTATTCGCAAAATGAATGTATGTTTGAGTTTTAGGCACTCATAGTTAGATTCTAAGTCACACTTGTGATAATTCATATTTGCGGGCTGGTTATTCTGATTTAATTATTTGATTTCTTTTTTGGTTGATTGTCGGGTCTGAAATAATCTCGTATTTCTAGCACGAGATGCTCAAATTTCTCTAATTGTTCAGGAGTACATATTGCTTTGAGCTGTTGGGCTTGTTCATATCTCAGCAATTCCATTTTGTACTCATTTTGTGAAATCTCAAGCGCCAAATTCTTTATCAATGTTTCATCGGTATTTTTATTAAACATGGAGGCATTCATGGAATCCCGCTCTTGACGGATAATAATAGCAAGTTGGCGTTCCTTTTCAAAAAAGAAGGCGCGAAGATTTTTTATTTGTTCGGCTTGTTTTTCCGAAAGTTGCAACTCCTCTTTTAGAACCCCTGAAACATCTCTATATTCTGCTGAGGGAAATAATTCAGGTTCATGCCGATGACCATTAAATTTCCAAATCAAAATCCCAAAAAAAAGCGCATTTATGAAAACCAATAAGTAGGTTACCCGTTTCCACATTTTCTTTTCTGTGAATATTTCCATGATTAGTAAGAAGCGGAACTTGGATTAATTAATAATTCTTTTGAAATAAGTTTCAACTTATTATCATTAGCATTTGACTCCCTCGGGTTAGTTGCCAGGAAAAATGACAATAACAAAACATTTATTATCACCAAAGAAGCCATCGTATAGATTAATTTTTGAGGATCGTTCTTAGCAATCCCATCTTTTTTGAAATTGTATAATTTTTTTTGAAGGCTATCATTCCATTCAATAGAGGGTTGAATAGTATCAAGTGATTCAAAGTTGCTAAGAATCTTATCTATATTTTGATTTAATTCGGATTCATTCATGGTATTAATTCTTTTTTTGACGATATTTAGTTTCAATTCACGCACTTTTAATCAGAGTTTGATAAAATTTGTTTTAAATTTTCCCTCATTTTCACCTTTGCTCTGTAAACAAGTGACTCAACACTTCGGGTACTGGTTTGCATTATTTCGGCTATTTCTTGATTATTATATCCTTCAATTCTACCCAAGGTAAAGGCGATTCGTTGGTTATCAGGGAGTTTGTTTAATGCGATGTGTAGTTCTCTGTTTCTTTCTTTGTTTAAGATGGTTTCATCCGATTTACTGCCACCTTCCAACCAATTAGATATTTCATCTAGATGCAATATTTTGGCAATGGATGAAAATCGTTTTTTTCGACGTTGTCTTTTCAATTCATCGATGCTTTTTGTCACTGCAATTCTATATATCCAGGTAGAAAGCTTGGAATCTCCCCTGAAAAATTGAATGGATTGAAATACCTCGACAAAAACTTCTTGGGCAATATCCTGAGCCTCTTCTTTATTTAATAAAAAACGGTAACAGGTGTTGATTACTTGAGATTGGTAAAGTTTAACCAACGATTTGAATGCAGATTCAGAACCGGCCTTTAGATTGTTTATAAACTCCAAATCATCCATTCGATACTAAAAGCAGTAATTCATTGCAAAATATTTATTATTTAGTTATTTCAAGAGCAGGGGCTTTCTTGAGATGCTATTTACTTTTTTCTAATTTTAGAATGTTTTAAAACTATTTAATAGAATTATAGGAGTAGTTTTACAATCCTGTCTTATGAAATAATTAATGGGGTTCGACAAATAAAAGTGTCGATGGTTTAATTCCTTTTTAGTTTTTTTTTAACGCTAACTTTTTGGTCTGGATTGTTTTTCCGGATGCGGTGTTACGCTATTCTTCCTTTATTGCTAGTTTGTAGGTGTAGTGATTGTTTTCATTTTCTAATACTAGGAAATATAATCCAGCTGCAATATCATTAATTGAAATTGAATTTTGCTCGATGGGGCCTCTTTGTATCTCAGTTCCATTGGGCGACACTAATCGATAATCGTATTTTTGTTCGATTGGCAGTGATGTGATTTGAAGCATTGATTGCCGTTTGCATGGATTGGGGTAAATTGAAGGTATTGGTTGATGGGCCAGTTTAATCCCTGCAATAGCATAGAACTCCAAGGCTCCAACATTCGTCATAGGGCTTTGTCTTGGCCGGTTGAGATAATCAGAGTTTAGGCTCGATAATGGTGCTAATGCGTTATAGGCTAAGGCAAGGTGTGCTTGGCTTGGTTGAATGGTTTGGAGTTGAAGGGTGTCGATAAGCAAATTCGTGCTTACTGGAAGGTTATTTCTAATTAAATCGGTGGTGCTTAAATAGGAATGAGATTTTACCCAGATATTGTTGCTAAACTGAATGTCTTTCGGTCCAGGATGTTGAGGATGGAAGTTCATAATTATTGGAGTCATCGCAAGAAAAGCGGCAGTATCATAAGTGAAAATGTTATTCGAGATTCGAATATTTTGAAGGTATCCGTAATTGCTATTGGTGAGGATATTATAACTAGGATAATAAACTCTAACGAGCGCGCCTCCAATGGCCCCAGGTAATCCCATTACACCAATGATGGTATTGTTGTAAATCCACACATTCCGAATACAGTTGATTCCAATAGAGCCAGTAGCCCCCTCCCAAAATCCAATGGCCTGTCCAACGTTCTGGAAAATATTATTATAGATGAACATACTATCTACATTTGAGAAAGTTTCATTTGGCAGAATGCATTTTGTTTGGCAGTTATTAAAAGAGGGCAGGCTACCAAAAACACAGGAGCCTTCATTAGCAATAAGAATGCCGCTCGATGCCCAAATTTTATCGGTATCGGCTGGACAATTACGCCAATATTGAGTTCCAATACCAGGGGTATTATATAAAATATTCTTGTAGATATAGAGCTTTGATGAATTGTCGTTATATAAATTTAAACCATTATCGTGCAACCTATTTTGTGATGCTTGGCAGCGAATGCTATTCTGAAAATTAAGCCCTTCACCCCGAGAGTAACCAACCTCACAATTGAACACCGAACCATCGGTACAATTGAAGAGCTTAAAACCACTGGGCCACTGACAAGGTGAGGTAAGAGACCCATTGCCTGGTCGGCTTGAGTAACGAAAAGCAGAATTGTTAATTAGGAGTGTGTCGACGCTGGTAAAGAGTGCGCAAAAGGAGCCAACGCTATCAACAGAAACATGATCAACCAGGATATTGTTTTGTCGTGGATAGGTTAAATTGTTTCTATTGCAATATATTCCAACCCCGGTGGAATATTTAAGTGTTATGTTTTTTATAAAAATATGATCTCCAATTAAAACCAATAAGTTACTATTGGCGAATGTGTTTTGAGTACCGCCAATTACGACGTCGCCCAACCCTTCGATACTTACATTTCGAAAGGTGTTGCCATTTTTCCAATTGCTAATGGTTTGTTGAAAACCGCTATTGGTGGCATAATAGCCGGGTTTCATCTTTATTAAACCATAGGCATTCCCGCCATTAACACCGGCCACTCCAAATGGCAATTTAAGTATGGCGGCGTTAAAAGTTTTTACAGGTAATGTGTTGGTTCCTGGATTGTTGTCATCGCCGTTAGGATCCATGTATACGGAATCGGTGATGGCATATTTGCCAGTATTGACAATAGGAGTGTTTACTACAAACTGGGCGTGTAGTGAAATCGAGAGTGCAAAAAGCACAATCAAGGTTTTAATTCTCATTTGGAAAGTAAAAATATAGAAAAGAATCAAATCTCCAAGTGGAAACATCGGGATAAAACTCTTTGATTGGGAGTGATATTAGTGATATACTTTGGAATCGCACTTAAATAGTCCTTCTTTAATTTCAAGAAGATCAATTGATATACCCTAAGATAATTAGAACAGAATCATGACGACAGATTCTGATTCTTCTAATTTCTTTCTAAAGTTGCCGACCTTGAGTCCCATCCATCAAAATGTTCCAATTGAATAATTTTTCTGGATCTGGATTTTATCGACCAGTCAAAATTAAATTTGATGGCAATGCAAGAAATAGGGAATTCAACAGTGATTTTTTTTGAATCTTCATTGTAACTCCAAACTCCTTTGTCGAATGTGCCTTGATTATAGCCTCCCTTCACGGTGCCATCGTCGAGGAATTCCATGTTATAGCCAGTGAAATTCGCTGATACATCTTTTCCATTGTCATTAAAGGAGGTGATTTTCCAGGTACCCCTTTCGATAGTTCTTTCTGGTGCTTTTTTACATGAAACAAGCATAAGTGTTGCAATAACACTGTACATGAGTATTCTCGTTAATTTATTCACGGGTTGGTTTATTAATATTAAAATTTAACCAGCTTAACGCTGAAATGGTGAATATAGTATTTCATGCCAACTAACTGTTATTGATTTTATTTTAAGAGACGATGGATTTAGTAGATTTAAGGTTGCAAAGGCTGGAGCCTGCTTCATATTTCGTGTCACCCTTCCGGTAAATTAGATTTGTAAAAATATAAAAGGTCAGCAAAATTGCTGACCTTGATTCTCTTGTAGCGGGAGCAGTCCCGATAGCTATCGGGATCGAACCTACGCCCTTCCGATTTCGGAAGGGTATGAGCCCGACGAGTTTTTGATAAATAAAAAAGGCCAGCAAAATTGCTGACCTTGATTCTCTTGTAGCGGGAGCAGGACTCGAACCTACGACCTTCGGGTTATGAGCCCGACGAGCTACCACTGCTCCATCCCGCATTGTTTATAAGGGCGCAAAGGTAATGTTTCTTATTGTGTTATACAAGTTTATTCGAATTTAGTTCGAAGCCAATCCTGGCTATGTTTTGAATATGATGGATTTATGGTATTTTTGTTTGAGAAAATCAGCAACTATTTACTTTTTATGCAAAAAGGGAAATAACCTATCATTACCCTAAACATCAAGTAAATAGCGCTATTTCATCAGTCTATGAAACGTATTCTTCTAAGCTTAACCCTCCTTTGTTCGCTTGTAACTGCTCGTTACTCGTTGGCTCAAACAGCCGAAACAACTAAGCTTGTGGTAGATTACGTAAATCAATATCGGGATATTGCCGTTTTCGAAATGCTGCGAACTCGCATCCCTGCCAGCATCACCCTCGCTCAGGGAATTCTTGAATCGAAAAGTGGCACCAGCCGACTTGCCGTTGAAGGACATAATCATTTTGGTATCAAATGTAAAAGCACCTGGACAGGCAAAGTGATACTAGAAGACGATGATGACTTTCAAGAGTGCTTCCGCTCCTACGACGATGCCTACCTCTCTTACCAAGACCATTCAAATTTCCTGCTCTCCTCCAACAGATACGCTTACCTCTTCGACCTCGATGTAACCGATTATCGCAGCTGGGCTTATGGACTGAAAGAAGCAGGATATGCTACGAGCCCAACTTATGCCAAACAATTGATAGAGCTCATTGAGAAATATAATCTGAAACAATACGATCGGTATACCAAGAATCCGGCTGGCATGAAGGATACCACAGCCAAGCATGAAGTGGTGAGCACCAACGGAATCTCATCTACCAAAGCGAAGGAATACGATTCTTATACCAAAATTGCTACCGAAAATAAAATGAAGGTGAATGATTTACTGGTGATTAACGACCTCTCCGAAATTAAGGAATTGCATTATGGTGATGTCGTATATCTTAAATCAAAACATACTGAAAACAATAATTACGAAACACATACTGTTCAAATAGGAGAGTCGATGCGTGATATTTCACAGCGATACGGTATCAAACTCTCCTTGCTTCTCGAACGTAACGGACTGAAACCAGGAGAGGAGCCAAGCAAAGGGGAAGTTTTAACACTCAATAAAAAAAATAGCAGAGACGTTAAAAAAAGAAAGGTGGTTTCTAACGGAACAAAAACAGTTGATATGCGCATCCATATGGGTGAACGAAGCCAAACAGATAGTATCATAGAGGCGAAATATAATACTGAAGCTAATTACGAGAAAAAAATTGATAGTGTTGTTTCGGCCATACCACCCACACCTGCACCTGATTCGGATTATGTGGGTAATGTGAAAAAGACAGATAATAAAGAAGATGATCACTTAGATGAAGTAATCAATAATGAATTATATCATTACGTGCGCAAAGGCGAAACCTTGTATGGTATTGCCAAGGCCTATGATATCACAGTTGACGAACTTAAGGCATGGAATAAATTAAAAGATAATTCACTTCATATTTTCCAGAAATTGCAAGTCACCAACCACCAGCAAACAGGAATCAAAGATGTGAAGATTTATAAGTCGGATTCGAGAGGCTATTATCGAATACAGGAAGGTGATTCACTGAACGAGATTGCACTGCATTTTGGATTCAGCACCGAAGAACTTGCCGACCTAAATAAAATCAATATCACCGATACCCTTTTAGTAGGCAACCTTTTAAAGGTAAGGAAGGCACCATCAAAAACCTTCCGACCACCTGTATACACTGTAAAAAGTGGTGATACCCTCGAAGCAATAAGCCGGCGATATGATATTTCGGTTGCCGAAATCAAACGATTGAATTCATTAAATGATAGTAAGATCCAGGTGGGGCAAAAATTATTTCTGCAATAATTTAGAATAACAATCCATTGCCACCCCATACACCGCCTGTATGAATGGTTAAGATTTTTGATCCTGGTTTAAAATAATTTTCTTCAGCGAGTTGAATAATTGCAATCAACATTTTTGCAGTATATATAGGTTCAATCACGATGCCAGTATTACGAGCGAAATTGCGTGCAAAAACCACCAGTTCATTATCCGTTCTTGCATAGCCACCCCGGTGAAATTGGGTATGTAACTGAAATGGAATATCACCAATCCAGTTTTTTATTTCTTGAATTAAATATTCGCCCCCTTTGATTACTGCGATACCATTCACTATTGTGGTAAGTTGATGTTGGTGCACACCCAATGCCAAGCCGGACAAGGTGCCTCCTGTACCACTTGCTGTGAAAATTTCGTCATAGGTGTTGGGCAGCTCCCCAATTATTTCGGCCACGCCTGGCAAAGCTTCCAGGCAGCTACCACCTTCTGGAACAAAATAAACGGAGGGGTCGTTATTGAAGTACTTCTGATAAACTATTTCTTTATCACGATAATCATTGCGTGGAATGAAAATGAGTCGCATGCCAAACAAATGGCACATTTTCAAAACAGGGTTTTTAATTTCCAGTTCCTCCCCACGCACAAAGCCCGTGGTTTTAAATCCGAAGGTGGCACCTGCACAGGCCACAGCCAGCAAGTGATTGCTGAAGGCTCCTCCAAAAGTAGCGAGCATGGTTTTTTGCTTCTCTCGAGCATCACGTAAAACATATTTTAATTTACGCCATTTATTTCCACTGATAAATGGATGAATCAAATCATCACGTTTCATAAAAACCTCCATTCCTTTCTCTGTAAAGATAGGGAGCTGTATAGGTTCAATAATCGAGGCCAGGGTATTGAGTTCGGGAGTCAAGTAACAAAATGTTGAACGGCAAAAATAAAACCCTTTGCACAGAATATAGGCATGATATAAATATCTTTTCTTTTCCAATTCTTTTTCTATTTTCGCAAGAGCACATGATAAATTATATAACCGCTTTTTTTTCGGGCGCTGCAATTGGGGTTCCGATGTGCTTTGCATTAGGGCCTGTATTTTTTGCACTCATTCAAAATAGTTTAAGCAATGGCTTTCGTTCGGCGTTTTACATTGCCAGTGGCGTTATTGTAGCCGATGTTATATTGTTTGCAGCCGCATATACGGGCACTCATTTATTTATGGAAGGGCAAAATGCCGATAAAACCAGTATGAATTTTTGGGTTGAATTGGCAGGTGGAATCATCCTAGTGCTCATGGGTTTCTTTACCATCAGAAAGCATGTTACAGAAACCAATGAACGGAAATTTTTCCATAACCCGGTGATGTATTTCATGAGGGGCTTCGCTTTAAATTTCCTGAACCCAATTAATTTTTTCGCCTGGGTGATTTTGGTAGCTAGCGTAAATGTAGCCTATAGTACAACCTCCTATCGCTTCACCTTTTACATCACCACTTTGGCTTCCATTTTCGCCACCGAAGTAGTGATTTCTTATTTCGCTGCACGCATTACTAAGATACTTAATGCCCGAGTGTTAAAGCTAATAAGCACAGGCAATGGAATGGTATTTATGGGATGTGGCATTTGGTTATTAGGAATTGCATTCGGTTTTTTTTAATCATCTCATTCATGATCCCAGAAATTAGAGAATCATTCAATCAACAGTTTAGTGATGCAGCTTATGCCGCACTATTGGAAGATATTCAAAACAAATACCCCAATCAGTTAGAGTTTAGGGTAGGAGAAACTCCTGTGTTTTTTGATAAGGCCTTGACGCAAAAATTAATTAATGCAAGCGAAAAGATTGTAGATGTGGTGATGCGACCAGAGTTTATGGAGCAATCGGAAAGAGCCATTCCTCCTGCCTATTTTGTGCCAGGTAAGGAAGGTCGCCCCCATTATATGGCATTCGATTTTGCCATTTGCAAAGAAGGGGAGATATTGACACCAAAGCTAATTGAATTGCAAGGTTTCGCTACCTTGTTTGGATTTCAGGAATATTTAGGAAAAGTATACGAGCAGTTTTATAACATGCCAGCAGGGTTTAGCATGTATTTCAATGGGCATGATCATGCGAGTTATATAGCTCTTTTGAAAAAAGTAATTCTTGGCAAATATCTACCCAGCGAAGTTGTGTTGATGGATGTAAAGCCAGAGATTCAAAAAACGCGCATCGATTTCCATATCATGCATCATGAACTTGGAATTCCTATTGTGGATTTTTATGAGATCAAATCGGAAGGTAAAAATTTGTTTTATGAACGTGATGGCAAAAGGCATCGGATACAACGGATTTTTAACCGATTAATATTCGATGATTTGCAACAGCAAAAGGAAACGCCCTCATTCTCTCTTTTTAGCGAATACGATGTGGAATGGATTACCCATCCCAATTGGTTTTATCGGATTAGTAAATTCACATTGCCATTTTTGAATTTTGACTTTGTGCCGCATACTCGTTTTGTGAGTGATCTTACCGAATACCCAAATGATTTAGAGAATTATGTTTTGAAACCATTGTATTCATTCAGTGGACAAGGGGTAATCATTGATGTAACAAAAAATGATTTAGATAACGTTGAGGATAAAGAAAATTGGATTTTGCAGCGAAAAGTAAAATACGAACCTGTGGTTCTTTCTCCCGAAGGAGGAGTGCAATGCGAGATTCGTATGATTTATTTTTGGGAGGATGATAAGCCTCGTCCAGCGCCTGCCCTTAACCTCATGCGATTGAGCAGAGGTAAGATGATAGGGGTTCGATATAATCGTGATTTCAGTTGGGTAGGAGCGAGCATGGGATTTTTTGAGCAATAAGAAAATAGGTTATGGAAAAAACAGATTATATCATAGTAGGCAGCGGACTCGCAGGAATTACGCTTGCACATCAACTAAAACAAGCGGGTTATAAAATAAAAGTTATCTCTGAGCCATCGCTCTCTAAAAGCAGTAGGGTTGCAGCAGGAATATTTAATCCAGTTGTTTTTTTTCGTATTACTAAAAGTTACTTAGCCGATTTGGCTTTGCCGTTTGCCATCGATTTTTATACTCAAATCGAATCATTACTATCCATCAGTATTCTTCAGAAAAGATCAATCGCAAAATTTTTCGGAGCTCCCGATGAACCCATTTTATGGATGAAGAGAATGGAGGAGGGTGTAGGAAGTTATCTTAGCGAAATTAATAGCCAATATACTGAATCAATTACCTTAAATGCCAAGCATAGTATGGGTATGGTGCATAAGGCAGGTGCAGTTGATTGCGGTACATATTTGGACGCTTCGGTGCATTATTTTGGCAATGATTTTATACGCGAGAAAATTGATTATAAGAAAATATCCTTAGTGCCTGAAGGCGTGATTTATAAAGATATTGAAGCTAGGAAGATGATTTTCTGTGAAGGTCATTTTATTTCCGATAATCCTTTCTTCAATTATATTCAACTAAAGCCAGTAAAAGGGGAGGTGCTTACTATTGAATTTGAGCAAGACTTTCCTGAAGGCAGTGAGAATTTTTTATTGAATAAGAAATGCTATTTGCTTCCACTAGGTCAGCGCAAGTATAGAGTTGGTGCCACTTATAACTGGAAAGATTTGAATGAAGAAGTCTCGGAGGTGGGCTTAGCCGAATTAACAGCCCATATAAAGGAAATAACCCCAATTCCATTTAAGGTACTGGTGCATGATGCGGGTGTACGTCCGGCTTCAACCGATAGAAGGCCAATTATTGGCACCCACCGTGAACATGAACAGTTGGCTGTGTTTAATGGTTTGGGAGCAAAGGGAGTGATGCTTGCACCCTATTTTGCAAAGGAGTTGGTATTGCACCTAACACAAAAAAAAGTGCCGCACAAAGAATATGGTGCGGCACGTTATAATCGGTAATAAAATTAGTAGCTTATCTAACTACCACTATTTTTTTAGTTTCTTTTATTCCATCATGATTTACAATCACGATATAATTTCCATTGGTTAAATTATTTACATAGAAGCTGTAATTGTTTTTACCACTTGTAGTGTTAATCTCTTCATTGATAACCAATTGACCTTGTAAATTATAAACGCTGATTGTTGCTTTATCGCTACGTTTACTGATAAATGATAAGGTGGTGGTTGTTTTTGCTGGATTAGGATAAACATTCAATGTACCTTCAAATTTATCAGCTGCATTCATACCGGTACGAGCATAGGTTGTACTAACAAACATACCTCTACCGTGTGTGCCTATATAAAAGCGTGATCCAGGCCAGTTATTGTATTTGTATTGACGTAATTGGAATACTGGAACATTGGCCATACCTGAGTTTTCGAGAGTATATGCAGGGGTGGCTGAATTTAAATTTTTGCTCACGTACATACCATGCTCCGAAGCAACTACTAAAGTATTAGGATCATCCCAAAGAACTTCGGCATCGTATAATGGAATCGTTGGTAAGTTGCCTTGAATTGAAGCGAAAGTAGGAGTAGCTGAATTTAAATTCGTACTATAATATAAGTAGTTACTATTTCCATAGTTACCTAAGGTAATCACTGCTCTATTAGAGTTAGTTTTACTGAATGAAACACCAGTTACGAATCGGCCAGGCGCGCTAAATACTACTGAAACATTTACATTGCTCAAGGTAGCATTTGCCGAATCAAAAATACCTTTAGTAAGTACACTATCAACACGATAAACAACACCTGAATTGGTTCCAATTAATAAGCTATTTCCATCATTTGAAATATCTACGCAACTTCCGCTACCAGAAATTTGAGCAACACGATACCAGTTTGGCACTTTTGTAAGGTCGGCATAAATATTTTTCGCAATCCATGCAGTGCCTCTTGCCGCAACTAAGAACAATGAGTTAGAATCGGCCTTGGTTGATTCCCATAAGGTGAATGGGGTATTAAACTGACCTGAATCTTTGCAATAAGCAGACATACGATCGTTGTAAAATGTTTGATCGTATTTTTGCGTGAAGTCGTTATCGCGTGAAGTGAATTTTAGGTAAGATGATAATTCAGAATCGTAAGTTGAGAAGATGCCATATCCAGGTAGTTTTTGAGATAATTCTGCATGGAATCCGTCGCCACCTTTGGTTTTAACACCACTCATTATGGTGTTTCCTAGGCCATCAACAACCCAGGTACCATTGTCTTGAGTACCACCAGCGGCTACCCAACCGTTACGAATATCATCGCGAACATAAGCAGCACACATCGCATAAAATTGAGTTACGCAGTAGCCATGATTAGAAGAAGCAAAATTCAATCCTTTATCATACGATTTGAAAACACCACCGTCATTACCAATATACATGATTGCTGGATTTGCTTTTAAATCCCAAACGATGGCGTGATTATCCGCGTGTACATATTTATTAGAAGTAATGGAGTTGCTCCATACCGAAATAGGTTTGATACCACCTGTTGGTGTCCAATCCCATAAATCAATACCTCCAAAATAAGCGTGCTCAGGGTTGGAAGGGTCAACTGAAGTAACATTGTTCCACCATCCTTGGCCTTGAAGGTCGCTACCCAATACATCTACATAAGGAGTTGAGCCAGTCACGATGCGGGTCCAGTGTTGTCCTTTATCCTTGGATTGAACGATTGAAAGTAAACGGCTATCAGTATTTCTTGAAGCCATCGCATAAATATAATTGTTGTCGCTAGGTGCAATCGCAATGCTTATACGGGCAGGTGTTCCACCCCATTCGCCTAAAGATCCTGTAGCAGGAGATAAACGGTTAAAGGTAGCACCACCATCAGTTGATACCACAACAGCGATTCCAATCACAGCAGCGATGGTTTGACCATCAGGACTCATATCGATATCTACACAGTTACCAGTAGTAGCAGGAACTGTATTAGCTCTAGCCCAGGTAGTTCCACCATCAGTAGTTACATAGAGTCCACTCGAGTTACAAGCATAAATTTTACCAGCAATATTTGGATCGGCTTTCATATCATTGGTATTTGCCCAGAATGATTTGCCTGATAAACTAGCATCAGTAGCCGGTAATAAATTAAAAGTAACACCACCATCGGTTGATTTCAATACCCCAGTTCCATCAAAACCAGAACTACCCGCGGTATTTCCACCACCATTTCCAAATGATTCACCGGTACCAGCATAGATACTTCCATCGGCTCCCTGAGTTAAGGATCCAATATTTAAGCTTGACATGTTATCGTTTACACGAGTCCAAGAAGCACCAGCGGTTGTTGATTTCCAGATACCTCCAGAAACAGATCCAGCATAAATGATATTGCTGTTATTGCGATCGATAAGGATACTGCGGGTACGACCTCCAACATTATTGGGGCCTACTTCAATCCAATCCATACCAGCATTGGTTTTTTTCAATGCAGCTTGGGCTTCAATTTCTTTATTGATACGAGCAACTTCTGCTGCATCAACAGTCCCAGTAATTTGATTATTGAGAATTTGGTTTCTCCAGGTTACATAACCATCGGCGCTTTCACGTTCCATTTTCTCTTCCTGCGCTTCACCGAAACGCTCATCTTCTCTTTCAACGGCAGCAAAGGAAAGTGCTGTTAAAACCAATGCACTGATGGCCAAACTGAATATCGTATATTTTTTCATCTTCATGAGGTGTAAAAGGGTATTTATACTAAATCGAAAAACGGGGTCTTTTGGTTGCTTCTATAGGATTGCAAATAAATAAAAAAAAATCAATAATTAGAGATGTCTTTCCGCATGATATGAAGAACGAACCAAGGGTCCTGACTCCACAAAATTGAACCCTCGTTTCATTCCCTCTTCCTGAAACAGGGCGAAGGTGTCGGGGTGTACAAATTCTTTCACGTTTAAGTGCATTTTGGTAGGTTGTAAATATTGTCCTAAGGTAAGTACATCACAGCCATGGGCTGCCAAGTCGTCCATTATTTCAAATACTTCGTCATTCGTTTCGCCCAAGCCAAGCATAATACCACTTTTGGTTCTATGCCCATCTTCCTTGGTACGTTTTATTTGCTCTAGGCTTCGTTCATATTTGGCTTGAGGCCTTACCAGCTTATAAAGTCTTTTTACCGTTTCCATATTATGTGAAATTACTTCAGGCTTCTCACGCACCACTTGGTATAACAAATCCCATTGTGCTTTGAAGTCGGGAATGAGTGTTTCCATGGTGGTTCCTGGATTGAGTAATTTCACCTCACGGATGGTTTCGGCCCATACGGTGGCACCTTTATCTTTTAACTCATCTCGGTTTACGGAAGTAAGCACAGCATGTTTTACCTTCATTAATCGAATGGCTTCGGCTACACGGCGAGGTTCATCACGATCGTATTCGGTAGGGCGACCCGTAGCAACAGCGCAAAAGGAGCAGCCACGAGTACAAATATTTCCTAAAATCATGAAGGTGGCTGTACCTGCGCCCCAGCATTCGCCCATATTTGGGCAATTGCCACTTTCGCAAATGGTGTGAAGCTTGTGGTTGTCGACTATTTTCCTAACGTTGGCGTAGCTTTCGCCTACTGGAAGTTTTACTTTTAACCAAGATGGTTTTTTGGTTCTCGTTACTAAATCTACTTGCTCTGTCATTACAATATCTGCTGAATTCTAAAAAAATCTACCAAAATCTACCCAAATTAAAATTCAAATAAAAGGAAGGGTAGATGAAATTATTTTTGGTGTTGGCCATGATGGGTAGTTCTTTGGTATATACTTCCATGAGTGCACCAATTTCTACGGCGTGGTATTCGTTATAATATTTGCCCCAGTTAAAGAGCATGCTTATTTTTCCAAAAGCTCCCGGAACTACTTGAAGCTGATTTATTCCAACAAAAAAGGAAGCGCCTCCCATAATATTATCCAAGTTGATATTGGCTTCTCCATTGTACTTAATCAATTTCTCTGAACTGTATAAAGCGCCAGGGTTTTCGAGTACAAAAAGATATACGGGTTTCATCAAGGCAAAGCGGGGGCCCAATTGATATGACCAGGATACTCCAACATCATTCTTGCTATTGCGCACACCCAAAACGTAATAACGGCCAATACCAATACTTAGAGGTAGGGCAATGTTTTTACGGCCGAATACAAAACCATTGTAGTGGCCATTTCCAAGGTATCTAAATTCTTTTGAATGTTTTAATCTGCCCAAATCAAAAGAGTAAAAAGTAAAACGAGTTGGCACGGATGCATGTGCCCATTTAAAATTGATTCCATATCCATTGGTTTGGATTGATGGAGAAAAACTAAAGAAACGGGTTGAATTGACATTTGAGCCAGCAGTTTGCGCGCTCATTCCTATGCCACAAAAAAGCATAATCAGTAATACAAATATGGAACGAGGGGCAATCATCTGTTTATAACATACAAAAGTAATACTTGTTCTTTGAATACCGCTATCGGTAAGAAAATAATTACTATTTGATTTTTTACTCTTTAGAATGCAAAGTATTCCTAAATTTGAAACTAATTATTCATTCCGCAAAAACAAACGAGTAGGGTAGAAATCCCACTCAAACTCAATAAAATAAGCCATGGTAGCCTTTGATCCATATATTATAGTCGAAAATTCTCCAGGCAAATTGCATTTGAAATTATCATTTAAAGATCGTTTTCTTAGCATAATCGCTTCTCGTATTGTCCCATTTTTAATCATCATCATCTTATTAGTAACCTTGCAAAAGGAGGAGGCTTCTGGCTCTATAATCGTGCTTGCAGGGTTAGTTTCATTGGCAATCAGTACGATATTAATATTGAATGCAAAAACAGGAATTGAGCTTGTTTTTGAACAGGAAGCCTTGGAAATTGTTTCTTTGCGCATGCTTGGAAAGCGTCGCAATCGAATTGCTTATTCAGAAGTGCGTTATATTCATTTAGAAATATTTCAAGACCCAGAAGTATCGGGCGCTTACTATTACCTAGTTATGAAAGATGGGCATCGTAAAATCTTACTCAAAGTTCCCGAGACCGGAGATAAAAATTTATTAATTCCAATTAATAATACGCTCAGCGAATTAACCAAATTGGATGTAAAAGAGGAAGCACTTCCTCAATTGAAATAGCGTAATTTATAGGCCGTTTTATTTAATCCTTCTTCAATAATATAACCGGAATATTTGACTCTCTTGCGAGGTCGTTAAAGGTTTTTAAATCGATGTCGATAATGGCTTTGAGCTGATTCAAATAATTATCCGAGCGTGTACTTAATTCTGCAAAAACATCCTGGGCTTGCTTGCTAGGGGCTGTAACCCCCGAGGCAGCAGCGTCATACACAAAAGACAATTTGTCATTGAGCTTAATTGGATAATTCAATACATCTTGAAAAGCCTTCGATTTGGTTTGGTAGAATTCGTTTTCGAGAGCCGTTATCTTTTTAATGATAAAGGCTGCGGTATCCTTCAATGCTTTGGGGCAATCGGTGCCTAATTTATCGGTAACCGAATTAAGCTGTGCGCGAATTTCTCTAATGCGAATAACCGCATGCTGCACTTCATTAAATTTATCACGTACCTGCAATAAAAAATTGGTTTGTGCTTCAATATCGGCTATGCTGGTATTGTAATTCGGATCGGGTTTCACCAACACATTGGTAGTATTACTATCCTTACCTACATATAAAGTTGCCGTGTAATTTCCAGGTGCCAGCTTAGGCCCTCCAGGGGTGCCATTCCATAATATCATGCCATCGATGGCTTCTCCTCCATCATAATACATATCCCAAACTAAAGTGTTTAATCCACTATCGGCATCTAATTGCACTTCCTTTTTTTCTGGTTTAGAAGCAAATGTTTTAATTGTTTCACCTTTCGAATTCATGAATTTTATTTTCACCGATTTTGCATCAACACCCGATTTTATATAGTAATTTAATGCAATTCCATTGGGCGGATTTTCACCTGTATTGGCTTGCTGTCCTTGGTATCCATTCATACGGTAGGTTACTTGAGGTGCATATAAAAAGGAAGCCTGTTGGTTGATTTTTTTACTAACTGTTTGTTGAATTACATTGAGGTTATCGAGAATCCAGAAGCTACGACCTTGGGTTGCAACAATTAAATTATTTTCTTTGATACAAAGGTCGGTGATAGGTACGATGGGTAAATTATTTTGAAATTTATTCCAATGTAATCCAGCATCCGAAGATAGGTACATGCCATGCTCTGTGCCGCAATACCAAAGGCCTTTCTTTACTTCATCACACCGAACCACGCGCACAAAATCAGTTTTAGAAATTCCTACATTTAATAATTTCCAAGTAGCACCATAATCGTTGGTATAATAAATATAAGGAGTATAGTCGTCGCTTTTATAACGAGTGCCAGCTAGAATACAACTTCCTGGAACAAAGGGATCTTCTTCCATACTGTTTATTTGCATCCATTCGGGCATTCCTTTGGGTGTTACATTGGTCCATGTATCGCCTCCATTTTTACTTACATGTACGAGGCCATCATCGCTACCACACCATAATAACTGGGCTTGTTTCTTGCTTTCAAATGCGTAAAAGATGGTACAGTAATATTCCACACCCGTATTGTCTTTGGTGATGATGCCCCCACTGGCTTTTTGACGACTCTTATCGTTTCGCGTTAAATCGGGGCTGATGGCCTCCCAGCTTTGCCCTTCATTATCGGTTTTGAAAAGTATATTACCGGCTGCGTAAAGTCGTTTAGGATTGTGAGGTGAATAGAAAATTGGGAAGTTCCACTGGAATCTATACTTCAATGAGTCGGCTCCCCAACCTACGCTGCTATTGGGATATACACTTACAATACGTTGTTCGCCTGTGCGATGATTTAATCGGGAAATGAAACCGAAATAGTTGCCACCATAAACGATATCATCATTTAAAGGATCGGGAGCTAGCCATCCACTTTCGAACCCTGCGGTGCCTTCCCAATTTTCTTGGGAGATGTTTCCTCCATAGGTTCGGCTAGCAATTCGCACTGTTGAATTATCTTGTTGTGCTCCATATATTCGATAAGGGAAATGCGTATCAGTAGCCACACGATAGAATTGTGCGGTAGCTTGATTATAATATGTGCTCCAGTGATTTCCACCATCGAAACTAGTTTGAGCGCCACCATCATCTCCAACAATCATTCGTTGCGGATCATTTTCATCAATCCAAAAATCATGATGATCGCCATGTGGGGTATAAACTGTAGAGAAGCTGCGGCCTCCATCGGTGCTTTTGTAAAACTCTACATTACATATATATACCACGTTCTCGTTTTTTGGGTCGGCGGTAATCTTGCTAAAGTACCATGCGCGCTGACGGATTTTATTTTCATCACTTTGCTTTGTCCATGTTTCGCCTCCATCTTCACTTCTAAACAATCCACCCGTTGGGCTTTCGATGATGGCATATATGCGATCACTATTATTATTACTTATTGCAATGCCTATGATACCGAGGGTATCCTTGGGCAAGCCCTGATTTCTTGAAATGTTTTTCCATGTTTCTCCACCATCAATGCTCTTCCATAGGCCACTTCCTTCGCCGCCACTTTCGAGGGTATATGGTGCCCGTTGAACACGCCATGTACTTGCATAAATAATATTGGGGTTCATAGGGTCGAGAATCAAATCAACCGCACCAGCGTATTTATTTGAGAACAATACCTTTCTCCAGGTTTTACCACCATCGGTGGTTTTGTATACCCCACGTTCATCATTCGAGCCAAATAAATGCCCAAGGCATGCTGCATATACAATATCCGAATTTTTAGGATGGATACGAATACGGGTTATATGTCGTGACTCAGGCAATCCGATATACTTCCAGGTTTTGCCACCATCTTCACTCTTCCACATTCCGTTACCTTCACTTACATTGCCACGTAAAGAATTTTCTCCAGTGCCAACATATATCACCTTTTCATCGCTTGGCGCAATGGCAATACTACCAATACTTCCACCGAAAAATTTGTCACTTATATTGATCCAATTATTCCCACCATCTTTTGTTTTCCATACGCCACCGCCTGTGCTTCCAAAATAAAAAAGTTGTTTGTTTTTAAGATCACCACAAACCGCAGTACTTCGCCCTCCTCGGTAAGGGCCGATGCTTCTAAATTTTAAACTATTTAGAATTAAAGAATCCTGAGCTTGAATGAAGGTGCAGACAAAAATGAAAATTGCAAATTGAATTTTACGCATGGGTATATATGGAATAGACCTGCAATTAAACTAAATTTATGTGTATGAAAAAGGGGAGATTTGAGAGGAATAAAATTAGCAAGAAGGAATTGATTCTTTGATTCTATTGATGCTACCAGAAAAGCAGAAATAGTAATATAATGATTGCAATGAATGATAATAAGATTGCAGCGTTTATAATGAGACCATATTCAATTTTACGGCGATTTTTTACTGGAAGATCATATGCTATCATTTTTTGATAAGCAATAACACTAAAAATTAATCCAACAACCGACATGATACTTAGCAGTGGAAGGAGTAATAATGAAATTAAGGATGCCAAACCTATCATATAACCTTTCTTCCCATAATCTTCAGCAATCTTTGTTTCATGCACAATATCAATTTCTATAGAATCATCGGGCAAGGTATCCGGAGGAAGTATAATGGATTGCTGGTAGGTTTTATGGTCTTGTATTCTTGATTCATCGGCTATTTCGGATTGATTCTCTTCTCTTTCTGAATTATCTGTTGGCGCATTATTAAGGGTTTCTGTGTTGTTTTGTGGCTGAATTCGAGCTTGAGCCAATTGCCTGGAATCTTGAGGCTTGGTAGCATGCGACCGCGGAACGCGTGTATAACGGGCACTTGAGCATGCAGCAAGCAGGAAAATCAAGGCGAAGATTGAAAGATAGCGTATTGACTGTTGCGTTTTCATGAATCAAGTTTGAAAATTTAAAAAACGAATGTAGGATAAAGTATCCTAACAAGTAAATTGATTTTTAAAATACCTTTGCATCCAAATATAGAACAATGCTGCAAAATTTTTATCAATTTATAAGTGAAAATCCTTTATGGGTTTATGGAAGCGCTGGCTTACTACTTTTATTAGGCTGGCTCTTAAAACGGTTTGGCGCGAAATTGCTGAGTGCCATCGTTTATACCATCTTTAAGAGGTATTCGAAAAACTTGCATGCAAAGCAGTTTGTGGTTTTAATACGAAAGCCTGCCGAGCATTTTTTCATGTGCTTAATCATCATTGGGGTATATCAAATACTTCGTTTCTCCAACGATTTAAAATTATGGACTCGCGATTTAGGAATTGGGCCATATATTATCGATGTATTTAAGATTTATATTATTGTAACCCTTACCTGGATGGTGATGCGGGTGGCCGATTTTATTGGATATGTTTTTAAAATCAAGACCCGTAAGTTCAATAAATTGGATCCGCAAATGATTTTGTTTTTGAAGGATCTTACTAAAATTGGGATCATACTTATTAGTTTCTTTATCATTCTCAAAAAGGTTTTTCATGAAGATGCGGCTGGTGTAATAGCGGGTTTGGGAATTGGTGGATTGGCAATTGCATTGGCTGCACAAGAAACGATTGCGAACCTTATAGGTAGCATTATCATTTTTAGTGATAAGCCATTTACTGTAGGCGATTTGGTGGAGACTTCAGAAATCAAAGGGGTTATTGAACAAGTAGGATTTAGAAGTACCCGCATTCGAACCATGGATAAAACGTTGCTTTCGGTACCCAATAAAAAGCTGGTCGATAGTGCCTTGAATAACCTTTCCAGAGCTGAGATACGAAGGATTCGATTCACACTTTGTCTTACGTATGATGCCACAGCGCAGCAAATTCAGAATGTTATTTCCGATATTAAAAAAGAGCTTCAACAGAATGAACAGGTAGAAAAAAACTATTTAGTAACCTTTGCGGAATTGCAAAACAATTATCTGGGAATCGATGTAATTTATTTTGCCAATACCGATGATTTCGATATTCTAGCTGAGGTAAGACAAGAAATAAACTATAAGATTATTGATATCGTGCACAACAATAATGCACGATTTGTGGCTCAGAATCCATCTCTTATTTTTGCCGATAACTTCAAGAAGAAGTAGACCACTGTAATTTACAAAGTACGATTAACTAATGCGGAAAGCCCATCTGGGTTTGATAAAACGTGGTTTGATACTCACTTGGTTTTCTATCCTCGTTTTTAATTGTCAATTCCTTACTTTTGCCACTCAAAAATCATTAAATCCAATATTCTATGAATTTAGATGTAATTGTCATTGGCAGCGGTCCAGGCGGATATGTAGCAGCAATCAGAGCTTCACAACTGGGCTTGAAAGTAGGAATTATAGAGAAAGCCGAAATCGGTGGAATATGCTTAAACTGGGGATGTATTCCTACCAAAGCACTTCTTAAGTCGGCTCAAGTATTTGAATATATCAAGCATGCTTCCGATTATGGAATCAATGTAAAAGATTATAGCCAAGATTTTACCGCCGTAGTAAAACGCAGCCGTGAGGTAGCCAACGGAATGAGCAAAGGAGTTCAGTTCCTTATGAAGAAAAACAAAATTGAAGTGATCAATGGCTTTGGAAAGCTTGCTGGTAGTGGCAAAGTGGAAGTAACTAAAGAAGATGGCACTAAGGAAACGCATACCGCCAAGCATATCATTTTGGCAACAGGAGCTCGCAGTCGCGAACTTCCGAATATTAAAATCGACAATCAAAAAATTATTGGATATCGTAAAGCCATGGCTTTGGAGTCGTTGCCAAAATCGATGGTGATCATGGGAAGTGGGGCTATAGGAATGGAGTTCGCTTATTTCTATAATTCGATGGGAACTAAGGTTACTATTGTGGAATTTTTGCCAAATATTTTGCCAGTAGAAGATGAGGAAATTTCAAAACAAATGGAGCGCATCTTCAAAAAGAATGGTGTTACCATCATGACCAACTCATCTGTAGAAAGCGTTGATACTGCAGGTGAAGGATGTAAGGTAAATATTAAAACTGCTAAAGGCAATGAAGTGATTGAATGTGATGTGGTATTGTCGGCGGTAGGTATTACCACCAATCTGGAAAATTTGGGATTGGAAGAAAATAAGGTAGCTGTTGATAAAGGAAAGGTATTGGTAGATGAATATTATCGCACCAATGTACCAGGAGTTTATGCCATTGGTGATATTACTAGTGGTCCAGCGTTGGCTCACGTGGCCAGTGCCGAAGGAATTATTTGCGTAGAAAATATTGCCGGATTAAAACCACATCCATTGAACTATGGTAATATTCCGGGATGTACTTATACCAATCCGGAAGTAGCATCGGTAGGACTTACCGAGAAAGCTGCCAAGGAAAAAGGTTACGATATCAAAGTTGGTAAATTCCCATTCTCTGCTTCCGGAAAGGCTTCTGCTGCTGGAACAAAAGATGGAATGATCAAAGTGATTTTTGATGCGAAATATGGCGAATGGTTGGGAGCACATTTTATTGGTGCTGGGGTTACTGAGTTAATTGCTGAAGTAGTAGTTGCTCGTAATTTGGAAACAACAGGTCATGAAATTATCAAAAGCGTACATCCTCACCCAACAATGAGTGAGGCGATTATGGAAGCTGTGGCACAAGCCTATGGCGAATGTATTCATTTATAGCACTTCGTTTTTTTTTCAGCTGTTTGTCAATGGTGAATTCCCGTTGAAACCTCTTATTGGGGGGCATCCCCCATACAAAGTGAATTTTTTCAAAAGATAACATTTTGCCCTTTCCTTTCGTCGAATGGTGGCAAACTCCGTTATATTTACCCCTTCATATGAAACAATTTTTTACACTAATATTCTTTTTTATTTCATTAGGCCTTTTTGCGCAAAAGGAAATTCAACTCAGCGGAATCATTACCGATGAAACAGATAATACCCCAATTGATTTAGCGGCCGTTATTTTAAAATCGAGTGATAGTGTTTATATCGCTGATGTGTTTACCAATTCGGCCGGTAAGTTCTTATTTGCAAAAACACCTGCTGGAAAATTTTATATTGAGATTAGCTATATTGGTTTTGATAAATATTATTCGAATTTGATGGAGATTAAAACTAATACTGAAATTCCATCCATCAAATTAAAAAAGAATACGACCTTGAAAGAGG
This sequence comes from uncultured Bacteroidota bacterium, assembly GCA_903910445.1. GTDB lineage: Bacteria > Bacteroidota > Bacteroidia > UKL13-3 > UKL13-3 > CAINMV01. The sequence goes on from CAIVZR010000097.1 coordinate 40,110, forward strand.
TGAATATTACTAAAGTGAAGAATGCATTGGAGTTTAAAGCAGGGAAAACTGTATATACAGTAGGCCGTGATCAAACCAATACAGGCCTTAACGGATTGGAAGTACTTCGTAAAATTCCAGGTGTGTTTATAGACAATAATGATAAAATTACAGTAAGAGGCAAGAGTGGTATTAGAGTTTATGTTGACGATCGTCCATCATCATTATCTGCGGAGAGTCCAGCAGAAGCTATTAAATTTTTCCCTGCGGGAAGTATAGAAAGCATAGAAGTAATTACCAATCCAGGAGCGAAATATGATGCAGAAGGATCGGGAGCCATTATCAATATTCGATTGAAGAAAGAAAAGAAAATGGGATTCAATGGCAATGCATCAATAGGCGCTGGCTCGAAATATGAGTTTAGTGGAGTTAATAAGTACAATGGAACATTCAATGCTAATATTCGCCGAAATAAAACCAATGTATTTGTAAACGCAGGGGGGCGCCAAGATGAACGCAGATCATACAACGAAAGTAATCGTATGGAAGCCAGTGGTGCCAAGCTTTCGAGCATCTCCGATGGATCATTTCGAGGAGCCAATATATTTGCAAAAGCTGGGCTTGATTATTTTATCAATGATAGGAATACATTCGGGGTTTCATACATGATTAATTCGAGTAAGAATCAAAATGCAGCCTTAGGAAAATCAACCAATAATTATAATAATCCATTATTTCTTGGAACCAATTCAAGCACATCAACCAATGCTAGTTATTTATCGCATACGGTGAATTTCAATTATATTTTAAAAACGAAGCGTGCTGGTGAAGAGTTTTCACTGGATATTACACAAAGTATGCTCGATAGAAATAGTACAGATAGTATTTCCACAGGCTTTGAAAATTTTCCCAATCTTAAATTAAATCAATTTAGTAATACAGGTGGAGGGGTTGTTAATAATAGTTCGCAGCTCGATTATAGTCGTGCAATTAAAGGTGATGGCAAATTTGAAGCTGGATTTAAGAACAGCTATATTAGTAATCAGAGTACTTTTAATTTCTTCAATTTGAAAAGTCAGAATTGGTCGATGGACAGTGCTCGAAGCAATCGTTTTGATTATTATGAGAATGTTGCGGCGGCCTACAGCACGTATAGCAATAAGTATAAAAAGTGGGATTATGAATTGGGTTTGAGAGGAGAGTATACCATAGTAAAATCAAATCTCACCGATGTTAATCAAAACTACCTCAACTTATTTCCAGATTTGCAAGTGAGTAAAAAATTTGAAGAAAGCAGAGAGCTCTCCTTTGCATACAGCCGTCGAATTAATCGCGTCCCATTCATGATGTTAAGCAATGCGGTGAGTTATTCCGATCGTTATGCAGGCCAACGAGGCAATCCCAATTTGAAGCCTGAAATAAGCAATTCGGTAAGTATTGATTTTCAAAAGCAATTTGATAGTGACAAGGAATTTAAAGTAGGGGCTTTAGGGGCTTCCATCTATGGAGCACAGGCTAAAAACTCGGTAGGGTATGTTGTGCAAATTGATACTAATAAAGTTAGCTATATCACTTATGCAAATATTAAAAGCACGTATGCTTACGGTGCAGAAATGTATATTCAAGCATCTTATGCTAGATGGTATAATGCAACCGTTTCTGTTTCATCAAATTATAATTATTTAAATGAAACCAGTAAAGGTTTTGTAACAGGTATTTACACACAACATAGTTTCAAATTCTTGAAGCATCATAGCATGAATTTGAATGGGTATTATAACTCTAAATTCTATACACCACAAGGATATCTAAAGGGCAACTATATGGTGAATTTTGGTTACCGTTATACCTTCTGGAAAGAAAAGGGAATACTTAGTTTGAATGTATCTGACTTATTTAAAACCGGAAAATACCTTTATGTTGTTCAGGCACAAGGGTATAACTTGAGTGGTGTATTCCAAACCGAATCGCGATTTGCCTATCTAACCTTCCAGTATAAATTTAGTAAAGGATGGCAAGGTGATGGGAAGAAACGTACCAAGAAAAACAATAAGGATACCCGTCTCGACTATAATAATAATGGGGGAGGATTAAAGTAGGATTTTAGTATCAACCTACCTTGTATCTTTTTTAGTTATCTTGCATTATATAATAAATAATGAAGATACTTCAGGTGATTCTTTGGCTCTTAATGGCTACTGTGCTTCAAGCACAGGTTAGAACTTTCGTTATTAAAAAGACGGAACCACAGGATACGCAACATGTCACTTTAGCATTTAGCAAAGATTTCGCAGTAATGCCGCAATTTAATGGGGGTAAGAAGAATTACGATCTTGCCATTCAAAATGCCTATCAAAGGTTATTAGATAAAGATTCAAAGCCTATTCTTCTAGTTAAAACAAATGATATTGTTGAGACGGATACTAGTTCGTTATACGATACTACCAGCATTAAATATTATGAAGGAAGGCCATTAGATAAAGCACGATTTATACTGGTTAAAACTTTCTGCGATACTGGAGGGAATATTCTCATCCTGCCACAAGAGATACCAGATGATTATACGATGATGGCCATAGCAATGGTGCGACAACTGCCTAAGTTTATGCCAGCGTATTTTGAAGGGGAGGCAGTTCCTGTTTACTTAACCATTCCCATTCGGTTTTTAAATAGGATCACTAATGATCCTAAGATTCGCGATAATCCTGGGTTTGCATCACCAGTTAAGCGCCCCTGCTTTTTTATGCGTTGGATACGTAGGATTTTTCATTTTCGAGTAAATGGCAAAAATTATTAGTGATAATAAGTCGCCATTCGGTGCTTAGTTAACCACTAACGCTACTCGAATTACCTTTTAAGTTATACTCAAAACCTACTTTTAATTATCCGCTAAAATAGGGAGTGTTACAAAGAAGGAAGTCCCAGCAATGTTATCAAAGTCAAAATGAATAGTCCCCTTCAATAATTTAATTAAACCAGAAGTAATACTCAATCCAAGCCCACTGCCTTCATATCGGCGGGTAATAGAGTTGTTTTCTTGCATGAAAATTTCCAGCATTTGTTTTTGGGCTTGCAAGTCAACTCCAATTCCAGTGTCTTTAATAATAAATATTGCCTGATCATCTTTTAAATCAAAACCTATTGTTACGCTACCCTTGGGTGTGAATTTAATAGCGTTATCTATTATTTTCGATAAAGCTTTAATTAGTAATTCTTTATCCGTTTCTAGCTTTAACCCAATTGGGTTGGCGATATACTGCAATTTTAGCTTTAGATCTTTATTGTTGCATTGCTCGTAAAAATCATTATTTAAGGTTTGAAGTATAAAGAAGATGTCAACTAGTTCAAAATTAGCAACTAAATTACCTGAAGTAATTAAGGATATATCCATATAATCATTTACAGTATTTGTCAGTCGTTCGCTATTCTGTTTAAGAACTGTATAATACTCTTCTTTTTCATTCTGTGTAATTTCCGGGTTAATAATAAATGAGGCAAAGCCAAGAATACCTGCCAAAGGGGTACGAATTTCGTGTGAGATATTGTTTAGAAAGGCGGTCTTGAGACGATCACTGGCCTGTGCTTTTTCTTTTGAAATAATTAATTCTTTATTGTTCTCTTCAAGCTCTTTAGTTCGCTCTCTTACTTTGGATTCTAAATTTAAATTCTGGCCTTCCAATTTCAAATATAAACTTCGAGTAAATATCATATTTTTAATACGTAAACCTACTTCAATTAAATCGAATGGTTTGGAGAGGAAATCAGTTGCTCCGGCAGCTAAGACACGAATTTTCACATCTCTTGAAATATCAGCAGTAAGCACAAGAATTGGGAAATAGGAACCTTTAGGAATTACTAACTTGAGCTGATCCATTACTTCGTAGCCAGAAAGAAAGGGCATCATTAAATCGAGTAATAGGATATCAGGGTTTAATGTATGATACAATTCCAAAACCGTTCTGGAATCAGTGGTATTATATATATTATTATACCCTTGCATTCGGAGTAAATCCTCGAGTATACTAATATTAGCGACTTTATCATCTACAATTAGAATCGTTGCATCTAAATAATTCATTTTTAATGAGAATGTTTTTTTCGAAGTTGAATTGAAATTTTATTTACTATTTTTTTTGGTGACATATTTGTCGACTAAATTGAGAAAATCAAATATGTCAAATGGTTTTGATAAGTAATCTGATGCACCGAGAGCAATCATATTTTCTCTCATTTCTGGCAATGCATTTGCGGAAACAATGACTACTGGAATATTCAATGTTTTTTCTTCCTGCTTTAATTTTGCAAGAATTTTACTGCCATGAATTTCTGGCAAGTCAAGGTCAAGTAAAATTAAATCGGGTTGGTTTTCAATGGCTAATTTTAATGCCGAACCGCCTGTTGAATCAACCATTAATTTAATTCCGTTTAGTTTCGCACTGATAATATCCTCAACCAATTCGATATTCGATACATTATCTTCAACATATAGGATGCTGCCAAAATTGTCTACTACCGAATTTGTGCTGCTGCTATTAGAATTATTGTCGTTGCCATCAGATTGACCATCCTGAATTGCAATTGGCAATTCGAATATAAAAGTGCTACCCTCATTTAAAACACTCTCTACTTCAATTGAGCCACCCATTGCTATCAAAAGTTTTTGAACCACGGCCAATCCAAGTCCAGTGCCCTCGGTAAGCGTTCTTTCAGCTCCAATACGTTCAAATGGGTTGAAAATTTTTGTGAGATTAGCTGGTGAAATCCCAATTCCACTATCACGTATTGATATTCTTAAGTTGGTTGACATGTTCTTATTTAGCCTTGTTTCGGTTGAAACTACTATTTCACCTCCTTCATTGCCATACTTTATCGAATTGTCAAGTAAGTTCAATAAAATCTGTTTTAATCTTAGGTGATCCGTCATTACTAATTCGTAGTTTGATGGCGAATCAAGTAAGTTGAATTTTATTTCTTTCTCTTTAATTTGGGGATCTAATACTTCAATAATTTCCTGTAGCACTAAATTAAATTTAGTAGGCTCAATAGAAAAAGAAATTCGACCAGCTTCAATACTCGAGATATCAAGTACTTCATTAATTAATTGAAGTAAATGTTTCCCCCCGTTATAAATAAAATTGACATTTTTTTCTTGATTCTTAGTAAGTTCTCCCATTTGCATGAGTTGCGCAAAACCAAGAATTGAATTTAAAGGTGTACGCAGTTCATGACTCATACGGGATAAAAATTCACTTTTAGCAATATTGGCCTGTTCGGCATCAAGCCTGGCTTTTATTGCCTCATCTTCAGCTTTCTTTCGGGTGGTAATATCTAGTGCGATTCCGCCAATAAATGATTCTTCACCAATATCTTCAAGAACAAATTTTTGAGTTTCATAATGATGTAATTCTCCATCCAAATTAAAAAAGCTCTCCTCAATTCTTACTTTGCCTGCCTGAATTGTGTTTTTATCATCTTCTATTATTCTTCTAGAGGTCTCCGGGTCGAATATTTCGAATAACGATTTTCCTACCCAACTCTCGGATCCTAGTGCCTTATGCATTGCCCTGTTTGAATAGACCATGCGGCTTTCTGTGTTTTTCATGAACACTAATGCCGGCAATTGATCCATGAATAATGAAAACATTGTTTCACTTTTTTTAAGGGCTTCTTCTGCCATTCTTTGCTCAGTAATATCTCGCAGTGAGGTAACCCGAACCATTTTGCCTTTATGGGGGTACATTTTTCCTCTCAGTGTGCACGGAAATGTTGTCCCATCTTTTCTCAATGCTGTAACATCATAAGGTTTCTCATAGCCAGCCAACATGTTTTTCATTACCATATCTCGATCTTCGGGAACTATCCAATCGGTACCAGGTCGTCCTATTGCCTCTTCATCCGAATATCCAAATATTTCTCTTGCTGCCTGGTTTTGCTCAATACATATACCTTTATCAGAAAAGAATATAGAATCAAATGATGCTTCGCTTAAACTTTTATGTTTTTCTCTGCTCTCTCTCAATTCTATTAAGTTCTGTTTAAGTTGCGTAATATCTTCGAAAATGTAAAAACGACCAAAGTATTGATCAAATTCACCACGAATTTGAGTAGTATAACGCCGGATAGTCCGGTTGTTAATAAATTCAATCTCATCTCCTAAAACAACTCGATTATTCTCATCCTGAAGCGGTCGACACGATTCGGCAAATGCAGGGATGTTTGCTAACATAGGTAAGCAATCGGGAATGATATCGTTGTTTTTCAATTCTCCTCGAGTCATTTTCTCCTCTAGATGTTCAATATTCCAAATCGAAACAAATTTTTTGTTGAAATATAAAATATCATCAGTTCTATTATCCACAACCAAAAAACCGAGTGGTGATGAATTCGACATTAGTTCGAGCAACGATTGATTCCAATTTAAAGCATGTTCAGTCTTTAAATGCTCTTTAAGTTCACTTTCAAGTAGTTTTTTTGCATCATACAGCTCCTTAGTCCGCTCTTTTACTTTTAATTCAAGTGTTTCATTTAATTGTGCAATAGCAACTTTCGCATTTTTCTTTTCAGTGATATCTTTGTCTATAGCTAAAATATGAGTTGAATTATTCTTTTCATCAAGTATTGGTGAAATAATGGAGGATACCCAATATAGTTCTCCATTTTTTCGTTTGTGTTGGAATTCGCCAGTCCATTTATTTCCAGATAGCAAAATTTTAGCGATCTCGCTATAGGTTTCAGTGGTCACCGCCTCCGACTTCAACATCTTAGGATTCTTCCCTAGTAATTCTTCTTGACTGTACCCAGTTAACTCAATCAATTTTGGATTAACATATTCAATAACACCTTCCATATTAGTTATGGTTATCATTACTGGAGATTGTTCTACAGCTTGCTGAATTTTTTTCAGCTCATGAATCGCATTCATCCGAATAGTTATATCGCGATATTTCCATAAATGACCTGAATACTTATGGTCCAAATAGGTAGGAATATAATCCCGTTCAAGATATCTTCCGTCTGCCAATAATAATTCGTCGTTGAAAACAGATTTTTTTTCTGCAAGAATTATATTGAGTTTGGCAACGAAGCCATCAGGGTCTTTAAAAAGGTGTTTGCTTTGTTCAGCATAGTTTGTGCAATCAGCACCTTCCATCGCTTCAGGTGCTACTGGGATACTGAACATTTCGCAAAATAGCTGGTTGGTTAAAACTATTTTCCGGTCCGAATTTTCCAACAAAACCCCTTCTTTTAAGTTGACGATTAAGTTTGAAAGAACGTTTGTTTTTTCCTTGTTTTCTGTTTCTAACTTCTTTCGTTCTGTGATATCTCTTTGTACATAAAGTATACTCTCAGGGTTTCCATTATTGTCATACAATATAGAGGAGTTTATTTCTGCATAAAAACGACTTTGGTCCTTTTTTACCGAGAGATAAGTCGACGAATCATCTAACTTTTTTTTGGATAGTAATTGCTGAATGTTTTTTGTTAATTTTTCGTGCTCTGATTTATCGATAAATTCATATACAGAATGCCCAATAAAGAAATCTTTTTCTTCAGCAGTGTAGCCAAACATTTTGGCCAAAGTATCCGAAACAAGCTGAATTTTCCCTTCAAGAGAAACCATTCCAATACCATCGGGGGAGGCGGAAATAATACTCTTCCATTTCTGAATCGAAGCTTCAGCATTTTTTCTTCCTGTGATATCATAAATCATCGAATTGAGCATAATTGAATTATTATGCTCAATTGGATTCGAAAACACCTCTATATCGCGCACTTCGCCACTGGCTAGTTTATGTTTGAAGTGGAAATGATTCCTTTTTCCTGAAACTGCCTTTTGCATTTCTTCATTTACCTCTTCAGGAGAATTGAGGCAGATTTCTGACATTTTTTTACTGCAAATTTCGGTGTACGTCCACCCATAGAATTTACATGCTGCAGGGTTCGCATGTTTTATTTCACCACTTACGGGGTCAATTAATAGAATTGCAATTAGTGTGCTTTCGAAAACGGTATCATAGGCCCCCTCAAATTGAGAAATTTGCTCCCTTGATTTAGATTGCAAATTATTCGATCCGCTTAACTTTTCTTTCAAAATGTTAAGTTCTAAATTTAAGTTTTCAAGCTCCGATATGAGTTCGGGCTTTGTTTTGTTTTGATAGTTCATAACTTTTCAAATTGGCTTTTAATGCAAGGCATAAAACTTCGATAGTGTAATTCCAGTAAAGGATATTGCACATGAGTTCCATTATTAATTACATTTTTACTTTGGAACTAATTATGGTGCTTAGCAATTTTACGAAAGTACATGGAATTTATCTGAAAAGCAATATCTCAAGCCGCTAATAATTTTTTACTGTTTTCAATTTCATTATATTCGCGCAATTATGAGCAAAGGACCTGTATCGCAATATATTGAACACCATTACCGTCATTTCAATGCAGCTGCATTAATGGATGCTGCTAAAGGCTATGAAACACATTTAGCCGAAGGAGGCAAGATGATGATAACACTCGCAGGTGCCATGAGTACCGCCGAGTTAGGATTGAGTTTGGCCGAAATGATTCGCCAGGATAAAGTGCAAATCATTAGTTGTACAGGTGCGAACCTGGAAGAAGACATCATGAATTTGGTGGCCCATTCGCATTACAAGCGTGTCCCAAATTATCGCGATTTGAGCCCACAAGAAGAATGGGACTTGCTCGAAAATCATTATAATCGTGTAACTGATACTTGCATCCCTGAAGAAGAGGCATTTCGTAGATTACAAAAGCATATTCACCAACTTTGGGCCGATGCAGAAGCAAAATGCGAACGCTATTTCCCACATGAGTTCATGTATAAGATGTTGTTGAGTGGCGTTTTAGAGCAATACTATGAAATTGATCCAAAGAATAGCTGGATGCTTGCTGCCGCACAAAAAAATATTCCAATTGTAGTGCCAGGATGGGAGGATAGTACCATGGGTAATATTTTCGCATCTTATGTTATAAAAAATGAGTTGAAAGCGTCTACCGTAAAAAGTGGAATAGAGTATATGGTGTGGTTGGCCGATTGGTACCGTAATAATTCATCGGGCAAAGGGGTGGGATTCTTCCAAGTAGGAGGAGGTATTGCAGGCGATTTTCCAATATGTGTGGTGCCTATGATGTACCAGGATTTGGAATGGCACGATGTTCCTTTCTGGGGTTATTTCTGTCAAGTTAGTGATAGTACCACTTCTTATGGAAGTTATAGTGGGGCGGTGCCAAATGAGAAAATTACCTGGGGTAAACTCGATATCCATACTCCCAAATTTATTGTGGAGAGTGATGCCACCATCGTAGTTCCTTTGATATTTGCCTGGCTCTTAGGCTGGTAAGTTTTGTTTATGGTGCTTTCTTAAACACGTAGTAGAAACAATCGTAGCATAAAGGAGCATCCTCGATATATAAATTTTCATCATCGAAGCGGGTGATATACTGCCCACTTAGGATATTATCCCGCTTTTTTAAATCATCGGAAACGAGGCCATAGGCATTGCCATTCTTGCGCAAACGCCCATGTTCAACTTGCTTACTGCTTTTATATAAAGTATAATTCCCATCGGCTGACAGCTCAAGTTTCAGGGTAAAACCAACAGTCGAAGGATTTTGCCCGTTACCACCGCCCGAAAATCCACCATCAATTCGGATCCAGTTCCATGTGCCAATTAAAGCGGAGGCATTTCCCTGAAGGGCATCCTTTTTGCAAGAAAGGAGGCTGGTTAGGGCGAGGGCGAAACAAAGAATGACGATATTTTGGAATCGATTCATGGCAATTAAGTGATTAACAATGCTTTAATAATGCCTTTAAACGCAATAATGACGGTAGTTTCGGGGATTCTTCTTCATCAAATATATCGACTAAGGGGGCAGAACCAACAATCTTGAAATTCGTCCTTCAATTTTCGCTAAAAATTATTACTTTTGCAATCCTTTTTTAAAACAAGGGAAGAATTGGAAAAGCTTAAAGCATTCGATATAGAGTTTATGAGACTCAGCGATGGGGATCACGATTTTAGTTTTGATATTGACGATGCCTTTTTTAAAGCCTTTCCTCAAGACCGTATCAAAAGTGGCCAACTGACCTGCCAAGTCGCGCTTCATAAGGAAGAAACTTTGCTTCAGTTTCAGTTTGAAACGGAAGGTTCTGTAAATACTACTTGCGATCGTTGCTTGAATGAGATTGCTTATCCGGTGGAATCATTTGAAACCCTGATTGTAACATTGGGGAGTTCATACCAGGAGCAGGATGCAGATGTGATAGAAATACCGTCGACAGAGCACAAGCTCAATGTAGCACAGTATATTTATGAGTATATCCTAACGGCTTTACCAATGAATATTAACTGCGATGGATTGGAGGATGTGGTATGTGATGAGCAGATACTTAAGTACATCGACCCTGATACGCAAGGAGAAGCCAAAGAGCCAGGAGATCCACGTTGGAACGCTTTAAAAGATATAGATTTAGACAAGTAAAAATATAATTAACCATAGACCATTAAATAGAATTAAGTCATGCCAAATCCAAAACGAAAGATATCGAAACAACGCCGTAACAAACGCCGTACTCATGATAAAGCTGCGCTTCCTACTTTGCGTAAGGATGCAAATACCGGTAACATTTCTTTATATCACCGTATTGATATGGAAAACGGAATGTACAGAGGTAAGCAGGTATTTGAAGTTAAAGCCTAACAACAGGGTTTTAATGAATCATTCCCAATAAAATTATGGATTAAGCTTACTAGCTTAGTCCTTTTTTTGTTTAATCAAAGATGCATTCATCTTTTTTATACCCAAATAAACATTTATACATTCGAACCCAACCGATAGCTATATCATGAAAATAGGAATTGACATAATGGGCGGTGATTTTGCTCCACGGGAAGCTGTACTTGGTGCCATTGAAGCACAAAAACTAATTCCTGCCGATTGCCAAATAGTTATGGTAGGCGATGAGGCTCAGGCCCGTATCCTTTTAACCGAATTTCAATGCGATGCATCGCTTTTTGAATTCGTACATACTACGGAGGTAATTGAAATGGGGGAGCATCCCACCAAGGCAATTGCTTCAAAGAAAAATTCCAGCATCAATGTAGGTTTCGCAATGCTAGCCCAGCAGCAGATTGATGTATTTATGAGTGCCGGAAATACAGGCGCTGTAATGGTTGGTGCGGTGTTCAGTGTAAAACAAATTGAAGGGGTAACACGCCCAACAATTATTTCGGTATTGCCTAAATTAAAAGGTGGCTTCGGTGTTCTTGTTGATGCAGGCACCAATGCCGATTGTAAGCCAGAAATGATGAATCAATTCGCAATTCTTGGTTCCATCTTCTGTGAAGCCATTTACAATATTCCTAAACCTAAGGTAGCCTTGATGAGTGTAGGTGAAGAGAAAGAAAAAGGGAATGCCTTAACGCTAGCAACCTATCCATTACTCGAACAAAATCCACATATTAATTTCATTGGCAATGTGGAAGGTTATAATCTCTTCGACGAAAAAGCAGATGTCATTGTATGCGATGGATTTACCGGAAACATCATGATGAAGGTAGCTCAAAGCATCTATAAAATCATGCGTAAGATGGGAAATAGCAATGCCTATTTCGATCGTTTCAATTATGAGATCTATGGCGGTACACCTGTTTTAGGGGTGAATGCTCCAGTACTTATTGGTCACGGAATTTCCAATGCAGAAGCTTTCAAGAATATGATTCTTTTAGGCAAGGCAATGGTAGAAAAAGAGGTGACCGAAAAAATCAAAAAGGAATTATTAACGATTCAAAGCAATCAAAACTAATAAGCGGAATGGTATTTGTTTTTCAACGAATACAATTCAACTAATTAATATTTATTCAATCTTATCGTCATGACTAAAAAATTTCTTGCCCTTTCCCTTTTGAGTATCTTCTTCGCTTCTTGCGATATTTTAAAAACAGTGGCCACCCAAGCACTTGCTATTCCAACCAGTACTGAAGCCGCCAGCGGATTAAAAGATGCCTTGAAACAAGGATTCGGCAACGGGGTTGATTTTCTTTCAGCTAAAGGTGGATTCTTAAATAATGCTGCGTACAAAATATTATTACCTCCCGATGCACAAAAAATTGCTGATAAATTAAGCAGTATGGGTATGCAACCACAAGTTGATAATGTAATTGCAAAACTTAACGAAGGTGCCGAGAGTGCTGTAAAAACTGCCAAGCCAATTTTTATAGATGCCGTAACCAGCATGAATTTTAGTGATGCGATGGGCGTTTTAACTGGTGGTCAAGGTGCTGCAACCAATTATTTAAAAAATACCACCACCACCTCCCTTACCACTGCTTTTCGTCCAAAAATTCAAGCAGCACTAGATCAAGTGGGTGTTACTAAATATTGGGGCGACCTCGTTGCTATTTATAATAAGATTCCATTGGTTCAAAAATTAAACCCTGATTTGAACGCGTTTGTAACTGATAAAGCTTTGGTAGCATTGTTTAGCAGAGTTGAACAAGAAGAGAATACGATCCGCACAAATATTGGAAGTCGCAGTACAGATTTAATGCGTAAAGCATTTGCATATGCAGATACGATGAAGAAATAAAAAAAAATGATGGAAGGAACTGATGGGTATCAGACGCGTCAGTTCCCGAAATCACCTTCGAATGATTTCAAGGCGGGCCCGATTAAGAAAATATTTTTAAAGGACGACAGACCATCATATTCGAATGATACTCTTAAATTCCCTCCTTCCGATTTAAGTTTCGTTTCATATTTCCCTTTTGGCATTTTCGATTGTACTGCATTTGACAAGGCTGCAGCAGTGATACCTGTTCCACAGCTTAAAGTTTCATCCTCTACGCCACGTTCATACGTGCGTATATGCAGCACATCCAAATCGTTTGATACAAAGTTAATATTCGTCCCTTCTGCTTTAAAGCGATTGTTATAACGGATTGCTCGGCCTTCTTTTATGATATCAATTGAGGCAATATCATCCAAGTATTTCACTACATGCGGAGAGCCTGTATTTAAGAAATAAAATTCCGAAGAAATTTCTATCGCATCAACATCCTTCATTTTAAGGGCCACCTCATTGTCATTCAGGGTGGCTTCATGCAAGCCGTCCACAGCCATAAAAGTGCAGTTGTTTTTAATGATACCGAGCTGCTGTGCAAAGCGTGCAATACAACGACCACCATTGCCACACATACTACTCAAATTGCCATCACTATTATAATAAATCATTTCGAAGTCGAGCTCTTTGTGATTTCTTAATAAGATCAGTCCATCAGCACCAATACCAAAACGGCGGTTACATAAATGGTTTACCAATTCGGTATCCTTGATATTGAAGCGCTCTTGGCGATCATCTATCATCACAAAATCGTTGCCCGTACCTTGGTATTTATAAAAGTGCATGATTATTTATAGTTCTCAAGAAAAAACTTCAGGTATTCTTCATCGTCTTTTTTCTTCATCAGGATTTTGAAATTCTCCTCACTGATAATGCATTGAGAATATTCTTCTATCCCTGCCTTCTCAAAGAAAATGGTATTGTTTACCAACTCACGATAGTATTCCAACCCTTTAGCACCATTAATGAATGGCTTGATAACGATGAGTTTTGTTTTGTCGCCAAGGATATAAGTATTGATTGAATAAGATTCTAGGCGATGATACTCTGCATTATAATCCGAATAGTTGGCTTTGATGGTTTCAACATTTGCCGTTGCTTCGTCGGTAAGCAATATATAATAATGCTCACTTGAAGGGTCGTACCCATATTTTGCGGCAGCAGTAGCTTCTGGTTGCGGGTTGTTCTTGCGTTTCAAGTAATCGAGAATATTATTGGCTGCCACAAATACATCTGTATTCGGATAGGTTTTTGTGACGTCAGTAAGTGCTGCGATAAAACTAGTCTCTGATTCCGTTTTCCCAACAGCTAAGGCACGCAGGTAGTCAAATTTTGCCATCAATCCACCACCGCTATATTTTACCCGTGCTTCATCACATCGCCTTTTTACTTCGGTGTAGTTTCCCCCTTTATAAATATCGTAGGTAGCAACATAATACTTCGATTCCTCACTGCCTCCTGCCGCGGTGCTATTGCCTGTATTCTTAATAATTCCAGCATAGTCGCTTGAAGCATATTTATTCAATACCAATTCACGGTATTTATTCGCTTCTGTAGGATTGTTTAAATCAGAATAGCATTTGTATAGATAGTAGTAAACCTTTGCCAGATAGGGGTTTTCGGGGAATCGTTGTAGGAGGGTTTCGAAAATCTTGATGGCCTCTTTGGTGTCATTTAATTTGTCTTTGTAAATTAATCCATTGGCAACATATGCATCGATAATTCGATTATTAGAAACGATGACATCTTCGGCAGTAACTGGGATTTTTGGTCTGCTGTCGGTTGGTGCCTTCTTTACATTCTTGTCATTATTACGTTTTGCAGTGCTTGTATCTTTGTTATTGGGGTCGGCTTTCGGGTCGATATCAGCATTATTGTTATTATTATCTCCCGATGTTTTACGGTCAAGAATCGGCCAGTAATCTTCGTTATTACGGTTGCCCCATTTACGAGTGAACTCACTATAACCTACTGCCATGGCGGTGGGGTTATAGAAGTACCATTCATCCCCGGGTCCTTGCTGATAGTTATTATTATTGTTTGCGTTATTGTTATTCGCGTTATTATTATTATTATCTATCGGGTTTTGATTATCGTTGCGACGGTTTTTCTCTGCTTTTTTATCGGCTCTTTGTTGGTCGTCTTTGTATTTTTCTAAGATGCGTTTACGTTCTTCATCAGTTAGTTTTCCGAGGCGCTGAAGACTGTCTTCTGTTTCAATAGTAATAAGATTCTTAATGATTTCTGAAAGCACCTTCTTTTTTGCAAGAAGCTTTTCATACCCTTCATATTTCGCATTAAGAAACATGCCAGTACTATCGTAATATAATTTGGAGAGTGTGTAATTTGGTTGACGGAAGTACAAATCGGCCAACTGCAAATAGGTTAGTGCCTTGGTATTCTGATCTTTATAATTAAGTAATCCTAATTTGTAATTGGTTACCGCAATATCTTGTTTGCCTTCCACCTCTGCTATTTTTCCTAACTCATAATAAATACGATCGAGATAATTAAGATTCTTGTCGTCCTTGGCCATGGCACGCAGGTAGGAGCGTGCAGCCTTTACCGATTCGGGCTTGGTAATATCGTAAGTACGGCCAATATTTAACTTAGAGAAGAATGCCATCTCATAAGGAGGGTTACGTTTAATAACCGCTTTATAGTTGAGTATTGCCTGAGTTGTTTTGCCGTTGCGTTGGTAAAGTTGAGCAAGGATAAATTTTAGCCGGGTACGATATGTTTTCCCTTCAGCATATTTTAGCGTACGGAAAATATATTTCTGAGCTTGCACATATTCTTGTTGACGAATATAGTATTCGGCCATGGTAGCATTAAAGAGCGAACGATTTTGTTCGTTCATAAAATCCAAATCCGTTTTTAGCGATGTAGAAACAGAAAACGCTTCATCATCTTTATTAAGCATGAGTTTGCAAATCATGATCCAGATGGTTGCTTCATAGCTTTCCTGGGTGTTCTTATAACGATCATTGATATATTGAAACACCTCAATAGCAGAATAAAAATCGCGCTTATAGAAATGTGATTTAGCTACCAACAGATAGCTATTATCTACCCATTTACTAATTGGATGACGTTGAATGATGACCCCTGCCTTTTTGAATATTTCATCCATATCGGGCTGAACGGCTTTGCTTTTCGACTCGTCGCCAAATTGAAAAACACTTAGGATTTTGTCATAATCATCCACATTGCTGCGCTCAAGCGTAAGCTGCGACTGCTTCAATCGTTCGGTAGCATTATAGTAGCCGTTGAATCGGGCAGTGGTATTATGATAAATCTTACTTTTGCACGCAGCAACAGCAAAAAACAAGAAAAGATAACTTAGCTTTTTCAAAACACTTACATTTATTATACTGCGTAAACGTGTACCGATAACTTTTATTTTTTAGGATGGTAGTGCAATTATACAAAATTTACGACGGTTATTTAAACCTTTTCATAGGTGCAGAGTCATACCGACATAATATTATAAAAAATAAACTAAATTTCAATTTTTAAATACATTCAAATTACTAATCATCATGAAAACATCCATTCTAAAAACCTTCACTATTTGCCTAGTAAGTATTTCCTTATTAGGGCTTGTTGTTACCTCTTGCCAAAAAAACTCTGATACTGCTAACGATGAAAGCGTAGCAGCTGACAATGCCACAGCAGAAGCCAATTTCAGCGATATTGCTCGCATTGTAGATGTTGCCGCCATAGAGAATGGATTGGGTAAAACCACCGGAACTTGCCCTGCTGTTACTATCGATACAATGAGCACTCCACATTCAATGACCCTCGATTTTGGATCTTCTAATTGTACAGGTGCCGATGGCAAATTACGCAGAGGTAAAATTATTGTGACATGGACTGGAAAATATCGTCAGTCGGGAACCGTTATCACCCACACTTTTGTTGATTTTTATCAAAACGACAATAAGATAGAAGGAACTAAAACAGTGACAAATAATGGTTTGAATAATGCAGGTCATATTTATTTCACTGTACAAGTTACCAATGCTAAAATTACTAAAGCCAGTGGCAAAATAATTAGTTGGAACAGCACCCGCACCCGCGAATGGATTCAAGGTGCCAATACGCCAGCGGTGGCCGACGATATTTACAATATTACGGGTAGTGCAAGTGGCACCGATGCCAATGGTAATGCTTATAGCATGACAATTACAAAAGCTTTAACAATTGATTTTAGCTGTCAGTATCATTTAACTTCAGGAACAATTGAAGTAACTCCAACTGGCAAGGCCACCCGTGTTATTGATTACGGAAATGGCAATTGCGATGATGATGCCACCCTTACTGTAGGTAAGAAAACCATCGCCTTTAAAATCAAAAGATAATTAGATTCATCATATCAATTAATTCAGGTTAAATTAAAAATCAGCCATGAAAAAGTTAATCATCACTGCACTCTTAAGCCTTATCATTGGTTTGGGAGCAGTACAAGCCAAGGGAATTATTCCCCCACATCGTAAGGAAGCCAGAGAATTACGTCATGATCGTCATGAAGTGCGTCGCGACAAACATCGCCTGAAACATAATAAGGCAGAAGGCAATCAAGTGAAAGCTCGTCATAATAGGAGAGAATTGCATCGCGACAGAAAAGAGTTGCACCATGATAGAAAAGTCCGAAGCCATCGCTAATAAACTACTTTAAAAATAAATCCCTGCCGAGTAATTGGCGGGGATTTTTTTTGTTCCCTAAAAATTGAGTTCATTTGCACACCTATTCAATTTACCTATGAGCCTTTTGAGTGATAAAAATTTTCAAACCCGTGCAATTACCGGTGCCTTATTCGTGGGTATAGTCGTTGCAGGTATATTTCTTCACTTTTATGCTTTTTTGGGATTGTTACTTGTCATAAATTTGTTTTGTTTGATAGAGTTGTACCGACTTACTATAGACAAGAATCAGGTATTTTTTATTGGATATTCAGTTTTTACAGCAATCTTATTTACTACGGTGATGGCGATTGCGCCTGCGTTTTCAGTGTTTGATAATACGGTGCAGAAATTATTTTTGGTATTGGCATGTGCAATCTTTTTTCAAATGTTCATTCAGCTTTTTTATAAATCGGAGAAGCCTTTTGCCAATTTGGGATTTTCGTTTTTGGGTATCGTTTATATTAGTATCCCCATTATTTTGTTATTAGCCAATAGCCGTAATTTTAGTGATGATTACAATCCTTCTTTTGTACTGCTATTGTTTATGTTGGTATGGATTAATGATACTGGCGCTTATTTAGCAGGTAATTTCTTTGGTAAAACAAAATTATTTGAACGCATTTCGCCCAAAAAAACCTGGGAAGGATTTATCGGAGGTTTGATCTTGAGTATGATGGTGGCCGCGCCTTTTGGGAAGTTTGTCTTACATCAATCACCTTGGTTGTTTTGTGGATTGGGATTAACCATCGGCATTTTTTCTACACTGGGCGACCTCATTGAATCGCAACTGAAAAGAAGTTTGCAAATAAAGGATAGTGGCAATTTCTTACCTGGGCATGGTGGATTTTTAGACCGCTTCGATGGCTTCTTGATGGCGATGCCAGCGGCCTTTTTCTATATGGCAATTTTTGCCTGGTAATAAAATCCTAAAAAATTTATTCAGTAGTTCTTGGCGTTCTCATTGCACGATACAAACGAAATCCGCCGTATATAACCAATCCTATTCCTAGTATTTTACTATAGGTTTCATCCATTGAAAAATTCATTGCTGCGAGGTCGATGGCTTTTGTGAAAATGCCCATGCCTAATACAATATATACAAACGACATCACCATGCCGAGGATACGGATGAATTTTTCGGCGCCACTTTGTTTTTGGGGTTGGTTTTCCATGAATGAGTAAAAATATTTTCAGCAAAGTTAAACAATCCATCTTTTTGCTTTCAACAATTTTTACTTCTTTTACCATTCAATATAATTTAACTAAAACATCATGTCAACCCAATCCGAATATATCACTGCCAATAAGGATCGTTTCCTAAATGAGTTGCTCGACTTACTTCGCATTCCTAGTGTGAGTGCACGTTCTGAGCACAATGCCGATACCCTTCAATGCGCCGAAGCGGTAGCACAAAAGCTACGTGATGCAGGAGCCGAAGGAGTGGAGGTATGTGCCACCGAAGGGCATCCTATTGTGTATGCGCATAAAATTATCGACCCGAAACTCCCGACCATCCTGGTTTACGGGCATTATGATGTGCAACCACCCGACCCATTGGAATTGTGGACTTCACCTCCATTTGAACCGGTAATTAAAGACGGGAAAATTTATGCGAGGGGTGCTTGTGATGATAAAGGGCAAATGTATATGCATGTGAAGGCATTTGAAACCATGATGCAAACCAATACACTCACTTGTAATGTTAAGTTCATGATTGAAGGAGAAGAGGAGGTGGGAAGCAGCAATCTAGGGAAATTTGTAGCCTCCAATAAGGAGCGCTTGAAAGCTGATGTCATCTTGATTTCGGATACCTCGATGATTAGTATGGATACCCCAAGTATTGATGTGGGCCTGCGCGGACTGGCTTATATGGAAGTAGAAGTGGTAGGTCCGAATAGAGATTTGCATAGTGGCGTGTATGGTGGTGCTGTAGCCAATCCTGCAACAATTTTGGCCAAGATGATTGCAGGAATGCATGATGAAAATAATCATATCACCATCCCCGGATTTTATGATGATGTAAATAATTTAACAGAAGCCGAACGCAAAGATTTGAATGCTGCACCTTTTGATCAGGCAGAGTTTAATACCGACTTGGGTATCACGCAAGAATGGGGAGAGAAAGGATATTCAACCTTTGAAAGAACGGGTACACGCCCTACTTTGGAGGTGAATGGAATTTGGAGTGGTTACACAGGAGAAGGAGCCAAAACTGTATTGCCATCGAAAGCCAATGCTAAAATAAGCATGCGATTGGTGCCCAATCAAAACAGTGATAAAATTTCGAAGCTCTTCGCCGATTATTTCAAAAGTGTTGCACCACCTACCGTGAAAGTGAGTGTTCATGAGCATCATGGAGGTGAGCCGTATTTAACACCTACCGATTCAATCCCATATTTGGCCGCATCTAAAGCCATTGAAAAATCGTTTGGCAAGAAACCAATTCCTACCAGAGGTGGGGGCAGTATTCCTATAGTTGCTTTGTTTGAGCGCGAACTCGGATTGAAGAGTATGTTGTTTGGTTTTGGATTGGATAGCGACAACTTACATAGTCCGAATGAGAAATATGATATTTTCAATTTCTATAAAGGCATCGAAACCATCCCTTACTTCTACAACTATTTTGCTGAGTTGAGTAATTAGTTTACTAAATACTAAATACTAAATACTAAATACTCCTAACTCTAAATCGCTTCCATAATGGAACGGAAGGCGTAGAATTTTCCTGGGAATTTTTTATTCGTTTCTTCTTTTAGTGCTGGAGCAAATTCAGCAGCATAACGCTCATAGTCTTCCATCGAGGCGCATTGGTACTGAATACAGAAGGTAGTGCCCTCCTCGTCTTCCTGACGCGTAAGGAGCTGATACATCGAGTAGTTCAGGAACATGCCGGTAGCCATTACTTGTGGAAGGTGAATTTCTTTCATCCATTTCACATATTCTTCCTGTACGTCATCATGTACATTAATAGTTACATTGTATACAATCATGGTGTAAAAGTAGGTTTTTAAATGCTATTTCCTTTGGTTTATCAATCTATCTTTGTAGAAATTTGCTATATCCATAACATGAAAGAGGCTACTTCTAAAGAAAAGGTATTAAAGCGAATCCGTCAAGCGCTCATCTACAAAACGGATTATAAGTTTGCCGATATCGACTTAGATACCAATGTGTATGCTCAAAGTGGGGAAGATCCTGCAGTGCAGTTTGCACAAGCTTTTTCGGAGGTGAATGGAAAATTTGTTTACAACGAAAATGAAGCAGCATTGGAAACCAATTTGAAAGCATTGCTAAGCCGCTATGGGATGGTGTTTTGTTTTGAGAAAAGCCTGCAACGAATATTGGGCAATAGTGAGATTGCATTTGAAAGTAACGATGTACGATTGAAAGAAATGGAAGTGAGTGTAACTAGCTGTGAAGCGCTCATAGCCCGAACCGGTAGTGTTGTAATTACCTCAGGAACCAATAGCGGCCGACGTATGAGCGTTTACGCCCCAGTTCATATTGTGATTGCTTATACCTATCAATTATTTCCGGAAATTAAGGACGCGCTCGCTACGATTCGCACCAAATATAATGGAAGCATGCCCAGTTTAATTAGTCTCACAACAGGACCGAGTCGCACTTCCGATATCGAAAAAACACTGGTACTTGGAGCGCATGGTCCGAAAGAAATGTTTGTGTTCTTGTTAGAAAAGAGCGGCGAATAATACCAAAAAGTACTAATAAAGAATTGAAGTGGTTTTGAATCGACTCAACTTCAACTTCAACTTCAATTTCATTCTTATTCTTTAACAATCTTTTTATTAATGACACCTTGCTTGGTTTTAATTGCAAGGAGATAAACTCCCGATGCCTTATCGCTCAGATTTACAGTAGCAGAATTTGAACTCCACTCGATAGCACAATTCATTTTACTTCCTAATAAATTATAGACCTCAATTTCCTCAATCTCAATAAGGCTTTGGATAGATACAATACCTCTAGTGGGGTTCGGAAATAGTTGGAGAATATTTTTATCCTGAACGCCTTGAACTCCTGTTTTACCAGTTGGTGCATTGAAATACGATTTGGTCAAACATCCCGTATCGTTTCCAACTTTAACCCAATAATAATTATTAGCGATATCGAGCTTATCGTAAAGGCACCAGGTGTTCGTTCTGCATGTTGTAATTTCTAGTGGGCTTGATTTGTTTTCATAACCCCATTCATAAATTTTATAATTACAAAATTGGCATAGTAAAATATTGGTTGACAGATCATTCGCCTTTGCAATTACTATGGCTGCATTTGGAGCAATGCCTTTATTGAAATTTACTTTTAATGAATCAAATCCAATACAATAAGGGCTTACCCATTGATGTTCACTAACTTTGATGACTCCGTTATTGCCCGTATCCGACCAATGTACTTTTATACAGTTGGTGCCTTGCCCGTTTAAAATTACACCATTGCTAATACTCCAATTGATATTATTGGAAGTGTTATGAATACAATATTCTTTCCAACTCGAATTTTTGCAAACCGAAATATCACCATTGATTTTCGGTAACGGATTTTGAAGCACCGTTATATTAACAGTGTCTGTTCCAGCACATCCATTACTATCAGTTACTGTTAAAATATAATTAGTTGTAATGTTTGGATTCGCAATTGGGTTTCTAATGGCATTATTACTTAAGCCTGCAATTGGGCTCCAGCTATAGGTTTTAGCAGTGCTTGCGTTCAGTATAATACTATTGCCTTCACAAATAATAGCATCCAATCCGGCATTGGGTTTGGGATTTGGATTTACTTTAACAGTCAAAGTATCACTTTTAATACATCCGAAATTATTCGTAACAAATACGATATAATCAGTTGTTGCTGCAGGCGATGCTATTGGATTTGAGATGTTCGCATTACTCAACCCTATTGCAGGAACCCAACGATAGGTGGTGCCGCCACTTGCATTAAGAGCTGCTCCAGATCCTTGACAAATACTAATATCATTACCTGCAAAAGCATTGGGTAGCGGATTTACCGTGATGCGTATTGTATCTTTACTAATACATCCACTAATATTTCCAACCGTAACGATATAGTTAGTGGTAACTGTTGGACTTGCAATTGGGTTAGGAATAGTAGTATTACTTAATCCCACACTTGGGCTCCAGTTATAGGAGATGCCACCCGTAGCATTAAGTTGTAAGCTGTTTCCTTTGCATATTGCAGTATCAATACCAGCATTGGCAATGGGTAAAGCGTTTACTGTGATTTTTACTTCATCACTTGCCGTGCATCCATTCGAATCGGTTACTGTAACTGAGTAAATGGTGGTTGTTATAGGGCTTGCCAATGGATTCGCAATATTCGAATTGCTTAGCCCACTAGATGGATTCCAATGATAGCTAATTCCACCAGATGCGTTGAGCTGTGTACTTCCTCCCAAACAGATTGTAGCATCGAAACCTGCTTTTGCGGTGGGCAATGCATTTACCTTAACCTGAACATCGTCATTACTGCTGCAGCCGTTGGCATCGGTAACCTTTACAGTATAGGTGGTGATCGCCACAGGGCTGGCTATTGGATTGGAAATATATGGATTGCTTAATCCTGTGGATGGTGTCCATAAATAAGAAACACCTCCGCTTGCATTTAATTGAGTGCTGGAGCCCGAACATATAGAAACATCATTGCCAGCATTAACAATAGGTAAGGTATTCACTGTAACAATAACACTGTCGGAACTAATGCAACCGTTGGAATTTTCAACGGCAACAATATAATTTGTCGTAATATTCGGGCTTGCAATGGGGTTAGAAATATTGGGATTGTTTAATCCAGTTGAAGGCGACCAGTGATACAATATTCCTCCACTGGCATTGAGTGTGGTGTTGCTTCCTTTGCATATTGAAATATCGGAACCTGCATTGGCGATTGGCAACGAATTAACTATAACCTTAATATCATCGATGTTTTTACAGCCATTAATATCGGTTACGGTAACAGTGTAGGTGGTAGTGTTTACAGGGCTTGCTAAAGGATTGTTAATATTCGGATTGCTTAATCCGGTGGTTGGGCTCCATTGATAGCTAATACCTCCACTCGCTGAAAGCTGGGTACTCGTTCCTTTGCAAATAGTAATATCACTTCCCGCATTTGCTGTTGGAAGAGAATTAACATTCACTACGATATCGTCTGCGTTGATACAACCATTAAAATCGGTGACCTTCACAACATAGGTAGTGTTGGTGGTTGGACTTGCAATAGGGTTAGCAATATTTGGATTGCTTAGTCCTGTAGTTGGCGTCCAACTGTAAGTGAATGGGGGCGTTCCACTCGTTACTGTAGCAGCTAAATTTACAGAGGATCCAGCACAAATTGAAATATTGGAACCCGCATTCACCAAGGGTTTTGGGTTCACAAATAAGTTGGCGTTATTGGAGGTCGCATTATTACATCCAGCATTGGAAATGATGCAACGATATTGGTAATAATTATTTGATGCTCCAATTCCGCTTAGTAATAAAGTGTATGTATTCCAATTGGAATAGGAAGGATTCGTACCACTCGATATAATGTTTGTAAATCCTGAACCAGTATTTACTTGCCACTGATAATTTAAGTTGGTACCATTCGCCACACACTGATACTGGGTGCTGCTGCCTTCGCAAACAGTGGAGTTTGCTGGATGAGAAGCAAATGATGGAATTGTATTCACCGACAAATTTGCGCTATTTGAATTAGCTGATGGAGTGCATAATCCAGCTACCACACAGCGATATTGATATCCTTGATTCCATGTTGCCACATTATTAACACCAAGTACAGCGGTATTCCAATTTGAATAGGTTGGGTTTGACCCTGATATTGTTATGTCCGTCCAGGAGCCAGTTGCATTTACTTGCCATTGATAGGTAAGAAACGTACCCGTGGCCGCTGTGGTGTATGTTGTAGCACCTCCTTCACAGAGTGTTACATTATTGGGCTGACTTGTTATCACAGGAGCCGCACCAATTGTTAACGTTGATGTGTTGGAAGTTAGAGGCGATGGGCAAGTTCCACTAATAACGCAGCGATATAAAAATCCATTATTACCTGGGATGGTTGAAGTCAAGCGTAGGGTATCGCTTGTCCAGTTAGTATAGGAAGGATTACTTCCAGTAGCTGTAATGTTTGTAAATCCCGATCCTGTATTTACTTGCCATTGATAAACTAAATTGGTGCCTGTTGCAGTGATATTAAAAAAGGTATTTCCTCCTGGACAAATTGTGGAATTTAATGGGTGATTATTTATCGATGGTGCAGTATTCACAATAAAGGTAGCCGCATTCGAAGTCACAGGCGATGGGCAAGTACCTGAAATAATGCATCGATATTGATATCCATTGTTTGATGAAACTGTTGAACTTAATTTTAGAGTATCACTCGTCCAATTGGTGTAAGTTGGATTAGTTCCACTCGAATTAATATTTGCAAATCCACTACCTGTATTCACCTGCCATTGATAAGCTAACGAAGTACCTATTGCACTTACTCCAAATGAAGTATTGCTTCCACCACAAATTGTTGAGGCACTTGGATGTGAAACGATGGATGGCGCGGAGTTTACAGTTAATGCAGCCGCATTCGAGGTCAATGGTGAAGGGCAAGTTCCAGAAACAACGCATCTATATTGTAAACCATTATTTGACGCTATTGTTGAATTGACATGCAATGTATCGCTGTTCCAATTTGAATAAGTTGGATTACTTCCGCTGCTTGTAATATTCGTGAATCCACTACCCGTATTCACTTGCCATTGATAAGTTAAGGAAGTGCCTGTTGCGCTCACACCAAAAGATGCGTTATTTCCTGCACAAATTGTTGATGCACTTGGATTCGAAGTAATGGCTGGCGCGGTGTTTATTGTGAGTGTCGCCGCATTCGAAGTCAATGGTGAAGGGCAAGTACCTGAAACGACGCATTGGTATTGAAATCCATTGTTTGATGAAACTGTTGAATTTACTTTCAATGTATCGCTGTTCCAATTTGAATAAGTTGGATTACTTCCACTGGTGGTAATATTCGTAAAGCCACTTCCTGTATTTACCTGCCATTGATACGTTAAAGAAGTGCCTGTTGCGCTCACACCAAATGATGCGCTATTTCCTGCACAAATTGTTGATGCACTTGGATTCGAAACTATCGATGGTGCGTTATTTACAGTGAGTGTGGCTGCATTAGAAGTTACTTGCGATGGGCAAGTGCCAGAAACGATGCAGCGGTATTGGTTTCCATTATTTGCTGCGATGGTTGAGTTAACACGTAATGTATCATTATTCCAATTTGAATAAGAAGGATTTGAGCCCGCAGCGTTAATATCAACCCAGCTTGCTCCAATATATTCTTGCCACTGAAAGTAGAGACCGGAACCAGAAGCACCTACGATAAATGCTGCATCATTTCCTTCGCAAATAATTGAATCCGTTGGGTTTGAAAATAATTGAGGTGGGATGTTCACCAACAAAATTGAAATACTACTCGTATCAGTAGGGGTGCCTAAGGTATCGATAAGGCAGCGGTAATTACTATTATTAAGTCTATTGTCAATATTTGAAATTAATAAGGTATCGTCATTGATTCCTGAGTATTCCGTTCCAGTGATGTTTGTCCAGGAAGATGAAATCAATACTTGCCATTGATAGGTAGCATTGGTGTATGGTGCGACAACACTAAAAAAAGTATTGCCATTCTCACATACGGTATCGATACTTGGTGCACTCGAAACCTGAGCCTTTGTGGTAAACCAAAAAGCAAATGAAAAAAGTATAATTAGATATATTCTCTTCATTACCATTTTATAATTTGTAGGCTAAGCCAAATTTTATACTTAAAACATTTAGGCTAATTTTCCGGCTCCTATATAAAAGGCTATTATAATCACCTATGGTATATGGCAATACACTTTCGCGTGAACTATTGTCAAGTATATTTGTTCCATGCTCATACTGAATCCCTGCATTTAGCGAAAACTTTGGGTTTTTTATAAGCATAGCTGGGGCCCAAAATCCTTCAATAGCAATATATCCAGAGATAAAAGTATTCTTCAGTTCTAAATTTTTCTTCTCCTTATAGATTGGTTGATTCTGATAAAAATCAAATTGCCCACTCAGAATGGTATCGTTTTTATTGTATCGTTCAGGATAAAATCCCCCCCAGGAAATAGTACCATCAGTTGCATAATATTTAGAAGTAATAATATCTGAAATTTTTATTCCAGGATTTATTGCTAGCGACCAGGAGGCATCGGCTCGATTTGGCACTCGAAAGCTATATGCAAAAATTAAGCTCTTATAGAGCATTGAGAAATTCTCAGTAATCCCTTTGCCATAAGCAATTCGAATATAATTTTCTTTAGAGTCATAAGCCCTTCGGTCGATGGTATCGGTAATCACATTCTTTGAGCTCGATACCTTGCCACTGAAATTATTATAACTCAGCCCAATAAAATAACCAGTATGCTTGTTTTTAAATGGATAAGATTTCAACTCAAACTGAATACCGCTAGTTCTTAATTTGCCTAGCTCCATTGAACTTGATGCCACTCCTGATTTTATCACGGATTTATTTAATGGCAAGGTATAGTTGAATGCAATAAAAGTATTCCGGGTATTACTCAATTTCTTCTCCATTATATCGAGTCGTTTCTTGAGTTCTGCATTTTGGTATTTGAGAATCAAGGTCGTATTGTATTTGTTGAGAATGTCATTCAGGATTGGAAAAAACTCCTGCTCACTTCCGTAAGTTTTCTTCAATACCAAATAGGTTCTATTGTCCTTATGAAAATTCAAATTCAATTCCTTTCTAATAAAATTAAGTAATACGGTATCGGGTGTAGTCAAACAAAAAAAAGGTGGATTACCTCTTGATGAATATCCTGTACGCCCTGCACATTGGTAGTGAAAGCTGCAATTATTGGCTCCTTCTGGGGGCATTAATTCAAAAGAATACAAATGCACTAAAGAGGTATCGTATGGTACGATGAATGAGTCGATAGGAGTGATGAATTCAGAATTGGGATGGGTTGATTCTGTTCGAAAAATAAAGATAGAGATGGATTTGTTTCGAGGCATTTTATTTCGAATCATATCAAAATCGATATCATGACTTTGTTCCACCTCTTCGCTGCTAGCATATTGCTTCACCACCACTTTCTTGGTTTGAGCCAATAAATTATAGATGCCGAAAAAGCAGCCTATGATGATGAATGCAAATAACTTCTTCATTAGTTGGAATTGTTTTACCGGTCGCTACATTGAAGAGAAACATTTTCCAGAATCCCAACAGGGCCAATAAATTGACCACAGAAATTGCCACATACTTTGATGGTCCAATTTCCTTTTTTGTGCCAGATACAATCGAAGCAATTGCCTTCACTGCCATATCTAGTTTGGCATTCCTTCCCTAAGGTTAATTCATTTACATAACAATTAACCTCATCACCAATAAGAATACAATCGTTGTTGTTTAGCGTAAAATCGAAAAGAATATCATCAAACCAGATTTTGTATTGGTCGCAGCCTCGGAGATATTTAAATTTTAATTGATAGCAGTCGTCTTCTCCGTTTTTGGTGGTAAAAACTTGAAAGTTGGTGTCGATATTTAGTATAACAGGAGTAAATAAATTCTTATGTGTATCAACATACTTCTTGATGGTATCGCAATATGTTGGAACGGTTTTAGATGAATGCGCAGCTTTCTTTGAGCCGTTGCAACTGTAGGCAAAGGGTAGTAGGACAATGCAGAGAAAAAGGATTAGTTTATTCATTTTGCATCAATCAATTTACATAACCCATCATTAAAACATGCCACCTTTAAAGGAGCATAAAGTTCGTAGGTCTTCTTTGTTTCATTGCTGGTTATCTCGCAAGAAAAGTAGAGCTTGGCGTAAGATTGCACTTCTTTGAGTACAATGAAATCCGATTTGCTAAAAGGGAATATCGCATTCGATTTGTCCAAAGGCACCGACTTTAAAATGGCTCCTTTATAATCTCTTATAATCAAGCTGTAAAAACAGTTACACGAACTATAAGCGGCATCAACCACACAAGAAATTCTTTTTTCGATTGGATCATAACGAATTCCTCCAGTAAAATTCTCGCACTTTAGCACCGGTATTGGTGCGGGTTTAATATATACCGGATTGGGCTTTGGTGCAGGGGTATAAGTATAGGCTGGTGGCGTGTAGGAATTAACTGGAGGTGTATAAGCTACTGGCATGTTTACGGCATTATTGATTTCTGCGGATGCAGTATCTTTTCCAATCGAATCACTACTATCCGGAATAATAGGTGTAATTGGTGGATTATAAGAAATAATAATACTCGTCATCGAATCATTTGCCAAAAGTGCTTTAGAAATGGCATCTCTTAAGGTCTTTAGGTCGTGGTATGTATTTACATTCTCAATATTTGTTGCCCCCGTATTGTAAATGAAAAAATTCTTCTGATTGATATTGGATGCCAGGTAATTTTGAAAATTAAAGTTGATTGTGGTATCAACTTGTGTTGCATAATCGATATTGAATATGGTATTTCCAAAAAACTTTTCAATCATATATTCTGCACCATTGGCTTTATCCATATCCGCCTTTCCTATCGATGCATTTTTTATGCTGAGTGTTTGGGAGGCGTTGTTTAAAAAATCACTAAAATATATATCATCAAAAATGAAATTGTAAGTTTTATCATTTGAAATGAGATTGATAAATGGATAGGCTATTTCTTTTAGTTCATTTGGATAATAAGGTTTATTATCAACCATTCGGGGGCTTATATTCCCAAAGGTATGAATTGCGATTTTAAGGTGACGGGTATTGTTTTTTTTGGTATCAGAATTACAACTCCATAAGAAACATATCAATGAGATATAAAGCCCATTTAAACAAATGTTTTGAATATGTTTGATTGACATAAAATTATACTTCAATATCTAATAAATTAGCTTGGAACCAAGTAAGAAGGCTTAAACACTAAAGCAGTTATTCAACAGAGAAAATGATTGAAATTCAATCAAAAGTAATTGGCTTTTTTTTCGCTAATTGAATCCTGTTTCCTGTTCTTTACAGACTTCAGAATTCCAATTGCAAATATGTTGCATTTAAGTTTAGCGATTCGCTCAGAATCCCCGAAAAATAGGATTAATATAAACAATGTTTCAACAAGTGTAAAAGTTAAAAGCTAAAGGCATTAACACTTCGGATATTTTTATAGGGCGAGTATCCAACACAGCATGTAAACTGGATATAATCCCAATAGGTGATTACAGCACGTTCCAAACTAATTCCTGGTACATGAGCAGTTGCTCCTTAACTAAAGCAAAATATTTTAACATTATGATTGCCAGAAATCGTTTTGGACTCCAGGTAATTCAATACATGAGTACCATTTTAATTTTTCTATATATTCGCATCATAACCTATTCCTTATGAAACTTTTAAAATTGTTATCGCTTTTTCTGCTCGCTTTTAATTTTTTACAATTAGAAGCCCAAAGTGCTAAGCTTACAGTCACAGGTTCTGAATTCTCAGAGAATATTTTTAGTGCAGGGAAATATGGGATCTTAAAATACAATGAAACCAAGATTACAATAGAATACAAAAAATATATTGAACTGACATTTAAACAATATGATACAACTTTAGATAATATCAGAACAAAATCGGTACTAATACCTGAAAGATTGGGTTCCTATAAATCATACTATAGCCAGTCCGACCAAACATTATATTTTTTTGCTGCCGATTTTTTCAGATCAGACTGGCCTCGTAATAAAGGCAGAATAGTTTCTTATGATATGAAGGATGGAAGTCTTAGTAATGTCAAGTGTACATTGCATTCTGGATTCTGGCTTAAGGATATTCATGTTTGTGGAGGCAATGTATTGGTATCCGAACAATTTAAAAACAAACAGTTTGTTGTTATTAATGCAAATACCGGTAAAAGTAAAAAAATCAAAATTAGTGATTTGAAAGAAGATGTTAGTTATGTTTTCCTTGAAGACCTATCAGCTAAATCAGGGTATGTGGTTTATAATAAAATATTACCAGATGGAAAACAAGGGGTTATGTTTTATAATTACGCGCACCCCGAGCTGAGTCTTTCTTTGAATTCATCAAAATCAAAAAAGCTGGAATCATTTTATGGGATGCAATCCGAATCAGGATCTTTAATTTTAACAGGGGCCTACTCCTTAACAGAGGGAAAAAGTAAAAAGGGAAATAAAAATACCACCACCACAATTTATGTCGATAGAAATGATGGAGTTTATTTCGCAAATTTTACCAAAGATCAAAAACCTGTAATCAAATATTTTCCAATTCTTGAAGATGCTTTTGACAAAGGTGAACCTGTCTCTTCGGGCAGAAATGAGGATGAAGTAGAATACGAATTGAATTTCAGAACACACGAACCGGTGAAGTCAGGAAATAATTATTTAATACTGGTTGACTTCGTTTATAATAAATACGGGCTGGTAGGATCTCATTCTTCCACTGTTAACGGTAAAACAACAGCCGAAACCTATATGGGCGTTGTGGGACAGGTGCCTTATTATTCGGTGTTGATGAGAGTTTCTGAAGAGGGCGAGATGATTAGAAAGGATACATTTAATATTAATCCAGTTCCTGTTGGATCTATGACAAGTTGGATGAAAAATTCAAACTTCTCATTTGTTGAAGGCGCTGAATCAGATGGGGTATTTAAGATATTCTATCTTACTTCGGACGGGTTGTGTTGCAAATTAATAACAGAAAAAGGCCTTGAGACGATGCCACTTGTATGGCCCAAAAAGAAGCCTTTGGACGATTCCAAGAACCTTATTTACCTGTTTCAAAAAAACTGTGCAATAGGCACTCTTGGTGAAACACAGATTATATTACGTCCTGTAAAATACAAATAGAACAATCAGTTTTCTTATAGGGAGATGCCTCGTTTCATTGAGAAGTATGGATTCTACACGAATGGCCATCAAAATTCAAATCCATTTCAATTGGCAGGGGTTGAATAACAATCGATAATAACCTTAATATATTCTGGATCTACCTGGATTCTAAAAATAAAATTTATTTTTAATTAGTGTGAATTTACTTTGAATATGTACAAAAATATGTTCAGCCTATAGGATTTTATCTGGATGGAATTCTGCGAATATTTTATAGTTTTACCTCTTCGAATTAATCATATTTAAAAGGGCATTAAATTTCATTTAGTTTTGTCGCCTTGGATTTAACCTTTCTAGATTAAAATTTGGATTCGAGAGAGCAATCCAATTTGCAAATAATTAGTTTATGAAGATAACGATAAGTATTCCTTTTTGGTTGCGCCATCATAACCGTCAATTATACTCTGCACTTTACTTTTGTGAGAAAGAACGAGTTGAGCTTAAAGTCCTAAGGCATGATGAAACTGGAGTGTGGAATGGAATTGGCGAAGGTCCGATATTGATGGTGAATGGTAAGACGGCATACCTTGATGTTTCAGATGACTCTGTTTTCGATACGACCCCATCGTTATATGATTTTTATTTTAAACGTTCTTTGCTAAATATCACAGCACCCAATGTTTATCCAATGGGGTTTCATCAGGTTTTTACCTATAAGCCAATTTCATTAATCAGAAAAATGTCACTAAAGGTCTTAACACATCCACGGAGTGCTGTTGAACTGATTAGAGCAACTGATTTTACTGAGCGACTAACTAACCAATCACATTTTACTAGGGACTATCGTAATTTAAAATTGAATAGAGATGATCACCAAGGCAGGGTCATATTTTACACAAGGTTGTGGGACCCAGACCTTGTCATCGATGTTGAAGAAAAAAAGAGAAGGATGATTCAAAATGAATTCAGAATAGGAGCATGCAGAATAATCAGAGAAAACTTCAAAAATTCTACAGTTGGATTATTTCCTGATGTAATTGCAAAGCGACTTGCACCAGATTTGCTGATGAATGAAAAAGACCAAAGCACACCAAGATATTTCCAACAACTTAGAGTTGCGGATATTGGAATTGCTGACGATGGGTTAAAGGATACGCCCGGTGCAAAAATTGGCGAATATGTTTTTTTTCGAAAATGTGTGATAACTACTCCAATCAATACCTTGATTCATGATTTTAAGGAAGGGGTAAACTATTTATCAACCCGCAATAGGTCGGACTATCAATCTATTCCGGAACTTATTGAATCATGTATTTCGAATAAGCGATACCTTGAAATTATTGAAATGAATGACATTTGGTCGAAAAAGCATCTAGATCCATACAATTACTTTAAATCAATTCTTGACATCATGGGTGTTTAAGAATTGAATTAGATGTAAGCGGTAAATCACAACAGGTATATTAATATAAACTTTATCTGCATTGCAAACATAAGCATCGTAAATTAGCACTGAAAAATCATCTAATAGACATGAAATGAATTTTTATGGCTTTCTAAAAATGCGAAAATTTCGATTATAAAAAAAGCCTTGGTAAACTTAATGTTACCAAGGCTTTATTGTTTTTAGATGTGATCCCGCTGGGATTCGAACCCAGGACCCCTACATTAAAAGTGTAATGCTCTACCAGCTGAGCTACGGAATCATTCAAGGGGTTAATTCCTATTCCTTTTCTTAAAAAAGGAGTGCAAAGGTATGTTTTTTTTCTTCTTACACAAACCGAATCTTTAAATTTATTTTTCTTTTATCAACATTGGTTCACGTAATCTGCCTCCACACCCCTATTTTTGTGGCTCTTACCTCCTCATGTCAAATCGCCCAACCTCCATTTCACTTTCCTTACAAATCATTTGGGAAAGTATTCGTGGGGCGTTTCAAGCCATTGCCTCCAGCAAATTAAGATCCTTCCTTTCTACATTAGGAATTTCTATAGGTATCTTCTGTATCATTCTAGTTTTTACACTGGTTGACTCGCTTCAACGCAATATTCATAATAGTATCGATGCGCTGGGAAGTAATATGGTGGTAGTTCAAAAATGGCCCTTCCTCTTTGGTGGAGAATACCCTTGGTGGAAATTTATCAATCGGCCAATTGCCAAATACAGTGAGTTCGAGAAGTTAAGCGTAGCCCTGAAGGATAAGGCTACCTGCTGCCTTCAACTAAACTATAACGCCGATAAATTCAAATACGAATCGAATATTGTTAGTAACCCGCAAATCATTGCCTGTACTTCAAACTACGAGAAAATAAGGAATTTTGATATCGCCTATGGCCGTTTCTTTAGCGAACTCGATTTCTTTACTGGAAGCAATGCTGCCGTTATTGGTAACGATATCGCCGAAGGATTATTTACAAACCCTGAAACAGCACTTGGGAAAACCATAAAACTCGATGGTAAAAAAATAGTGGTGATAGGGGTTATTAAAAAGGAGGGAAGTAATCTGCTGCAAACAAGCTTGGATGGTGCAGCCATTCTTACCTATAATTATATTAAAACAATTATTGCAGTAGGCCATAATTTCATGGAACCCAATATTTATGTGAAACCTATGGCAAATGTAAGTATGGAGTACGTAAAAGATGAAGTTCGGATGAATATGCGAGCCCTTCGCCGACTGGCTCCAGGAGTTGATGATAATTTCGCAGTAAATGAATTCTCCATGATTACCACTGCTTTCGATAGTTTATTCAAAGTGCTATGGATCGTGGGAACCATCGTGGGTCTCTTCAGTATTATCGTGGGATGTTTTGGAGTTGCTAATATTATGTTTGTTTCGGTAAAAGAACGTACAAATCTCATTGGCATTCAGAAATCATTGGGCGCAAAAAACAATTTCATCCTATTGCAATTCCTTGTTGAAGCCATCGTATTATGTATCATGGGAGCCATCATCGGATTGATTTTGGTGTTTATCATGGTGGCCATTGCTAAGATCTCAGGGTTCGCTGTAGAACTCTCTGCATTTAATATCACCATCGCCTTCCTAATCGCCTTTACCATTGGTATCCTGGCTGGAATCATTCCTGCCTATTCAGCATCTCGCCTCGACCCCGTAGAAGCCATCCGGTCGAAATAATTCCCCCTTTCTTGCACATAAAAAAAGCTACATCGTTTAGGATGCAGCTTTCATAAATTGGATTTAGATTTTAGAATTATTTCATCTGTGTTTCTAATTTGGCTTGAAGTACATTCTTTGGTACCGCGCCTACCTGACGATCAACTACTTGACCTCCTTTGAAGAAAAGGATTGCAGGGATATTACGAATGCCATAGTTGATAGCAGTTTGTGGATTGTGATCCACATTAAGTTTTCCAATAACAGCAGTGTCTTTATATTCCTTTGCTAATTCCTCTACTACTGGTCCTACCATGCGGCAGGGGCCACACCACTCTGCCCAAAAGTCTACAATTACTGGTTTATCAGATTTTAAAACTTCAGCTTCGAAGTTTGCGTCGGTGAATTCTATTGCCATGATTTTTGATATTTAAATAAATGAGTTGCGAAGTACGGAAGACAATTACAGTTCCTATTTACCATTTATACACATATTGACAATAAAAAAGGGGTATTGTGCTAATTTGTCAAATGCACTCCTTTTTTTTGGCAGGTTTTCCTTGATAAACTAAGGCAATTTATGGTCTTACATTTACTAAATTTGCATTATGTTAAAGAAAATATTCAAGATTGGATTAATTACCCTCTTTTCATTTGTACTGCTGCTGGTAATCACACCTTTATTTTTTAAGAGCAAAATAGTTGAACTAATAAAAACAGAGGCCAATAAACATCTTAATGCCACATTACAATTCGATAATTCTATTGGATTGAACCTGTTTAAGAATTTCCCCAATGTGAGTCTTACCGTTGATAATTTATGTATCACAGGAAAAGGTGAATTTGAAGGCGACACGCTAATCTATAGCAAATCAACACGCATTGTTGTTGATTTAAAAACATTATGGGATACGAAAGAGATTCCAATTCGTAAACTGTATGCCGAAGCACCTTTCATCAATATCATCTACCATAAAAATGGAATGGCCAATTACGATATCACCATTCCTGATAACACCGCGGATACTTCAACCAGTAAGGTGAAGGTGAAACTCGACGTCTACGAAATAAAAAATGGAAGGATTCATTATGATGACCAAGGACTGGGTTTCTATACTTTTATGGATGGGGTAAATCATTTGGGAAGTGGAAACTTCGAAGACATGGTATTCGATTTAAAAACAAAGACAGAGGTTCGAGAACTTACTTTAGGATATGGTGGTGTAACCTATCTCGATCATGTGAAAACCTTGCTCGATGCAGTGCTTCATATGGATTTAAATACCTACAGATTTGAGTTCAAAGATAATCTACTTGCCTTCAACGACCTGGCATTGCACGTGAATGGTTTCGTGGCATTGCCAAATGATAACGATGTTGATATGGATCTTACCGTCAACAATAATCAATATGATTTTAAAAAGCTATTGAGTTTATTACCCTCCTTGTATCGTCATCAATTTGAAGAATTACAAGCCACAGGAAATTTTCTTTTCGAAGGGAAGCTGAAAGGTATATACAACGATAATACCATGCCAGGTTATGGCCTGCATTTGGAAGTAAAAGAAGGCTCCTTGAAATACCCATCTTTACCCGAGAAAATTAGTGATGTAAATCTAGCACTTCATATCACCAACGAAGATGGAATCACTGACCATACTGTGATTGATTTGCAAAAATTACATGCACAAGTAGCGAGTGATATTATTGATGCGAAGGTGCTTGTTACCAACCCCGTAAGCAACGCTCACCTCGATGCACAGATAAAAGGAATTTTAAATCTGGCTACCATAACACAAATTGTTCCTATGGCCGATACCAAATTGGGCGGACTCTTAAAAATGGATGTATCGGCGAAGGGTAATGCCGGGCAATTAACTGGAAAGGATTATGAGAAGTTAGATGCCTCTGGTTCTTTCGTTGCTACCGATGTAATTTATGAAAGCAAAGGAAGCATGCCAGTAAAGGTTTCTAAGGCAAGTGCAACACTGAGTCCAACGAAGGTGGTGCTCTCCGAATGTAAAGCCATCATCAATAGCACCGACCTGGATGCAAGTGGAAATATCGAAAACTTTTTTGGATACCTCCTACGTAATGAGAAAATTAAAGGAGCACTCACATTAAATTCTACTTATTTAAACTGTAATGAATTTATGAGCAACGATGCCTCCAGCACCAGTGATACAGCGGCTTTGAAACCATTTAAGATTCCTGAGAATATCGATTTTGTATTGAAATCGAAAATCGATAAACTGAAATATGATAATTATGATATCCGCAATTTTGTGGGGAATGTGAAAGTGAATAATGGCATTCTAACCTTTGATAATACTTCTTTAGAAATGCTTGATGGGAAATTTGCTCTTAATGGAAGCTATAATTCATTAGACATCAAGAAGCCAATTTTCGATTTGGCATTTACCATCACCCAACTCGATATTCAAAAGGCTTTCAAGACGTTTGTTACGGTGAAATCATTGGCGCCCATTGCCGAATATATGAGTGGAATGCTTAATACCACCTTGCATTATACCTCCGCGATGGATGGTAATTTCATGCCCATACTCTCAAGTATCAATAGCAATGGAAATTTAGATATTCCCAAAGCTACCATTACAGGATGCAAGCCACTGGATATGCTCGCCGACAATTTGCAATTGATGAATTTAAAGAAATTTGATGTGCAACGTATTCTTCTCAATTTCATGATAAGCAACGGAGAGGTATTGATAAAACCTTTTAAAACCAAATGGAATAATTACTCCATGGAATTGCTGGAAGGTGCTACTGGACTGGATAAAAACATGAAGTTCCATTTGAAACTCAGTGTGCCTCGATCTGAGTTTGGATCATCGAATACGGCCTTGAACGGACTCATACAACAAGCCAATGCCAAATCGCCAGTGCCAATAAAACTCGGTGATATGATAGATGTAGATGTATTCATTACAGGGAGCTTGTTGAAACCCGAAATTAAAACGAGTCTTCGCGATATGGCGAACAAAGCTTTCGATGATGTGAAAGATGCCTTGATAAAAAAAGCACAAGACTCACTTAATAATTTAAAACTCGAAACCGAGATGCGTGCAAAAGCAGAAGCGAATAAAATTGTTCAGGATGCCCAAAAGCAAGCGGATGCCATCAAAGCAGAAGCCTCCAATTATGCTGCGAAAATAAAGGCTCAAGGCTACCAGGCCGCCGATAGTTTGGTGAACAGCGTGCAGAACCCATTAGGGAAATATGCTGCCAAAGCTGCTGCCGATAAAATGAAAAAGGAAGCAGATATCAAAGCCCAAAAAATCATTAATGATGCCAATGCCAAAGCTGATGCTATGGTGCTGGAAGCCAAGCGGAAAGCGGGATTGAACTAAACTTTAGGAAGGGGAGGAGGCTTTAATCTACTTGTTAGTACAATTGATGTGCTGATTTATTCTAAAGTTTTTTCGAACGATTCGGCCAAAAATTCAAAGCCTGTATTTTTAGTTTTGGCATTGCTGGTAGCACAACTTCCCAATACGATTAACGACATTTCTCCTAATACTTTTTTGAGTAACCAAGCTGGTATATTAGGCAACCATAATGGTCGGTGGTAATGTTTGGCAATGGCTTTGTCGATGGCTTCTAAGGTCATAGGGTGTGAAGAAGCTGCATTGTATATGCCTACCAAATTTTTATCGATGACATGAATAAACAACCTGCATAAATCATGCAATCCTATCCATGGAATCATTTGTTGTCCAGTGCCTAAATCGGCTCCAACAAACCATTTGATGGGTGCACTCACTGTTTTAATGAATCCTTCATTGGGGCTCATCACTACACCCAATCGTAAAATGCAAACAGGAATTTTGATGCTGTTAAATTGTTGTGCAGCGGTTTCCCAGTCGCGGCAAACCATGGCCAGGAAGTCGTTTCCACTGGGGCTGGTTTCTGTAATGTTTTGTAATTGGGTATCACCATAAAATCCGGAACCCGATACACAAATAAATTTCTTGAGTCGGAGCTTCTCTTTTTGTATGGTTTTAAATAAGAAATCGGTCGACATAATTCGACTATCATAAATTTCTTTTTTATAATCGAAGGTCCATCGCTTACTCACCGTTGCCCCAGAGAGATGAATGATATAATCCACGTCCTTCAAGGCATTGAGGTCCATTTCTTCCTTGGCATAATTCCAGTAAAAGGTATGAATACCATCGGCTTTCTCCTGATTTCGAATGAGGGAACGTACTGTCAATCCTTGCGTGGTAAGCTGAAGCTTTAGCGCCTTACCTACCATTCCGCTGGCACCTGTTAATAATACTATGGGCATGATTTTTATTTTTTAAGTCCTAAGATGGAATATACCATCGGTATTTTATTCAGTAAATGTTTGATTCGAAATTTCCCAGGTTCAAATTCTTCCGTCTCCTGAAAACAATTATATGGCGAGTAATCATATTCATCAAAGCGTTGAATGCTGATGCCTTGTTGTATTAGATTGTTCAAGAGCTCGCTTGTTGGATGATTCCATGAAACGGTTTCATTTGTAATGGGTGCTTCTCTGTCGGCATAGGTTCCTGTTTCGGTCTCTATAATTTCTTCCGTATTGAAATAGGAGTAGGCAATATGGTTGAAATGATTATCCATCATCCATACAATCGGGTGAAAATCGGCCATGATGAAATGCCCACCAGGCTTCAGAAATTGAGACACTACCGACGCCCATTTTTGTAAGTCGGGCAGCCAGCCTATGGTGCCATACGAAGTAAATACGATATCAAATTGCTGCTTGAGATGATTGGGTAAATCGTAAATATCACAACAAATAAATTGTGCTTGGGTTCCAATTTGGGTATTAAAATCACGAGCAGTTTGAATGGCTTCTTCCGAAAAATCCACTCCCGTAACTTGCGCGCCCATGCGAGCTAAGGAAAGGCTATCCTGCCCAAAATGGCATTGCAAATGCAGTACCGACTTGCCTTTCACATCCCCAAGCAAATTGAGCTCGATACTGTTCAAGGTATTTCTGCCTTGTAAAAAACTGGCATTATCGTAGAACTCACTCTGTACATGAGCCGCTACTTTTGAATTCCACGAAGCTTTATTTTTTATGATATAGTTGTGATCCTGTTCCATAATCAATTGCAATTACGGTACAATCAGCGATATGCCGTGTTCTTTTTTTTAAATGGATGCTAATGCTAAAACTAATTTAAAAGGCATCATAGATGCACTATTGAACTCTCAGAGAATCTTCGGTAAAAAAATAATTGCGGCGACCACCACAGCAAAAATTGCTGAAACCAAAACGGTGCCTGCGCTCAAATCCTTGATGAGTCCTGCTTTCGGGTGCTGGTTAGGGGAAATGAAATTGACAATCTCTTCGATAGCGGTATTGAAAATCTCAGCTCCAAATACCATGCTACTGCAAAGGAGAATGGCGATCCACTCTAAATTAGAAATCTTGAAATATGCGCCTGCGATTACCACAACAATCAGTGCTACCCCGTGAATCTGCATATTACGCTGACTCACGAAGGCTTTCACAATTCCATTGATGGCATATTTAAAGGATCGAAGCATGTTGGCGATTGGTTATATCTGAAGCTCGAAAAATGGGATTCAATTTTTAAAATTCAAAGCGACTCCATCGCAAGTTAATCAATTAAAATAAAGTGGTCTTGAATACCGGTTTTACTTCTATTTCATCAAGTCCCTCTTCAGGGTCGAGCGAAATAAATCGTATCTCCTTCACCTTATCAGAGGTGATTTTCTTTCCTACGGCTTTTGGATTGGCAACTTCAACAAACTCACTCAGGTCGAACTCTAAAGGATCGGCAAGTAGGCCTTTCACCTTGGCAAATTCCACTTTACAATGAGCATCTTCAAACAAGCACACATTCACCAGCTCATTCTTTTCGTTGTCCCCAATAAACCCAAACAATTTATCTTCTGTCGATTTATCAATTGTAAATCGTTTGAGGTAGTAGTTTTCCTTATCTACATCATAATAGGCCGCACTCACTGTGGTATTGGGTTTCAGCTTTTGTATGATGGTGATATCGTCGCGATAGTGATTGGTTAAATCGTAATTGGTTAATTCGAAATTACCCGATTTATACACCGCAATGATGCGATCTTTTGCCAGGAATTCTCCCAAATAAATGCCACGCTCTTCCTTGTTCAAACGCTTGGTATTGGTGTCGAACCAGCGTTTCTCTCCACCCAGGGTAGAAACACCACGCTTGCGCATCTTCACATTCTTCACATCATATTTGGTAACCAAATTTCCTTGTGCACCGCGTCCTTTGATTTCGAGTTCAGCAAAATTTATTTCAAATTTATCCTTGCGCAATCCCAATTTAGGTTTCAGGTTTACCTCCACCAATTCGGCTTCCCCATTGGGGTTGGCAGTGAAGTACAATACTTTACTTCCTTTATTGCCTCGGGTTAAATCGTAAGGTTTATCGCGAGTGATCCCCGTTACATTGAATCGTTTCATGTAGGTGGCACCTTTCTCTCCGTCGCGATAAATCATATTGTAAATGGTACGTTCATCACCTTTCTTAAATACAGCAATATGAAGTACGTCCTTACCTACAAAAGTCTTATCCGATATCTTAAACACCTTCATGCTGCCATCTTCATTGAAAGCAATCACATCATCGATATCACTACACTCTGCAATGAGCTCGTCGCTCTTTAAACTTATTCCCGCAAAGCCGTCCTTGGCATTGAAATACAATTTAGCATTCTTCGCTACTACTGCATTTACTTGTACCAGTTCAAACTCACGAATTTCAGTTTTGCGCTCCTTGCCTTTGCCATATTTCTTCTGAATTTCATTGAAATATTCAATGGCATATTCAATCAGGTTTTTTAAATTATAACGAACCTTCTTTATATCTTTTTCTAATTTCTTTAGTAATTCATCGGCTTGAAATCCATCATACTTACTAATTCGCTTGATACGTAATTCGGTAAGTTTAAGAATATCTTCTCGGGTTACTTCTCTGTAAAGGTCTTGGGTATAGGGTTTCAAGCCCTTGTCGATAATAGAGATTACCTCTTCAAATGTTTCGGCAACTTCAATCTTACGATAGATTTTATTCTCAATAAATATTTTCTCTAACGATGCATAGAACAATTTCTCACTCAACTCTTTCAACTCAATTTCCAATTCCATTTTCAAGAGCTGCACCGTTTGGTCGGTATTGAATTTGAGAATATCATTCACCGATAAGAACTGTGGCTTATCATCGCGTATTACGCAAGAGTTTGGTGAGAGACCATATTCGCAATCGGTAAATGCATAGAGTGCATCGATGGTTTTATCAGGGCTTACCCCAGCGGCCAAATGCACCACCACTTCTACATTTTTAGAAGTAAGATCCTCCACTTTACGAATTCGGATTTTGCCTTTGTCATGCGCATTCACAATGCTTTCCATTAGGCTGCCTGTGGTAGTGCCAAAAGGGATCTCAGTAATCACTAGGGTCTTGCTATCACGCTCCTCTATTCGCGCTCTTACGCGCACCTTACCACCACGCAATCCTTCATTATACTTGCTCACATCGGCAATTCCGCCAGTAGGAAAATCAGGAATCAAATTAATTTTTCTTCCACGCAAATAATCAATACTTGCCTTGATGAGCTCATTAAAATTATGAGGTAAGAGTTTCGTCGATAAACCTACTGCAATACCTTCTACTCCCTGTGCAAGCAACAATGGGAATTTCATTGGCAAAGTAATGGGCTCGCGGTTACGGCCATCATAACTTAGTTTCCATTCGGTAGTTTTTGGATTGAAGGCAACATCTTGTGCGAACTTCGACAAGCGTCCTTCAATATAACGAGGTGCCGCAGCACTGTCGCCAGTAAAGGGGTCGCCCCAGTTACCTTGCGTTTCTATCAATAAATCTTTCTGTCCGAGTTGTACCGTGGCATCACCAATACTTGCATCCCCATGCGGGTGATACTTCATTGTATTCCCAATCACATTGGCAATTTTATTAAATCGGCCATCATCCAACTCACGCATGCTATGCAGGATGCGTCGTTGCACCGGCTTCAACCCATCGTTGATATGCGGTACGGCACGATCCAAAATCACATAACTTGCATAATCCAGAAACCAATTCTGGTACATGTCGTTCACAGCATCACTTTCGTGAAGTTCCGTATCTTCTGCTAAAATTATTTCGTCAGCCATATTCTAAATAAATCAACAATTATTACGAGATGAATCTTTTACCATTCATGCTTTGTAAGTTTAATTGTTTTACGCTTTTTTAATTTCTACTGGAAAGCAAATGGTCCGTCAAACTTTCCTGTTATTGATAATTCTATAATTCTAATTTTACTATTTCCTCCAGCTCCTTCAAATCATCTTCTTCAATTCGAAGATTGTCGATGATGAATTCCTGGCGTTGCGGTGTATTTTTACCCATATAATATTCGAGTAATTTTTGAATACTCATTTCCTTGGTTAACAAAACAGGTTCTAAGCGAATGCCTTCATTAATAAATTGTTCGAACTCACCAGGACTAATTTCACCCAATCCCTTGAATCGGGTAATCTCTGGGCTAGCGCTTAGTTTCTTGATGGCTGCTTGCTTCTCTTGTTCGCTATAGCAGTAGATGGTTTCCTTCTTATTACGAACCCTGAAGAGCGGTGTTTGAAGAATGAACAAATGCCCATTCTTCACCAATTCGGGGAAGAAATGAAGGAAGAAAGTCATAATCAATAAACGTATATGCATTCCATCCACATCGGCATCAGTTGCTAAAATGATTTGATTATATCGCAGGTTGTCAATGCCATTCTCCACATTCAAGGCATGTTGCAACAAGTTAAACTCTTCGTTTTCGTAAACAATTTTTTTCGTGAGTCCGTAGCAGTTCAAAGGCTTACCTCTTAAGCTAAATACCGCTTGTGTTTGTACATTACGTGCTTTGGTAATTGATCCGCTAGCACTATCACCCTCCGTAATGAAGATGCTGCTTTCAAAACGGTTTTCTAATTTCTCATCATCGAGATGAATTTTGCAATCGCGCAATTTCTTATTATGCAAATTGGCTTTCTTGGCGCGCTCATTGGCGAGTTTCTTGATTCCCGCAATCTCTTTTCTTTCGCGCTCGCTCTGTACAATTTTGTTTTGAATGATGCGGGCCGTCTCTGGATTTTTATGCAGATAAATATCGAGCTCCTTCGTCACATAATCGTGAATGAATGATCGGAGGGAGGCACCACCATTAGGTTCTATCGTTTGTGAGCCGAGCTTGGTTTTTGTTTGTGATTCAAAAACGGGTTCTTGAATCTTGATACTGATAGCTGCAATAACAGAGGTCCTGATATCGGAAG
The DNA here is from genome assembly GCA_903910445.1 of uncultured Bacteroidota bacterium. Taxonomy (GTDB): domain Bacteria; phylum Bacteroidota; class Bacteroidia; order UKL13-3; family UKL13-3; genus CAINMV01. The sequence goes on from CAIVZR010000097.1 coordinate 83,787, forward strand.
CATCATAATCTTTTTTATAGAAATCACGTACCGTTTTAACCAAAGCCTCTCTGAAATATCCCAAATGCGTTCCACCTTGTGAGGTGTATTGTCCATTCACGAAACTATAATATTCTTCGCCATAGCTATTGCCATGGGTAATTGCAAATTCAATATCCTTACTTCTGCTATGTATAATTGGGTAAAGAATGGTTTCGTCGGTTTTCTCGGTGAGGAGGTCGAGCAAACCATTTTTGCTCATGAACTTTTGTCCGTTGAAACGTATGGTAAGTCCAGAATTTAGGTAGACATAATTGCGAATCTGACTCTCTAAAAACTCCGTTTTAAATTTGAAATTTTTGAAGATGGTATTGTCAGGTTCGAAAATCATGATGGTACCATTATCATCACTTTCATCGCGTTCTTTCTCATTCTTGGTGATGACACCGCGGCTAAATTCAGCCACCTTGGTGCGCCCATCGCGAATACTTTGTACACGGAAATAGTAGCTCAGAGCATTCACAGCCTTCGATCCCACACCATTAAGTCCTACCGATTTTTGAAAGGCATTGCTATCGTACTTTCCTCCAGTATTAATCTTACTCACGCAATCAATCACTTTCCCTAGAGGTATACCACGACCGTAATCGCGCACTGTAACACGATGTTCCGATACGGTGATATCGATTTGACTGCCCGCGCCCATCACAAACTCATCAATACTATTATCTACAATTTCTTTAAAAAGGATATAGATTCCATCGTCCGGAGCACTACCATCGCCCAGCTTTCCAATATACATCCCCGGTCGGAGGCGTATATGCTCATGCGGTTCGAGCGATTTAATATTGTCTTCGGTATATTTTGCGGTTGCCATGAATTAAGTAAAAAGTAAAACGAATGATTAAATTAAGAATACAAAAGCACTTGTATTCAAGCCTCTTTATAAAGACTTTGATTCAAGGGGCAAAAGTAAGGTGCTTTGAAGCCATTTGAAACATGCTTTTCCACAAATTGCCTGTGCGGAACTAAAATTGCTAAATTCTTTAGCGGGTTTTTATGGTTAAAACGCCCATTGGAGACGAAAGAGCGAGGTTGCCTTTAGAATTCGGTGATTTGAAACAATTCAATTTATGCCAATTTTTATAGCAATGGATGCGCTGTTTTTGATATGAAAAAGGGAATTATTGGGTAAAAAGTGCTGCTCGGCTAATGATTAAATTCGGCTTTTCTCAATCCAGCCACCTCCAATTACATCGTTGCCTTCGTAGAATACTGCCGCTTGTCCGGGAGCAATGGCATTCACATTCTCATAGAAATTCACCTTCATCCGCGTCCCGTCTTGTTCGATGCTTCCCAAATGACCGATATCTTTATAACGTATCTTGGTGATGGCTTCCATAGGTTCCGAAAGCGATGCATATTTATGAAGATTGATATTTCGAACCCACATCTCCGTGCGGTCGAGGTCCTGAACATCACCCAGCACCACGATATTGGTTTCTGGCTGAATGGATACCACAAACAAGGGGCGTCCAACGGCAATCTCCAAACCTTTGCGTTGTCCAACAGTATAGAACGGATAACCACGATGCTTTCCAACCACGGTGCCATCGGTCATCACGAAGTTGCCTCCATTCACACGTTCTTCCAATCCTTCCACCCTACGTTTTAAGAAGCCACGGTAATCATTATCAGGCACAAAGCATATTTCATAGCTTTCACTTTTATTGGCCAAGTCGGTATAACCCCAGTCGAGGGCCATCTGACGAATCTCCGGCTTATGGTAGTTTCCAACAGGGAATAAGGTGCGGGCTAAACTCTTTTGTGATAATCCCCAAAGCACATAACTCTGATCCTTATTTTCGTCCAGGCCCTTAGAAATCACATATCGGGAGTTTTCTTCACGTACCTGCGCATAATGGCCGGTAGCAATAAATTCACAATCGAGCTGGTCGGCACGCTTGAGTAATGCTTCCCATTTTATATGGGTATTGCAAAGTACACAAGGGTTGGGGGTACGACCCGCCAGGTATTCATCAACAAAATTATTGATTACAAAATCGCCAAACTCTTCGCGTATATCTAAAATGAAATGGTGAATCCCATGTTCAACGGCAACAGCACGCGCATCGTTGATGCTATCCAAGCTGCAGCAACCAGTTTCTTTTTTACTTCCCCCACTGCTGGCATAGTCCCAGGTTTTCATGGTGATGCCCACTACCTCATAGCCTTGCTCTTTCAGCATGACTGCAGTAACAGTGCTATCTACACCGCCACTCATGGCTACAAGTACTTTACCTTTTTTGCTCATTGGGGAATATTGATGGAGGTGAGGATATAGAAGACAAGCCTTCAATTACCTTTTTCCAAGCGGCAAAGGTAGGATATAAATACCAAATTAGGACTTAGGAATCGTCAAATTACAAGCATAAAAAAAGGTGCTGTGATTATCACAACACCTTTTGGGTGCCCACGAGGAGACTCGAACTCCTACACCTTGCGGAACTACCACCTCAAAGTAGCGTGTCTACCAATTTCACCACATGGGCATTACACTTTTTGTTTTTATTAACTGAGGTTATTAAGGTTGCAAAAATAGTAAAATAAACTCTTTTTAAATACTTAAAGATTTACTTATTTGCATTACCTATGAATCTAATGATTTCTAAGCCTCAGGCTGGTGAATTTGCACCCCATTATGGAGCCTATATTAATTTGGTGCCATCTGATAATCTCATTCAGGAGCTCGAATCGCAGTTGGAGCAGTTTAGTAGCTTCATGCAAAACCTCCCCAACGACAAATTAAATTATGCTTATGCCGATGGCAAATGGACCATCGCGCAATTGATTCAGCATATACTCGATACAGAAAGAATTTATGTGTATCGAATGCTGCATTTTGTAAGAGGTGGGCAAATGGATATCCCTGGATTTGATCATGATTCATTTGCGGCCAATGCCAATGCAGCCAATAGGAGCAAGGCAGATTTGATAGAAGAATTTGAAGCGATTCGAAAAAGCACGATTGCCTTTTTAAAATCGATTACCCTTGAACAAAGCTTAATTATAGGCAAAGCCAATAATTTTGAAATCAGTGTGCGATCGCTGGGATACACTGCCTACGGTCATATTGCACACCATGTGCGAATTATTTCTGAACGATATCTTTAGCATTTCTTGAATCAAAAATTGGAACGTATCACCTATATCAGCCGAACTCAAACCTATGCTGTGCTGATGGTTGCGCTGGGTCATTGCACGCCCGCAAACAACGATCCAAGCATCACCTCGAGCGGATGGATTTGGTTCACCTCCAATTTCATCAGTAGTTTTGATATGCCACTATTCATGTTTTTTAGTGGCTTCCTCTTTGGTTTATCTTCCGAGAAAAAGGAACTGCATTACTCAAGTTTCATGCAACAACGTGCAATAAAAATGTTGATTCCATTTTTTGTTTTGGGCACCATCGGTTATTTCTTAAAGTTGGGCTTATCACAATTCGCGGTACGCCCAGTAAGCTTTTCTTGGGATTCATTCCTCGATGGGTTTCTTATTCCCTGGCATAATCCAGTGATTTATTTGTGGTTCCTTCCAACCTTGTTTATCATTTATGGTATTTTGTTCTTTATGAAATACCTGCCTAAAAATGCAGTGATACGATGGGTTTTGGCACCGCTGATTATTATCAATGTCCTTCAGCCTGGCGCCAATATTTATTGGTTGAACATCAATTTCGTGATTAAATACATGGTTTATTTTGCACTCGGTTTTGCCTTTTATGGAATACGAAATCGTTTTCAATTTTTAAATAATATTCCATTCTTAATTGTAGCATTCATTCTCTTCGTTTTGTTGAATTTACTACCTGCAAGAGAAGCCTTAAATAATTTTCTTACCGACAAAGCCGGTGATTTTATCTTGGCCGTTTTTGGAATTTTGGTATCACTCTCACTAGGTCATCTTTTAGCAAGGCCTTCATTTAATTTCTTGAAAATATATGATGGTTTGTATTTCTGTAGCTATCTCTTATCCTGGTTTATCATCACCGGCGCAAAGCTTGGATATCAAAGGCTTTGGTATGGACAAGTGGTTACAGTTATTCTAATAATAATAGGTGTACTTACCATACCTTTATTAGCTAAAAAGTATATCACCCAATCGTGGGCGAAAACCATTTTGGGTTTATCGTAATCCTAGAATAAGAGCAAAAAGCTATGCTTTTAATTCAACACAAAATTCATTTTTAGGGAGCATTTTTCCAATTTCGAATACTTGAAAATTAGGTTGCTTTTGCATTTCTAAGAGAAAGGAATCTCTATGTTGTGAATCAATAGTAATAAGCAATCCGCCATTGGTTTGCGGGTCGTTAAAGGTGATGAATGATTCGGGGGTGATACCTTGAATTTTTTTCTCAATCGCATTCCAGTTTCTATAGGTATTATCGGGAACACAAAATGCATCGGTATATTTTTTTAGGTTAGGAAGTAATGGCACTTTTGAAATATTAATTGCTGCCGATAAGTCACTGCCTTCGCATATTTCCACCAAATGACCCAAGAGACCGAACCCTGTAATATCGGTCATTGCATTCACATACATCAACTGTCCAAGATTTGCACCGATTGAATTTAAGGCAGATGCATTTTTAAAGAATGCCGGATAATCTTCCATATCGAGTAATCCACGTTTGAGAGCAGTGCTGAAAATGCCTGTTCCTATGGGTTTGGTAAGGAAAATGGAATCCCCTGCTTTCGATGAATTATTTCTTTTAATATGGTTTTTGGTAATGGTACCCGTAACACACAAACCAAAAAATGGCTCTGGTGCATCTATACTATGTCCGCCCGAAATACTTATACCTGCCTCCCTGCATTTATCCTGAGCACCTTCCATAATTTTCTTTACGATGTCGGCACTAATTTTCTCTACAGGAAACCCCAGTATGCTGATGGCACTAATTGGGCGGCCTCCCATGGCGTATACATCACTTATTGCATTGGCTGCTGCAATACAACCAAAGTCGTAAGCATCATCTACAATTGGTGTGAAAAAATCGTTGGTGGTAATAATGCAATCGGTATCGTTGAGTGCAATAACAGAGGCATCGTCAAAACTCTCGATTCCAACTAAAACATTTTTATTATCAGCAGAAGAGGTATTGGATAAGATGCCTTGAAGTACTGCGGGTGCTACTTTACAGCCACATCCCGAACTTTTAGAAAACTGTGTTAAACGTATATTATCCATGGATATCCTCAAATGATTGTGCAACTCCGCATTTACCGCAACCTGAGTCGCAGGTTTCGGCAGTTACCTGAGCGCGTATTTTTTTAACTAAATATACGATGGCTACAAGTACGATGATTCCAATGAGGATGTATTGAAATAAAATCATGATTGCCCAGCAAAGATAGGGATTTATAAATACCTTTAGAAGTGGCGCAGAATGGGTGATAAAACCCTGCCCCTCAACGGGTGATATTCAATTTTCATTTTGTTAATTGTGATAAAAATCCAATTTTTACTGCTTGAAATCACGGAATAGATAACAACAAACCCATTTAAATTTCTAATATTGCACTTCTATATAAAATTTTGATTATGCGTACACTTAAAACTCTTCTCTTTTTATTTTTTGCAGTTGGTGCGTTTTCGCAGGCCACCCTTGTAGAAAAAGTTGAACGTAAACCGGGTGAATACACCGTTGCTTACGAAAAATACAAATTACCTAATGGGCTTACCATTATCTTGCACGAAGACCATAGCGATCCGTTGGTTGCAGTGCGTGTTACATACCACGTAGGTAGCGGTCGTGAAGCAGCTGGTCGTTCAGGCTTTGCGCATTTCTTCGAACATATGATGTTCCAGGGTTCAGGACATATTGCTGATGAACAACATTTCAAAATTTCACAAGAAATTGGTGCTGGACAGCAAAATGGTAATACTGAAGAAGATTTAACTCACTATTACGAAACGGTTCCAAGCAATCATTTAGAAACTGCTTTATGGCTGGAAAGCGATCGTATGGGTTATTTATTAGATTCATTAACGACAAAGAAATTTGAAAACCAACGCGATGCGGTAAAGAATGAGAAATCTCAAAACTGGGACAATCAACCGTATGCTCGTGTAAGTGAAGTATCCAATGCTGCATTATATCCTGCAGGTCACCCGTATAGCTGGCCAGTAATTGGTTATGTAAACGATTTGAACGGTGCTAAGTTGGATGATGTAAAACGTTTCTTCTTACGCTGGTACGGTCCAAACAATGCCGTTTTGGTATTGGCAGGTGATATCAATATTCAAGAAGCGTTGAAACTGGTAGACAAATATTTTGGAAATATTGGAAAAGGTCCGGAAGTGAAAAAGATGCGTGTTGACCCCGTTGTTTTGCCAGAAGATCGTTATGCAAATATGGAGGATAATGTGTTCTTGCCATTAATCATCATGTCGTTCCCAACTGTACCAATGTATCATCCTGACGAACCAGCATTGGATTTCTTATCACAATTAATTGGTTCAGGAAAGAACAGTATCTGCTATAAGAAATTTGATGATCAGGAATTAGGTCAAGCATTCTCAAGTCATGGTACTAACGAATTGGCTGGTGAATTCTCAATTGGTGTATTGCCTTATCCAGATGGAGGTGACGAATCAAAAGTATATGGTGAGTTTGAAGCGAAATTGCGTGATGCCTTGGCTGCATTTGAAACCAGTGGATTTACTGATGAAGACTTAACACGTTTGAAAGGTTCTCAAGAATTTGGATTTTCACGTGCTAACGAAAGCTGTTTTGGCAAAGCCAATTTATTGGCACGCTGGTGGGCAACAACAGATAACAAACAAAATATTGAAACAGAGCGTGCTCGTTACCAAAATGTAACCAAAGCCGATATCCTTCGTGTTTACAACAAATATATTAAAGGCAAAAAGTGCTTGATTACTTTGGTTCATCCTAAGAGCCAGGAGGCAGGAAAAGAGAAAATAAAAACAGCTGAAAATCCATTAGCAGGAAATGCTGACGATGGTTATGGTAACTTAACTTATGTGCGTCCAACCGACAATTTCGATCGTTTCAAACGTCCAGAAGTTGGGGCATACAAAAACGCAGTAGTACCTACCTTCAAAAAATATACTTTCGATAATGGCTTAAAAGTAATTGGTACCAAAACCAGCGAATCGCCTACAATCACATTCACAATCAACATGAAAGGTGGGGCACAACTTGATCCTGCTAAGAAATTAGGACTGGGTGCCATTACCGCTGCCATGATGAATGAGGGAACTCAGAAATACACTGCAGAGAAATTTGAAGCCGAATTGGACAAATTAGGGAGTAGTATTGGTTTTGGAGGTGGAACAACTGGAACTAGCATCAGTGTATCTTGTTTGGTGAAAAACTTAGACGCTACCTTGGCTTTATTAGATGAGGCTTTGAATCACCCACGTTTTGATGAGAAATCATTACGCCGTTTGAAACGCGAAACCAAATTAAATTTCCGTTCAGAACTTAGAAATGGAAGTGGTGTTGCTGCGAAAGTATTCAACAAATTAATCTACCCCGGATCATCATTAGGAAACTATTATTTAGGTGATGAAGGAACAGTTGCTGATATTGAAATTCAGGATGTGAAAGACTATTATGCATCGTATTATAATCCTTCAAATGCCACTTTGGTATTTGCAGGTGATATCGATGAAGATGCCTTAATAGCTAAATTAGGATTCTTAAAAACATGGGCTGCAAAACCATATACTTTACCAAACGTAGCAGATGTTGCGAAGCCGGCTAAGACCATTGTTTACTTTGTAGATATGATTGATGCAACTGATGCAAACATTGTAATGGGATACCCTGCCATGCCTTTTGATTATAACGGAGAATATTTCAAAGCCAACCTAATGAATTACAGCTTTAGCGGTAGTTTCTTAGGTCGTTTGAATCTTGATTTACGTGAAGAAAAAGGTTATACTTATGGTATCTATGGTGGATTTAATGGAGGTAAAAACTCTGGTTCATTTGCCATCAGCGCGAGCTTAAGAGGTTCAGCTTGTGATAGCGCCTTGGTAGAAGGAATGGATGTAATGCGCAAATATGTTACAGGTGGTGTAACCGATGAAGAATTGGCATTTGCTAAGAAAGCATATACCAGTAGCGATGGTTTGAAATATGAAACCTCAGGACAAAAAGCAGGATTCTTATTCCGTTTGCAAGAGTATAGTTTGCCAACTAACTATAGCGATGAGCAAAACGAATTGGTGAAAAATTTCACTAAGGAACAAATGAATGAATACGCGAAAAAGTATTTATTACCTGATAATATGGTCATCGTCATTGTAACTGATAAAAAGTACAAAAAAGCGATTGAGAAACGTGGCTATAAAGTAGTCATGGTAGATAAAAAAGGTAAATTACTTTAATCCAAATAAATGAAAAGCCCCTGTAGCAATACTGGGGCTTTTTTTATGCATAATTTTTTTTGGGGATCGCGTTGAAAAGCTGTTTCAAAGCACTTCAATGCAAATTACTTTCGCGAATTCAAGATGGATTCAAGCGAATACCTGAAGAATGCGAGCGAATTCAAAATAATCGATATCAGTATTCAATAATCTATAACTTCGGTAAAAATTAAAGACCTATTCACTCACTTAAAATCTAAACATATGAAATAATCACGCAAGCATAAAGTTTCAAAACTTGGCAATAAATAAGGATGCTAAAAGCCTGAAGGGATGATTAGCAAAGGTAACACACTTATTATTGGGCTCACCTCAGATCAATTAGACCTTTGAATAAACTCTTAGAAATAAATTATTAAAATACTAAAAATGAGAAACATAATAAAATCAAGCATATTATTGCTAAAACAATCACGAAAGTTCATAATGCTTTCAATATTTATATTATTAATTTTGAAGAATGGATTTTCACAATGTAATCCTCCAATTTTCACTTCGGATATTACTGTGAATACGACATGGGATTTAGCTTATACTGGAGGAACTGGCAGTATGATTTGCGCTGGCATGGTTCATGTCAATCCAGGAATTACTCTTACCATTACAGGAATCACAGTTAATTTTAATACAGGTTCAGGAATTACTGCAGATATAGGAGGCCACTTAAATATCTCTTTTTCTAACCTACAAGCAAATATGGGTGCTGGTGCAACTGATTGGATTGGACTTATTGCTGAAGGAAACCCAATCGCAAACCAAACAGCCCTTAATCAAGGTAAAATCACTTTAACAACTGTTAATATTACTGAGGCATGTACTGCAATAACAGCCAGGAATGGCGGGATTGTAAACGCAACTGATTGCTATATCTATCGATTTATTACTCAAGGAATATTAATGGAAAATTATTTATCTCCAACAAAAATTGATGACCAAAGCACTTTTGTCCGATGTTCCATTATTCGACTAAACACAAATGTAATGCAGAATGTATTTTTAGATAATGTCTATGGAGTCAAATTCATTGCCTGTGATTTTCTAAACAATGCTGCAGGTGGAATCACATTTCCTACTGGAATATTGGCAAAGAATGCGACATTCTCTTTGGAAGCAGAAGGGCCTTGTATTATAAATTTGAATACAAATTGCCAAACTTGTCAAGGTAAGGGGAATTCATTTAAGAGATTCGGCCGAGCAATTTTTATTTTTGATAATGCTGTTAACACAACTGTTTTAAACAAATCGATTCTTATTTCAGACGTCTTATTTGATCAAAATTACACCTCGGTATTAAATAATTTATCTCATTCAAATGGACAAAGTTACCGGCTTGTTATTAAGAATTGTACCTTTACTTCTACGAATTTTGGATATAATGAAGTAGATATCTTTTCACTTGAATCAAATTTCAACCTCGAAATAATGGACAATATCTTTAGCACAAATAATGAAAGTATTCGAAACATCTGGGTGTTAAATAATTCATATAATGGTGTTAATTATAGCATCGCTAGAAATAGTTTTATTAATGGGTTTAAGAACAATTCTCTTTATCAGGCAATAGGCATTGAACTTGAAGATTTTAAGGTGTTAGAATCATTAACAATTAAATGCAATCAATTTTTACTTCCATATGAAAATGATATTTATTTAGATGTGGCAGTCTCTCAATTAAGCTACCCAATAGTAAGTAGTCAAGATAATATCTTTAATAGCTTATCAGATTTCAATATTTACTCTAAGCACAATTTAGATTATTATTTTAGTACTGTAAATCCTGATTTTAATCCTGTCTTAAGAACACCAAATGTAAATAGAATTTGGACACTCCCCCCTAACGATTGTATCATAAATTGTGTTGAAACTTCAGGTGGAAGTGGGGATGATCAGCTTCCAAACCTGCTTGCCCAAAGAGCAATTAAATCAGCAAGCTATTTCTTGACAGAACCATTATTGACATTAGATATAGCAAACATAGATAATTTTAAACAGTATTTTTTGAATGTTTATGGATGGGATGTAGATCCAATTTTAAGAGTAAATCTATTCGATAGTAAAGCAAGAATTTTTGCTACTCAAATTCCGGAAAAAGGGATTTATTATTATAAAATAGAGGATGCTGAAGGGAATATTATTCAAACAGGGAAAATAATAAAACAATAATTCATAAATTAGCACACTGTCCAAAGTTGGTCAGTGTGCTTAAAAAGAATGAGATATAAATTATACCTTTTTTTATTAGCAGTTTTCATTGCCACAAATATGCTTAGCCAGCGGGCTAACTACTGGGCATTTGAACCATATTTCGGTCTTAACTTCAGCCATTACCCATTAAAGCGGGATACTATCATAAAGTTGAATGATCAGTTTACTGCTAGAGTGAATCAATTTCAGGTAACAAAAGTTAGAGCAACCTATCACACTTTTTCAGTTTGTGATAAAAAAGGTGAACTTTTATTTTATAGTAATGGTGTATATCTTCGTGATAAAAACAATCAACTTGTTGATACTAGTATATTTTTGAACCGACAATCAGATTTTTATCTAATCAATGACGATCTTGGAATCAATGGAGGCAACAAGAATAGGAATATAGTATGTACAATAAATGATTCATTATTCTATATTTTTGGTTTATACAAAAACACAAAAACAAATAAAAAGTGTTTAAGATTCTGTTCAATTAGTATTGTCAATGAATTGCCAATTGTAGGTGTTAGGGATTCAGTTTTAAGTTATAATGGATATCCAGAAAATATTTCAAGTTTGAAGTTGAATGACGGTAACTATTGGCTAATTCTTCGTGATACATTTGGATATGCTTCAATAAAAGTAAGTAGTAATTTCATAGGAACTGCCAACTATTATCAATTTTTTGAACCAAAAGAATCTAATTCTACTTCTCAAAATTATCTAAGTAGCATCACAAGTAATTTTAATAAGGACAGAATTTATGCTGTTTATAGTAATAAGTGGAGCCCCAATTCTACTAACCCACTTTATTTAGACTCCAATGAATATAGGCTTTACAGCTATTCATTCGATACTTCTACAGGAGCAATTTTTAATCAAAAGCTACTAGATTATGAATTTAATTATAAGTTCCACAAAGACCCGTATTTCATATATTCCTCCCCATCAAGTCAATCAATATTTGTGTGTTTTGCAAAAGAGAAGGAGCAACCAGGAGCCTTTTCCCCAACATATGGTATAGAACAATTATTAATACAAAGTGATACTATAAAGGATCGAGTAATATTTGTAACATCTAGATCCAATCCAAACTATATTCCATATCAAATGCAGATGGGATATGATGGTAAAATCTACTTTGCAAATCGTTTGGATTTAGGAATCATCTCTCAACCAGATAGTTTTCCAATCACACCCTATATTGAGATTAAGCCCAATTACTTATCAACTATTTTAATAGCGAATGCGGCATTTACAGGCTTAGATTTCGATTATCATAAATTAGCATTCAGGCTAAATTTAAGCAATTGCAAATCTCCGATTCTGGAGAATATTAGTGACACTCAATTTTACAAAAATTATGTTTGGTATATCAATGAAACGGATTCTTTTTCTTCATTAAATCTTGCACTTAAAAATATAGGTTACGGAAAATTCAATATTCGATTAAAGGGTATAAATAAAGATGGTTTCTCTGCGAATTATACTGATAGTATAAGGCTCACCCCTCCTCCGATAGCAAAAATCAAAACGACTTCTTTACAAGGATGCCAATACGTAGCATTCAATTTTGTAGATAGTAGTATTACCGAAATTGCAATCCAAGATACTGTAATTTGTCATTGGAGTTTTGGTGATGGGACTTTTATTAATTACTCGAGAGGTATTAAACAAATTGGACAAACTATTAAACACACGTATTTCTTTAGTGGGGTTTACACCGTTAGATTAGTAGTAGAAACAGGTTATTGTAGCGATACCTTCATTTATCAAAATAATGTTGTAATTCAGTCAGCACCTAAGCCTGGCTTTTCTATAGTTTCAAAGAATTGGTGTGATAACCCTGTATCAATAACTATTTTAGCAAATAGTACCCAAAATGTAGCTAGATATTATTATAACTTTGGAAATGGTGATACTGTCTCTACCACTAATCTATCAATCAACTACTCCTATATTGCTGCAGGGACTTATAAAGTTCATCAAAGTATACTTGGAATAACAGGTTGTATTACAGAAGATAGTGTAGTTGTTATAGTAAAAATAGGGCTGAATGACAAGGATACAGTTCAAACACTCTTCACTACAGTGATTGATAGCACGAGCACACGAACGGTTTGGAAATCGTTGCCCTATGCTGTCAAATATCAAATCAATTCTAAACTAACGACAGATACATTCTATATCGACTATACAGCCAATCCTGCACAAAAGAGTCAAGCCTATTATGTGCGTGGAATTGATACTTGTGGGAATCAAAGTGCAATATCATTAGTGGCACAAACTATTTATTTGAAAGCCACCAACTCCCCTTATAATGAATATGCATTGTTGGAATACACCCCTTATCTAACATGGAAAGAAGGGGTATTGAATTATCGCATCGAATATTTCAATGAAGCCACACAGCAATGGTTAGCATTGAGTACTGCGCCACCCAATTTGTTTACATATCATGCCAATGTATTGCCAGCAACAAATGGCATCCTGAATTTGTCGCCCGAAATTTGTTATCGCATCATTGCCACCGAACAAAACGGTAATCAGCAAATCAGCACGAGCAATGAGGCCTGTATTCCTGTTTATCCTGTGGCCTTTATTCCCAATGCCTTTAGTCCCAATCACGATGGAATTAATGAATATTTCAAGCCCATCACCGCCGGACTCAGCACTTATCTCTTTGAAATTTATGATCGGTGGGGAACGCTAGTTTACACCGACACCCCTGAAAGCAAAGGTTGGGATGGAAGCTTTAAAGGCGCTCCCGCCGAGGCTGGAACCTATGTGTATCGGCTCTCTGCGGCAGGCTATTTAAAAAGCCCCGCAACCAATGATGCACGATTGGTAGAGCGCAAAGGCACCTTGATATTGATACGCTAAATTGTTTTGATAAGACAATCATTCGTCGAATTCAGAATAAAACTCGTAATTCGAAATCCCTTACGAAAAGATGCGTCTCCTACTTACCACACTGAACGCGAAGTTCATTCATATCAATCTGGCCATTCGATTATTGTACCAGTACAATAAAGCGCATGAAGGATTGGCATGGAGAGAATTTACGATTAAAGAAGACAAGGATGATATCGCAAAGAATTGCCTCGACTACGATGTCGTTGCCTTCAGTTGTTATATCTGGAACATCACCCAAACCCTCGAAGTAGCTCGAAAAATTAAAGCCCTCAACCCTCAAATAAAAATTTTATTAGGAGGCCCGGAGGTAAGCTACGATTGGTCGGAACATATTGCCCGTGAGGAGGTTGACTATATCATTACCGGTGAAGGAGAAATTCCTTTTCAAGAGTTTCTTGCTTCCTATCCAAATACTACACATGTCAAAGATTTAGTGCAAAAAGTAGGAGGGGAGGTGCTCTATTTTCAGCAAGGCACCATCTTCGATTTAAACAACTACGCCCATCTCAACCCTTATATCGACGATGATGATGCGGAGCTTCGCAATAAGGTGGTATATATCGAAACCTCCCGTGGTTGCCCGTATAAATGCGAATTTTGTTTGGCCAGTTTAGATAATAAGGTTCGCTATTTGCCTTTCGATACGATTCAATCCAATTTGTTTTACGTGATGCAAAGGGCCAGAACCATTAAGTTTCTGGATCGTACCTTCAATGTGAAAAAAGATTTCACCATTAGCATGTTCTCCTACATTCTGGAACATCGCAAGCCGGAAACTGTTTTCCAATTTGAGATTACTGCCGATATCGTTCACCCCGATATTGTGAAATATATTCAGGAGCATGTTCCTGCGGGGGTATTCCGTTTCGAAATTGGGATTCAAACGGTGAATCAAAAAGCCAATTTACAGGTGAGTCGTAAGCAGGATTTTGATAAGACCAGCGCTGTGATTAAGTCGCTCGAAAATAAGATTGAGATGCACCTCGATCTCATAGTAGGGTTACCACTTGATGAGTGGGCAGATGTGAAATACAGTATCGAAGAAGTGTTCAAATTATATCCTCCCGAATTACAATTGGGATTTTTGAAATTCCTGAAAGGCACTCCAGTCCGCGAAAAATATGAATCCCATGGATATGTATTTGATGCTGCACCTCCGTATCAAATTATTGAAAGCAAGTATTTATCGAAGGATGAATTATTGCAAATCACCTATTTGGAGGAAGCCTTAGAAATTTACTGGAACAAGAAACGGGCCTTTAATACCTTAAAGTATATCGCCGAAAACCATAGCATCTTTGATTTCTTATTAGGGCTTGGCAAATATTTCCATACCCATTATCATTTTCATAAGCATACTACCGATGATATCTACGATGCCTTGCACCAGTATGTCACCCTCAATTTCAAGGAGGATAGTTTATTGGCGGAGCTGGTGGCCCTCGATTACTATTTGCATTTTAAAATAAAACCCAAGTCGCGATTCATCGAAGATTTAACGCAGAAAGAAAAGCATACCATCATCGAGCAAAAAGGGCTTGATTATCAAAAGTACCGATATATTATGTTGCCGGTTTCTTTCAATTATAACGAACTGCATTCTAATACTCAACTTCAACGTGCACCTCAAAACCTTATCCTGCAATATAATGGGGTAGATATGGCCAAGGTGGTCATTCAAGATTCGCCGCATCACTTTACAGTATAGAACTATCCATGCAAGGCGTAAGTGCACTCCTTAACTATTTAAACTTCAATCGTATAGAATACCTTATTTTTGCCCGCCTTTGAATTGTCGTTTCAATCTAATTGCGACCCCACAAAAAGAGGCACAGAAATTTTCACATCGTCTTTCAACCGAATGGCAACAAGCACCTCAGCAGGCCGTAATTGGCTTCGTTATTTATATATCGACACCCAGAAAATAAAGGAGCGGAACTACTTCTTGATTTTGTTAGGGATGTTCGTGTTGTTTGTTGCGATTGCTTTTGTTGAAGGATTACAAATTGGATTGGGAGGCGACTTCACAGTATTTTGGTATGCAGGTCAGAACTTTTCAAATGCGAATAATTTATACAGCCGAATTGGAGGAGCAGAGCGTTATATCTATCCACCCTTTGCTGCCATGCTGTTTCAGGCATTGGCGATTTTCCCTTTGAAGGTTGCGGCGGTCATCTACACTTTTGTCAATTTGCTCTTGTACGTTTATATTATCAATATCGTTCATAGAATATTTTTGTTTTACAAGATGAGTAATTCAAGGGCGCTGCAATTCAGCTTGCTCTTTGCTTTCCTGCTCTCGTTTCGTTTTTTCTGGTATCATTTAATGTTTATTCAGATGAATGAGATTGTGCTGGCCTTATGCCTAAGCGGGGTATTGCTATTTTTAAAAAAGAGAGAAACCCTGGCGATTATTTGTTTTGTAATCGCCACCTTCATTAAGATCATCCCTATCTTTTTTCTTTTTTGGATTTTTTTCAGAGGCAATTTCCGATTGTATCTCAAGGGAGTGCTGGTAGCCATACTATGTGTTTTATTGCCTTGGATATGGAGAGGACTGGAAGCTGGGGTTGTAGATTTAAAAAATTACTATATCACTTTTTTAGAACCCTTCCAGCAAGGCCGTGTGGAGCCCAACTTTCAAAATTATAGCTTGGGAGCAGCCATTTATAAAATTTCCCTTCCTATGAAAGACGGGCAAGGCTACGACTATAATTTCCTGCATCTGAGTGAGCAGGTGGCAAAACAAATTTACGGATACAGCTTTTTGGTCATTTTCGTTCTCTTTCTAGGGAGCCTTGCTTATTTAAGGTGGAAATCGAAGCCAGTAAGCATTTCCGAAATAGCGCTCATACTATTGGCGACCCACTTATTATCCGGAATTACCTGGGAATATCATTTAGTATCCTTGTTATTTATATATATAGCACTCCTTGATACGAGGAGGAGAGGGGCAACCCTGATGAGGCAATTCATCTTTTGGGGATTGATAATCCTTGCCGGGCTCAATGCCATCGTGGGGCGTGATACTTTTGGGGTGGCGGGATATCATTATTTCGGGGGGTATGGAATCCTTACCTGGATGATGGTGCTCTTGTACTTCTATTTCCTTTATGAGACCTTGTTTCCAGGGGTGGAACCCATTGATAATTAAGGGTGACAGATATTTCACTTATTTCTCAAAAAAGATTTGTTAATCCAAAAGTTAATCTTACCTTTGCCGTCCTAAAATTTTAGTAAAAATACATTGAATTGTATAATTTACTAATGTTATCAAAGGTTCCGGGATGATAAGAATCCCTTCTACGAACCACTTGACTACCTTAGTAAATTTAGCACCAGATGTACAAAGGCACTAAGAAAGTAGTTAAGAATCATGTTACAACCAAAGAAGACCAAATTTCGCAAAACGCATAAAGCCAAGATTAAAGGTTATGCTAAGCGTGGGAATCAAATCGATTTCGGCACTTTTGCATTAAAATCATTGGATGAGGGTTGGCTTACCGCCCGTCAGCTTGAAGCTGCTCGTATTGCCTTAACACGCCACATGAAACGTGAAGGTAAAGTATGGATCCGTGTATTCCCTGACAAGCCGATTACCAAAAAACCTGCAGAAGTACGTATGGGTAAAGGTAAAGGAGCTCCTGAATATTGGGTTGCTGTGGTAAAACCAGGAAGAATCATTTTCGAAATCGAAGGAGTTTCTTTGGCTACTGCAAAAGAATCTATGCGCCTAGCTGCCAATAAATTACCATTCCATTGCAAATTCACTATCCGCCCCGATTTCGAGGAGGCCGTATAATTAAATTTTTATACCCATGAAGTACAAAGATATTAAAGCACTAAGCGACAAGGATTTAAAAGACAACTTGAAAGACGAACGTGAGTCATATACAAAAATGAAATTCACACACGCCATTTCACAAGTTGAATCAACCGCGCGCATTACAGCAACACGTAAAACGATTGCCCGTCTTCACACAGAAAGACGCAGTCGCCAGCTGAATGCTCAAAACACACCTAATGTCTAAATAGGAAACAGTTCATTAAATTATAATTCAGAAATCAATCCAACACATGGAAAGAAATTTTAGAAAAGAGATCGTAGGTAAGGTTGTAAGCAACAAGATGGAGAAATCCATCACCGTAAGTGTAGAGCGTAAAGTGAAGCACCCGAAATACGGTAAGTTTGTAAAGAAAACCTCGAAATTTATGGCACACGACGAAAAGAACGAGTGTGGTATAAACGATACGGTGCGTATTATGGAAACACGCCCAATGAGTAAAAACAAACGTTTCCGCTTAGTAGCAGTTATTGAAAAAGCGAAATAATCGTATTCATTCCGGACTGGTTTCGGGACAAATTATTTAAAATTAGCAAATTAAGAAATGGTACAGAACGAATCGAGACTAAAAGTAGCCGACAATAGCGGAGCCCGTGAGGTTTTAGTTATCCGTGTATTGGGAGGGTCTAAAAAGCGTTATGCTTCATTAGGCGATAAAATAGTGGTAACCGTAAAAGACGCCATGCCTAGTGGTGGTGTTAAAAAAGGAACCGTATCAAAAGCAGTTGTAGTGCGTGTGCGTAAAGAAGTACGCCGCCCCGATGGTTCTTATATCCGTTTTGACGACAATTCATGTGTATTGCTTAACGCCGCTGACGAACCACGTGGTACTCGTATCTTCGGCCCTGTAGCTCGTGAATTACGTGAAAAACAATTTATGAAGATTGTATCGTTGGCCCCGGAAGTTTTATAATTAAAAATTGCAACACTCCATATCATGGAAAGAAAATTTAACAAGCAACCAAAATTAAAAATAAAAAAAGGCGATCAAGTGGTTGTGATTGCTGGTGACGACAAAGGTAAAAAAGGCCGTGTATTAGAAGTAATTTCTGAAACTCGCCGTGTTTTGATCGAAGGAATCAATATCAATAAAAAACACCTGAAGCCGCGTGTTGATGCTAAGAATCCTAACGGAGGTATCATCAGCATGGAAGCACCAATTGCTATTTCAAACGTGATGTTATGGTATAACAATGCCCCAACTCGCGTAGGACGTAAGCTTGATGAAAATGGCAAACTACAACGTTTTGCTAGAGCCACAGAAACCAAGGAAATTATTAAGTAATCAGGGATTAAAATAAAATACAATGTACCAACCTACACTTAAAACCCGTTATACAGAAACCATTATACCTGCGATGAAAGAAAAATTCGGGTATAAAAATAATATGATGGTTCCCAAACTGGAGAAAATTTGTTTGAACCAGGGATTGGGTGATGCCGTAGCCGACAAAAAGATTGTGGATTCAGCCGTTGAGGAAATGAGCATGATCACTGGACAACGTGCAGTAAAAACCAAATCACGTAAAGATATCTCAAACTTTAAGTTACGTCAAGGAATGCCAATTGGTGCTCGTGTAACGTTACGTAAAGAAAACATGTTCGAATTCTTACAACGATTCATCTCGATCTCACTTCCTCGTGTACGTGATTTCAGCGGATTGAAAGTAAAAGGATTTGATGGAAGAGGAAACTTTACGATGGGTATTACTGAACAATTGATCTTCCCTGAAATTAATATCGACAAAGTAAGTCGTATTCAAGGAATGGATATCACGTTCGTTACCTCTGCAAAGAATGATGAAGAGTGTTTGGAGTTATTGAAACAATTTGGATTACCTTTTCAAAAAAATAATCAAACTATATAATACATGGCAAAAGAAAGTATTAAAGCCAGAGATAGAAAGAGAGTAAAGCTCGAGTTGCTTTACCATGACCGCCGCGCTCTGTTAAAAAAAGAAGGCAATTGGGACGAATTACAAAAGTTACCACGCAACTCTTCGAAAGTACGTCAGCGTAATCGCTGCCAGATTTCAGGACGACCAAGAGGTTACATGCGCCAATTCGGACTATGTCGCAACCAGTTCCGTGAATTCGCCTTAGCAGGTAAAATACCGGGAGTAACCAAGTGCAGCTGGTAATATAAATAAAGGAAAAATTATTAAAGATTAAACATAGGTTCAATCAGTAAAAAAAATATAAGAAATGACTGATCCAATTTCAGACTACTTGACCAGATTGAGAAATGCCATTAAGGCCAACCATAGAATTGTTGAAATTCCAGGTTCAAATCTCAAAAAAGAAATAACACGTGTGTTGTTCGAAAAAGGTTATATTTTAAATTATAAATTTGATGTTGTTGAAAACAAGAACGTCATTAAAATAGCTTTAAAATACAATCCGGTAACCAAACAACCTGCTATTAGCAAAATGGAGCGAATTAGTCGCCCTGGTTTGCGAAAGTATAAAGGTGCTATGGAAATGCCCCGTGTTATTAACGGCTTGGGAATCGCTATCATCACTACTTCTAAGGGAGTAATGACTGATAAAGAAGCTCGCAAGGAAAATGTTGGCGGAGAAGTTCTTTGCTACGTTTATTAATAGTTAACAATCAAAAGTTCATAACACTTAAAACGATAATACAGAAATGTCGCGTATAGGAAAAAAGCCCATCAGCATACCTGCAGGAGTGGAGGTAAAGGTTGCCGAAAACAACCTGGTAACTGTGAAAGGTCCGAAAGGAACGCTTTCTCAAAAGGTTGATTCTGATTTGAAGCTTACCATCGAAAATGGTATCTTAACATTAGAACGCCCTGCCGAAACCAAACGTTTGCTATCTATGCATGGTTTATATCGCTCTCTTGTTCAAAATATGATCATTGGAGTTTCTACTGGGTACAAAACTCAACAAGAATTAGTGGGTGTTGGTTATAAGGCAGTAGCTGAAGGACAAATCTTAGATTTGACTTTAGGATTCTCTCACCATATCTACTTACAAATTCCAGTTGAAGTGAAAGTGAAAGCAGAACAAGAAAAAGGTAAGAACCCAACCATCTTTTTGGAAAGTGCCGATAAGCAATTAATCGGACAGGTAGCAGCAAAGATTCGTTCATTGCGTAAACCTGAACCATTCAAAGGAAAAGGTATTAAATTCACCGGAGAGGTATTACGTAAGAAAGCCGGTAAATCAGCAGGTAAATAATAATTCATCAAAATCATTGCTATCAGCAGTTTGTTTTACAAAATTGATAGCAGCATAAAAATATCGTCATGAATCTACAACAAAAGAAACTAGCCCGTCGCGCGAAGATCAGAAAAGGAATCCGTATCAAAATTTCTGGTACTGATGCTCAACCACGCTTATCTGTATTTCGCAGTAATAAAGATATCTACGTACAATTGGTTAACGATTTAACAGGTACTACCATCGCTGCAGCATCATCACGTGCTATTTCTGATAAGGCCCCAAAAATAGAAAAATCGAAATTGGTTGGAAAAGCCATCGCC
Source organism: uncultured Bacteroidota bacterium (assembly GCA_903910445.1). GTDB lineage: Bacteria > Bacteroidota > Bacteroidia > UKL13-3 > UKL13-3 > CAINMV01. Next base: position 104,687 of record CAIVZR010000097.1, read on the forward strand.
GAGAAAGCCATCGCATTAGGTGTTACCAAAGTAACATTCGACCGTGGAGGATACTTATATCATGGTCGTGTTAAAAGTTTGGCAGAAGGTGCTCGCGAAGGAGGTTTACAGTTTTAATTTAATAGAAGAACAACATATCATATGTCTCAAGCAAATATAAAAAGAGTAAAATCAAGCGAACTGGAACTAAAAGAACGTTTGGTATCTGTAAACCGTGTAGCGAAAGTTACTAAAGGTGGTAGAACATTCAGTTTTTCAGCCATCGTAGTTGTAGGTGATAGCAACGGTATTGTAGGACACGGATTAGGTAAAGCAATGGAAGTAACCGACGCAATTACCAAAGCTGTTGAAGATGCAAAGAAAAACTTAATCAAAGTTCCTTTGATTAATGGTACTGTACCTCACGAACAAATTGGTAAATATTGTGGTGGTGATGTATTCTTGAAACCTGCTTCTCACGGAACAGGAGTTATTGCTGGAGGTGCAATGCGTGCCGTATTAGAAAGCGCAGGAATCACCGACGTATTAGCGAAATCAAAAGGATCATCTAACCCTCATAATGTGGTAAAAGCTACCATCGATGCATTATTGAAAATGCGCGATTCGGTAACTGTTGCTCAACAACGTGGGATTAGCTTAAACAGAGTATTTAACGGTTAATTAATAATATCAAGTAAATCCATCACATGGCACAAATAAAAGTAACCTTAGTACGCAGCGTTATCGAACGCCCTGAGACTCAAAAACGTACCGTTAAATCATTAGGTTTAGGTAAAGTAAATAGCTCAGTAGTGCGCAACGATTCCCCACAAATTATGGGAATGGTTAAAAAAGTAAGTCATTTAGTAAAAGTAGAGAACATTTAATTTAATATTAAAACAATATAGCATGAATTTAAGTACGTTAAAACCAGCCGACGGGTCAACCAAAAAACGCAAGCGTATTGGTAGAGGTCAAGGTAGTGGACACGGAGGTACTTCAACCCGTGGTCATAAAGGTGCTCAATCGCGTTCAGGATATAGCCGTAAGATGGGATTCGAAGGGGGGCAAATGCCTTTGCAACGCCGCTTACCAAAAGTTGGTTTCAAGAATCCATTCCGTGTAGAATACGTTGGAGTAAACTTGGATGCCTTACAAGCCCTTGCCGAAAAACACAATATCACAGAGTTCAACTTAGATACTTTCAAAAAATACAACTTGAGTTCTAAGAAAGATAAAGTGAAAATATTAGGCAGAGGAAAAATCAGTAATAAAATTTCGGTTACCTGTCATGCCTTTACAGAAGCCGCAAAAACCGCTATCGAATCAGTAGGAGGAACAGCTAACGTTACCAAATAATGAAGAAAATAATAGATACAATTAAAAATATATTCAGTATTGAAGATTTGCGCAAACGAATCATCAACACCTTTCTGTATTTGTTAATGTTTCGTATTGGATCATACATCGTATTACCGGGTATCGACTCAAGTCGATTGGCCGATAGTTCTGGTGGTATGCTCGGATTAATCAATACGTTTGCAGGGGGTGCATTCGGTCGTGCCTCAATCTTGGCACTCGGAATCATGCCTTATATCTCTGCTTCCATCGTAATTCAACTCTTAACTATCGCTGTACCACAGTTTCAGCGTATGGCTAAAGAAGGAGAAGAAGGAAGAACAAAACTCAATCAATACACTCGAATCTTTACCATCGCCATCACTTTCATTCAAGCTTTTGGTTTCTTGGCTACTTTACGTGGACAAGGTGGTGCAAGTCCGATTGTCAATGATAATTTCGCTTTCTTAGTTTCTACGATCATCTTCTTAATTGCAGGTACCGTATTTACAATGTGGTTAGGCGAACGTATCACGGATAAAGGAATTGGAAACGGTATTTCATTAATCATCATGGTGGGTATCTTGGCTCGTTTCCCTCAAGCAATTTGGGGTGAATTAAGTGCTCGTAGTACACAAGGTGGAGGTGGTTTATTCGTATTCTTAGTAGAAATTGTATTCTTACTCTTAGTAATTGCCTTCACCATTTTATTGGTTCAAGGTACGCGCAAGATTCCAGTACAATACGCGAAACGTGTAATTGGTAACAAACAATACGGTGGCGCTCGTCAATGGTTACCATTGAAAGTAAATCAAGCTGGGGTTATGCCTATCATCTTTGCTCAAGCAATTATGTTCATCCCTGGTACTATTGCCCAATTGTTCCGTGGAAATCCATTCTGGGACGGTGTAGCGATGAATTTCAACTCTCAAAACTCATGGGTATATGATGTATCATTAGCATTAACAATCATCGCATTCACCTACTTTTATACAGCAATCACTATTAACCCAGTACAAATTGCTGATGAAATGAAGAGAAACAATGGTTTTGTTCCAGGAGTGAAGCCAGGTAAATCGACCGCCGATTTCATCGATAACGTGATGTCAAGAATCACATTGCCAGGTTCAATATTCCTAGCTTTGATTGCCATCATGCCAGGATTAACAAGAGTATTCGGATTGTCAACCAGCTTTTCTCAGTTTTTCGGAGGAACCTCATTATTGATTATGGTAGGAGTGCTATTAGATACCCTACAACAGATAGAAAGTCAGCTCACCATGCGCCACTATGATGGATTGATGAAAGGTGGAAACCGCATCAAGGGTAGAACCCAACAAGTGCAAAGCATGTAAAATTGAATAAAAAGCAGTAAATTCGCAGCCCTAAAAAAAAAGATGTCAAAACAATCCTCAATAAAACAAGACGGTGTCATAAAGGAAGCCTTATCCAATGCGATGTTCAAGGTGGAATTACAGAACGGTCATGTGATTGTGGCACACATCTCAGGCAAAATGCGGATGCATTATATAAAAATATTACCAGGCGACAAGGTTCAAATAGAAATGTCGCCATATGATTTAAGTAAAGGAAGAATTTCATACAGATATAAGTAATCTAAAAAGAAAATGAAAGTTAAGACATCAATCAAAAAGCGCAGTGTAGATTGTAAAATCGTACGCAGAAAGGGTCGTTTGTACATCATCAACAAGAAGAATCCTAAGTACAAAATGCGTCAGGGATAATTATTTAAAAATTAAAGATCTAAAATTAGGATCAAATTCTTAATTGTAAATCGTAAAGCAACAACCGTAAAATAACAAATGGCACGTATATCAGGTATAGATTTACCAAAAAACAAAAGAGGTGTAATAGGTTTAACTTACATCTATGGAATTGGTGTTTCCCGCGCAACCAAAATTCTTAAGGATTCGGGTATCGATTTAAGTAAGAAGGTTTCTGAATGGAACGATGAAGACTTGAATTTGATTCGTAAATCGATCACCGAAGGTTTTAAGGTTGAAGGAGAACTTCGTTCTGAAACTCAGTTGAACATTAAACGCTTACAAGATATTGGTAGCTACCGCGGAATTCGTCACCGTAAAGGCTTACCTACTCGTGGACAACGTACCCGTACCAACTCACGTACCCGTAAAGGAAAACGTAAAACTGTTGCAGGTAAGAAAAAAGAAACCAAATAATTCATAACATTAGTAATAGATAAATTATAGGATGGCAACCGCAAAAAAAGTAGTTAAAAAACGCACCGTAGCTGTTGATGCAATTGGTGAAGCTCATATTAAAGCTTCTTTCAATAACTGTATTATTTCATTGACCAATACACAAGGTCAGGTAATTTCATGGGCTTCTTCAGGTAAAATGGGTTTTAAAGGTTCTAAGAAGAACACTCCGTATGCAGCACAAACTGCCGCTAACGATTGCGCAAAAGTAGCAACCGATGCAGGTTTGAGAAAAGTACACGTGTTTATTAAAGGCCCAGGTTCAGGTAGAGATTCAGCAATCCGTACCTTAGGAGCAGCCGGAATTGAAGTATTATCAATCACCGACGTAACACCGATGCCACACAATGGTTGTCGCCCTCCAAAGAAACGTCGTGTTTAAGGCACCGTTAAATAAAAATTAAAACAGGAATTCGTAATTCGTAACTCGTAAATTCAAAATTCGTAAATAAAAGATGGCACGTTATACAGGACCCAAGGCAAAAATTGCCAGACGATTCAGAGAAGCAATTTTTGGACCGGACAGAGCGGTAGAAAAGAAGAACTACCCTCCAGGAATGCACGGTCAAAGCCGCAAGCGTAACAAGCAGTCAGAGTATTCTGTACAGTTGATGGAAAAGCAAAAAGCAAAATATACCTACGGTGTATTGGAGCGTCAATTCCGTAAAACTTTTCATACTGCATTGATTAAACCAGGTATTACCGGTGAAAACTTATTGCGTTTCTTAGAAGCTCGTTTGGATAACACAGTTTTCCGTATGGGTATCGCTAGACACCGTACCACCGCACGTCAATTAGTATTGCATAAACATATTACCGTTAATGGTAACGTAGTAAATACCCCTTCATTCCACGTTCGTCCAGGTGATGTGATCGCAGTTCGCGAAAAATCTAAGTCATTAGAAATTATCGTTGAAGCAATCTCATCTCGTAGAAAATTCAATTGGATCGAATTTGATGAAAAACAAATGAGTGGCGTATTTATTAGCTACCCTGAACGTGACCAGATACCAGAGAAAATTAAAGAGCAGCTTATTGTGGAGTTGTACTCAAAATAACGAATTGTTATATAAAGTTTTCACAAGTCTTTAAAATTTAAAATCAATAATAGTATCCCATGGGAATAGTACCTTTTATAAAACCTGACAGAGTTATAATGCACAAAGAAACTGATTTCTTTGGTTTGTTCGAATTCAGACCATTGGAAAAAGGTTACGGTGTAACTATCGGTAACGCAATGCGCCGCATTTTGTTATCTTCTCTCGAAGGATATGCTATCATTAGTCTTCGCATGCCGAAGGTAGATCATGAATTTTCTACTATCAAAGGTGTTGTTGAAGATGTTACAGAAATCATCCTTAACTTAAAGCAAGTACGTTTTAAATCACGCGTTGAATTAAACAGTACCGAGAAAATATTTATCTCTATCAAAGGACAGGATAAAATGACCGCAGGTGATATCGGAAAGCATACCAATTCATTCGATATCTTAAACCCTGACTTGGTTATCTGTAATATGGATCCAGCTTTAACTATTGAAATGGAAATTCAAGTAGCTAAAGGTCGTGGATACTTATCAGCAGAAGAAAACAAACCAGAAAATGCGCCGATCGGTTATATCGCTATCGACTCAATTTTCACCCCTATTAAAAACGTAAAATATTCAGTTGAAGATTACCGCGTAGAACAAAAAACGGATTTTGAAAAACTCGTTCTTGAAGTAACTACCGATGGTTCTATTCACCCTGAAAATGCTTTGAAAGAAGCTGCTAAATTGTTAATTCACCATTTCATGTTGTTCAGTGATGAGAACATGACGCTAGATGTTCCTAAACGTGTAGAAACACCTGAAGTGGATGAGCAATTCATGCAAACTCGCAAAATATTGAAGACTCCATTATCAGATCTAGACCTTTCAGTTCGTGCTTACAATTGCTTGAAAGCCGCTGAAATTCGTACCTTGGCTGATTTGGTTAAATATGATATCGCTGACTTATTGAAATTCCGTAACTTCGGTAAGAAATCATTAACCGAACTAGAAGAATTGGTACGTGAGAAAGGTTTAACTTTCGGAATGGATATTTACAAATACAAAATAGATCAAGATTAATTAAAATTTTTAGATAAGTGACTTGACGGATTCGTCCGCTCAAAAACACTCATCTCTGACCACCATCATGAGACACGGAAATAAGATAAACAAATTAAGCAGAACGGCTTCTCACCGCCGCGCATTAATGAGCAATATGGCTACTGCTTTAATTACCAACAAACGTATTTTCACTACGCTTGCTAAAGCAAAAGCCTTACGTGGTTATATCGAGCCATTATTGACTAAAAGCAAAACCGACACCATGACCAATCGTCGTGTGGTGTTTAGTTACCTACAAGATAAAGAAGCCATCAAAGAATTGTTCGGAAATATCTCTAACAAGATTGCTAACCGTCCAGGTGGTTATACTCGTGTATTACACGCAGGAAATCGTGCAGGTGATAATGCAGAAATTGCAATGATCGAATTGGTTGACTACAATGAAATTTATAGCAAACCATCTAAATCTGCAGAAACTCCAGCGAAGAAAACACGTCGTGGTAAAACAAAAGTGACTAAAACTGAAGATGGAGAAGCTCCAGCAGCAGAGGTTAAAAAGCCTAGAGCTAAAAAAGCAGCAGCTCCTGAAGCTGAATCTACAGAAGAAACTACTACTACAGAAGAGTAATACCTCCTTCGTTATAAAATTAAAAGGCAACCAATTCATATTGGTTGCCTTTTTTGCGTTTATGATTTTGCATTTATTATCCGATAGCGGTGATATATCGTAAAATGTTACATTTGCCTTTCAACAAGATAATTAATGTCAACTTCTTCAGAAAAAGCCAAAGCGCTTATAAAGCTAATAGAGAAAACCGATGAGTGGGATCGAATACTTCAAACCTTACATCCACAATCTCTGAATCCTGAAGAAGGTCAACCTGCCATTCCCGGATTACTTAGCTGGTCAAAGGAATCCTTTGATAAACGATTAGAATTTATTAAATCGGTAAAGGGAATGAACTTGGGCAAACTCTCTGGTAAAGAACCGATGCCCACCAATCCAGAATTATATCAAGGCAATATCGAAAACTTTATTGGAATGACGCAAGTGCCCACCGGTTTGGTTGGACCACTACTAATTAATGGAACCATCGCCCAAGGCGATTTTTATGTGCCTCTCGCAACCACCGAAGGTGCCTTGGTTGCTAGTTATAGCCGAGGCGCAAAAGCCACTCGTTTAAGTGGTGGTATTACCTCCGTTTGTTTAACTGAAGCGGTTCAGCGTACCCCGGTTTTTAAGTTTGTATCATTACCTGAAGTAGGGAAATTTATGTATTGGATCCTCGATCAGGTTAATCATTTTAAAGCCATCGTGAAAACAAAAAGTAAGCACGCAGAGCTTATTGATATGCGATTGAATATGGAAGGTAATCAGGTTCTTTGCATTTTCGATTACTCCACGGGCGATGCTGCCGGACAAAACATGGTAACCATTTGTACCGACGCAATATGTAATTATATCATTGAAAAAACTCCAATTCAACCTCAAGTTTGGTATTTGGAAAGCAATTACTCGGGCGATAAAAAAGCAACGGTGGTTAGCTTTTCTACCGTGAGAGGCAAGAAGGTTACAGCAGAAGCAGTCATCAAAGAAAAAATTGTAAAGGAAGTATTGTTTTCTACTCCAAAGCAAATTGTGCAGTACTGGCAAACCAGCAGCGTGGCTGCCGTTCAGAGTGGCAGCATTGGAATACAAGGTCATTTTGCAAATGCCTTGACCGCGATCTTTATGGCCTGCGGTCAAGATGTAGCCTGTGTGAGTGAATCCTATGTTGGGATTACTCGAATGGAAGTGAATGATGCAGGCGATTTATACGTTACGGTGACGTTACCAAGTTTGGTAGTGGGAACCATCGGTGGAGGAACACGCTTACCAACCCAACGCGAATGCTTGGAACTTCTCGATTGCTATGGAGAAGGGGGTGCGCGTAAATTCGCTGAAATATGCGGTGCAACAGTGCTTGCAGGTGAACTCAGCATCGCCGCTGCCTTGGCTAGTGGAAGCTTCGCAAAAGCACATCGACTCTTCGGAAGAAAAATATAATTAAAACATGAAAGATTTTCTTAAGCGATTTAATATTTATCAGCAGGAACGATTTCCATTCATAGGATATATTTTTATGATCGGGGCATTCAGTTTCTCTGCAGTCTCTTATAGTCGCATCTGCCGCGGGGCTGTTGGTTTTATCGAGTGGAAAGTATTTTTGCTTGGTGTATTTACAACCCTCACCTTGTTTTTATTGGTAAGGATTTTCGACGAATTTAAAGATCATGAAGACGATATGAAATATCGTCAATACCTGCCAGTGCCTCGAGGTCTCATTACCCTAAAAGAACTTTTTTATGTGGGTGCCATCACCGTATTGCTTCAAGTATTGGTGAACTTATTTTTTCCAAAGATGTTCATTATCTACCTAGTAGTGATGGCATACCTCAGCCTGATGGGAAAAGAGTTTTTTATTCCCAAATGGCTTAAAGAACATCAGTTTTGGTACGTTACAAGTCATATGTTTATCATTCCATTGGTTGATATTTATGCCAGCGGTTTGGATTGGTTGCTTGCTGGGGTAGCAGCACCATTGGGACTACTCTACTTTTTCGGGGTAAGCTATATGAATGGAATCGTGCTTGAAGTGGGACGAAAAATAAAACCAGAAGCCAAAGAGGAAGAAGGGGTTATTAGTTATACCAAACTGCTCGGACAAAAAGGAGCTCCAATTACTTGGCTGGCTTGCCTTTTAGGTACACTTGTATTTGCATTGCTTGCGGCACATTATGGTGGCTTTGGCTGGCAGTTGTTTTGGGTTTTAATTGGTTTGTTTGCCCTATGTGCAAGTCCTGCCATTATTTATCTAATGGCAAATTCACCATCTCAAAAAATAGCGAAGTATATTGAATATGCTTCTGCATTATGGACTTTCGGAATGTATCTTTCTTTAGGTGGCATTCCCATGTTGATGAAATTACTCTAATGAAATTATACACCCACAGCGATACTCATGGAGCAACTCCAGTGATGGAAATAGGTGGCAAGGCCTCGAGCCTTTTGGCACTTTGTCAATTGAAAATGACTGTGCCTCCATTTGTTATTATTCCTGCCGGCGTTTTTTCTGAGATGCTTCCTAAGGGTGATGGCCCCAATTATTTAGAAATCATAGATCATATTTCAATCCCGAATGCACTGCTTTCAAATATAAAACGAGAACTTTTTACCACCCCCGAAACCCTTGTGGCAGTGCGATCTTCAGGTATTGATGAAGATGGAGGAACCTTCTCGTTTGCAGGGCAATTTATCACCGAACTTTTTGTCTCAGAAGCAACACTCGAAGGGGCAATTAAAAAAGTATGGACATCTGCATACGATGAACGGGTAGTAAATTACCGTAAGCACAATAATATAAAAACCAACGGTGCCATCGCCATCATCGTACAGCGAATGGTGAACGCATCAGTTGCTGGTGTAGCCTTTGGAATGAATCCTGTGAGTGGTCAACGCGATGAATTCATCATCTCGAGTGTGTTCGGACTAGGGGAAGGATTGGTATCGGGGGAGCTTGATTCAGATAATTTTGTAATGAATAGCAGAGGCGATTTAATCTCTTCATCAATTGCACAAAAAACAAGTGAGGCATGTATGAAACCCAATGGTGGCATCATGATGCAGCCGGTTATGGAGTCGAGGCAAAATGAGCCATCACTATCACCTAAACAATTAACAGAAATACATGGTGTTATAAAATCCTTAAGAGAGCAGTTGAAATATTATCCCGATATTGAATTTGCTTATGAAAAGGAACAGTTGTTTTTATTGCAAGTGCGTCCTATTACAACTGCTAAAAATTTACCCGACCCTAAGGGCAAAAAAATTGTATGGGACAATAGTAATATCATTGAGAGTTATCCTGGGCTTACCAGTCCGCTCACTTTTTCATTCATTGTAAAAATGTATGAAGCAGTGTATCGTCAGCTTTCACTCGTAATGGGTATTGATGAAAAAAAGGTGGAGCAACATGCAGGTATTTATTCGAATATGTTAGGGCTCCTCAAGGGACGCGTTTACTATAACCTAAACTCTTGGTATGGTGCCTTACAACTCTTACCAGGCTATAGTTTGAATGCAGCCTTCATGGAGAAGATGATGGGGGTAAAGGAAAGCTTTGATAGCGGACTAATTATCGAAAGAAAAGGATGGCGCGATTACCTCGATATATTTAGAGCAATTCGAAAAATACTTTATAATCTGAGAACATCCAACCAGCAACGAATTGAGTTTCAATCCTATTTTAATCAGGTGATGAAGCACTATGAGTCGATTGATTTCTCGGAGTTATCGGCGAATGAATTGATGGAGGTTTATCTTGAGTTTGAACAAACCTTGGTGAAGAAATGGAAGGCCCCGTTGGTCAACGATTTCTTTGCGATGATTTATTTTGGAGTGCTTCAAAAGCAATGTGCATCCTTGTTTCCAGAGGCACCAGTAATGCATAATGATTTGGTATCGGGAGCCAATGATATAATTAGTACAGAACCTATTACCTTGTCATTGAATCTTGTTTCGGCTATTGAGAAGGATCCAAAATGTAAAAAAATATTCGAAGAGAGATCACCACTCGAAATTTGGGACTTGATGAAATCGGGTGAGATGAACGAAATATATGGGATGGTGAAAAACTATATCTACCGCTGGGGCGATCGATCGGTAGGAGAGTTGAAGCTCGAAACCCTTACCTACCATCAACATCCCGAATGGTATCTCTCCATTTTAAAATCCTATTTACAACAAGGAGTTACTAGCCACACAAAATCTAAAAATAATTTAAGAGCAGAAGCGGAGAACAAATTAGAAGAAAAATTACGAGGCAAACCGTTAAAGAGATTCATTTTTAAATATGTTTTACGCAAGGCAAGGTACTTTGTAAGTAATAGAGAAAATTTGCGATACGAGCGTACCCGCGGTTTTGGTATGGTTCGCAATATGTTTCTGGCCCTTGGTAACAGGCTGTTCGCCGAGCAAGTATTATCACATCCTAGAGATGTATTTTGGTTATCGCAAGAAGAGTTATTTGATTTTATCAATGGCACGTCGATACACGTAAACTTAATGCAATTGGTGCAATTAAGAAAGAAGGAATATGAGGAGTATGAGAAGGAAACTCCAAATGAACGAATCACTACAAGGGGTATGGTTTATTCGGGCAATTCATTTTTACAAGATTTCAGCATGCCAACACTTGAGGCGCAGAGCACCTTATATGGCATTGCCTGTTGTGCGGGAATCGTGAAAGCGAAAATTCGAGTGGTGCATCATCCCTCAGAAATAACGGGGCTCGATGGCGATATTTTGGTAACGAGCAGTACCGATCCAGGATGGGTAACACTTTTTCCAACATGCTCAGGAATTCTGGTTGAGCGGGGCAGTTTATTAAGTCATTCGGCTATTGTAAGTAGAGAAATGGGCATCCCTTGTATTGTTGGTATTAAAGGGCTTTTGCAGCAAGTGAAAACTGGCGATTGGGTGCTCATGAATGGAATCACAGGAAGTATACAAATTTTAAACGGCGAAGCAGAATGAGCGAATTAAAAGAACGTGCCGACTTTGGAATCATTCGTTATGCGAATTGTTGGGAGGATGCTGATGTATTACTCGAGGGATTGCAATTGAATCCTGGAGCATCTATTCTATCCATTGCTTCTGCTGGCGATAATGCCTTGGCACTGCTTGCTACCCAACCTGAATTGTTGCTTGCCGTTGATTTGAGTATGGTGCAATTGCATATGCTTGAATTAAAAAAAGTAGCCATCAACCAATTAGAACAGGAGGAATTTCTGGCATTTATTGGCGTAACCGAATCGGTTCACCGAATGTCGGTTTTTAAAAAGTTGAAATTTTCGATGCCTTCAAATGCCCGTCAGTACTGGGAAGCAAACACACATAGTATTGAAAATGGAATTATTCATTGTGGCAAATTTGAAAAGTATTTTAAATTTTTTAGAAGATGGATGCTCCCTTGGGTGCATGCTTACAATACAAAAGTGGAACTCTTCCGTACAAAAGATGCCAGTGAACAAGCGCGTTTTTATCATACTACATGGAATGATTTTAGATGGAGATGGTTGTTTAAATTCTTCTTTAGCAAACGAGTTATGGGGAAGTATGGTCGTGACCCGGAATTTCTCAATGAAGTGAAAGTACCTGTTGATGAGTTCATTTTTAAAAAGGCCGAAACACATCTCATCTCATTGAATGCACAAAAGAATTATTTCTTGAAAATGATTATGCTCGGTACCTTTGGTGAACCATTACCATTTTACATGCGTAAAGAAAATTACCAGTTGATTCGGCAAAATTTAAATCAGCTTAAAACCTACCATGGCTATGCTCAAGAGGCATTTATCCAGATGCCAAAAATAGATGCATGTAATCTTTCGAATATATTCGAATATATGTCGACCGAAATATTTGATTCGATAGCCATACAATTGGCCAGCAATACCTCTAAAGGCTGTAAGATGGCATACTGGAACTTAATGGTACCACGACGCTTATCGCAACATTTGCCAGAAAAATTTGAATATCAAAAGGCAATATCAGAAAATATTTCCGCCAACGACCTTGGTTTTTTTTATAATGGATTTTATTTGGATCAGCGAATATGAGCCACGATTTAATCAATACCATATGGCTTTCAGCCTCTTTCCTGGGACTCTTTGGCTTTGCCGAAGTGCTTTATCATTTCTTGCATATCAAAGCGGAGTTGACTCGAAAGCTCGTTCATTTTGGGACAGGAATTTTAACCTTTCTATTTCCTGTTTTTTTGAGTAGTCATATTTGGGTGCTGGCCTTATGTGCTTCGTTTGCATTAATTCTCATCGTATCGTTGAAGTTTAAATTATTGCCTTCTATCAATGCCGTCAATCGTATTACCTGGGGAAGTTTATGTTATCCATTGTCAGTGTATATATGTTTTATAGCCTATGAATTCAATGGTAACCAATCGATATTATTTTATTTACCGATACTCCTCTTGGCCATCTGCGACCCATTGGCAGCCCTGGTTGGCAAACGCTGGCCGTGGGGGAAATATTCCATTTTCGGCAATCATAAATCATTAGCGGGTTCCCTTGTTTTTTTCATAACAGCGAGCATCTTCTCCTTTTTTTATATTCAACAGTATGCTGTATTAAATTTGGGGGTTTTAATTCCTGCAATCCTTATTGCTTTGTTTGCTACTGTTGCAGAAGCCACTAGTAATAAGGGTTTCGATAATATCACGATTCCATTGGCAGTGGTAATTTGCAGTTTGGTTTTATTATAATTTACCATGGTACAAAAACTAAATTATGATGAACTCTCGCAGAGTGGTTTTTTAAAACTGCCCGAATTGTTATATGATAATATCAAGATTAAGCAAGTTCCAAATGAAATTATCGAAGACGATTTTGTAAAAGCATTATTGATTCCAGAAAAAGGAAGGTTAGTGCTTTTTCATCACCCAGCGATGATTAATCAAGGTGTGCCGTATATGACGCTCGGTTTCTTTGAATGTATTGATGATATTGAAATAGCGAGGGCCCTCTTCGACGCTGCTCGTGAAGTGGCAATAAAACTTGGAATAAAATCCTTGGTAGGTCCAATGAATGGAAACACATGGAATGCCTATCGATTTATGGAATCAGGGTCAACACCTTTGTTTCTTACAGAATACTATCACCATCATTATTATTTAAAACTTTGGGAAGGAGGTGGTTTTAGTCCGATTGCAAAATACTTCAGCAGTATTGATATGCAATTGAACTTGAATGAGGATATAAATGATGAAGCTTTGGAGAAGAAATTTAAAACAGAAGGAATCAATATTCGTTCGATCAATATAGCGCTATTTGAGCAAGAGATTGGTTTGATTCATGAGTTTTGCAGCACCTATTTTGTAAATAATTTTTTATTCACTCCAATTGAATCGAATGCATTTCTTGCAAAATATATGCCCATCAAACCCTTAATTGACCCTGGTTTTGTGAAGATTGCAGAAGATGAGAATGGAAAGATTACCGCCTTATTTTTTGCAATACCTGATATCTATAATTCAGTGACGCCTACCTTAGTTGTAAAAACGATTGTCAGAAATCCATCTCGAAAATATGCTGGCATCATTCATTTATTGGGCAATTTGATTGTGAAAGAAGCGCGCAAAAAGGGATATTTGCATATGATACATGCATTCATGCATGCATCAAATAGCTCTAATAAAGTATCAAAAAAGTTTTCAGGTGAAGTATTTCGTTCATATGTTTTATTCGGAAATAATATAAAATAAAAATGAAACGAGTCGTAAAATTGTTTTCAGGTATTAGCATTTTCTTACTAATTATAGTATTATTAGTTATTTGGTTTAGCCCCTATGGAAAACATGATGGCTTTTCCTATAAACTCGTTAAAAACACAGTGCAAGTCAATGTTTCAGCCGATTCTGTTTTTCGATATTTAGGCAATTCGGAAAATGCCAAACGCTGGTCGGTATTCGTGGATCATATTACGCCATTCGATACAAGCCTTATTCCTGATGGATTCATTGGCAGTAAACGACGTTGCTTTTGCCAATCTGATGAGAAAGGAATTTATTGGGATGAGACCGTAGAAGAGGTGATACCCAATGTAAAAAGAAAACTCTCCTGTTATAATCTTCATGGATTTTCGATGAGTACAACGGATATCGCTACCGAACAACTATATGTCGCAAACTGGGATGGGAGCTGCGACTTGACCTTTACTTTTTTTATTGATGACCGGGAGCCAGGATTTATCGAATCCTTAAAACTCTATCTGGGGGCTTATCGTATCTCAAGTATTTTTAAACGCAACTTAGAGAATATGAAATCCGGTTGCGAAAATCAAAAACGTATTCATCAAAAGGAACAATGAATATAGCCAATATTTTTGAATCATCGGTAAACCAGTGGCCACATCGAACCGCCATCATTGATAAGGATGGTCGCGAATATTCGTTTGATGAATTACACTCCCTGGTGATGATGCAATTGAAAATATTCCAATCACGTGGGATCAAGGAAGGCGACCGGGTAATGGTATTTGTTCCCATGAGTATAGAACTCTATGTATCGGTTCTTGCTTTGTTTTACGCGGGTGCCACCGCTGTTTTTTTGGATGAGTGGGTAAATCGCAAGCGACTCGATTACTGTTGCGAAATGGCCAATTGTCGTGGCTTTATCGCGGGGGCTAAAATTCGATTCCTTGCCATCACAAGTAAATCAATACGAAATATTCCATTATGGTTTAAACTGCCTGCCTCACAAGTGGTTCAGGAAAAGAAGCAAGTGCCATCCGATGCAAGCGCGAAGCATCCTGCCCTGATTACATTTACCACTGGAAGCACTGGTCAGCCTAAGGCTGCCATTCGCACCCATGAATTTTTGAAGGCGCAATTTGATGCCTTGATGCCCCTCACTACGCCCTTTCCTGAGCATCCTTCTGGCCCTGATATGCCCATGCTTCCCATCGTATTGCTATTAAATTTGGGTAATGGAGTTAGCTCGGTGATTGCCGATTTTAAAGCAAGTAAACCACTGGAGTTTGATGCAAGTAAAATATGGAATCAGATTGCAAAACATCAAATCGTAAGCTTAACGACCTCTCCATATTATTCCAATTTAATTGCGAAGGCTGCGCCCATTCATCAACATTCCTTAAAACGAATCATACTTGGTGGTGCTCCTGTTTTCCCCGATTTAGTTTCGAATATCCAATCAAAAATTCCGGGCATCGAAACCATTGCAGTGTATGGGTCATCGGAAGCGGAACCCATTAGTCATTTAAAAGGAGACGCACTTATTGCGTTTCATCAACAGGTGAGTCCGCAGGAAGGATTGCTTGCCGGAGTGCCTGATATGAATACTAAAATTGCGATTATTTCACTGGACTATAACAACGGTGATGCATTCTCTCCCTTAACGAATGCCAATGAAATCGGAGAAATTTGTGTGAGTGGAGCTCATGTATTGCAAGATTATTTGAATCCAACAGAGGCCACCCGTCAACAAAAAATTTGGGTGGGAAATCAGTGCTGGCACCGCAC
>CAIVZR010000098.1 GCA_903910445.1 uncultured Bacteroidota bacterium
CATACTCTCCCTATGAGTAAGTTGACCAAAAGCTAGACATAAAAACTGCTTCCAACAAGTGAAGTCTTTAGCTTTGTAATTGCCATTATATTTGTCAACGCTACGTCTGAAGGCATCATGAGAAGCGAACTCCATTAATTGTGCAAAAATCATTTTCCCTTGGTTCATATACAGGTATTTGCACAAAGAAAAATATAAATCAGTTCAAATCGTCGTCACGGAAAATTTGGCTATAAACTAACAGTATCAAGAATTTCAAAGAACATTTACTAAAAACAACGCAACGCTAGTGTGATTGTATGATAAATAAGAACTAATAGATTCGCTTAACTACAGAATTTATAAGGCTTATAGGTCACTTAACTCTATTATGATGTGCAGCAACTAAGTAAATTGCTTAGTGTATATATCCTTATTTTCTTCTAGAAAGATTGTAAGTAGTTTCCTGAACAATAGTTGCACCTCCCGTAGTACTTGTTCGCGATGTTTTCCATACTTGCCTGTTACTACTATTAGTTATAATATCATATACTTTCGTTTCGCTATAAGTACCATCGGTATCAACAATGGTCAATTTATCCTCGGTATTGGTCCATTCAGTAATCGTGAGAAATCCGGTTGAACCAAGAACCGTGTAAGTAAATGAACCTGTATTAGTCTTTTTATTGCGCTCCAATAATACTACGCCAGCATAATTATAACTTACTTTGGAAGACGGATTAATTACACCATTGATAAGCTCATCATAGACTAGAGAATCAATATTCCATTTGCCATCGAGGCGTTTTTCAAGTAATACTTGCTTAGAACAAGCGGCAAATAAGAGGATTGCAAGTATTGCAAAGGCTGATAAAAATTTGATTGATTTCATAAAATTAGATTTTGAGATTGGATTCAAATATTAAATTATTTTATTAATCCCTTTATACACAGTCTAGGATTTTTATTGATGAATTATTGTAAAAGGTCCTAATCGCTTAGTTGTTGAGCTTCTGGTTCAATGGCTAAACGCGCACACAATAATGCAGTAATGAGCGTAAGTGGGGTGAAAATGAGCTTCTCTAAAATGGTTGCTGCAAAAATATTCCCAAAAGTATTTAAAGAGAAAAGCATTACAAAAATCCAAAGTACGATATTGATTAGCTTCATTGGAACTCCAATGTTTAAATACCCTCCTTTAATCATGATTAAAATGGATAAGAAAATATTGATGAAGAGTGAAAAGGATTCTAATAATTGCATCGCTTCATCATTCTCTAAGCGGCCGCCCCATACGATGGTATAAGGAATAAATCGAGTCATTACTGCCAAATGAAATAAAATAGTTGCGGAAAGCAAACCCAGCATCAGATTTACAGATAATTTAAACGGTATTTTTTTTAGCATGGGTGGGATATTGAATAGCTGATTCAAAAATACATGCTTATAAGCAAATTCAAAGAATAAATTAACACCACCACTGCCCTAAAGATAGCCTTCCCTATTCACGTTTAACTTGCTTATCTTCGCATACCATAACACATTGAATTTCCAAGATTTTAATTTCGAAAGCGATATACAGGCTGGGCTTGACGACATGGGGTTTAGCAGCCCCACTCCCATTCAGGAGCAAGCCATCCCTATCATCATGTCGGGCCGCGACCTCGTAGGTTGCGCTCAAACAGGTACCGGTAAAACGGCGGCCTTCCTTTTGCCCATACTCAACAAGCTTGCTGCCGAGCCCAGCGACCATACCGATACATTAATTATTGTGCCTACCCGCGAACTGGCCTTGCAAATTTATCAAGCCATCCAAGGGTTCTCCTACCATACTTCAATCAATTCGCAAGTAATTTATGGCGGAGGTGATGGTGCCAATTTCGAACAAGAAAAAAAATCGCTGCAACACGGGGTAAATATTATTATTGCTACTCCTGGCCGTCTCATCTCTCATTTGAATATGGGCTATGTGAAGCTGCAAAACTTAAAGCATCTCATCTTAGATGAAGCGGATAGAATGCTCGATATGGGCTTTGTAGATGATATCAATAAGATTATCACCTTTCTTCCTAAGGAGCGCCAAACGCTATTATTCTCTGCTACGATGCCTCCTAAAATTCGTCAGCTAGCCGCCCGCTTGCTGGTGAACCCCGAGCAAATAAGTCTGGCTGTTTCAAAGCCTGCAGAAGGCGTGACACAAAATGCCTACTTGGTTTATGATGCTCAGAAAAATTCATTGGTAGCACGAATCCTGAAAGAGAAAAAATTATCATCGGTAATTATTTTCTCGGGTACCAAACAAAAAGTAAAAGAACTGGAACGCGATTTACGCAAGGTGGGAATAGAGGCCAGTGCCATTCATTCCGACTTATTGCAACAAGAGCGAGAAGAAGTGCTTCGCAATTTTAGAAGTAAAAAATTAGCCGTGCTCGTTGCCACCGATATCCTCTCCAGAGGTATTGATATTGAAGATATTGGCCTCGTACTAAACTACGATGTTCCAGGTGATGCTGAAGACTATATTCACCGTATTGGTCGTACTGCTCGCGCCGAAACTACGGGTGAAGCCATCACATTTATTAATGAACTGGATCAGTACAAATTCTCAAAAATTGAAGCATTCATTGGCAACGAAATAGCCAAACTTCCTTTGCCTGAGGGAATGCCCAAAGGACCTGATTACAATCCATCGGTACGTGTTAAAAAGCCCGCCCATCAAGGCAATAGAAGGAATTTTAAGGGGAGTAAATTTAGTGGTAAGAAATCTTAAACTCGATTCATCTTCACTATATCAATTCGCGTTTTTTGCATGCTCAAAATATGAAACTCAAAAGGTTCAATTTTGATTACCTCATTCACTTCAGGAATATCTTCGTGATGAGAAATAATATAGCCACCTAAAGTATCGTATTCACCTTCTGGCAAATCGAAATCATAATTATCATTCAGGTATTTTATTTCAAGGCGAGCAGAGAAAATAAATTCGTGCTCATTAATTTGCTGTTCGCGTAAATCTTCGGTATCGTGCTCATCATCGATATCTCCGAAAATATTTTCAATGATATCTTCTACCGTTACAATCCCTGCAGTACCAC
>CAIVZR010000099.1 GCA_903910445.1 uncultured Bacteroidota bacterium
AATCATGAACTTATTACCTATCCCAGGATTAGATGGTGGTTATGCTATCTTTATTTTATGGGAGATGATTACAGGAAAGAAAGTAAGTGATAATGTAATGCAAAAGGCATTAAGTGTAGGATTGATACTAATTTTACTCCTTACCTTCTTTGCTATCGGAAACGATTTATTTAAAATTTTTACAAAATAATCGCTAGCACTTAATGAATCTCGATTGGCCGGTGGCCATGGATTTCTCGTTATGAATTATTTCGAATTTTATGAGCTGCCTATTCAATTTGGTATTGATGTAAATGCATTGCGTCAGAAATATTTTGCATTGAGCAAACAGTACCATCCCGATTTTTTCGTGAATGAGAGTGAAGAAAAGAAGGAAGAAGTGTTAAAGAACAGCACCTTGAATAATAATGCCTTCAAGGCATTGAGCAATACAGTACTTCGAAGAAAGTATGTATTAGAGCTCACAGGCACCTTAACCGATGCTGAGAAAGAGATCTTACCACAGGATTTTTTAATGGAGATGATGGAGTTGAATGAAGAGATGATGGAGATGGATGCCGCGACTGCCCCAGCATTGAGAGCTCGGGTGGGTGAATTCGAGGCGAGCTTAGAAGCCGCCATGGCGGAGGCTTGCAACCAATTTGACAATACTTCGGAGCAGATATATTTACAAATTGTAAAATCAATTTATCTAAAACAAAAATATTTGTTGCGTATTAAAGAGTCTATGCTTAAATTCGCAGCCCTTTAAAAACAGAAATAACAGATACTGACTACCAAGTATGCCCGGATGGCGGAATCGGTAGACGCGCTGGTCTCAAACACCAGTAACGCAAGTTGTGCCGGTTCGACCCCGGCTCCGGGTACAAAAAAAGTGTGAGTATGTAGCGATCTCGATACATACTCACACTTTTTTTTCTTCGCTCTCACTCTTACACTACCCCAATTATCGCGCAGCGATAACCACCACGTCGCGAAGCGATACACTTCACACAATTAGTTATGCTAGAGCGAAGCCTTAAAACCTCTCTCCCCCTCTCTTAAATTATTTCTCCTCTCAATTTTGAATTCCTCTCCTAATTATTTAAAATTGCTTTAATAATTATAAAAACTTATCTCCTATTCGATTTTGAAAAACTTATTGTTTATCCTAAAGCTAAAGCTTTCAATAAACTCACTTACCATTTCATTAAACAAACTAACAACCTCGATCGCACCACCAACGACCAATATCGAAGGGCCTCCTTTAGCATCATGCTCAATATCGCCGAAGGTTCTGGCCGCTTCAGCAAAGCCTACCGTCGAAACTTTTTAATCATCGCACGAAGTTCAATTTGCGAATGCGTCGCCATTTTTGATTTTCTAAAGGATGAAAATTTACTGAACGAAACACTGCATAAAGATTTTTATTTCTAGGCAGAAGAATTATCGAAAATTTTATTTGTGACGATAGATAAACTCAAGAGTTAATTAAGGCAAATCAAGATCAATTTCTATTCAATTACTTTTGTTAAAATTCAAAAAACTAACCTGTAATTTATTGACTCCATTTTAACAGCTAAACCCAAAGCTAGGTTTGTATTGGGAAAACATGATTTATATCAAATGATTCAAATAAAGGATTCTATATGTTTGTCGGCAAATCTCATGCATAAAATTTCGGCTGCCTTACTTAATCCCAAAAGCATTGTTGTTGTTGGTGGATCCAATGATACCTCCAAACCAGGAGGAAAGGTATTGTATAATCTAATCAATAATGGTTTCTTAGGTGAGTTGCTGGTGGTGAATCCTAAAGAAACTTCCATTCAGGGTGTAAGTAGTTTTCCTAACTGCCAGGATTTACCTCAAGTTGATTTGGCAATCATCGCCATCGCAGCAAAGTATGCCGAAGAAACCATCAGGGTTTTAAGTCAGGAAAAAAATTGTAAAGCGTTCATACTTTTCTCTGCCGGGTTTGGTGAAATTGGTGAGGAAGGTAAAAAATTAGAAGCCTCGTGTGCAGCCATGGTTGCAGCCAATGGTGGTACTTTAATTGGTCCAAACTGCATAGGTGTGATCACGGAAAAATACAAAGGGGTATTTGCAGGACCTATACCAGCTTATGATCCTATGGGTTGCGACTGTGTTTCCGAATCGGGTGCCACCATGGTTTATATTTTAGAAATGGCCATTGCCCGAGGCTTGAAGTTTCGTGATATTTTTTCTATTGGTAATGGTGCTCAAATTGGAGTAGAAGATATTTTAGAATACTGGGATGAAACATTCGATCCTGAAAGCAGCTCCAAAATAAAATTACTTTATCTCGAAAAGGTAACCGACCCGGCTCGCTTCATGAAGCATGCCCGTTCATTATATCAAAAAGGATGTCGACTGGCTGCAATTAAATCAGGGGCTACCGATGAGGGTTCGCGTGCGGTTTCATCGCATACCGGGGCGCTCTCAGGTTCTAATATTGCCGTGAGTGCCTTGTTTCGAAAGTCGGGTGTAATTCGCTGTTCAAGCAGAATTGAACTGGTTTATATCGCTGCCATCTTCAATTTTAGTGCGTTAAAAGGGAATCGGATTGCAGTGATCACACATGCTGGTGGCCCAGGTGTTATGCTTACCGATGAATTGATAAAAGGTGGAATGCAAGTACCGCATCTCGACGGTCCAAAGGCAGAGCAATTACTTTCCAAATTATTTCCGGGGGCTACCGTCGCCAATCCAATTGATTTCCTTGCTACTGGCACCGCCGAACAATTGGGTGATATACTGGATGCTGTTGAAAACGACTTTGAACAAATCGATGCAGCTGTTGTAGTATTCGGTACCACAGGCATGTGGAAGGTAGATGATGTTTATAAGGTATTGCATGAAAAAATGGCTACCAGTACCAAACCTATTTTCCCAATCCTTCCATCGATGATTCAAGCGGCCGAAGAGGTTAGCATGTTTCAGTCGATGGGCCATGTGAATTTCACCGATGAGGTAAGTTTTGGTTATACCTTATCGAGGGTTTATCGCAGAGAGCCTCCATTTGACTTTCCTGTATTACCGAAGATAGATATAACAACGATTAGAGAAATTATTGCGCATGGTGAGGAAGGCTTTTTACCACCCAATGCGGTAGTGAATTTATTGAATGCCGTGGGTATCAAAACAGCCAAACAAACTATCATCACCTCGAAAACAGAAATTTCCGCGATGGTGGAAGACATTGGATTCCCATGGGTATTAAAAGTCGTGGGTCCGGTTCATAAAACTGAATCAGGGGGTGTAATTCTTAATATCAATACCATAGAGCAAGCCTATCAGGCTTTTGAAAAGCTCATCAATATTAAAGATGCAGAAGCGGTTTTGCTGCAAAAACAATTGATGGGTACGGAGGTGTTTATTGGAGCATCAAAGGAAGTTCCGTTCGGACATGTGATCTTATGTGGCTTGGGAGGCATTTTTGTTGAAATTTTTCAGGATGTCTCTTCAGCGATTGCTCCGGTTGGTGAAGATGAAGCCCTTTCTATGATTCGTCATTTAAAGTGTTATCCAATTATTCAGGGCTATAGAGGTAAGGAAGGAGTGAATGAACTCTTTTTTGCCGACACCCTGGTACGACTCTCTGCATTACTTCAGGCAGCACCTGAAATTCTTGAATTAGACATCAACCCATTACTTGGCAATGCGCAAGAATTAATCGCAGTGGATGCCCGCATTGCGATCGATAAAAATTATAATTTTCAACGCTGATGATAGTTTAAAATTTTCAACGCTTCGTGTTAATTTATTTTTGCGTGTTAATTGCGCCAATATTTATTGGGTATTAATTCGTTTTCAACTATGCAACCTTTATCAAAATATTTCAATATTATTCATGAACATAATAAACAGTTATACCCGGCATTGAATTTTGCAAGGTTGATTGATAGGGATATTCAATAGAGTCAAAAAATCAATAAAGTCATTTAGAAAAAGGTGTTTACTCTTCTAAAATATAGTAAACAGTCAACTTCCATTCACCAATCACTATTCACTCCGCTCCATTTCACTATTTCTCCAAAATCCGCTATCATTGCCATCTCGAATTATAGGTTTATTCTTATAATTCGGGGAACCCACCCCACCTATCGATATAGATTTTCGTAATACTTTTTAAAGGTATTGGCCTATTGATTCATTAATTTTCAAAAGTTAACAAGTTGAAGAATTAGTTTCTGAATCCATTTACCTTATTTGCAAACGTTTTCAATCATTAATTTTTAAACAACATTCTAGCATGAAAAATTTAAAGTATGTCCTTTTTGCCTTATTGGTAGTTGGTTTATTGGGGGGGTGGTATGCTTATAGTGAATACAATCGTAAGCCTAAAGATTTAAGCGAATTGAAAGCCGATGTAGAAATTGATGCAGCAGTTTTAATTGGTGCATATAGCAATGATGAAAACGCTGCAAACCAATTGTACCTCAATAAAAAGCTGGCAGTAAAAGGCAAAATCGCTTCCATTCAAAAAGATGACAAGGGATTATATACTATTTCTCTTGGCACGGATGTTGATATTAGCAGCGTAAGTTGTGAGATGGATTTAAGACATAACGAGGATGCAGCCAATTTGCAAGTAGGAAATGAATTAGTGATGAAAGGTATTTGCACCGGATACTTAACAGATGTTGTCTTAAATATGTGCGTAGTTCAGAAGTAATTGTAACCATTTAATTTTTATTCAAAATGATCAGAAGTATTTTATTCGCCGCCATCTTTATTGCCATGAGCAATATGGCCTTAGCTCAAACCACCTATTTTACAAAAACAGGAACTATCTCTTTCTTCTCTAATACAGGCATGGAAGATATTGCTGCAGTAAACAAAAAAGCAACCTGTGTATTAAAATCAGAAACTGGCCAATTAGAATTTGCCGTTTTAATGAATGGATTCGAATTCAAAAAAGCATTAATGCAAGAGCATTTCAGAGAAAACTACGTAGAGAGTGTTAAATATCCAAAAGCCACTTTCAAAGGAAAAGTAGAAAACATGAGTGCTATCAACTTAAAGAAAGATGGTTCTTACAATGCTACTATCGTTGGTGATTTAACCATGCACGGTGTTACCAAACCAGTTAAAACAACAGGAGTATTTACTGTTAAGAATGGTAAGATTTCTGCCAATTCAGTTTTCACTATTCTTCTTGCCGATTACAAGATTGAAATTCCTGCCGCTGTAAAAGATAAAATTTCACCAGAAATGAAAATTACAGTTGATGTTCAATTAGATCCATTAGCTAAATAATTAGTTAGATTCATAAATTAAAAAGCCCCACTGTTTCAATACAGCGGGGCTTTTTTTATGTTATCTGAATTACTGTTTCATCATCGATGTTGTATAATTCGCTTCCTCCAATCCAATTCGTATGATATAATATCCCGATGGTAAATCCTGCACTGCGATCTTAGATACATTTGCCCCTTTGCTGCAATCAATGTTATTCTTACTCACCAATACGCCTTGTGCATTGTAAATAGAAACTAATGCTGTTTGATTTTTGATTGATGTAATTGGTAAATTAATTTCGGTAGTACATGGATTCGGGTAGCTAACAATCGCCGAATTTCTTGAACTAGGTTGTACCACTTCTACATTACTGTATTCAAAATTCTCATTGATATCAACTTGCTTTAATCGATAATATACCGCGCTTACGATTGGATTAACATCTACAAAACGATAGTGCTGTTTTTGATAGGTGGTATTAGCACCCTTCACCTCTCCTATTTTACGATAATGAATCCCATCATCACTTCGCTCGATATCAAAATGATCATTATTAATTTCTGTTGCTGTAACCCAATTTAATTCGACTTGGTTACTTTGCAATGTAGCATTGAAGCTGATAAGTTTCACCGGCAAAGGCGCCGTTCTATCCGATATACCAAAGAAACCCAAGGTATGAGCTTCTCTGCGTCCAATAAAATTAGAAGTATAATCTACAAAAAACTGAGTTGGGCTGCCACTATTGGTGGTATCAAATACTTGCCAACTTGCGCAATTTCCAGCAGTGGTTCTCTTGGCTAGTCCAAAATTAGTTGCTGCTTCATTCATTGCTCTAAGCGTTGCTTCATCATAAAAAATCTTCACGGTATAGTACCAATCCGTAAGTGCATTGCCAGTGGCACCACTCGGCTCAATATAGAAATAGGCATCACTCTGGTTTTTACCCGAACAAGAAAACATATTATATGATCCAGGCAAGTAGGATACCACGGCAGATGTAGGCAAACCAGTACCATACCAGGTGATATTTAAAAACTGTCGCGAACCAAAATTATATATCTGGGTACTTCCGTTGCTAATGGTACCCGAGATCAAGGTCATGGTGGAAAGGTTTGGAATTGTAGTCAAAACCATTTCATCCGCACCAATATCACTAGCCCCAGTACTAATAGAGGTGCTTCTCACCAAAGTGCCATTATAATCATCAGCGTATCCAGTGATAGGAATACCTGTTCCATTTACATACCATGCATGGCGTGAACTTGTTGGGATTGTTAGGTCACCATTCGTTTTATCGGTGAAGATACTATCAACAGGAATCGTGGTAGTGGTTTCATACATGCTATTGGCATCACCTGTAGCGCTACTTTGATAAGATGTAAAATCATTAGTTACCGTATTCCAATAAGCAACCTGAGAAGCGTTAGCAGTTATTAATAAATTATAATTACTCGTCCAGTTTGTCGTAGTTGAACTCGCAATACTAAAATTACCTAATCCCGTTCCTCCTGTTCTTTCATTGTAAAATAAATTATTTTTCACTTCTGTGATCGAACCATTACTCTTATAAAAAGCCGTACTCCAATTATTCGCTGCAGATATATTTCCACCTATATAAACTGAGTTGTAGAAATATTTCGCAACGGAGGTCGACGAGCAAGAATCAAGTATTCCGATTACGTTTACATTGCTTGTGACATTATCGTTATTAAGGGATACCATATTATTCAAAACAATCAATGCATTATCAAAATATGTATAAATCCCTGTAATACTAGCACTTGCTCTATTATTATACAAATCGTAAACTTTATTACCTTTTAAGCTACTATTTGCTCCTGATTGTGCAAAATAGATACCGGTAACTTTGGATGTCAATGTAGTTGTTCCGTTATCTGACAAGCCATGTATTGTATTATTCTGAATTAATGTAGTACTATTTCCACCAATACCATCGTAATAAATTCCAACCAACGACCCTGCAACTGCTGAATTGTTATAACCTGAATTAGAATTTACATTATAAATCGAATTGTTGGCAATCGTATCATTTCCTGTTGACCACCATGAGCCATAAACATATACCCCTCTAAAAACTGATGATATTGACGTGCTCGACACCGTTAGATTTGCAATTGTATTTGAAGAATAACTATGGCTTAAACTTGATATATTGGCAATTTGTATTCCGTAAATAAGCGTGGAAGCACTTCCTAAGCCAATTGTAATACTATTTGTATTCGTTGTATGGCCAATAAGATTGCCACCACCTGAAGTAAATCCAACATGAACATGTCCTTCAGTATAGATACCTTTGAAAGTTAAATTTGTAGTACCAGTCATAGAAATATTCTGAATAGTATTATTTATTATTATAATACCATCAGAACTATTACTAGCATTTAACGCGTTGATACAGATAAGAGTTGATGTATTTGCCGTAAATGTCATAGCCGCACCACCGCAGTAAGCGGAAGACCCTCCAAAAAAGTTGCCATCGATAGTACACGGCAGAAAAGTGTAAATACCATTCCAATTAGTTGTAGCAGTGGCAGAAGTAAAATAGAAGCTATTCCCAATGATATTGGTACCTATTGCATAACTACGAACCCCTAAAATACTATCATTATAGAACTCGTTATCTACAAGTGAAACAATCGAGGTTCCACGCACCTCTGCTCCAATTGCGGCAGAGCCTAACGAACCACCAGTGGCACCTCTAATTTTATTCGATTTAATATATACATTATTATCACCTATGAGATAAACAGAAATCACTGGAGTATTAAAAAATGCCATAGTAGATGAAGAGTTATTTTCGAGGATACAATTTCTAACCGTATCACTTACAGCGGTACTATCAAATAGAATCGCTGATCTAGCATTTGCCTTTAAGGCATTTGTATTTCTAAAAAGCAGCTTTTGACCACTTCCACCATCTATAATAATTCGATCGGCTCCACTTATTCGAATAAGCGCTGTTGTTATATCCACCGCATTATAAATTGTTCGTAAGGTGCCATCGCTAATGATTTGTACATTGGCATAGATACTATCATTTAAAAATTCATTTAATGCATAGGTTCCAGGTTCCAACAAATCGGAAGAAATTATTGCAAATAAATTTCCTCTCAATTGTGAGGCATTGAGAGAAGCAAACAATCCACCAGGGGCGGCACCAGTGAGTGAAGTGAATTGCGTAACTCCATTTGGGGTATTTGCCGTATTTACAGAAACTAAACCTCCTAAACCTAATACGATACAATAAGAATTAGGATTCGTAGGAGCTGTAATTGCAGCGCCGGGAGAGGTATGGGAAGCACTTACAAAAGGACTGTACCAAATATTATTTGTGGTGGAGTCCATGGCAATAAAATAGTATTGAATGGTATCTCCAACAATGGGTGTGATTCCTAATAAGGAATAATCAAAATTAAAATTCCAAGTTCCTGAGTAAATTGTACCTGTGATTAATGTACCTGGTACCGAAACCCATGAGCTCGCACTTGGGTAAGATCTGCGAAATCGTATTCTTGGGCTATTGGTATTGGTATCCTTATATACACCACCCCCAATATCAGTGATTGCTACCGTAATTGAACGATTTGAGAATAAGGTAGTATTAGGTAACACTGTATAAACAAAAGTAGGTTGCCAGATATCAGAAGTCACTGAGGTGAAATTTCCAGCATGTGCTCCAATATCATTGGGTGTTAATGTACTCCTCGTATTACCATAATAATCGGTGGTTACACTTGTAATGCTCGCTCCAGTGCCTTCAACTGGAGAGGCACTTCCACTAATATTCAAGCCGATGCTCCCAGAATCGACTGCGATGCTGGTGAAGCTGGGATTGTATATAACAGAATTTACATCCATCCCTTGTGAGGTGGCCAATGCCTCTCTCCATAAACGAAAGTTAGTAAAATCGGTAGTGCCATTAGAGAACAAACAAGTAGTGCCCGACTTAAAATACACATTATAATTGAGGTTGAGTGTAGCACCGACTGTTGATTTAACTAAATAATGTAAAGCACTTCCTGAAGCATTAAATCTTTGATTGCTAATAATATTATTTCTAATATCATTTGTCGTAGATGAAGAAGAAATATTCATAGCATAGGTATTCAATGTTGAAGCAGGAACAACCCCAGATATACAAATACTATTATTAAAAATTGATGTAGTTGATGCATTACTATTGATTCCTATCATTGATGCATTTAAGATAATAGAAACTCCAGCTTCCGTTGTTCCAAGACGAATCATATTATTTCTTACTGTTACAGTAGTACTATTTAAAGAAATTCCATAAATGCTCAAACCTGTACCAGTACATTTTAACCCTTGAATGAAATTACGTTCAATGACATTAGGTAATTCCATTACGCCTGACTTAAAATAAATACCGACAATGGAAGCAGCACTACTCGCATTTGTATTAGATAAATTAATGATTCTATTATTCGATATGGAAGTAATGGGTCCGGAGGAGCCTGAAGCATTGACACCAATTCCAATCACAGAAGAACTGTCATTAGTCCCATTACAATTAGCCGACGTTGTTAAGGAACGAATAGTATTTCCCGAAATTGTATTAAAACCACCTAAACAGCAAATCCCGTTGATTGCTGGAAAACTAACTGCAGATGATGGAGAATAATTGTTTGAAAAGTTTTGAATAATATTATTTGAAATGGTAATAAAGTCTGTTCCAGAAGAATTATAGATTCCGTATAAAACATTATTTACTGTAGTTGAAGTGACTGCAGTTCCAAATTTAATATTATTGGCAGTATAGTTACCAATAATATTGCTATCAACAACAATACTACTAAAGCTAGATATTCCGATACCTCTAAATACAGCTCCATTGGTTGCAGAAGCTACCCCTGCCGTTGTAATAGATTTAATAGTGATACCACCAATTAAATTGTTTTTTACTGAAGCTGAGAATGCACTTATGTCAATTCCAGATACCAAGGTTCCAGATACAGAATTGGATAATTCAACAATAATACTATCTGTACCATTTGCACATCCAATGATATT
The DNA here is from genome assembly GCA_903910445.1 of uncultured Bacteroidota bacterium. Lineage (GTDB taxonomy): Bacteria > Bacteroidota > Bacteroidia > UKL13-3 > UKL13-3 > CAINMV01. The sequence goes on from CAIVZR010000099.1 coordinate 10,294, forward strand.
CCCATTACCAATGGTTCCTCCAATCAATCCAGAGAAATTGGTAGAATAAATTCCGTTCCATACGCCTGGCACAGTAGTGGCGCTTGAGGCGGATCTCCATAAGAAATTGTTTATTTTATTTTTTGATAGCGTTGCAGATTGGGATGGATTATAGCTATTTATTTGTATCCCATAAAAAGTGCATGTTACCGTGGAGACAGCAATTGAAACTGTTAAAGGCGAACCTCCACAATACCTCGCGGAACCTCCTATATAATTATTGGAGATATCGAATCCAATTCCACTTGGACCGTTATTGCTAATGGTGATTGCAGAGATGGATCGATTAGTCGCCGTTGTCTTTGCACTCGTCCAATAAAAATGATTGTATGAAATCGTTAAATTAGAAGTATACGTAGAAATCCAAATGCCCCCACTTTTAGTGGCATTACCATAAAAATCTTCAAAATTATTATTGGTAATAATATTCCCTGAATTCTCCTTTGCAGAAGTCCCTAAAGCGTAAATATCCCATATTGGATTATTTGTACCTGAAGGTTTGAAAGTACATCCCGATATTACATTATTGTCGTTACCTGTTGTGCCACTCGTGGTCGAAAAAAGGACAACACCATTTGTAGCTGAAGTGCAAGAACCTTTTAAAATACTATTTTGAATAGAATCGGTTGAAGCATCATTAATAAATAAAAAAGCGGCCGAATTTGTACCAGCACCTGTATTTTCAAAAGTGAGAGTGTTCCCGCCAGTATTCAATCCATTAATGCTAATATTTGAAGCGCCTGTAAATTGAATTAATGAGGTTGCAAGATTCCCTGTAATGGATCTAGCTAAGCCACCTGAAGGTTGTATTGTAATTCGGGTATAAGAAGAGCTACCACTGCCACTTGCATTCAAGGATGCCATGGCTGTTTCTGTGGTATTCCCTGTGACACTAATACTAATCAAACCTCTATGGGTGCCTAAATTAATCGCATCAAAAGCCCCCTTTAACGTTGTGTAGGTACCTGATAGTGTACCCACGGTTGCAGTGAGACTTATTTGAGCATAAATTGAAGAAAAACAAAAGGAAATGAATAGGACAAGAAGTAAACGTTTTATCATCTTTTTTTTCTTAATTTTAATTAGTTTGAGCTTCAGCTAATTACTTGATTTCTGAAACCGAGGTAGTCAAAAAGGCAATTTGCTGATTTTGTAGTTTTTATCTCAAAAAACATACCAAGTTAAGAAATGTTAAGGACCGAAATGACGGCAATAAGGCCACTACAGAAAAACAAGGTTAATAAAGTAAAATAAAAAACGCGGAAATCTAAACTAGCACTAGGGATTTATGGCGAATAAAAAGTTTTTATTAGGCCTTATTATCTTTTTAAAAAATCTAACAAAATGAGCTAAATTTTATACGGCTATCCTAAAAACAAATTTTCAATAAATTTAAGGTGAGATTATGCTGCGATTATGAACTAAATAATAGACGAGTTTTCCACGAATATTAATTCAGAAAAAACCCTATTTCAAACCAATTTCATTCTTGGAATTCATCACTACCAACTCGTTGGCAATTAGAAATTTTAATACAGTATCGAGTTCTATTTTAGTGCAGGCAATTTGTGTTGAGAGGGCAGTTCGGGTCAATGGATTTTTTTTGAGCTGCGTTTGAATTGCCTGATAGATTTCTTCAAAGCGTGCGGAAGTAATTTCTTTGCGTGCCTTGGCCAAACATACATCACATACCCCACAGGATGCTGCATCGGCTTCATCGAAATATTCGAGAATGGTTAAGCTCCTGCAATGATTAGATTGGGATGCATACTCACACGCTTTTTCCAATTTTATGGTTTCAATTTTTTCTAATTGAATTTGCAATTCTTCGTTGATCTCTAAATGACTTTGTTGCAATCGGGGCGATATGAAAATGATTTTTGGAGCATCATTTTGCGGAATATAATCGGCATACTTTCCTTGATGCAATTTGAGTAAACACTGCATCACCGCCTCGGGAGAGGTATTGACAGTGCGACTCGCTATTTCTGCTTCATTAATTTGTGTGTAGTAATCGAATACACCACCATAACTACGAATCACACTTTTAATGATTTCTGCCTCGGCAGGATGATGGAGTTGAAATTGATACAAGGAGGTGGAATCGGCGGTAATCTGCAATCGCGATGGGGTGAAGAAGGCGGGGCTCGCCATCAGCAAACTATTATTTTCTAATACTTTCAACGCAGCAACCACACTGGTAGGTTTGGTTTGGGTAGCCTTACAAAATGCGGCAATATCAAATTCAAAACTCTGTTCAAACCCACCACCAACGGGCACTTTAAAGTAATTACAAAGCAATTCATAAATTCGCTTCACCTCCGTTTTGCCTAAATACTTTTGTCCCAATAATCGATAGGCATCTTTCTCATCGGTATTATGATGCAACACAACACAATACGCCTGATTTCCATCACGCCCAGCCCTACCAGCCTCCTGGTAATAGGCTTCTAGGGTAGCTGGCATTTGATAATGAATTACAAAACGTACATCGGGCTTATCAATGCCCATCCCAAAGGCATTGGTACAAACAATCACCCTCGTTTTGTTTTTTATCCAATCTTCTTGAATTTTATTGCGCTCTTTATTGCTCAAACCTGCATGATAATAGGCACTATCGATTTTATTATTTTTGAGCCAACTGGCAATCTCTTGTGTTAATCGACGGTTGCGAGTGTATACCAAACCACTTCCTTTTACCCGATTACAAATTTCAATGAGCTTATTGAATTTATCATCTGTTTCACGCACTACATATTGCAAGTTCTTACGCTCGAAACTTTTTCTAAAAACTAAGGGTGCTTTAAATTCCAATCGTGCCTGAATATCCGCAACGACATCTTTGGTTGCAGACGCCGTCAAAGCCAATACAGGCGCTTTAGGAAGGTGTTCTCTGATATTGGCAATGAGTAAGTACTCAGGACGGAAATCATAGCCCCATTGGGAAATACAATGGGCTTCATCAATGGCAAGTAAATTCACTTGCATCTGTGAAATTTTATCCCGGGTATGTTCGCTTTGTAATCGTTCGGGCGATAGATAGAGGAACTTGTAAGCCCCATTCACGGCGCTATTGAGGGTTGTTTCAATTTCTCTACTACTCATGCCACTATACAAAGCAGCAGCAGGAATATTTTTGTTTCGCAAATTTTCTACCTGATCTTTCATCAAGGCAATGAGCGGACTCACCACAATACAAATTCCCTCCATACATAAGGCAGGAACCTGAAAACAAATAGATTTCCCCCCTCCGGTAGGAAGCAGGGCCAGGGTATCTTTTCCTTCTAATGCCGCAGTAATAATATCGAGTTGCAATGGCCTGAAATCGGCATGCCCCCAATATTGTTTTAGAATTTCATGCGGTGAAGTCATGATGGCTTTATTACTACTGCATTAAAAAATTAAATGGTAAGTTTTATTTATTACCGAAACTTCTCAATCTGATTTTTGATAAGACCCGTTTGGTATCCATACTAAAATCGGCATTCATAATCCAGTCGTAATAGCTCGGTTCTTTTTCAAACACTTCAGTTACCACCTTATCTTTGTGTTTACCAAATGCAAATACTTCTTTCTTATCCTTATTGAATTTGATTCGTCCAGCCAAATCGGCGCTATCCGATTGCCCACTGAACTCATGCAATTTGTCAATTGAATTTTCTAATTTATCCGAATAGCGTGATACCTGCGCTTTGATAATTTCATAGGTGGCTGCCACATCGGCCTTCGCACTATGCGCATTCACTAGATCTTTATCACAGTAAAATTTGTAGGCTGCAGTAAGGTTTCGAGGTTCCATCGAATGAAAGATACGCATGGCATCAACAAATTTTCTATCGTTGGAATTAAATTCAACGCCCACACGCAAGAATTCTTCCACCAAAATTGGGTAGTCGAATTTATTACTATTGAAACCTGCAAAATCGCAATCTTCGAAGGTTTTGGCCAATTCTTCAGCAACATCCAAAAAGGTGGGACAATCTTTTACCATTTCATTGGTATAGCCATGCACTGCAGTAGCATCTGGATTAATAGGAATCTTAGGGTTCAACAAAAAGCGTTTCTCTTCCGTCGTTTCATCTGGAAATAACTTGATATAGAAAAGCTCTATGATACGGTCGGTGCTTAGGCTCATACCGGTAGTTTCCAAATCGAAGAACACCAAAGGCCGTGTAATTTTAATCCACATATTTATTTGAGAGTAAGAAATTAATTTTTAAAATAATTATTCGAAGGTAATTGATAAAACGATAAATCGAGGGTAAACTCCACTCAACATTTGTGAATACACATATTTATCTTTCACCAACATATTGTTTACACTCTGCACCAATTTAATTTCGGGAGAGAATTTGAAATATGGATAGTAGATATCCCAACCAAATCCAAGTACATAGTTTAAGCTGTTTGGTTTCAAGGCAACAATGGGCTCAGAAACACTTCTGCGTGTATTTTTTTGTGATGATAAATCGAAACTATATTGAGGTCCTGCGAGTAAATAGTAGCGCCAGTTAACATGTAAGTCGCTCTTGTATTTTAGTAATAATGGAAGGTTCAAATAGGTCGATTCCATTTTTGCTACTGTTGGAATTTTAGGATTGGTAAATACATAATTCAAACTTCTATAAGCGAAGGAAATGGTGAACATCAAGCGTAGGTTAAACGATTTTCCCATTCGAAAATCGGCCAAAGCACCCAGGTGAAAACCTTGCAAACCACCAGTATATCCAACGCTCTTCACGGTATCGATGCGTAAGAAGTTGGGGTTATTTACTAATTTAAGATTGCAGATATCCGGACCGAAAACATATCCAAAATGATATTTCTTCAAATCATACAGATTGGCATTGATGAACTGTGCTTGTGATTTTACAAACAACAAGCTCATAACCAAAACCAGTATTATTTTGTGGCGAAGTAGATACTGCTTACGCCAAACATTAGTGGTGTGCATGTGGTAGATTTAAAATTTTGTTTTTTTAAGATTTGTACAAATGCTTCACCGTAGGGAAAATTCTTAGCCGAATTGATTAGATAACTATAGGCCAATCCGTTATTACTTATTAAACGACCAATCAACGGAACTATTTTGCCTGTCCACAAATTTACGGAAAATTTCTGCCATGCCGTGGTAGGCTGTGAAGTTTCCAGGATGACCAAAGCTCCACCAGGTTTCAATACGCGATATATTTCACTCAGTCCCTTATCTAAGTTTTCGAAATTACGCAACCCATAACCAATGGTAATGGCATCAAAATAATTATCGGTAAATGGAAGTGCTTCGCTACTTGCGGTACTTAGGGTGATGATATGACTTGCTTTGATTGCTTCAATTTTCTCTCTTCCAATTTCCAACATCTTATTTGAAATATCAATCCCTTCAATTTTTTCTGGCTTTAAGCTCAATGCTTCCAATGCAAAATCGGCAGTACCCGTGGCCACATCCAAAATAATTTTTGGGTTGTATGGTCTTAGCATATCAACCGCCTTCTTTCTCCATCCTTTATCGGTGCCAAACGACATGATACGATTGAGTAAATCGTATTTTGGAGAAATGCTATCAAACATTTTCTCTACTTGTACGCTTTTTGATTCGGTGGACGATTGATCGGGAAGTATTTGAGTGGTCATTTAAATAGTGCTATCTACGTTGTTTTCTAATTATTGGTTTAGGAATTTTGTTCGTTCTTTCCCAAATTCTAAAATGGAATCGATGAAGTCGAAAGGCTTATAACCATGCAATGCACATTGATGAAAAATGCAGGTTGCCGGTGTCATTCCGGGCAATGAATTGGCTTCAATGATAATCGTTTCCACCCGAAGCTCGGGTTTGAAATAAACACGTACAAAATTATCGATTCGGCTATACCCTTCAATTTTAAGAATGGTTGCCGCCTTCTCAATATCATGCTGCATGCGTTCACTGATTTGCTTTTGCAATTGGAGGTCTTTGGAAAACCTTGCTGGGGTAATGTTTTGCCCCTCTCCTGCCAAAAACTTTTCTTCCAGGCTTAAGATGCCACTTTCGGCAAGGCTCTCGCTGGTATCGAATATTTCGTATTTTATTTTATGCTGATCATCATAGTGCGTCAATAATCCTGTGGTGGTTTCCATGAATAAATCGGCGCCATTGGCTTGAATTAATTCTTCTAATAGAATATGATTCTTGCGAGGAAATTCTTCATTGAGTTTTAAATTCAATGCTTCAATATCAGAAGCAGTCAAAATCTCTTCTCTTCTGAAAGCCGCTTCAGCATAGCGTTCTAAGGCCTCTTTCGAATTTATTTTTTTCACTCCCGTACTGCATCCATCATCGGCAGGTTTGGCAATGATTGGGAATCCAAGGTGGTTGATGGCATCGGTTAAAGCTGATTCTCTATTCGCGAAGAAATCTTCTTTGCGCAATAAATAATTCTTGGAAACCAATACCCCTTCACTTCTTAATAAATTATTGGTGATGAATTTATTGATGGTGATTTTTGATGACTCCACAGTAGATCCATTGAATGGAATGCCCAGTGAAAGCAAGTGTTTCTGCACTTCCCCATCTTCTCCTGGCCGGCCGTGAAGTGCAATAAATACGCCTTCTGCCATGGTTTTTAAATCGTTATATTCTATACGTTTTGGGGCGGTGATTTCGGTTCCAAACGTATGGGTGATTTCGCTAAATTGATTTCTGATTTTTTGAAGTGCCTCGTGGGTATGATAATTTTTTACCTTCTCCGCAATATCATCTGCATTGTCTTTGAGCATGATATTGATGGGAATGATATAGAGTTCGTGCGCATCATCTGCCCCTGTTAGAAACACAGGGAATGGTTCATACTTTTCACTCGAAGCCAGCTTCTCATAAATATTTCTTCCACTCTCAATACTGATATGTCGTTCGCTGCTATAGCCTCCCATCAACACAGCGATGCGCACTTTTTGAGTGCTGCCTTGGTTCTTGGCTCCAATGAATTGATTCAATCGATGGAGTAATGATTTCGTTGGTAAGGTATTCGACAGCGAATGAATTCGATTCTCTAATGATTTGCTGATGATATAGGTAAGAAATCCTGAAGGGTTCAATCCAATTTCGGCAGCCTGATGAAAGAAGAAGCTGCTTGGCATCATACCCGAGGTGGTATTGGGGTCGTTAAGGATGATTTCGTTATTGGGTGTGATGAAACCATCGATACGCGCATATACATTGAATCTGAAAAAAGAGTAGAGCTCTGAACATGCTTTTCGAATATTCTCTATCTCTTGCTCAGCCACCGGAATCGGTGTGATTTTGCGCGAGAGCCCTGGTAAGTATTTGCTTCGATAATCGAAGATATCGTTGCCTTTGACAATTTGTGTGGGTGGTAATGCAAGAGGATTTCCATCCTGATCTTCTACTACAATACACGAGAACTCCATTCCCTGAATGAACTCTTCAATCAAGACTTCATGTTCTGTATCGAGTGGAGATAAGATGATGAAATTATTTGCTTGCTTTAACTCCCTTTCGAAGCATTGAAATAATTCGTCAGGATGATTGATTAATGATTCCTTGCTCTTCACCGTAACCATCATCGGCAATCCCATGCCATCACGGAAATCACTGAGGGATGCAATCTTCAATAATTTATCTTCATGGCTTAGTCCCATCCATGAGGTAGCATCAAAGCGCACACGGAAGAAGGAAGCATCAACAGCCCTACTAAATAATTCGAGGTCATCAGTTTTAAATACACTTACCCCAATGCTCGAACCTTGATTGGCACTTTTTATCACACAAGGAAATCCAATTTCCTTTTTTACCGATTCAAATATTTGTGCTCTCGATGCTTGCTGATCCCATTGATTGACACGCAATGAAATGGTTTTGGGTGTGATGAAATTTGCCCTTCGCATGATATCGCGTTGCGCGGCCTTATTCATTCCTAAGGCTGCAGGCAAAATGCCAGAGCCACTATATGGAATATTGAAATACTCCAGTAAGCCTTGTATTCGCCCATCTTCACCATTCTTACCATGCAATGATAAAAAGGCAAAATCGATAAGGGTATTTAATGATTCAATGGAGATAGGTTCTCCAATAGGTTTTAATAATTCGTGTTGTTGGGCTCGGCTAATATCTCCCAGGCTATCAGCATAAATCTGGAATCCATATTCCGATGATTTGATAGTTGATGAAGGCGGATAGAAATCGCGGATGCTGCCTTTATAAATATTCTCCCATTTAAGGAGGCAAAGGTTTCCAAAGCTATCAACGAAAATGGGGATGGCTTCAAAAATATTTTTATCGAGGTTATCGTAAACGGTGCGACCACCTGCAAATGCCACTTCCCTTTCGCGGGAGTTCCCTCCGAAGAGGATGCCTATTTTTATTTTTTGTTGACTCAAGTGATTCAATTAAAAATTATTTCCCAAATAGCTCTTCTAATTTTTGAGTAAGCTGTTCGCCACGCAATCCGATAGCGATAATTTTCCCTTCCTTATCCAATAAAAATGTTTGAGGAATAGAGCTCACATTATAAATTTTGGCTGCCGATGACGACCATCCACCCAGGTCGCTCACATGCTTCCAGGTTAGCTTATCGGCTGCTATTGCATTCACCCATTTGTCTTTATTATCATCCAAACTCACTCCATAAATTTCGAAGCCTTTGCTATGATATTTATTATAAAGTGCCACATTGTTTGGATTCTCTCTGCGGCAAGGTCCACACCATGAGGCCCAGAAATCGATCATCACATATTGACCACGAAGGCTGCTCAACGCAATCTTTTGGCCATTCACATCTTCTAAATTCAAATCGGGTGCCTCTACCCCAATGCTGGTTGATTGTTTCGACAATACAAAATCATGCAAGGTGATGGCGTATTTTGAGTTGGCATATTTCTTCATTCCCTTGGTATCAATTTTCTTCAACATAGGAATGGGTGGAGCTTGCATCATGAACAAACCAGCAAAATAATTAGCGAATCCATCATTTTCGGTAATGAACTTATCGATGCTTGCCTCTTGTTCTTTCACAATCACATCATACTTAGCACGAATGTTTTTTGCTACGCTATCTGGGATATTATTCGCATCATAACTTGCAAATTCGGCATCCAATACTTTTAACTTTTCTTCCATCACCGAGTTAATCGCAAGCAATGCCTGGATTTGTTCGCAATCTTTCGATCCTTTGATTTTGTATTTCTCCAAAGCGTTGTAATCGGCTTCCAGTTTAAAGCTTGTATTCGAATCGAGCACAATGAAAATACGTTTTTCTGAAGGTAAATTGGCATCAAAACGCAATGCACAAAAAAGAGGTTCTTTGGTATTCCCAGTGAAAGTGAAATTGCCTTTCTCATCAATGACCGCAGTATCCAAGGTATTGAAACCTTGGGTAGAGAGTTCATCAAGCAATACGGTTTTCGCTGTGCAATTACTCACCTTCGCTTTAATTTGGTATCCATTCGCACCTTTCGTTTCTCTTCCTAAATTACATGAGAAGAATGCGAGGATAATTGTGATAATACTTAAAATTCGTTTCATTGAGAACATTGTATAAAAGGTATATATTTTAATTAAGAATTTCCAAAGCCTTATTGAGCGCGGCATCCACCCCATTCACATCGCTGCCTCCAGCACTTGCATATCCAGGTTGTCCGCCACCGCCTCCTTTGATAAATGGAGCGAGCTCTTTAATGATATTGCCTGCAAGAAATGTTTTCGAGGCTACCAAATCATCGGTTACTGCCACATTAATCATGGGCTTATTATCGATAACACTTACCAAAACTGTTACCGAATTATTTACCTGTTGTTTCAAACTCAGGGTTAAATTTTTGAATGCATCAGCGCTTGGAACGCTCACCCGCTGAACGAGGAATTGATATCCTGACTTGGCGGTATAGTTCGCTTTCAAAGTATTAGAAATGGTATTCACTTTTTCCTCTTCATACTTTTCAATACGCTTCTTCAATTGTGAATTCTCGTCCTTCAGGTCGTTGATGTTTTTCAAAACATCCTTCGCGTTATTCAACGCCAACTTCACTTCATCAAACGCTTTCGCTTTCTCTTCGTAGTATTGAATGGCTTTATCTGAGGTGATGGCTTCTATGCGTCGAACACCAGCAGCCACGGCACTTTCGGAGGTAATTTTACACAATCCAATTTGACCAGTAGCAGGCACATGCGTACCACCACAAAGTTCCATACTATAATTTTTATCGAAGATGATGACACGGACCTGATCGCCATATTTCTCGCCAAATAAAGCGGTGGCGCCCATGGCTTTGGCATCTTCAATTGGGATGCTTCGCAATTCTTCCAAAGCAATATTGGCTCTGATTTTATCGCTTACAATCTGTTCTACTTTTCTTAATTCTTCATCACTCACTTTTTGAAAATGAGAGATATCGAAACGCAGGTATTCATCATTCACCAAGCTGCCTTTCTGATTTACATGCGCTCCCAATACTTCTTTGAGGGCTGCATGAATTAAGTGTGTGGCGCTATGATTGGAAGCGATGGCTTTGCGTTTTGATGCATCCACGCGTGCGATGAAACTATCCTGAATATTATTAGGCAGGCGATCGCTGATATGCACTGGCAAATTATTTTCTTTCTTGGTATCGGTAATCTTTATCGATTCGGTATCGCTTACCAGTTCGCCCGTATCACCTACCTGACCACCACTCTCGGCATAAAATGGGGTTCGGTCGAATACCAGTTGATAGTATTCTTTATTCTTCGCTTTCACTTTTCTATACTTCACTATTTGTGCTTCACATTCGAGCATATCGTATCCTACAAACTGTGTTGCATCTATTTCGCGCAGCACCACCCAGTCTTCTGTATCGATGGCTGTTGCATTGCGAGCACGATTCTTTTGTGCTTCCATGGCCACATCAAACTCTTTTTGATTGATATGCAATCCACGTTCACGTAAAATTAATTGCGTTAAATCGAGGGGGAAACCAAAAGTATCATATAACTCAAAAGCAATATTGCCGCTAATTTCTTGACTGCTTGGCGGGTTATTTTTAATTACATCATCAAGTTTACGCAATCCAATTTCAAGTGTTTTCAAAAACGCATTCTCTTCTTCCAAAATAACTTTCGCAACGAAGTCTTCTTGCTTTTTCAGTTCAGGAAATACCGCTTCAAACTGATTGGCGAGGATGGGTACGAGGTTACAGAGGAATGGTTTTTTGAAATCGAGAAATTGAAATCCGTAACGTACGGCTCGGCGTAAGATGCGTCGAATAACGTAACCTGCTTTCACATTCCCCGGTAATTGTCCGTCGGCAATGGCGAAGCTAATGGTACGAATATGATCGGCGATAACGCGCATGGCGATATCTGTTTTCTCCGATGCGTCGGCATTTTGAGAAGGACTATTTCCTCCCGCTTCGCGCATGGCGGAGCTATCGGAAGCATGCGCTGGCACCGAGGCAAAATCGCCATAATTTATTTTACTCCATGCCGATACTTGCTGAATGATTGGTTGAAAAATATCGGTATCGTAGTTTGAAGTCTTCTGTTGAAGAACACGCACCAAACGTTCGAAGCCCATGCCTGTATCTACATGGCGGGCAGGCAGTGGTTGCAAACTCCCATCAGCCAAACGGTTGTATTGCATGAATACATTATTCCAAATTTCGATAACTTGTGGGTCATCGTTATTCACGAGCGTAGCCCCATCAATGAGTTTGCGTTCGTCGTCGGGGCGGCAATCCACATGTATTTCACTGCAAGGTCCGCATGGCCCCTGATCACCCATCTCCCAAAAATTATCTTTTTTATTTCCTCTTAAGATGCGGTCTTCCGCAACATATTGTTTCCAGTACTGGTAGGCTTCCTCATCGAAAGGAAGATTCTCTTTTGCATCTCCTTCGAATACCGTAACGTAGATACGATCGACAGGAATTTTATAGATGCCCGTAAGTAGTTCCCAGCTCCAGGCAATCGCTTCTTTTTTGAAATAGTCGCCAAAGCTCCAGTTACCCAACATTTCAAACATGGTATGATGGTAGGTATCGATACCCACCTCTTCCAGGTCGTTATGTTTACCGCTTACTCGCAAGCATTTTTGAGTATCGGCGATGCGCGGATATTTGATGGGAGAATTGCCCAGGAAAATATCCTTGAATGGAGCCATACCGCTATTGATAAACATTAGGGTAGGGTCGTTCTTCACCACGATCGGTGCCGAGGGCACGATTTGATGTTGTTTTTCTGCAAAAAAATCTAAAAAGGTTTTACGTATCTCGTTGGCCGTCATCATACAGTTGTAGCGCGCGAATGTACGTGTTTTTCTGTAATATTGGGCCGACCAGCGGGCACTTACTTATCCCGTAAATTGTGGAAAACCGAGGGATTTGGGGAGACAATCGAATAGAATAGTAAATCATGAAAAAGCTTTTGTTTCATGCCTACTTATGCTGGGAAGCGATTATCTTTGCCAACCATTTTTAAATTCATTCCCATTGAAAACCAAAGTCACCAAAAAAGCCCCCGAGAACATCAATGTCATCACCCTAGGATGCAGCAAGAATACCGTGGATAGCGAAATGCTCATGGGACAACTGGCAGCCAATGGCAAGCAAGTAATTCATGAAGGGAACCTAAAAGGTGGTACTGTAATTATTAATACCTGCGGATTCATTGATAATGCAAAGGAGGAAAGCATCAATACCATTTTGGATTATGCCGAGCGTCGCAAGAATGGGGAACTCGACAAACTCATTGTGATGGGCTGTTTGAGCGAGCGTTATCAGGATGATCTAAAGAAGGAAATAAAAAATGTAGATGGCTGGTTTGGCACCCATCACCTACCCGAAATATTAAAAAGTGTTGGCGCCGATTATAAGCGTGAACTCTTGGGAGAGCGCCTTCAAACTACCCCAAAACATTATGCGTATGTGAAAATTTCGGAAGGCTGTAATCGCCCATGCTCCTTCTGTGCCATCCCTTTGATGAGAGGAAAGCATGTGAGCAAA
>CAIVZR010000100.1 GCA_903910445.1 uncultured Bacteroidota bacterium
AGCCTTATGGCGACCGTAATAATGAAGGTGCTGAAAAACGCCCGTATGCCAAACGCAGCGAAGGAAGTAGCGATAAACCTTTCACACGCAAGCCTTATGGCGACCGTAATAATGAAGGTGCTGAAAAACGCCCGTATGCCAAACGCAGCGAAGGTGGCAGCGATAAACCTTTCACACGCAAGCCTTATGGCGACCGCAATAACGAAGGCGCGGAAAAACGTCCTTATACCAAACGTACCTCAAACGATTTCGATACCCGCCCTAAATTTGAAAGAGAAGGTGGAGACCGAAATCCTGAAGAACGTAAAAGTTTCGGAGACGCTTCTACACCCGAGAAACGTACCTATACCAAACGTACTTCGAATGATTTCGATACGCGCCCAAAATTTGAAAGAGAAGGAGGAGAACGTAACCCGGAAGAACGCCGTGGTGCTCGCGATTATGGCAAACCATATAAGAGCAAAAGCTATAGCGAAACAGCCAAAGGGCCTTATAATAAAAACATCAGCACAGGCAATAAAAAACCTTATACCAAATCGAAAGAAGAGGATGGTGATCCAAATTTCGTACGCTTGAATCGTTATTTAAGCAATGCTGGAATTTGCAGCAGAAGAGAAGCTGATGATTTAATTATCAGTGGTGTGATTACCGTTAATGGTGAATTAGTGACTGAATTGGGTGCAAAAGTTCATAAAGAAACTGATGAGGTTCGTTATAATAATGAGCCCGTACGTAAAGAGCGTTTGCAATATATCTTGATGAATAAACCTAAAGATTTCATCACTACAACCGACGATCCTCAAGAACGCCGTACGGTAACTAGTTTGGTTGAACGTCTTACCAGTGCTCGTGTGTACCCTGTTGGCAGATTAGATAGAAACACCACAGGTGTATTGATATTAACTAATGATGGTGACTTAACCTTAAGATTAACTCATCCTAAATTTGGTATCACCAAAGTATATGCTGCGGAGCTCGATAAGAAATTGCGTCAAGAAGATTTCATTAAAATAAAAGAAGGATTAACTCTTGAGGATGGTGAAATTAAGGTAGATGATGTTGCCTATATTGAAGGGATGGATAAGAATAATATTGGGGTTCAACTTCACAGTGGAAAAAACCGTATTGTTCGACGCATCTTTGAAAGCCTTGGCTACCGTGTGATGAAGCTCGATCGTACTTCATTTGCAAGCTTATCTAAAAAAGGATTAAAGCGTGGAGAATGCCGCTTTTTAACCCCTGCAGAGGTAGGTCGATTAAAAAGCATGAAGGCGTAAATTGACCTTGGATTGAGTCTACTTTTCTTTATTTTCACGGGCTTTAAATGAAAAAATTATTCTATATTTTTATTCTGTTGGTTGGGATTTTCTCATCGTGTAAAAACGATATTGAACTCAATGCCAATTACAAAGAGATTGTGGTAGTGTATGGCTTGCTCGACCGAAACGATACGGTACATTATGTTCGTATACAACGCGCATTTCAAAATACAAATACTACTGCGTTTAGTATTGCACAAAAGCCCGACTCCTTGTATTTTGATAGCCTTGAAGTGAAGATTACCGATTTGACCACCAATCAGATTTATATTCTAACGAAGGACATTTCGGTAATAAAAGATAGCGGTTATTTTCAAAACAAACTCAATATCTTATATCGCTTTAGCGACCCTATTACTTCTACGCACCGATACCGCTTGGATATTAATAATGTACTAACCGGTAATATGGTATATGGTGAAACTGTGGTAGTGGGCAATCCTAACCAGATAACCAGCCCTCCAGGTGATACCTTTGATATATTACCTGCAAAGAAAATAAGGGCCACATTTAAAAGCGGAATCAACGCTCGTTCTTATGATATTTTCTTTCGTTTCAAATACAATGAGTTTGATTCGATTACAGGGAATTTAAATTCACAAAAATATATCGACTTTTATGTACAACGAAGCGGACTAACATCAAGCTTAAATGGTGGTGAGGATATCGAACAAATTATTGAGTCGGACGCTTTAATTGCATTTATTGGCAACAGCATACCCGTGATCCCTGGAATAAAGCGCGTAGCGACTTTTTTAGATGCTTATTATGCAGGTGCTGCCGACGATTTGAATGTGTATTTAGATGTGAGTAAACCATCCATAGGAATTGTTCAGAAAAAGCCTGAATTTACCAATGTTATCAATGGTTACGGCGTATTTTCTTCTCGTAATGTATTCGTTAAAAAGCATCCTGTAAATACTGCTACTCAAAAAACATTGAGAGAAAGTGCGGCGACAAAATTGCTAGGCTGGAAATAAATTTTAAAAGTATAACACTGTTAGAATACGATCCTAGATTTTATCTTAAAAGATAAATCTTCCCAATATCTTTAATAAAGAATTTCTCATTCTTGAGTAATCCTATATCTGTATTGAGTTCTACATCCTGTCCGTTTTCCTTTAGGTATACGCGATAAAGATATACTCCATTGGCCAATTTATCTCCATAGGTATCGGTTCCATCCCAGGCCCATTCGGTGATATTTGTTCCAATACGTATGAATCCCAGTTCATCTTTGGTGATGGTTTTAACAACCTTACCAGTAACCGTTGTAATTTGTATATAGATATCATCAGGAACTTTTCCTGTGATGGTAAATACAAAGTGCATCGCAGTACTAAATGGATTTGGATATGGGTAGAAACGGGTAGTTGTTTGTTTATTAATTACTTCAAATGAAATAATGTACCCATTAGCACCAGAGATATTACCTGAACGGTCGTAGGCCTGTACTTTGAGGGTATAAACGCCATCAATTAAATTCTTTGGAAGATATTCCACAACTGCCTTATTCACTGCTGGGTTCGTAGCAGGGATAAAAGTTACTTCGGGGCTCGACAATGAGATGGTATCAGCTTTGCTTGCGCCAGGGCGATAAAGCAACAAAATGAATTTAGAGGTATCGTTAAGTAGGAGTGTTTTATTCTCGTCTTTGGCGGTAATCAATATTATTGGGTTGGGGGCAACAATGTCCTTATTGCGAATATGTACACCATCAAAAGTAACATCTAATATTGGATTAATATGATCGTTACGTATGAAGAAAAATTTATTGAAACTATTATTTGCGTAGGATGCTTCGGGTTGTTCTTGAGGATTCACAAAAATATCCAAAATATTACTTCCATCCATGCCTTGGGTGCTGAATGATTTTTGAATATACAATGTATCGCTAGCATTTAGTTGCGTGATGATACTATCCTTCATGCTTTGTACCGTTTGCTTGAAACCCTGATTGATATCACTTACGGTATAGTTGATATGTAAGGGCGATTTGAATGGATGTTTAGAGATATTTACAAATGCGAACTTCAATTTCATGGTATCACCTTCTACCATGGTATCTTTAGAAAATACCAAAGGATACTTTGTATTTGCGGGGTCGAGCGTTCCCTCTGGAATGCCCACATATCGAACCTGCCAACCCAGGAAACCGGGTGCTGTATGGTATTTAGTATCGCGAAGATGTGCTACCAAACGCAGGTATGGATAGGTTTTCGTATTGATGCTATTGATGGCAATGGAATCATTACCCATTACTGAAAATAAAAGTGTTTCAGAAGTTTTATCGGCACTTACTCCCATCACATCCATGAGTATTGTATCGGTCGAATTTATTTCCTTGGTATTATACCGTCGATAGGCCGTGCTCCATGAAACCGCGGGGCCAACTAACGCTGAGTTGAGTGTGCCTTGAATATCGCTACCAATGAGGTTGGTGGTAGTTTGTAGGATAGGGTTCAAACTATCTGGATTGATGAAACAACCAGCAGGCAAGCCAGCTACATAATGCAATGTATCTTCTACAGGAATAAAACCATTGCGAGCCCCCCCCTTTTGTCCCACTGCTACATAAGAAGTGTAATATCCTTTTATGCCACGAGTTTTGGTAACTCCAAATCCTAATTTCTCTATGGTGCTAAACATACTCGTATCCCAATTTGGAATATCGGGTCCGTAGCGAGTATATAATGCAACGTATTGTCCATCTTTAATTCGATTGATATAGGCTTTAAAGGAATCGACTTGTGCAGGAAGGATGGTACTATATTGCATATAGCTTACATTGTATCCAACGGCTGGTTTGAAATAATTCAATTCCGGATCGAGCGTAAACTGATTGAACTCCATTACTATTAAGTTCGTTGCCTGACCTCCTACTACTCCTGCATTCAACCCTGCCTGATAACCATCGAGAATAATACCATAACCGCAATGCGCATAACGCGTAGTTTGCACGGTGATTTTTCGCTTCACAGGCATAAAATCCATTTTCCTTAGGTGTGTATCAATCACCATATCCGTAGTTTTAATACCTACGTATTGCGGGTAGTGACTTTGGTTCCATCCTTCGGAAGAATTTTTAACATAGGTGAATGATTGCTGTTGCCAATAACCACCGGCGGTATCAGGTAAATTTAATCGGGCTCTCCAATAATAAACGGTGCTATCTTTCGCTGATAAGTTTGCTTTCCATTGTGCAAGATGGCTTGCTTGAATTAACGCCGATTGCTGCAACTGCGGGCTATTAAAGTAGGGCGTTGTATCTATTTCGAAATAAAATTCCGCATCGGTTTTGCCAAATAAATTACTGCTTTGAGCGATGAGCGCAATTTTATTTGAGTCGATGAGTGCAAACGGTACTGGGGTAATTAGATTCACGCCATTACCTGGAATATACACGGTGAAGCTGGCAGTATTATTTAATTCGTTCAGCTCAGAAATCTTATCGTTGGGATCAACCCATACTTCGAAAGTATTGGTTCCAGTGGTACGAATATCTTTCGATTTTATATAAAAATAAAAGGTGTCATTTCTAAAGGTAGTGGGAGTTTTAGCTAGCGGGTAATCAACCACATTGCTACCATACGTGCGACGAACTTTTATTTCTATACTGTCGTTAATTGCTTTCCCATAATTAGTGATATTGATACCTACTGCAAATGAATCGCTTACTGCAGTTGCATTATAAGGGAAAAGGAATAAATCTTTATTGGTGATTTTGAAATCGGGTTTTGCTGCCGAAAAGATGCGTAACGCTGGGTCGCCCTGATATACAAGTTGCAATGCATGATTACGCATTTCTTCACTCCCAGGGTTGTATGCCTGAGTACGTATAATCATTTGCTTAACTATATTTCCTAAAGATTGTCCGTAAGCATCTCTAGCTAAAAGAATATATAGACTATCTATCTGTGCAGCCAGGGTGCTAAGAGATGATGTATTTGATTGAGACATCCAAACGATAGCGCCTTTATCTTTTTCTAAAATAAACACCTCCCCTTTCGATGCAATATTTCCTGGATTACTGGTAGGGCATTTATTGAAGGCACCAGAGCTTTGATAAGCAATATTGCAATTGCCCATATTACATCCGTTCAAATACATGACAGGATATTTTTTATAATTATTTAATTGACACCCATCACCAAATTTTATATCAGTTTCATTTAATGAGCCATGACCAAAAAAGGTAAATAGGCCGGCGCCTTGATTAATTGCGTTTTGGATTTTCTGCTCCAAACTACTATCGATAGGCGAAGTAGAGTTCTTGTTGAAGGCTGTGACCTTTCCTCCATAGGATGGATTTTTTATTACGTTCACATTTGTATTCATCACATTTGCGATATACTGAGCTTGTGATAAATCGTCGCCACCAAGCAGATGTAAAATATTTTTCTTCCACCATGTTGTATCGGGCAGCGCTTCGTAATCTTTCAGCTTATGCAAATAGTTCTCGGCTTCAGCGGTAGTCTTGCATGCAATTCTACCTGTTGCAATTGCCGGCTCATAAAGTAAGGACCCTTTCAATCCATTGGTAAACATATGATCACTGGATGGAACTCCAATACTTGGAACATAATCAAGATTGTAGTTGAATGGATTTCGGAGTAAATTCGTTTGTTCTCCTTTACCCATCAACAATAAATACTTGGGCGCTACGGTTGCATTTTCAAGCACGTAATCACAAAAATGGCGCACCGCCAACGGGTGGTGTAATCCGTAATAGAAGGCATCATAAAGTTGATCGGAGGTTACCACAAGCGTGTTGAAATTTTCATAACGTGTAGCATTATACGCTTTATAATCGTTGGCTTGCTGAAGGAATTTTTCATGTGTAATAATGAGGAATGCGTAATTGGAAGCAGTATTCACATTTAGCATTGTAACGGGCTTTAGTCCTACATAATTTATTTCCGTAGTATCAGCCATATAAATTTCCTTTTCAGCTGTTGTTGATGGGAAAATAATTTTCAGATTGGTTGAGGCCAAGGTGCTTGTTACACGAATATTATTGGCAATATCATACACCACTGGCCATTGCTTACTGCCATTACTATAATTGCTCCAGCTCACATACTGTTGGTTGGTTTTAAGATTATATTTACGAGAAGTAGTATTTCCGAGTTCGAAAGTTCTTGGATATACCAAATCGGCATAGGCGATGGTATTCCAATCGGCGGTGACATACAAATCGTTTATTACTTTTAGTTGCAGCGGAGTGGTTGCCCCCATAGTAAATGGTGTATCAATACTGATATTGGTGAGGTGCTGATTGTAAAAGAAGACCAGAGAATCTTCATACAATTTATTATTTCCAAGCCAAAGTTGCACATGATGATTAAAACTTGAGTTGCCCGAAGTTGTAGCGTTCGACAACCCGCTCAACCAGGCGCTGAACAATGGCTTTGGGCCTTTATTATAATAGTTGTCGGTGGCCAATGGAAAGGTTCCAACTGCCAATCCACTGAGTCCAACCCATGAACTTGTATATCCTTCATTTATGGAATATTCCGAACCATAAATATTATCGCTTAAGTTAATGGGATTCCCATAATTATAACCATCGTCGTTAACGAGACTATTATAGGTTCCATAAAAAAGGCTGTGTTGTAAAAAGAAGGGCTCTGGTATAAACGAACCATAGTTAGTATTTGAATATTCCGTAACACGAAGTCCAGGGGTGGTGCTATTCCAGGTAAGAAAATAAGCAGTGGTATCGCTTACAAAGCTGTAGTATGGATTTGCTTGTTCGCCCGATTTGAAAAGCAATGAATCACTTCGACCATCATTACGTGCCCCAAAAAATTCGATATAATCTCCAGGATTGAATTGCCCATCGGATTCGCCAGCGATATAGATTGGTTGCTCCTTACCAAAGTGAAAGAGTTGAAAGTTTTTAGGATTGATTGAAGAGATTGGAACACTGGCCTGTTGTAAGGCATTAAAATTTATTCTATATATCCCGTCTTTATTGAGCGTTATCTTGTAATATGATTGAGTTGAATTGATCCATTCATTGCCAAAGCGCTGCTGTGCATGGGAAATAATTGACACTAAAAGAATTAGTAATGTAAATAGTTTTTTAAACATTAAACGATGTAAAATATTTTTTTTCAGTTAATTCTAAACAAACTGCAGGGTCTGATGTTTTTTAATTTTCTTTGTAGAACCCAATGCCACCTTATTTTTCAAAAATACTAAATTAATATGCAATTGCCAACAAAAGGAACCCTGTACCTCCTACCCAATTTTTTAGACGATAGCAATAGCATGTCGCACTTAGCACCACGAGTGGCAGAGGTAGCGGGAGGTATCACAAATTTCATTGGAGAATCAGAAAAAAATGTACGGGCTTTTGTCAAAAAAATATTACCCGAGAAGGTACAAGCAGAACTGCAAATCATGCTCTTGAACGAGCATAATGCCGATGGAAATACTGGTGCTTTGATGGCGCCCTTGCATAAAGGAAATGACATCGGATTAATGAGTGATGCGGGCATGCCTTGTATCGCCGATCCTGGCTATCAGGTAGTAAGAAGTTGTCATGAGCATGGTATCACTGTGGTACCATTGGCGGGCGCATCGAGTATTTTGCTTACCCTGGTAGGCAGTGGATTTATTGGACAACAATTTACTTTTCATGGATACTTACCTTACGATAAGGTATTGAGGCAGAAAAAGATCAAACAGATGGAGAATGATGCCTCTATAAAAAACTATACCCAACTATTTATGGAAGCTCCCTACCGCAATAATCAGTTACTCAAGGAGCTCCTCGATATATGCGAATCAAAAACCAAACTCTGTGCAGGAATTGCCCTTACTTCACCCAAGGAAAAGATTATGATGCAGAGTATCGCCCAATGGAAAAAGAGTATTCCCGACTTACATAAAATACCGGTAATGTTTGCGATTGGTAAATAATGGGCCTCAAAAAACGAGGAATTGAATCTTTTCTAAAAAATAACTAGCTTTGTGTAACTTCTTGAAGACTTAGTTCGTATCACCCATACTAAGCGCAATAAGCTAAAAGAAGAATTGGACCCCTTGCATGACTACCGCCGAATATAACCAGTGTGTAACGCTATACTCCGACGGGGTTTACCGCTTTATTGCGCATCAGATGCGGAATAAGGAAGAGGCGAAAGATGTGGTTCAGGATACCTTCGAAAAAGTATGGAATCATTGTGGTAGCGTAGATTTCGCCCGTGCCAAGAGTTATATTTTTCAGATTGCGCATAATGCCATGATCGACAGGATAAGAAAAGAAAAAAGAAAAACCGATTTTAGCGAAGTGAAAGAGAGTAAATATAGCACTCAGAATGAATTTACCGATACAGAACGAATTGTGAGAAAGGCCATGGAGAAACTGCCGGAAGCTCAGAGAGAGGTAATACTATTGAGAGATTTTGAAGGATATGATTATAAAGAAATTGGTGAGATTTTACATTTAAACGAATCGCAGGTAAAGGTTTATATTTTTAGAGCCCGCACCTTTTTAAAGAACTATTTAGGAAGCATGCAAAATGTGATTTAACCATGAAAGCAACACCTAAAATAACACGCAGTAATTATGAAGCCTTTATGGTGGATTATTGGGATGGTACGCTCACTCCAGAGGTACAAGAACAACTATTGCAATTTTTGAATGCCTATCCCAATTTACAACAACTAGCAGAGGAGGCTTCACAGTATACCCTTCCAAATGATGGTTTTGAATTTGATGCCAAGGATGCTTTACTCAAGGAAGAAATATCGGATATAACCATTGAGCATTTTTTAGTAAGCGAACTCGAACATGATTTATTGGCTCACGAGCAAAACGAGTTACAATTGTTTTTAGCTGCCAATCCACAATATCAAAGAGACCGGGAACTTTATTCACATACCATTTTACGTGCTGATAAAGGCATGGTATATCCACATAAAAATAGCTTAAGAAAAGGAGCTATAACACCAATGTGGATTAGATATGGTAGTGTTGCAGCGGCGGCATGTTTGATACTGGGCATTGGCATACTTCGTTTCAATAATTCCAATGACCCAATCAATAATGGGGTAGCCATTGAAAACAACAAGGCCAATACTATCGACTTGCCTGGCTCTACTTCAAACACCGTTGTAAATCCAGAAAATTCTCAAGCTGTAGCACAGCAACCAAATCGCAACGCTGCACCCTTAATGCAAACAGTAGCATTGGTAACTTCGGCGAGTAAACAAAATCCAGTACAATCGATAAACAGTAAAGAATCGGCGGCTGAAACGTTTTATAGTTATAGTAAAAACCGCAAGTCGGACGATTACCTGGATGGGCTGGTGAACAGTTATTTACCCAATCAGGTGGTGTTCGCTCCTATTGATATTGATGAAAACGAGCGTGAAGAAGGGGCACATCAAGGATCTGCCAATCCGGTAGTGAATACTGTTGGTGCCTTTGCAACTAAGAATCTTAATAAAATAATTAAGGATACCGCTTTAGCGAATCAAATTCAAGATCAACGCTATAGTGTAAAAACCCGCATTGCAAAAACTGTGGGTTGGGCAACGGGAAAGGCGTCGAATGGGAAAGTGCAAATCAATGCCATTCCAAATACTGATGGAACACTATCGGCAATGAGTTTCAGTAACGGCAAATACAACTATACCAAACGATTTTAGAACTTGCGTACTGGACGTTTTTGTTTAACATTAAACAATCCAACAAAAATGGAATAACCCAACAAGGCACCAAAACCAATTTGTTTCATCACACCTAGTAAGTCGGTAGATTGCCATTCCTGCATTACTTTCCCATTTTTTACTTTGCGAATAAAGATACCATGGATTTCGAGGTCCTTTTTGTTGGCAGGGGCACCCATAAATTTCCCTGTATTTACGGCGGTTGAAATAAAACGCACCGATGCATGATCTCCATCCACCAAGATTTGTGGGAATTCCATTTTTAGGTTAGAGAAAGCGGCTTTCATGTCTTGCATGAAACCAATATATTCATCCTTAGTAAAAACAAATCCATCGCCAGTATAGGTGAAGTTTTTGTCGAGTAAGTTATCGAGGTCATTCCAGCGGCCTTCTAAAATTGCGTAAGAAACAGCGAGTGCGGTATTTTTAATTTCCAATGTATCCATGATTAATAATTTAATTGGATGCAAAAGTGCGTTCGGATATTCAATGCCACAATACACTACCCAAAAAGAAAGTACTATCAATTCGGGTAGTACTCCCCTTTTGGGATATATTTGCTGAAATAATATTGTCATGAAACGTTATAAAATCGACGGCACCTTTTTTTATTGTCCAGTAGATTTAACCCTCTCTGTGATTGGAGGGCGATGGAAGGGTTTGGTATTTTGGAATTTACGAGAAGGACCAAAACGTTATGGTGAACTCAAAAAAATATTGGTGGGTATCAATGACAAGATGCTTACTCAGGTATTGCGTGAATTGGAGCGTCACGAAGTAATAAGCCGAAAAGTGTTTGAAGTGATACCTCCAAAAGTTGAGTACACATTAACCAAAGAAGGGAAAAAATTATTGCCAGTGATGCAGATGATGGAAACGTGGGGAAATAAATTTAGTATCTAGTATTGTTATTTACTATTGGTAAACCTGAATAGAACCATCGACCGTAAAAGGGGCTGCGTCGCCCATATGAATTCCGGAGAAGCGAATTTTCCAAATCCCAGTTTCTTTGGTATACGCATCAACGATGGCTTGTAAGGGAAAGAATTCATCTTTCAAACAGGTTCTTCCATTGAAGTTAAATTCCAGTCCAGGGGTATTATTGGGGCTGGTAAATACTACCTTATCCATTTTAATTTCTGTATTGGTACACGACGCTTTGAATTGAAGTCCAGTTCCGCCACTCGTTAGCGTCACTTCCGTGACTTTGATATTGAACGTAGGCACCACTGCCTTGGGTTTGCAAGAACTCAGAAATCCTATTATAAAGATCAAACCTATTAATTGAAGAAATCGATGTATCATGGAAAAAAATTTGCGTGGTATTACTTTGTCAATGTCTTCAACAAATATAATAAAAATTATAACTTCAATCTAACGGCATTAAAGAAACCATCTTTACAATAGAAGGAATAATATTTGGTTTCAATGGGATATTATCAAGCAATCTCGTAGCTTAACTGGGGTCCAATTTTTGAAAATAAAAATCGGGGAGCACGTCTAATTGTCATTAATCAGAATCTAAATTCTATTTTTTTAAATTATTATAAGCTAATTCCAATTAAAGCCAAGCAACAACATATTGGCCCAGCCAGTCCTCAACCCATTATTAGTATTTGACTGTCCATAAAAGGTGCGAAATTGTAAATCTATATTTTTATTAGTATAGTGATAAACTTCCCACCCTGTAGCTAAAGTTAGTGCTGGGAATCCTGTATAAAAACTTGACGACCTCGGGTCTTTCACTGTATAAAATGCTGGAGCATCAAAGGTAAATCCACCACCAATTAGCAGCCACCAATTCGGCTGCATCCAATACTGCGCACAAAAAATGGCCCCTTCAAAACCACGATCCTTTTTATTGTATTTATAAACTGCACCAGGTAGAAGCAGTTGCAAGGCGAATTGTTTGTTCAGAAAATAACCAAACTTAATATTGGGTAAGCTAATCGAAAATGTAAAATCTTTTTGATTATCTGGTTGCTTTAAGAAAAGGGAACCTGCACCTACGCTCACTCCAAAAATAAAACCATGATGGTAATCTATCGAATGAAACGATTCTTGAGATTTTAAATTAATACTGCAGAATATAATTAGAAATATTGTGGTGATTCGCATATTAGCATTCAATTAAAATGCAAAACTGCAAATTGAGTCTTAGAATTTAGTTACCATAGGGTAAATAATTATTTTGCAAGTTTTCTCATTCTACTCAAGCTTTGTGGTGTGATTCCAAGATAAGAAGCGATATGCTTCTGTGCAATTCGTTGCATGATGCCTGGGAATTTACGAATCAGAATATGGTATCGTGATTTTGCATTTAAAGTAAGAAGTTCAATTTGTTGCTGTTGCTTCTCAACAAATGATGATTCCGCTGATATTTGATTTATTAGCAATCCCATAGGAGAGTGTCCAAGTTTGTAAAAATCATCAGCAGTAATTCTTACCATTTCTGAATTTTCGAGTGCTAAGAGTTGAAGTGGAGTGGATTGACGAGTTAGTAAAGACATATAATCACAACAAAACTGACTATCGAAAGCAAAATCTAAGCACACAAAATTATTTTCCTTCCACAAAAAAATTCCGGCGCTCCCTTTTAAAATAAAATAAAAAAAACGCTCTTTGGTCCCCACTTCCTTAATGATCTCATCTTTTTTAAACTGAATCGGTTCACAGCATTTCGCAAAATCAATCCAAGCTTCAATGGGTGCTTCGAAATAGGTATCAAATGATTTTTTAAGTTGATTTGCTATATCTATCATAGAAATAGGTTCTATTTTTTCAAGTTAGAAATCCAATAATCAATTATACTCCATCAAGTATGGCTTGATAAACTGATTCAGGTCGCCATCCATCACGCTTTGCACATCACTCGTTTCGGTGGTAGTACGAAGATCCTTCACCAATTTATATGGATGAAAAACATAGTTTCGAATTTGCGAGCCCCATTCAATTTTCTTTTTGCCAGCCTCAATCTTAGCGCGTGCTTCATTTTGTTTGCGCAATTCCAATTCATATAATTGAGATCGTAACATTTGCATGGCCCTTTCCTTATTTGCAATTTGAGAACGTTCGACCTGGCACACCACCACAATTCCGGTGGGTTTGTGGGTGAGTTGCACTTTCGTTTCCACCTTATTTACATTTTGTCCTCCTGCACCACCTGAACGCGAAGTTTGGAACTCAATATCGGCATCCTTAATATCGATTTCTATACTATCATCCACTACTGGATAGCAATAAACAGAGGCGAAAGAGGTATGTCGCTTGTTGGCCGAATCGAATGGACTCAATCGAACCATACGATGTACGCCATTTTCACCTTTTAAATAACCATAAGCAAACTCCCCATCGAACTCCAGGGAGCAGCTTTTAATCCCTGCTCCATCGCCCCATTGCAAATCGAGTTGTGTTACTTTGAACCCGTTCTTCTCACCATACATGGTGTACATACGCATGAGCATTTCGGCCCAATCCTGACTTTCTGTACCACCAGCTCCTGGGTTTATAGTTATAATGCAATTGAGCTGATCTTCTTGATTTTTAAGCATGTTTTTGAATTCCAGCGCTTCTACTTTTTCCAAAGTTTTAGAGAAGTTCAAATCCATTTCTTTATCGTCGAGGTCGCCAGCGATATAAAATTCCCAAAGCACTTGCATATCATCGAATGCGGCTTTCACTACTTTGTATGCTTCGGTCCAGGTTTTCTTAAGTTTAATTTGTTTTAGCAAGACTTCAGCTGCTTTTGGGTCGTCCCAAAAATTAGGGGCATGAGAAACTTCTTCCATCTCCTGAATTTCCTCAAGCTTTTGAGCAATTTCCAGATAACGGAATAGGTCTTCTACCCTGCCTTTGATGTCTTTAAATTGAATATCGGTCATGAGAGTTTAATTGATGTGCAAAAATAGGACATTCCAAGGACGCATTGGAAAAAGTATATTAATCAATTAAATAGTTGCGTGTGATTAATCTTGTTTCTCTTTTTCTTTAAGATAAAGTTTTACGAGTAAAAGCTCTTTCCCTTTGCGGAGCTTGCCCCAAGTAATTACAGTTTCATTACTAATACGAACGTATTCACTTGGGTATATTAGGATATTGTTTTTATAATTGTCGATCATTGCCACCTTTGTCGCATCTCCCTTTTTCTTAACATAGGCATATGCCAATCGGTTCTTGCGGCTATTTCCGAAGGTGTAGTAGAATTTGTTCCCATCATGTTTAGCTAGCCTTTTCTCATTAAAATTGATGTCTGCATCATTAAAGACAAAGTAAGTTCTAGAATTGGAAAGCAATGCGATATGTCCTTCCAATACCGGTGACCCAGCTACTTGCTTTTTAGGAATGATTAATGTTTTCGAAATTTTTCCATCAGCATCTAAATCGAATTCAACAATCTGCATATTGTAATATATATATCTGCATGATTGCACCCCTGTCTTAGGATCTGTAGTACATACCTGTGTCATCCATTCTGCTTGAGAGATGATTTTCACCGACCCATCATTCTCGTAAAACAAACCTCTAATATAGAATGCACTTAAGCCAGCCCCGTTATCTACCGATTTCTTCACTCTTCTTGTTTGTCTTTCGTTGGCACCATTGGCTACAAAAATTCGAGTTAAATCTTCTTTTGGAATTTTATTGAAGTGGCTTGATTCGATTTCCCAATTACTAGTATTCACCTTCACATAATAAATTCCATTTGCTCCGTACTGATATTTCTTCTCTCCTCCTTCTCGGAAATATCCGGTGAAAACAATATCTCCTGAATCGAGCACCCAACCAAATGCAGAGCTCAATGCACTCCCTTTTTTGGTAATCTTAATTTCGTCCAATTCTTCATTATCAGCTGTGACACCAAACACTTTAAAATTGAGTGTGTTTTTAGCATCAGGATCCGCCTTAATCTCATCTTTTGATGCTTTATAATATGCTATAACAATAACCTTCCCATCATTGGTAACCAAGTATTCTTGAACATAGAATTGTTTGTTCTTATAAGGGAAGCTCATCTTTTTCTTGTAAATTTTATTGAGCTGGTCGTCATAAAGCCATAGCTCTATTTCTTCTTGTTCGCTTTCCTTAGAAGTTAATTCTCGATAAATTAGAATCTTTGATTTGTCTTTTGAAAAAACCTGACCTAGGCTTCCGATGTATTTTCTTTTTGATGCAGAAATTTTTGCCAGGACTTTCTCTTTTACGATATCCTTTCCATTACGATCCGTAATTTTGCCATACACAAAATTTTCATCATCCTTTCGATTGTAATAGCCATAAATGGAGGTTGTTTCCTCTGCTCTGAATATTCTTCTAATCCAATCTACATCCTTACCTCCATTTACTGTAGGAAGTTCGAGGGTAAAAGTCTCTTTCTTTTTCAAGGTGAGGGCGTCATAAGAAGTATACACTTGGCCATTTTTCATTCTATCGGAAACAAGAAATTCTTCGGGAGTAGAATATATTATACTGCTATAATAATTCTTTTTATGTTTCGCCTCTGGGGGAGGTATATGCTTTCCGGTTTCGAATGCAGGTTTTTGAGCTTCAACCTTGATTGAAAGAATTAAACAAAGAATTATAAAAATAAGCTGGCTATATTTTAGTTTTTCCATATCGCAAAACTATAAATATCTATGATAAATTTGATTTAATTAAACGCTTCAGCGCGTTAATGATTATCTTTGCGCCGTATGCTACACGTTAAACTTACCGAATCCCAAAGAGCCATTGAATTAGAAGATCGTTTCGGGGCCCATAACTATCATCCGTTACCTGTTGTGCTTGAGCGCGGTAAAGGAGTACATGTATGGGATACAGAGGGTAAAAAATATTATGATTTCCTTTCTGCATATTCTGCTGTAAACCAAGGACACTGTCATCCGAAAATTATTGAAGCCTTAACCAAACAAGCCCAAAACATAACCCTTACTTCTCGTGCATTCCACAATAATATCTTGGGTGAATATGAACTATTCATTTGCAAATATTTTGGATTTGATAAGGTATTGCCAATGAATACAGGTGTTGAAGGCGGTGAAACAGCTTTGAAACTGGCCCGCAGATGGGGTTATGTAGTTAAGGGTATACCTGAAAACAAAGCAAAGATCATTTTTGTTAGTGGCAATTTCTGGGGTAGAACTTTAGCCGCCGTATCGAGTAGCACCGACCCAAGTAGCTTTAAAAATTTCGGGCCTTATATGCCTGGATTTGAAATTATACCTTATAACGACCTAACCGCATTATTCAATGCCTGCAAGGATCCTAATGCATGCGGGTTTATGTTTGAACCGATACAAGGGGAAGCAGGTGTTATTATTCCTGACAAAGGATACTTGCAAGGTGTACGCAAAATATGTACTGAGGCCAAGGTATTGATGATTGCCGATGAAATACAAACTGGACTTGGACGTACTGGAAAGATGCTTGCATGCGATCATGAAGAAGTGAAACCCGATATCCTAATACTTGGGAAAGCCTTGAGTGGTGGCGTATTGCCAGTGAGTGCTGTATTGGCCAATGATGAAATAATGCTTACCATTAAACCCGGTGAACATGGCAGCACTTACGGTGGTAATCCATTGGCTTGTGCTGTGGCGATGGCGGCATTGAAAGTATTGAAAGATGAGAACCTTCCGGAAAATGCCTTGAGTATGGGAAGTGTTTTTAGAGGCCGAATGAAAAAGGTTGATGTACCATTCATTAAAGAAATTCGTGGTAAAGGATTATTCAATGCGATTGAAATTGATCCTGAAAAATCAAAATTTAGTGGCTATGAAATTTGTTTGCGATTGATGGAAAATGGCTTGCTGGCAAAACAAACTCATGAGAACACCATTCGTTTTGCTCCACCACTCACGATTACTCGCAGAGAAATTGATTTCGCCTGCGATATCATAGAGGAAACTTTCATGGAATGCGTTTAATACCTAATATTTTAAAATACAGATTATATATTTTGTTGCCAGGTTTGGTAATTCTATTGGCTGCCAAAAACTTCAATATCAACTCGAGTGCCCATGCATCTTCCATTAGTGCCATGGAAAATCAAAGTGGCATCGCGGGAAAGAAATTAAGTAATATAGATAGTTTGCTCCAGAGCGCCGATATTGTTGTTATCGATTTTTGGTTTACCGGATGTCCACCTTGCGTTAAAGCAACTCCTGAATTGGAGGCGCTCTTTGAAAAGTATGGCTCATCTAGGGTGAAGTTTTATGGTTTGACTGCTTTTGATGATGATACACAACTTGAAAATTTCAAATCAAAAGTTAAGGTTACATATCCTCTCTTGCAAATAACATCGGAGGTTAATCTAAAATATTCTGTGATGGATTATCCAACCCTAAAGATTTTCATGAAAGGCAAGCCTGCACTCACGATTGAGGGACATACTGAATTATTCAAAAGCCAGGTGGAAGAACAAATAAAAGCGCTTCTCAAATAAATTAGTGCTTCTTAGATACCGAAATCATCGGACCAAAATTACCTTCTAGTTCTTTTGGATGAAGATCAGAGAGATACATTTTAGAAATAGCTCCATCCAAAAACAATGCGTTTTGGCATTGAAAAACATCCTTAAAAAAGGTGGCGAAATCAAAGAAATTTGACTCATTGAGTGTGATGGCGAAAACCACCTTCGTTTTACTCGGCATCACTCCTACCCCACTTCTTATTTTCAAATTCTTTGATTCTTGAATAAATGCTCGATGAATTTTACCATTGATTACGAGCATGGGGCCCGACTGTGTAGCAAGCTTCCATTGCTTGATGGCTGCAGGGCTGAGCCTTTGCACACTCTCAGTAGTATCGATATGAGGGGTATTTGCCTTGTCAAGATAAAAAACACCATTGGGTTTGAGATAGAAATTTGCATTGGTTCGAGCACCACCGGTATCCAATTCGAAAAAACTTTTATTGCTTTCTGAAACAAATAAACCTTCTGGATTCTCCTCCGCGGTATACATACCCGCATTAGTAATCATCAGTGGCTGCAAACCCTGGGCTTCCAATAATTTTTTTACCGCACCCAAAGAAGAAAGATGTATTCCAGTATTCGGGTTCAATAAATGAAGCTGGATATTATCACTATCTAAATCGGCAACAAATAAGTTGTATCGTACGTTCTTGAACAATACATTACGACTGTGTTTGATAGTTGCCGCATATTGTTGAAGCTTCACCAACAATTTCTGAAACTCTTTCTTCTTTTTATCCGATTTACTTAGCCTTGAATACTCATCTACATAAACCTGAAATGAATCGATGGATATCACCGATGATTCTCTAGAAATTGAATGAGCTGTTGTTTTAAAGAAACCAAATGATACCAAGCCAAGGGCTATGATTCCTAAAAAAAGCATGGCTAGTTTGGAGTTCTTCATCTATTATTATTTGGAGCAACTAATTGAAATAGCCCCTGCCACTCCTGGTTTTGAGTGCAATACACGAACTTTTTTTGGTGTTTGTTTTTTGAAGTTCAATCCATTTTCGTGATATACCCCTTCATAAAACTCAATCTTGATGGTATTGGGACTGATGCTTCCATTATTCCATGCTTTCACGATGAAATCATTTTTTTGTCCCGGCTCCAGCATCACAGTTCGAACGATGATATGATGTTGTTTCAATTTTATCATTTCGTGTTGCACGATTTCTACGCCGTTGAAGTACACAGAAACCGTATCATTGTCTTCCTGACCGTCGTCGTAAAGAACCAAAGTCAATTGACATTTATTGAATTTTAAATCGGGGGTATAACTTACCTTATCGGGCAAATATGTTTTGGTAACTGTTTTCTCCCGCGAATCTTTTTTGTTGACATGCGTATCCAGAACCATCACTTGAAACGTGCATTGGGTAGTGTTTCCACTGGCGTCGGTGGCTTTGAAGGTGATACTGTTATTGCCAATCATGAATGGCATTCCACTTGCTGGTCCTTGAATAAGCACCAAGGAATCGATGGCGCAATTATCGGTTGCAATGGGCACTTCATAATTGTAAATCATAGAGGTAGCATTCGCACTACTATAAATAATGGTATCGTTGGGGCATTGAATTACGGGTGCTTCATGCTCGAGCACCGTTACTTTAAATGCACATTCTTCTATAATTTTATTGGAGCGTTCGCGTTGGAAACGGTTGATGGTAGTGCCACATGGAAATAATCTTCCACTGCTCAAACCTTCCACCTGACGGTATTTGCGAATATCCATACCATCGGGAAAGGAATAGCGTACTGTTGCTCCGCATAATCCGCGGTCGCATTCCATGGTGATATCACCAATACATTGCGCTGCATCTACCACTACTGTATTGGAGTCGGAAGTAAGATAAACGGAATAACTGCAATCAGAAATATTATTGGCATCATCGGTCGCTTGAAAATGAAGCACCGTTTTTCCTTTGGGGAACATGGCTCCAGAAGGCAGTCCAGCAGCGAGTTTTACCGATGCATGAGAGCAATTGTCGGTAGCCTTTGGCATGGTATATTGATAAATCATTCCTGCAGCATTAATATCAGAGATAATGATTACCGTATCGCGAGGGCAAATAAATTGTGGCGCTTCTTTATCTACAACGGTGATGGTGCTTTGGCATGTTCTCACTGTGCCAGTGCTGGTTGTGAGTTCATAGGTAATGGTAGAGGCACCTATTGGAAATTTATCACCGGTGCGTAACCCACTCACTTGACGCAATCGCCCAGAGCCACAATGCGCATCGATGGATGCCTTATTAAAATTTACGCGTGCATAACATTGACCGGGATCGTTACTTACTTCCATATCCTCGGGGCATTTCATATCAATGGTTTCGGAGGAAGCAACTGCTGGAGTTCGTTTGTATAAATCGGTAATTTCTGTTTCTGTGATGGCTCCATTAAAAATATGTAATTCATCGAGGGCCCCATAAAAAAACTCTAAATCGCCTGGTACATCCTTTCCAATATTGAGCGGATCGACATTTACATTGAGCGTTTTACTATATTTAAACTCCCATATTTTAATATTGTCTACATAGGCTCTTACATAGCTACCATCGTAGGTGAGCGCATAAAAATACCATTGACCAAAAGTGAATTTATGGGCTACAAAATTAGTATCATACTCAGTAAAATCGGTATTGATGGAGATGGTACTTTGAATGGGCGATTGAAACATCTGCACCCGGTACTGTGGGTTATTATAATATTCTTCGAAGGTATTGCCCTTACAAATGATGGTGAGCCAGCGATAGTTTTTTGTAAAGTAGTTACTATCCATTTTAAACCAACAAGTAACGCTAAAACTCGTTAATGGAGAAGCTAATGAAGTAGAATTTGGCACTTCGATAAAGGCATCCTTGCCATTGAATTGTACTGCGGCACATGGATTTCCGAAACGGTCGGCAGTGGCTTTAACGCCACCTCTCATTTGTCCGTCGTTATGATTACCACTAAAATCAGCCACACTATTATCGAAAGGGTAATACGCAATCTCTGTTTGGGAAACTACTTGCATACCCAGTAAAATTAGAAGTATAAAAAATATCGAACGAATACTTGACATGTAATTTTTTATTGAAAATAATAAGCTAACAAATTCACGGCAACACTAATATCCTTAGCACCTTTAATCATTTTGTTGGTAGTACCATCCTTATCGTAGAGTTTAAAAACATCCTGGTCACCAGTATCTAAATTAATCATGAAAGTTACTTCCATGTCTTTAAATTCATTTAAAAACTCGAGTGCCTTTTTAGAGCCATTATAGAGCGTTGCATATTCTGATGATTGAATGATGGCGTGTACAATCTTGCCCTTCTCATCTTTACCAATAGCCAAAAAACGACGGGGTGCAATGGCAGGTGATGCGTTGAGAAATGCGATATCCAATTTGTTTTTGTATACGAGCAAATGCGATTGAAACACGGTTGCCTCATGGCCTACCGCCCATTTGGTAAAGGCTTGCATATCCCAAGCCGATTTGCGCAAATCATATTTTTTTGTGGTATCGATGCCATCACCTTTTAGTTTGAGGTCGCCTTCTTTAAGGCTGCTTACTGTGATTCCGCCATTGGCATTCACGATGACCAGTCCGTCGAAATTTTTTGCCAGTGTTTTATTTACTACAACACCATTATCGATGGTGAGCCCAACAGGCACTCCATCATAATCCATATAGGTACCACTTGATACAAGGATGAGGCTTTTGCCATCCACCCATTTTTGATAACGTTTAAATACATTATTGCCATTAAAATCGGCGGCGGCAAAGTATTTCACTTTCACCCGGTTTCCATCGCGATGCATGTAAATTACATTGAACTGATCTTCCTTGTATTTCACTGAAGAAATTTCTACATAGTTACCATCATAACCAAGAGAAATAACTCCAGGGGCCATGGCCGATTTGAAAGCAGAGGTAATGATTAATAATAAAATGAGGGCGGGGACAAGCTTCATAATTTAGGGTTCGCAGAACTTCGTTTAAAAATATAAATATACGGAAATATAACGATCAATACAAGCAATAATACCACCAGTTTATATGCTATGGATGTGGCATGCCAAAATTTATTGAATAGGTAGGAGCCATTCTTTTGAATGAGCTGATAGATAATTTTTTCGAAATAGGTTCCTTTCACTGGGGTACTAAACTGTTGCTCTTTTAAACGGTCGCAGAGGTAACGGAATTTGTAATTGTACTTCACTGTTGCATCCTTCTCATAATAACCTTGAAGTGCATTGGAAATTGCATTGAGCCAATGGTTATAAATTACCTGATAGAGGGTAGCACGGGGTTCATCAATAAAAGAGTAGGCATTGAATTTCTCGGCCCATTGCAAGAGTCGAATTAAAGTATCGGGATGATAGGTATCGTAAGCTGATTGTATCCGCTCTTCCAGTTTTTCGGTGAGTGCAATGGAAAGAATTTCTTGGTTTAGCATCTCATCATTTTTGTGAATCGAATCCATGGCCCGCAGGTCGGAGCGCAAACTCAATACATCGTACAAGTTGGCCTCATCCAAATATTTTGAATATGGAAATGATGCTTTAAGATCCAAGCTATCTGTTGTAGAAAGTAAGGCGTAGATATCGTAACTATTAGCCAGTGGTGCTTGCTTTTCTACTGGGATATCAGAAGCATAATCAACCTTGGCAATGAATGCAAGCACCAGCATAAATGCCATGCAAAGCAGCAGCAGTAGCCAATTGAGGGGATTTGAAAAAAATCGTTTCATTTCTTTTTGGTATTATGATTACTTACAACATTGTAATCGATATTGGTTATGTGTGCAATATTCTCAATCAGGTTTGCGGTAAAAAAATCTAGCTTTCAGTGGGTCAATTACTAATTCGAAGGTGGATGTTTCATTACATCGTCCGATGGCTTTCACCAAAATTTTGGTGGTGCGATGAATATCGATAACAGCCGTATCTCCTTGTGCGAAAAGCTTTTCGGGGCGGCACGTATCCTTATACCAATTCCACACGGCATCTTTTCCCAAGAAGCCACCTGCCACGCGTAAGGTTGCTCGTTCCCATTCGAAGATAGAATCGGGGCGAAGAATTCGAGCACCTTCAATATTTGATTTCGGATCGACAATTACTTTTACCCAAGTACCATTCGATGCATTACATACTCCATCGCGATTTGCGAAGTAGGTGGTAGTTTGTAATGGGAAAAAAGTAACGAATGCTCCAGAAGCCACCACGGGGCTCGTCAAGGAGTCGGCGTACCAATTGAAGACCCCATCATCGTCGGGTAAAAAATTATCTATTTCCAGTTCTACTTTTTCGCCTTCGCATACTGGCCTTGGTTTATATACGATGGAGAATCGTTCGTTAGATTTAGGTATCACTGGCACTTCCACGGTAACATTTGAAGTAGTATCCTGATAGCCTACGCCTCTTACTGTATAGGTTGCTTTTGTTGTTGGCGTTACGATGAGTGAATCGCCAGTACCGATGATATTTTTCATCGATTCATCGGAGTACCAAACCCATTGTGTATTCGATTCGAGTTTACCACTATCTACATACAAGGTCATGGGATCGCCTATGCATGCAATTTTAGGAGCGATGATTCCTCGAGGAGCAATGCTTTTGCTTTCACGCACTTCATCCACTACGGAGATGACTACTGGAGGTTCTTCATTTGGAACTTTTGGCTTTATTCCGCTACCAATTACCGTTATTTGAGTGCATTTGGTTTTAAATCCATCGCCTTCTGCCCTGACGAAATAGGTGGTAGTTTCAATAGGTTTTACTTTGATGCGTTTGCCACGTCCGATGCGCTTGCCACGACAGTCGTTGTCATACCAGCACCATTCGGCTTCCACGCCCAAATAGCCTGTGCTGATGGCGAGGTTGGTATAGCCGTTGATGGTGAAGCTATCAATGCCATCGGGTTTTACCGAATAGGCACGAGGCATCATCCCCGATTCGTTATGCTTGAAACGCGATGCATCCACATCATAAGAAGGCTGTATCATCATGATGGCTTGAAAGCGGTTATCGAGCGATTCAAAAATTAATCCATCGACATAGCCGCCACCAGGGCGATAGAGTTCGACATACAACTCCTGATAAAATAAATTATAGTTGCAATCGATATAATTCATTTTCCAATTGAGATAATGCGGGCGGGTGCGGTATTGCCCTGTTAGTCGCGTTCTGTACTTGAATAATTTACCATCATCATCACAGCTATTATCCGAATAATACAATTGGAATTCCACCTTCATATCATTGTCGTTATAGATGGTGTGCCAATCCTGCCACCCCGTTTGGGCAGTGACGGTGCGCAACCCCATCGATAGCAATAAAATAAAAAGATAACTCCTTCTCATGAGTTTCCGAAATAACAAAAAAACACCGGCTATCTAATCCTAACTTATTCGTTGATAATCGGCTATAAGTGCGTGTTTGTCTACCATTGCCTACAATGAAAGGGATCAATTTGTATAAAACATATTTTTGAAAAATTGATGATTGAGATATTGTCACAAATATTTCTACTCATCGGCTTGAAAAAGAGGCCCTGATACACAGTGCAAGTATTCGAAAATATTTGAATACTTGTTCATTTCTCAAATCATTTTCTATATTGCAAAATATTTATAATTACATGAGGAAGGTTTTTACATTACTAAGTATTCTTTTTATATTCAATTCAGTCAAGTCGCAAACAGTGATTACTGGAAGTGTACGCGATAATACTACCAACGAAGAAATCATTGGCGCCTCGGTTTTGCTTGAAGGCACCCAAAATGGAATCACTACCGATGTACGGGGGAATTTCAAATTGGTTATTAAGGAAGTGGTCAAGCCTCCTTTTGCATTGATTGTTTCGTATGTAGGGTATGAGAAAAAGAAGGTAACTGTAACCGATATAAGCAAA
This sequence comes from uncultured Bacteroidota bacterium, assembly GCA_903910445.1. Taxonomy (GTDB): domain Bacteria; phylum Bacteroidota; class Bacteroidia; order UKL13-3; family UKL13-3; genus CAINMV01. The sequence goes on from CAIVZR010000100.1 coordinate 24,383, forward strand.
CCCATTGCAGTAAAACTCACTCCCACTAAGGTTGACTTAGCGGGTGTAGATGTGGTAGGTGACCGTATCAAGGAAAAGCAAAAACTCAATCCATTGACAGTAGAACAAATGGATGTGATAGCCATTAAAGAAACGCCAGCCGCCAATTTCTATGATGGATTGGGGCAAATGAAAGGCGTGGATATTACCGCTGCCAGTATTGGTTTTAAGGTGGTGAATACCCGAGGATTTAATAGCACTTCGCCAGTACGGAGCTTGCAGGTCATTGATGGGGTTGATAATCAAGCACCCGGACTCAATTTTTCATTAGGTAATTTTTTAGGTGCTTCCGAGGTTGATGTAAAAAGCGTTGATATCATTTCGGGAGCCAGCTCTGCCTATTTTGGTCCGAATGCATTCAATGGGGTAATATCGATGAATACCAAGAGCCCGTTTACTACGCCAGGACTATGTGTGATGTTGAAAGGCGGAGAAAGAGGATTGCTTGAAACGTCCATTCGATATGCCGATATGTTTAGGTATAAGGATGGGAAAGAAAAATTTGCATATAAAATAAACTTCTTTTATATGCATGCCAATGATTGGGAAGCCACCAACTATGCCCCTATCACCAATAGTAAAAGTAAGGCAAGTAATCCAGGAGGGTATGATGCTGTGAACCGTTATGGCGATGAGTATTCATCCTTTCAAAACTATTCCGATTCGGCGAATTATTTTCGAATCGTTCCGGGCTTAGGAGCATTCTATCGTCCAGGGTATGAAGAAAAAAATATCGTTGATTATAAAAGTAAAAATATCAAATCGAGTGTTTCTTTGAACTATAAATTAAAAGATAGCACAGAGTTTATTTTGGCTTCTAATTTTGGTACTGGAACCACCGTGTATCAAGGTGAAAACCGATTGAGTTTGAAAGATATTCTCTTCTTCCAGAATCGATTTGAAGTAAGAAAAGAAAACAAATGGTTTGTTCAGGCCTATGCTACCAATGAAAATTCGGGCAACTCGTATGATGCAGTGCTTACGGCAACGTTGATGCAACAAACCTCGAAGCCAAGTGATAAATGGGCCATTGATTATTTCTCTTACTGGTATGCGAATATAGTCCCACAAGTGCAATCACTTCCAGGGTTTCCTCAATTTGTGTTTGGCACGCCGTATAATTATGCAGCTGCCGATTCGGTGATGAAAGCCAATAATAATAAGATAGAGCAATGGCATGATGATGCTGCCAAATACTCCAATGCTGCCAATCCTAATTTTGGATATTCGGCTTTTGCAAAGCCAGGAACGGCAGCCTTTGATTCGTTATTCAAACTCATTACTTCTCGTAATATTTCTTTAAACAAAGAATCGTATGGCTCTCGATTGTACGATCGCTCTTCACTGTATCATATTCGTGGGGAATATAAATTCAAACCGACGTTTTGTGAAATTACTGTTGGTGGAAATATGCGTAAGTATATGCCTATTTCTCAAGGTACCATTTTCTCGGATACGGGTGCTTCAAAAATTACCAATTCGGAATTTGGCTTTTATGCAGGATTAGAAAAGAGAGTACTCGACGATAAATTAAAAATAAACCTCACTGCCCGTTTGGATAAAAATCAAAATTTTAAATATAATTTCTCACCAGCAGCATCTTTAGTATATGCATACAATGCCGATCGCATATTCCGATTCTCTTTCTCATCAGCCATACGTAACCCAACCTTGCTTGATCAGTACCTATACTATAACGTAGGGCCTGCCATCTTAAAGGGAAATGTAAGTGGTTTCAATCATTTGATGACTGTAGGTTCATTTGTTGATGTGCTTGATAAACAAGATACCACTCGTGGAAAATATTTCAATGTGAACCCAGTACAACCCGAAAAAGTAAAAACCTTTGAAGTGGGTTTTCGCGGGAAATTTTGGAAACGAATTTATGTTGATGCTGGATATTATTTTAATTATTACCATGATTTTATTGGATACAAATTGGGTGTTGATGCACAATTCAATAACCTGAATAAACTCGATTATTACCAAGTGTACCGAGTGGCAGCCAATGCAGGTGATCGCGTTACTACCCAAGGGTTCTCGGTGAATGCCAATTATTATTTCAAGAAGTATTTTGTATTGGGTGGAAACTATTCATGGAATCGACTAAACCAATTTAAAAAGGTTGACTCCGTTCCAATTATTCCTGCTTATAACACTCCAGAGAACAAGTTTAATATTAATGTTGGGGGGCGTGATTTTGAAGGTAAATTATTTAACCTAATGAATTTAAAAGGATGGGCCTTTAATTTCAATTACAAATGGGTACAAGGATTTTCGTTTGAAGGTTCGCCACAATTCACTGGCTATGTACCAACTTATAGTTCGCTCGATGGGCAAATAAACTATACCTATACCAAATGGGAAACTACTTTCAAGCTAGGCGTTTCGAATATGCTTAATTCTCAGTTCTTTCAGGTATATGGCGGGCCCTATACTGGCCGATTAGCGTATGCCTCTGTGCTAGTGGATATTAAAAAACATAAATGACCGAGGGACTCAAAAAGAATTTGTTTAATAGAAAAATTATAATACGTTTGTAAATCATAATCAATCAATCTTAATTAACCATCATGAAAAAGTTTTACCTTTTATCTTTAATTGTATTTGCAACATGGTTTAGCTCCATGGCGCAAGTTCGTTATCTGAACGAATTTTTCACTTCTTACCAGTTTTCGAAGGACTCGGTATATGCTACCAACTATGAAGTACTTACTGGAACACCAGTGGCCAAGTCGTTGAAATGCGATATTTATCAGCCACCTTCAACTGACCCTGAAACAAAGCGTCCGTTAATCATTTTATTACATACAGGAAGTTTCTTGCCAAAATATTTGAACCAAGGACCTACTGGATTTAAAGATGATAGCGCTACTATGGAACTTGCTCGTGGCTTTGCTCGCAGAGGTTATGTAGTATGTGTACCTGCGTATCGTCAAGGATGGAACCCAGCAGCTTCTACTCAAGAAGCACGTGCGGCTTCTATCATGCAAGCCGTTTATCGTGGCGAGCAAGATGCGAAAGCAGCAGTTCGTTACATGCGTAAAAACGCATCAGTTTATAAAATTGATACCACTAAAATTGTAATGGGTGGACAAGGTACAGGAGGTTATATTGCATTAACCTATGCTTATGTGCATACCAATGCTGAAACTCGTTTATCGAAATTCATTGGTTCAAACAGCCTTCCATTTATTGATACTGCCTTATTGGGTGATATTGATAATGTACTTCCTGGAGTCATTAGCACGCCAAATAACCTAGGTTACAAATCGGATATCAGTATGATTTTCAATTTAGGAGGTGCAATTGGCGAAATCGCTTGGATGAATACAGGTGAAATTCCAGTAGTTGGAGTTCATAGCTATTCAGATCCTTTCGCTCCGGATACTAGCGGTATTGTAACTGTACCAGGAACTACACCTCAGGCAGTGATTCCTGTAGATGGTAGCCGTAATATCTGTCGCAAGGCAGTTCAATTGAACTTACAACCTTGGAAAAACTGTATGTTCACAGATCCTTATTCTACTGCTGCTGCAGTAAACAATGAGGGAATCTCTGGATACTATCGTTTAAGAATTCCATATCCTTCACCATATATTTATCAAGCTGCACCATGGGAATGGTGGGATTCGGCAACTACCGTAGGTGTTGCTTACTTAACCTACAAAGCCATTGGTACTCCGGATACTACTGCTTTGAAAAATGCTAAAACTTGTCATACTAACGGATTGGCTACAAACCAATTTATGAGCAAAACCAAGGCGATGGCGTATATCGATACCATTCAAAACTTCTTGGCTCCACGTATCATGGTAGCATTACGCCTTCCAGGATATTTAGGACCGTGCCCACAAGGCGCTGTTGGAGTGCAAACAGTGATGGCTGAAAATGCTATTGAAATGTACCCTAACCCTGCTCATCGCGAATTCTCTATTAAGGCGGGTAGCCAAATTCGTGAAGTAGTGGTATTGGATTTGTCAGGACGTGTGGTAGCGCAAGTTTCGGGCAATAGCCAAAGTGAAATTACTATTGATCGCAGTGCATTAAATAACGGGATGTATCTTGTAAAAGTGACTACTG
>CAIVZR010000101.1 GCA_903910445.1 uncultured Bacteroidota bacterium
GATCTCGATAAAATCTTCCTTCTGCTGACTCATAACGGCTTCTGCATACGTGAGCTGGCTCGAACCTAGTATGGCAACAAATACTTCAACTTCCTGTACTTGTCCCGTTTCCTTATCGATGAGTTGAAGTTTGTCCCCTGCAAAATCAACATAGAGTTTATCTCCAGCCTTATGCTCCATATGCATCGTCGGATTCACCTGCTTCTTCCAAAGGCAGTAATAATGATTAAACATACTTCGGCCGACCCCATCAGGGTGTTGCTCTTTGTATTGTTTCCAAAGGATTTGACGGGTTATTCCTTTTTTACGGAGTTCTTTGGAATAACCGGGGAAAAGATTAAAAAGAATTTGGTGCTTAGTATTTAATGGCTTCTCTTCTTGCTTGATAAATAAGTCTTCAAGATCCTTATCTGATAAAAGATTTATTTCTTCGAAGCTGAGGCAGCTTTCACTAAATTCCTTGAGGTATTTTTTAATTGTGTTGCGGGCAATACCAGTTTGCTCTGCAATTAGCAGCTTACTCCTCCCTTGGGAGTATAGTTGCAAGATGTGTCGTAATTTAGTCATGTTTAGTGGTTTATTTGCCATTATTTAGTAAGTTTGATTTTCGAAACTTACTTTAAATGACTCCATTAAAGCATGAACTTTTTCCTTCGTTTCAAGTGGTCAATTTGGACCGGTCGGGGGTGGTCAATTTGAGCCGGTATCAGGTGGTCAGTTTAAACCGGTCGGGGGTGGTCAATTTCACTGGTTTTTACACATTGTAGCGTATTGTTGCGTGTTTGTTAGTAGACATAAAGTTTGGACGAATATAACAAATGCCTAGCTTCTATGATATATTTAATTCTTCAATTACTATAACTTAATTTCAAAATTAAGATGGTTTTTAATACAGCGTACTTAATAATCTTCTATCTATTCAACTATTTCAGCATTATCACTTTTACACTTCGCCTCCCTTTTTTTGATTCCCCCAAATTTATACCTTCGCTGCATGCAAAAATTAATTAGCACCCGAACTATCTATAGTCAGGGTGAAGGGAGGAACTCCTCGCGATTCATTAGCACCATTTTATTATTCAGTATTTTTTTGGGAGGTGTACAAGCTATACTGGCTCAGCCATTGAGTGCATGGCAGGTACGTTGTGTGAAGCAAACGGCCACCCCTGATACCCTTGCCTCGGTTTACGCAAATACCTACCATCAAGGAGCCTGGTTCAATGCCAAAGCCACTCCTGCGGTCAACGATTTATTTTGTAATCATGCAGGAGGTTGCAATGTGGCGTGCAATGGTGTGCAGTGGTTCGACTGGGAATACAAGGCCCCCTTGTTTGCTAATGCCAGCGCCAAGAATCAGTACGCCCATCATCGCATTAAAATAAAAACATGGGAAGGAGGGAGCATGGAAATGCGTATCAATGGAAAGAAAATTACAGGCTATGAAACGGAGTTCAATAATTCGTTCACCCATTGCGAAATCAATATCGATGCGTATTTGCAAGAGGGCAATCACGATACCATTATCATTATCTACCATGCACCCACCATTGAAGGTCGGGCTCGCTGCAGCCAAGATGCCTATGCACCCATTGTGCAAAATGAGCAAAGCAACGATGCCCTCAAAGCCAGCGTGTACCTGCGTAAGCCCATCATGCAATATGGCTGGGATATTGCCCCTGCCCATGTACTCGTTGGCCTGGGTGATGGCGTGGAACTCGTAGGCTGGAACGACTATTACCTCCAAAGCATCGATATCAACAAAGTAAATAATACCTATAAACCCGATAGCGTGGCCGAGCTGGTGAGTTATAAAGTAGTAGTGCATTATCAAAAAAAGAAGGAGTCCAAACCCTTGCAATTCTTAGTTTCGGTGAGCTCCAATATATTGAAGATGGATTCTAACCTCGTGCGCATCTACCCCGATTCGGTGAATACAAGCAATACTTCCAATATCAAAAACAGTAATATAACCGAAGCTACGTACTCGTGTACTGTTGTATTTATCAGTCCGCGCAAATGGTATCCCAATGGGCGTTTCCAGCAGGTGTACGGCGATAGTATGCCCGCATTATATATCATCAAAGCCACCACCACCAGCAACACGGGCAGCGAACCCCTCAGCATGCAAAAGCAAATGGGTATTCGCAGCATCACCCTCGACAAACGCAATACCGGCTTTCGTTTCATGGTGAACAATCAGCCCATCTATGCCCTCGGTGCCAATATGGTATGGAGCAGAAGCTTTGATGGGAGCAGCTTTCAGGAAGATGCCTGGCTGGGAGCAAAAACAAATACCAACGATAGCGCACGTGTTAATCCCGACCGATTGAAACAATTGCAATTAGCAGGAGTGAATATGCTGCGTATCTGGGGAGGAGGCGCCTACCCATCTGA
>CAIVZR010000102.1 GCA_903910445.1 uncultured Bacteroidota bacterium
ATAAATCCAAGAACACCATTTGAAGAGGCGACACTATAAGCATTATAGTCAAGGTTCGAATACATTAATGCAGAAGTAGTCGAATTGTATATAGCATAAGATTTATCCGCACTTGATGTTGAATTATCATAAGAATTTGTGAAGATATTATTTCTTACATCAATGAATGCACCACTACTTGCGCAGAAGAATGCAGCGGATCCTCCTGCTGTGCTTGTTAAGCCAGTATGTGGACCAAAAAGATTCACTGTATTATGATAGATATTAATATTACTACCTGTTCCTTCAACATCTAATCCTATTGGCCAGAAAGATGAACTTGCATCCTGATAACAATAAACATCAGATATCATATTATTAGAAACAGTAATATTACTAATCGCCGTTAACAACGGATTGATAATCATTCCTCGTGCACCGTATCCAGAAGTAGTTGTACTTACAATTGTAGTAATTGTATTCTTATTAATTAAAGCATTTGTTACCCTACTTCCTAAAAACAATCCAGTTATAGATGATGTTCCTGATGCAGAAGCCGAAGAGTAAATGTTATTAATATTATTTGAAGCAACAGTTACCCCAGTTATATTACTTGTTAATGTGATACCTGCAGCCAATGAAGCAGTTGCAACTATATTTTGAACTGTATTCGAATTGATATTAAGATTTACCGCATTTTGAATTGAGATTCCGGCAAATCCAATATTTGAAGTTCCAGATGTAACCGGGCCAATAACATTATTATTGATATTCCAGTTATCCATACCTCCAACATTTACAGCGGCAATTCCATTTCCATAAATTCCATAATAAGCTTTTACAATACTATCATTTTGAATCGTGATATTATCAATATCTGGTCCGCCAACAGTAGCTGGTGCAGCACCGTCAACACAGGCTACGATTCCAAATGATGTAGTCAAAGTATTACTGCTACCTTCAATTTTAGTATTTTGAATGGTAACATTTTTTGTTCCTGGACCAACAATCGCGGTACTTGCAAGCCAAATTGCTCCCGAAGCAGCAGCAGTATTGGCATTGGTAATCGTTAAACTGGTGGTGCTATTTTTAACCCCATCAATAATAATGAAATTAGCATTTAACATTTTTATAACGGCACTGGCAGCAGACGAACCAGTAATACTAACATTTACACCAGCGGCTGGTTTAATTGTTAATGTATTTGTGCTACTTGCATATGGATTGGCAGCAATAGTGATAGGGAAAGTTTCAGAAGCACTATAAGAAGCATCCATCAATTGAAATACAACTGCTCCAGTTAAACAAGCAGTATTATAAGCTGCAACAGCTGCAGTTATGGTGGTATACGTTTGACCAGCTCCTACGTTATAGGTGCCAGCCAATGAGGTACCATTAATTGTATAGGTGAATGGAGTAGTGGGTGCAGTTCCAATAGTATTAACATTGGTTGCAATAGCACCTCCAGCATTAGAAGCAATATTTGGCGTTGTAACAATATCTTGAGCGATGATATAAAAAGATACAATATCCGTAGGAGTTAATCCACTCATATCAGCTGCAACAATGGTAAAGCTCCACACACCATTTGTTCCTGTACCCGATGTTAATGTTCCCGGCTGAGAAAAATAACTTCCAGTATTCTTTTTATAATAAATACGTGGCACCAGGGTTCCAGTAGTAGGAACTCCTGTAGCATCCGTAATGGTAATTCCTGAAATGGTACGATCGCCAGTACTGCAGGTTCCAATTACTGGAGCAATTGCAATGACTGGAGCGGCAATATCACTTAATACGAAGTTACCTCCATCAGCTCCAATATCAACTTGTGTAAATGAACTGCGAGTTTGTGCATCAAAGTCATTAAATATATGCGGAATATTTAACCCTGCTTGCTCAACTGGGGTAGCAGTGGTTGCATTAATATGTAAATTTACCGTAGTTAAGGTTCCAGTAGTATTAATAAACTGTGGATTACCAGTAACTGAGTTCCAATCTTGATTGGTAGCTACTTGCCATGTAGGAATGGAATTATAATCCAATCCAGCAATGGTACCCAATACACCTCCGGTACCACCTGCTGATAATAAATTATAGTTGCTATTTACCGCAGTAGTTGCATTTAAATATTCTGCATAATGCTTGCCAGTTCCGCTAATATTCGAACGATCATTAACGAAAATATTATTCATCACACTATCCAAAGTACCCGAACTAACTCTAACAAATGCATAAGTATTCACAGCGCCACTGGCCACATTCGTTCCACCAATATAAACTGAGTTATGATACACACCAACATTTGCTGATGATCCTTTGTAAATTCCGTAGATTGTAGGTGAAGTTGTGATTGAAGCGCCATTGGAGTCGATACCCAATCTAACCATATTATTAGCAATAATTCCATGTCCCGTATTGAAACATAAGATACCCGCCTGAACAGAAGTATTTGAAAGGGTGGTAAGACTATGAATAAAATTACCGGAGAGGATCGAAGTTCCTGAAGTTGATACTGCTGGAGGTGACGTTAATAGAACCATCCCAACTACGGCTACATTTGTAGTAGTATTGAATGCAACTAAGTTGTATACTTTGTTTCCAGAGATGATGTTTCCACCTGGGCCAGCAAGTAAATTCTCTGTAATACCTGCAATTAATGGAGCATTACCAAAAGCGATATTCGTTCCATTTGAAGTTAAATTATAAACAGTATTATTGGTAATTGTGTATGTTCCATTCGTTGACGACTGGCAATTAATACCAGTTAAGGAACCGGTAGCGCCAGTATTACTATAGAACAAGTTACGTACCGTATTTCCTGAGACTGTTTGATTAATCGTATTTGCTAAAATAATGATTCCTGAGAATAGGTTATTTGTACTTTGTTGGATACTGTTAGCAGCGGTACCTCCAACTAAATTATTCGTTACCGAAATCTCACATCCTGCAACTGCAGGAGAATATACAACACGGAATGAAACGGTTCCTGTGCTTGAAGTAGAAACGGTAATTCCTCCTATATTATTATTATTGATATTTATTTTACTAACGGTTGCTCCTGTTCCTGCACCTATTACATAAAACAATGGTGCAGTAGATGTTGATGAAGCAATAAAAGTGATATCATTAACAGCGGATTGTGATCCTATAGTATTATTACTGATATTGACATTACCATTCAAATGTGATATAAGTGAATGAGCTGTTGACGTACTAGCTGAAGTTATAGCAATATTTTTTATCGTATTACCAGTAATATTTGAGAAACCACCAATGGCCGAACTAAATCGAATTAATCGAGGTGTTGGTGTTCCAGTAGTTCCACCTGTCCAAGTAAGAGGTGTTCCTCCACATGATGCTGCCGACCCACCGATAAAGTTATTGGTGATATTAAAATTAATACCAAAAGAAGTAGAGGCTACAAAAATCATCCCTTGATCCGTTGCCGAGGTCATCGTGAACGTACGGGTTGCTGTTTGATAAAAGCTATTGGCATTGATTGTCCAATCAGATGCTCCAGTTACAATATTAATTGCCGCACCTGAAGTAGTTGAAGATGCATTAAACCAATCGTGTAAAGTTGAATTGGAAACCGTGTTGAAATTGTTATTAGATAAATAATTAATATTGCTTCCTGCTACATAAATTAAGTTGAGCGGATTAGTAGCGCCATCTTTAATATCACAATTATCGATTAAGTTATTACTATTACCGTTTACAAATCCCGAAGCGGTGCTGAATAATATGACACCACTTGTAGTACCCGTATTTACTCCAAAAACAGAACAATATTTTATAGTATTAAAAGTTGCACTATTAATGAATTGTATTGCATAACCAGTAGTTACTGAATTGCTTATTGATAATTGAGATGTTGTGCCTGAACCACCTGGGCGGCCATCAAATATTACATAATCACCTCCATCAAAATTAACTGTACCTGCAGCATTTGCAGAAGTAATAGATAAGCCAGTTGCGCCAGTCACAGGTCTAATAGTAACTGTTTGAGTTGCACTATAGCAAGCATTTGCTGCAATTGTTAAAGGAAAAGTTTCAACAGAACTTACATAGGTTGATTGCAATTCGAAAATTACAGGCCCTGCAATACCTGTTGAGGTAGCTGCTAATGCTGCGGTAATACTTGAATACGTTCCTGTAGGTCCAACAGAATAGGTTCCTGATAAACCAGTACAATTTAAGGTAGACTTATTTCCAAATAATGGGGTGGTAGTTAAATAAAATGGCCCAGCATTACATACACCACGATTATATGAATAAACATAAAAATCATACGATGTAGCTGGATTTAATCCAGTAGCACTGAATGACGCTGCCGATCCATTAGAAACAACAGTACCCAATCCTAATAAATTTCCTGAATTATAGGATACTCCGTTTGTTGGTGCAGTGGTTGCACTTCCTGCAGGGTATCTAACTACTAAGTAAGCATCGGTACTAACTGCAGTAAAGCTACCGTTAATTTGTGTGGTAGATGCTGCTGTTAATGTCAATCCAGTGGCTTGTGCTGTTGGAGTTGATGTAGGTGCTGAATAAGATACTAAAGAGATATCATCGATTGATCCAGGAAATTGACTTCCTCCTGAACCATCATTACTCCACATAAATACCAAACGACGCGTAGTTCCAGCATAGGAAGCTGGTAAACAAATTGATTGTGTTTTATAAGTACCCTGTAAATTTAAATTTGGAGGGGTCGAATGTACTATTGCTCCTGTATAGGCAGTACTGATATTTAACCAGCTTTGGAATCCACCTGCAGGCGAATTGTATACTGGGGTTACCGATGTTGGAACCGAATATACCGTTACATAATCGTAGCTGCTCTCTCCAGAGCCTCTCCACATGAATGAAAGTTCAATGGTTGATTGACCCGAAGGGAAAGTGACATCTCTATAAAAGTGAACTGTTGAAGCACTCGTATTGGTATAGTTATACGTGGTACCACTAACATTATCAGAGATAAATGCTGAACTTGAACCAGAAGAAGCTGTTAAAGATCCAACAAACCATTGATTTGTTGCGCCATTCACTACCGTCCAGCCATTGGCTGCAAAGGTTGAACCATTCTCAAAACCACCATCCCCATTGGGATTTATGAGTACTGTTTGGGCTCCCAGCTGAAGCGAAACAAACAATATAAGTAAGAAGGATACTAGATTTTTTTTGATTGAGTTTTGTTTAAGGGCAGGGAATTTGTAAAGTGTAATCATATTGTACAATAATTGAATAATTGGATAATACCTGAGATGCAACGTTAAAAATAAATTTCGACTAAAAAAAGTTTATCCCTAAAAATAAATTAAGATTATAGAGAAATGACAGAGGTATTGAAATTCAAGCTATGGTGGTATTCGAAGATTATTTTTCGTATCTTTTAAAACCTTTGGAATAAAATACTTTTACTAATCATTACGATAATCTCATAAACTAAAAAAAGCCGCTTCCTATTTAGGAATCGGCTTTTTTTAGATAGTTGTAAGAAAAATTACTCTTTCACAATTCTTTGTTGAACAGAACCGTTATCAGTAACTAATTGAACCATATAAACGCCACTGGCAAATGTTTCAATATTTATATTCTTGCTGAAGTTAATATCTGCATTAGCAACAGTAGAAGTATAAACTAATTTACCATTGATATCATAAATATTGATAGCAACATATTGAGATTTAGCTAAGGTCGCAGCGATGGTAATCATACCATTGGTTGGATTAGGATAAACCTGAACATGAGTCAATGATTGAGCAGCTTTGATACCTACGTTAGCAATAACTGTTGTAGATGAAGTACTGCATCCAGCTGCATTGGTTACTACCAATGTATAATTACCTGCGATAGTAGCATTATAAGTATTGGTTGTTGCGCCAGAAATTGATGCTCCATTATTAAACCATTGGTAGCTCGTTGCAGTTGCGGTAGTTGACAATACATTTCCTACTTTGTATACTGTTGGAATAGCAGGTGATGCATTCACTGTTACAATCGTACTTCCAGAACCAATACAAGTTCCAGTGCTTTGAGATACAGCAATCAATCCAGTTCCAACATTTTTCCAAAGTACAGTAACACTATTGGTTCCTGAACCTGAAACAATATTTCCTCCGTTTACCGACCAGTTATATGATGATCCTCCAATTGCAGTAATGGTATAAGTTTGCGTTGCATTTGCACACACTGTTGCAGCACCAACTAATACTGGAGCAGGTTGTACATTAACTGTTGTATTTAAAGTACGAGTACTTACACATCCTGCACCGCTTGTAACCGTTACATTAACAGTTCCAGCGCCTGGAGCACCCCAATTTACATTAATGCTGCTTCCGGTTGCACTACCATTGATAGTTCCTCCAGTTACAGTCCAGGCGTAAGTTGCTCCCGATTGTGATGTTACGCTATAAGAACTTCCATTATTAGCACATACTTGAGCCGAGCCAGCAATTTCGCTGCTTGGTAAAGGATTAACAGTAACTGCCAAACTTCCAGATGATGAACAACCAGCAGCGCTAGTTCCTGTTGCTCTAACAGTACCATTACCACTATTTGGTCCCCATACAATGGTTGCAGTAGTTGCAGTGGTTGAAGTAATCACACCACCTGTTACACTAAATGTATATGTTGAAGCACCAACTCCTGTATATACTTGAGTTGAATTTTGACATACACTTGTATTACCAGTAATCGTTACTGTTGGAGTAACACCTACAGTTACTGCTTTTGAGCTTGATCCATTACATGTTGTTCCATTTAATGAAGCGAGAACAGCTACTGTTACATTAGTAGCACCAGTATTTGGAGTTACATTAATAGTATTATTATTTCCTGCGAAAGTATAAGTACCATTGGTAATTGTCCAAGTATAAGTATAGTTAGAATTAAACCCAGTTGAGTAAACATTAGCAGAACCACTACAAATTGCACTTGGACCAGTAATAACTGGAGCAGGTGTTGAGTTGATGATAGTAGCAACATTTGAAGTGCTATTGCAAATGCCATTTGCAGTAACTACACTCACCAAACCATTAGGTCCAGCACCCCACACTACCGATACAGTTGAAGCAGTAGCCGATCCACTAATAGTTCCTCCTGTTACAGTCCATGCATACGTTGTTGCAGCTGGAGCTGAATAACTGAAAGTTCCTCCACTACATACATTGGTTGCTCCAGTAATAGTAGATGTTGGAGCCGTTGTTACTGATACACTGTATGCACTGCTATTGGCAGCACATCCTGTAGCAACTATCGTCTCATTTACAAATACACTGTTAGCACCCGCAGTATTCCATTGTACAGAAATGGTATTGCTACCTTGTCCTGCCACAATAGTTCCACCTCCTGAAACTGTCCAAGCATAATTTCTACCTGGATTGAATGCGGTGGTATAGTTAATAGTTGTACCTGTACAAACTGCATTTGTTCCAGTAACAGCAGGAGTTGGTAAAGGATTTACGTTAACTGAATAAGAAGTATTATAGGTACATGAACCACTTCCATAAGTTACTGTAACAGTAGCTGTTCCTGCAGTTGTCCAAAGAATGGTAGCTGTGGTTGCCGTGGCTCCAGTAATAGTACCATTGGTTACTGCTACGTTGGTAACAGTTGCTCCGGTTAATGTATAAGTAGCCGATTGGTTAACACATACTTGTAAAGGACCAGAAGTAGTTAAAGAAACTAACTGGCTAACAGTAATGCTTTGTGCAGTTGAGAATGTACAACCAGTTGATAAACGCTCATTTAAAGTAAGTGATGCTGTGCTCACATTACTCCATACAATTGTTACGGTATTGGCTGATTGAGCAGTTATTGAACCTCCTGTTGGAGTCCAAGTATAATTGCTACCTGTAGATGTTGCTGTATAAGTATATGGTGTCCCAACACAAACAGTAGTTGCTCCTGTGAAGGTTGCTGTAGGCAATGCATTAACATTAATATTTAATGTTGGTGTTAATCCATTACATCCAGTTGAAGTTAATAAATCGCAAGCGATCGTTTTAGCTCCTGTTGAAGTCCAGTTTACAGTGATACCTGCAGTGTTTTGTCCACTTACAATAGTACCACCTACTACTGTCCAATTGTATCCGCTAAGTGTAGGTCCAGCAACATTACTCAATGAATAATATACATTTGAGTTTAAACAAGCTGCGTTAGGTCCGCCAATAATAGCAGTTGGAATTCCTGTACAATTTTTAATGTCTAATTCATCAATTCCGATATCAGAGAAGCCATAATCAGAAGTAGCTTCAAAACGAACGATGGCAGTTGAAGAGGTACTAATACCTAAATTGTATGTTTGTTTAGTCCAAGAGGCAGCAATACCTAATGTAGCTCCATATTGAATAAATGATAATCCACCATCAGTAGAAACCGATACTTTCAATACATCTGAACCTGTAGTATTAATATACCAGAATGATAATGACTTAGTACCAATAATATTGAAGTTCAAATAGTAATCCATTCTTCCACTAGTACCAAAAGGAGCATCGTAGGTATGGAAACGAGCAGAGTGCGCTGAACTATTGGCACCAGCTGGAGTATAACCTGCAGTTGTAGATGACCAAATAGCCGATGCACCATCATCTTCTCTTCTCCATGATTGATTTCCTGTGCTTGGGCTGTTTATAAAATAAGCAGCGGGTACATCACGTGTATTACAGAAATTAACCCAAGTAGCATCGAAATTCTGTGTTACAGGTAAGGTTTGATAGGTAGGTCCAGCATAAGTTACCAAAGTAGCAGCACTGGTTGAAGTAATTGCGCTATTAGCACAAGTTACTTTAGCACGATAATACATATTGCTAGTTAACGATGGTGAAACATATGAACTACCTGTGTTTGCTCCTGTTGCTGGAGTAAAGGTGATATTATTGGTTGATTGTTCCCAAGCATAAGTAATGCCCGATGCGATGGTACTTCCAGATAAACCTAAAGTGGCAACATAGTTAGTACAACTGGTTACCGTAGTAGTTCCTGATACAGTTCCTGCAGCAGGTGTTCCCGAACAAGCTAATGTACAATTAATTTCATCTAAGCCAATATCTGAATTACCAAAATCACCAACGGCAACAAAGGCAATGATAGCGGTAGAAGAAGTAGATGTTAAAGCAATTGTTTTCTTACTCCAAGCAGCGTCAATTCCATAATTATTCAAAAACGTGAAGGTTGCACCACCATCAGTAGATAGATAAACTGATAAATTATCTGTTCCATCAGCATTTGTATAATAGAAAGATAATTGTTTATTACCTGTAACACTCATATTAATTGGCACATAAAAAACCGAATTAACTCCATATGACCAATAAGCATGAAAACGAGCCGAACGTGAAGTACCATTGGCACCTGCTACGCTATACATCCCTCCTGTTGCTCCACTCCAGCTGGCTGTTGAGCCATTATTATCTTGTCTCCAAGCATCATTCCCTGTAGTTGGAATAATGAATGCATTGGCATCTGGCTTATCCGCCGTGGCACAAAAGCTTGACCAAGCATTCTCAAAATTTTGAACGTATGGCAAGGATGCATAGGTTGGTGTTGAATAGGTAACATAAATACTACTAGTAGTGCTTGTTACCGATGAGTTGGTACAAGTTACTTTACAACGGAAATAAGTGTTAGAAGTATAACCCGCTGCACTATAAGTTGAACCAGTTGCAGTTCCTGTTGCAGTTGTCCAAGTTGCATTATCTGGAGATTTTTCCCACAAATAAGCAATACCAGTACCTGCTGTATTTCCTGTTAATGATAAAGTACTTACAAAATTAGTACAGTAATTGAAAGTAGTTGGTGAGGCAGAAACAGTTCCTGCAGTAGGGGTTCCAGAACAAGCCGACGAAGGTGTCCAAGTATAAATTTGGCCAGATGCTGGATATACCGTTGTACTCCAAGCCATCACATCTGAATTGACTGTTCCTGCAGAAGATGCCGACCAACTAGTAGTGGTTGTTCTGTTTTTGAAGTTGGTACTTGCCGAACCTACCAATCCTACCTGAGGAGAGTAAGAAGCCGTTTGTGCAGAAGCTCCGTAAATAAATTTAATCACATTGGTTCCTTCGAATAATTGAAGTTGTACATCAATATAGTTCGCAGCACTTGAATATGTCAAATTATAAGTCGGATACTGGATTGTCAATACACGATTCGGAGTTGAACCGGTCAAAGCATAAGTCACCGCACCTCCAGTTCTTGCATCACGCCCCATAAAAGCAATGGAGTTAGTTGAACCAGATATTGGACTATACGCATATGGATCGGCAGTAGCCCCTAAAGTAATGAAACCATTACTACAAGCAGAAAATTGCGTGTAAGTAGTACCATCATATACAAAGTTAAATCCAATATTGGTTAAAGCTGAAAAGTCGTCATCCAATCCTGCTCCTAATACCGTGGTACCAGAAATGGCAGAGTAAGTACCACTTGAAGCAGAAAAAGAGTAGTTGCTTAACTGAGCATTTGAATTAAGAGAACCTAAAACAAATAACAATAGAAGTAACATTCCAACAAAACTACTTTTGCCATTGGCAAGAAGCTTAGTTTTTAGGCAACTGGCACTTCTCTCAGAAGTTACCGAAGCAATAGATTTTGTGTTTTTGAATACAGGCGATTCAGCAACAACGTTAATGCGTAAATTTTGAAGCATAGATTGATAAATTAATAATTCAATAAAAGGTTAATAAACTTTCTTTTCGTGTTTCGCAAGTTTAAAATATATTTTGGATTATCAAAATTTATCTTGAAATATTTTTAATTGTGACTAATAAAGTGGATGTGTAAGTCTTGCAATTATAGTGTTTTCAGAAAAAAATGGGCAAAAAAAAATCCGATGGTCAAACCATCGGATTTAGTGCTCGGGACGGGGGTCGAACCCGTACAGCCGTGAAGCCACAGGATTTTAAGTCCTGCGTGTCTACCAATTCCACCACCCAAGCAACACAGAAAAAAAAATTAGTAGCTAATGCTACTAATTTCCTCTGAGCGAGAGACGAGGCTCGAACCCGCGACCTTAACCTTGGCAAGGTTACGCTCTACCAACTGAGCTACTCTCGCATTATGCGGCAAATATACACCTTCCACTTTTTTTATGCAAACTATTTTTAATAATTATTTTATTATTTGTTTCAACTCTTGTAATTTCAATAATGCCTCTATCGGTGAAAGGGTATTGATCTCTAGCTTCTGCAAGGTTTCTTTCAACTTCGTTAATTCGGGTGAAGCACTATCAAACATATTTAATTGATACATCGTTTTGGGTAATTTCTTTAAAAATTCCTTGCCAGAGATCTCTGCACGCTGCGATTCGAGATGCTGTAGTATCTCCTCACTGCGATCTAAAATTGTTTTTGGCATCCCCGCCATCTTCGCTACATGTATACCAAAGCTGTGCTCACTCCCTCCTCTTACCAATATCCTTAAGAACAAAACTTTGGTGCTCGTCTCCTTTACTTTTACATGATAATTTTTAATGCTTTCAAAATCGGCTTCCAACTCATTCAGTTCATGATAGTGTGTTGCGAAAATTGTTCTTGGATGATATGGATGCTTCGCTAAAAACTCTGTTATACTCCATGCCAGCGATACCCCATCATAAGTGCTTGTGCCTCTTCCTATCTCATCCAATAAAATCAAACTCCGGCTCGATAAATTATTGATGATAGAAGCAGTCTCCATCATCTCCACCATAAAGGTGCTTTCACCAAACGATAAATTATCGGAAGCACCTACCCTGGTGAATATTTTATCTACCAAGCCTATCTTAGCTTCCGAGGCTGCCACAAAGCAACCCATCTGCGCCATCAATGCCGCCAAGGCGGTTTGTCTTAATACGGCACTCTTACCACTCATATTCGGCCCAGTCAAAATAATAATTTGTTGGTCCTCATTATTCAACATCACATCATTCGGAATATATCGCTCCCCTGCCGGCAAGCGCATCTCAATAACTGGATGACGGAGCTGTTTCAAATCCAAAATAAAATCCTCTGATATTTTTGGTCTTACATAATGATTCTCTTTTGCAATTTTCGCGAAACTGAGTAAACAATCTAAGCGAGCGAGTATATTGGCATTTTGTTGTATGGGTACAATATACTCAGCCAAACCTGCCACCAATGCGGTATACAACTGTTGCTCTAAAGCCAATATCTTTTCTTCAGCACCCAATACTTTCTCCTCATAAATTTTCAACTCTTCAGTAATATATCGTTCTGCATTGGTTAGAGTTTGCTTTCGAATCCAATTTTCAGGTACCCTGCTTTTATGCGCATTGGTAACTTCGATATAGTACCCAAACACACTGTTATAAGCTATTTTAAGGGACGTGATTCCTGTTTTTAATATTTCTTCTTGTTGTAATTTTAAAATAAACTCCTTCCCGTTATTCAACACTTCTCTTAAATCATCGAGTGTGGAATTTATTCCCGGTTTAATGATTCCTCCCTTGCTTATGAGCATAGGGGCATCATCAAACAAGGTGCTTTCAATTTTCTGATGTATTAATTTACACTCATTGAGTTGTTCCCCAATTTTTTGAAATGCAAAATCGTTCGACTCCGAACAAATTTGTTTTATGGGCGCCATAAACTTTAATGAGCGCTTCAACTGCGAAAGCTCTCTCGGATTAATACGCAACAAAGCACCTTTAGAAATGAGTCGTTCTAGATCGCCAATCTGTTTTAATGAATCTTCAATATCATCTAAAAATTTAGGGGTCTTAACGGCATAGGTCACCGCATCCAATCGCTCATCAATTTGTATCTTATTTTTTAATGGCAACATCATCCAGCGTTTGAGCATACGCCCTCCCATCGGTGTGATTGTCTTGTCGAGTATCTGAATGAGTGCTGTTCCATTGCTATCGGGCGTTTGAAGCAACTCTAAATTTCTAATCGTGAATCTGTCAAGCCATACATATTGATCTTCTTCAATCCTCGAAATTTTAGAAATATGGCTTATATTACTATGATGGTTATTCTCTAAATATTGAAGTGCCGCACCTGCCGCAATGATCGCTTGCTGGTAAGAATCAATTCCAAACCCTTTCAAATTTACTGTTCCAAAATGATTGGTGAGTTTTTCAAAGGTATAGTCATAACTGTATACCCAATCTTCTACACCGTATAAATAAAAATCGGTTCCGAAATTATTTTCGAAGCTAGCCAAGCTCTTCTTCGCTACAATAACCTCTGCCGGCTTAAACCCTTGTAGCAATTTCTCAATTACATCCTTACCTCCTTCTGCTCCTAAAAATTCGCCCGTAGAAATATCCAATAATGCCAATCCGAAAACATCATTATTACATACAACGGATGCTAAATAGTTATTGGTATTGTGCTGTAATACATGATCATTAAAAGTAACACCCGGAGTGATTAGCTCTGTAACGCCACGCTTCACTATCTTCTTTGTAAGTTTTGGATCTTCCAATTGCTCACAAATAGCAACCCGCTGTCCAGCCCTGATAAGCTTTGGCAAATAGCTATCTAAAGAGTGATAAGGAAATCCAGCCAAATCCATATGAGAAGCCGAACCATTGGCCCGCTTCGTGAGTATAATTCCTAAAATTTTGGAAGCAGCAACTGCATCTTCGTTGAATGTTTCATAAAAATCGCCGATACGAAACAATACCAAGCAACCAGGATATTTGGCCTTGATTTGATTGTATTGTTGCATCAACGGGGTCTCTTCAGCTTTTTTATTCATAAAACACGGTACTCTGAGTATTTTTAAACAATTTTGTAAAATTATATCTAACCTTTCAACCGTAACAAACATTTTTTCACCAAATGAATTTTGAGAAGATAAGCATGGAGAATCTTGGGCGTATCGACGCCGAGACTTTCAAAGAAGCAGAGAAAATGCCTGTAATACTTATTCTAGATAATATTAGAAGCGCTCATAATATTGGCTCAATATTCCGCACTTCCGATGCCTTTCGAATTACGGCAATTTACCTCACCGGAATATGTGCGATACCACCACATAAAGAGCTTATGAAAACTGCCTTAGGCGCCGCAGAAACTATTCCTTGGATGTATTTAGAAAAGGTGGATGAAGCCATACTGGAAGCAAAATCAAATGGCTATTATGCGGTGGCCGTTGAGCAAGTAACGCATAGTATCTATTTACAAGACTTTAAGCCTGCAACAAAAACTGCCTTTATTTTTGGTAACGAAGTAAATGGGGTAAGCGAAGAAGCCTTGGCCGTATGCGATGCAAGCCTTGAAATACCTCAGTTTGGAACCAAGCATTCCTTTAATGTATCAATAACAACCGGTATCATTCTTTGGGATACCTTCTTAAAATTAAAAACCCTCTGACCAAAAGATCAAAGGGTTCTTAATTATTATATAAGTGGTTTAATTATTTCACCCACTGATTTGCAGTTCCAGATACAAAGAAGTTTACACGACGATTGTATGGATCAAATGCAGGACCTTGTCCAGGTACCATTGGCAAATGCTCACCATTGTTTTTTACATTCAAACGGCTTCTGTCAACTCCGAATTTCTTAACCAATACTTCAACTACAGCATCAGCACGGTTAGAACCTAATTTGTCATTGTGTGCATCATCCATTCTGTAATCGGCATTACCCACTACATCTAATTTAAGATTTGGACTTTGACGCAAGATTTCAGCTACTGCTAACAACTCAGAATAATACTCTGGTTTAACATACCATTTATCAGTATCAAAGAAAATCGTTGGTAAATATCCAACTCCTGAATTTCCTGTAACAACACGTTTTCCAGTAACTGGATCGATATAGTCGGCAGTAGGAATTGATTTACCTTGGAAATTTACCAAGTTAGTCTTAGGAGTGTTCGGCTCAAGGTCACGTGTGTTTGGAACACCATCACCATCATCATCCTTCATTTTTCCTGAAGCATCTACTGGTTGTCCTTTATCAGAGAACGGTTCAGCATCCTTGAAATCAGGAATACCATCACCATCTGTATCTTGTGACTCACCAGCTCCAGTTACTTTTGCACCTTCTGGAGTTTCTGGTTCTTTATCTAAATAATCAGCAACACCATCTTTATCAGCATCACCAGTTAATAATTTCACTTTGTTTTTTACATCAGCAACATCATCATAGATCGTTGCTAATGGATTAATCCAATCGTAATGTTTGTCTTTTTTAGAACCTAATTTATAATAAACACCCACAGTAGTTTGAGAGAATTTATCAAAGTTGCGATTTCTTGCAATTTCATAATTGGCAAAATCCAATGAATCAGAACGTGTATAACGAATGCCTGTTTCGAAACCTAAATCGATACTGCTATTCAAATTATACATCATACCCAATCCAATAGGAACAGTAGCATAATGTGATTTGGTTTTAGTTGACCAGAATGGATCAGTTGCTAAATCGATATTAGCGTTAGATGGAACAACACTAGTTAAGTTACCTGAAAACTTATTGAAAATTGCTCCAACACCTGTAAATAAATACAAGTTCAATGATCTGCTTTGACGCAAGAATGAAACATTTCCTAAGTTAACATATAATTGAGCTTCCAATGATTTGGCTTTATTCTTAATATCATAAGTAAAACCACCGTATTGAATGCCTCCATTATCCAAAACAAATGAACCCGCATAAGCAGATGCACGTAAAGAGATAATATGTGAGAATGCATATTTAACAACCAATCCTCCATTTAGGCTGTACTTAGAATCACTGAAGTGACCACCGTAAGGGCGGTTTTTTCCTTGGCTAAGATCGCCGTGAAAACCCATCAAACCTGTTTGTAATCCAATGGTCCAGCGTTTAGTATCCCAGTTTTCGGCATTCTTGCCATTAACCCATACAGACCCTGTAGAAGGTTTCGGACCAGGTCCCGCGATTGCATTAATACTTAATAGACTAGTAAGAAGTACTAGGTAATATTTTTTTATCATATAGAGATTGTAGTATTGTACTTGTTGCAATAATAAAGATAATAAATCTAAATAAAAATTAATTTTTTAACAATTTTAAGGCATAATCCAATGGATTAGCCACTTCAATCAATTCCTCAAGTGCCGTTGGGTTTATTCCGTATCCATCAAAATAGCTGATATATCGCTCTTGAAAATGCGACTGAGGGAATAACATACTCTTAACTCTTTGTATGCTTTTCACTTCTAAATCGGATTTTTGCTTCACCGACTTAGAGAACTTCGCCTGAATTTTTTGAAATCCTTCTGTCATCGCCTTTTGATCAATAGCTATTTGCACACTGATTTGTTTATCAATACCAGCAGCTCGGGTTTGAAGCTTCTCAAACAAGGTTTCTAGAAGTTGCTTCTCCTCTTCGAAATCCAGTTCTTCTGAGTGATTTAGCTTTAGATAGTTTGCAACCAATTCATCTGCATTTTTTGTAAAGAACTCCACCCATGAAATTCCCAATCCAATGGCTTTTTCGGCCAATGCTGCATTCAATAACAAAAATGAATTCCTTACCAACAATACAGGAAAATCAATTTGATGATAATCAAATACGCCCTTCAATTGAAGCCAATAAGCAACCTCTGCAGGTCCACCAATATAAGCAATATTGGGTAATATGCACTCTTGGTATAGCGGACGAAGCACTACGTTCGGGCTAAATCGTTCGGGTGCTGATTCTATTTCTTTTAATAAGTTTTCGGGGGTGTATATTGTTTTATTTAATAATAACTGAAAACCATTTTCGATACTATCAATTCGATTACGAAGCCCATCCGAATCAATATAAAATAAATTTACCTCGCGAGCTTGAAATTGGCCAGAATACCCCTTAGATACCAGCTTATCCGTTGTTTCCTGAACCCAATGATGGGCCGATATATCCTTGATTTCTTTAGTTAGCTGTGGTATAAAGCATTGTTTTAATGTGCTGTCATTACCATCAATAATAACCAGTCCAAACTTACCGAATAGGATATTAAGTATTTTTCGGGTGGCGCCTGCCATGGTGGGTTCCTGCGCATACGCATTTTCAAATACATCGAGTAATGAATTGGCATTGATATCTTCTCTAAAATATTCCTTCATGGCTTTGGCCCAGGCTGCAATTGGCAATGGGTTGATTGTGCCAACAGGCACTTTTCCTGTCTTCTCAAAATCTGATTCCCATTTCCAGCTTTTCCCATAAAAGAACACTTCGCTGATCTCTTCAAAATCATGATCTTCGGAAGCCATCCAAAAAACAGGCACATGATGCACTCCAGTATTGGCTGCATTTAATTGCTTGCTCAAATTAATGACTGATGCAATTTTATAGATGAAATAGGCTGGCCCTCCATAAGCACAAAGCTGATGCCCAGTGGTAATGGTAAAAGTATTGGGCTGTTTTAATTGGGCGATATTATTCGATACAGCAGCACTCAATTCCAATCCTTGATATTGACTTTGAAGTGCATTATGTAAAACAATTCTAGAATTTGCAGCAAACTTTCTTTTTCGAGAAGCTTCAATCAGGCCCGCTAGCGTCGGTGGATATTGATAAAACTCAGTGAGTTTGGCATTACCCGACAAGTAATCTTTTACCAATTGACTATGAAAGGGAAGCTGTGAATAAGGTATCGAATCGAAAAGGTTCATGAATTGGATTTTGTCGATGTTTTAATGAATTGCAAATTAACGCAATTGAAATGGGATAAATTACTTCCAGCCATGTTCTCCTATGAGGGGAACAAAGGCGAATCCATCATATGATTTCGTTTCATTCTCGGTTTCTGATATTCGAATTATTTGCAACATATGCTGCTCCTTCGCATCTCCCACAGGAATTACCATGATGCCGCCCACCTTCAATTGCATCAGTAACATTTCAGGTACCACGGGAGCACCTGCCGTTACTATAATCTTATCAAATGGGGCTAATTTTTCCAAACCCTTGGTGCCATCTCCACAAATTAATTGTGCGTGCAACTTCATTTGGTGTAACATCTCCTTGGCTTGTTGATGTAATAATCGATGCCGCTCAATACTATATACCGAAGCTCCCAACATACACAATACAGCAGTTTGATATCCACTGCCAGTCCCAATTTCAAGCACCTTATCGCCTTTGCGCAATTGCAATAGCTGACTCTGAAAAGCAACAGTGAAAGGCTGTGAAATGGTTTGTCCCTCCCCTATCGAAAATGCTTTATCATCATAGGCGTTTTCGCTAAACGCACTATCTAAAAAACAATGCCTTGGAATTTTCTCCATGGCCGTCAATACGCTATTATCAGTGATCCCCTTTTGACGCAATAAAGCAATCAAATTTTTCCGTTTCCCCTGATGCAAAAATGAATCTTCTAACACGGTGTCAAATTAACAGGTTCGATGATGCTTGAATGCGCCTCAATTACCTCAATAAATGTTGAAAAGAAAAAAAGTGTACAATAATCGATGGTTTGATATTGTTTCTTTTACTAGAACAAACAAAGTTATAACCTAGTAAACCGTGAATAATTAGGAAGCTAACGAACCCAATTATACGCGTCTTTTGTACACAAATGACGAAACTAAAAATTGCCTTATTTATCGATCATACCACCAGCAAGCATTTCGTTGAAACATTGCTGGCCATTGACTCGATTCATATTATCGGTTATGGTGGTATGGAGCGAGACTTAATTGATCTTAAATATTGGGATGAAGCAGGTGCCCTCATTGAAGCAAGTGATGCTGTGGTGATGTCGGTAATTCCTACCCAACAATTTGAACTTGCTAAATTCTGTTTAAAAAACCTCAAGCATTTATACATCGAAAAACCCTATACCTCCAATATTGATGAGGCCGAATCCTTGCTATCCATGCAACGTGAGGCGGCAGTATTGGTGCAGCTAGGCGCCGGACTTCGTTTAAATGCCGCATATATGGCAGCCAACCTTGCGCAATTCAAGCCACAGTATATTGAAGCTACACATCTTAAGATGAATTCAGGACACCAATCGGTGGTGCTCGATTTATTAATACAAGATATCGACCTGGTATTGCAGTTAACCAAAAGTGAGGTAAGGCGTATCAGTGCCAATGCCGTATGCATCGCCAATGACACCCCCGATTTGGTAAACGTTAGAATTGAATTTGGTAATGGAAGTGTGGCAAACCTTACCGCCAACCGATTGGCCGATAAAAATGAACACCATCTTGGAGCTTTTCAAAAGAATGCTTTTTCTACCATCGATTTTTTAGCCCCCGACGTTTCTTCAATTCCCGAAAGTGCCTATAAAATCGCCTTGCCTTCTAAGCCTGAACCAAGTGTTGATTTACTCACTGAGAGCGAGATTGCTATTCATCGCCAAAATTTAGTTTCTTTTTTTAAGAGTATAGAAACCAATCAAACTCCCATTGTTACTTTACAAGATGGTTATCGTGCTTTGAAATTGGCTTACCAAATTATTGATCAAATTGAAGAAAGAGGATTGGAAAATTAGAATTATTATCTCCTTATTATTTTTCTATACCGATCCATGTTTCATGCCCAATTGCTTTTTATTTTCACTTAATTTGAACCATGATTTCAGCTTCTAATCTTTCTAAGAATTATGGAACCTTACAAGTTCTGAAAGGTGTTTCCCTTGAAATTGCTACTGGCGAACTGGTGGCTATCGTAGGTTCATCGGGAGCTGGAAAGTCAACATTACTGCACCTTTTGGGCACCCTCGACACACCTGATACTGGCAACCTATCCATCGATGGGGTGGCCTTATCCGACTTGAAAGGGAAACACCTCTCGTCTTTTAGAAATAATAAAATCGGATTTATTTTTCAGTTTCATTATTTACTTCCCGAGTTTACTGCTCTCGAAAATATTTGTATCCCTGCCTATATAAAAGGCACCCCAAAGAAAGAAGCCGAAGCTCATGCCAAAGAACTGATGGAATTATTGCATATCTCCGACCGAGCACAGCATAAACCCGCAGAAATGAGTGGTGGAGAGCAACAGCGAGTGGCGGTGGCAAGGGCACTGATAAATAACCCCGCCGTAGTTTTCGCCGATGAGCCAAGCGGAAATTTAGATAGTAAAAATGCAGAAGAACTGCACCAGCTATTCTTCGACCTGCGCGCACGTTATAATCACACTTTTGTAATCGTAACCCATAATGCAACCCTTGCTCAACAAGCCGATCGTATAATTACTTTGAATGATGGACGCGTTGTTGAATGAGAAAACAGAAATAAAACGGTTCAATATCCGGGTGTATGGATTGGTAGTGAACCTCCATTATGAAGTGTTGCTATCTAAAGAAACTTATCAAGGACATCATTTCACAAAATTCCCAGGTGGCGGATTAGAATATGGAGAAGGAATCATTGATTGTCTTCACCGTGAATTCAAAGAAGAACTCAAGGTGCCTATCGAAGTATTAGGTCATTTTTACACCACCGACTTTTTTCAGCCCAGTGCCTTCCTGCCCTCCGATCAAATCATCTCAATTTATTACCGAGTGAAATTACTTGGGGAGATAACACTTGGAAAGACCAATTTCGACAATCATAGCCATGATTTTTTCTGGTTGCCAGCAGCACAACTCAATATAAGCCACGTTAACTTGCCAATAGATAAAATCGTTATTAAATTATTTCAGAAATTCTTACAAGATGCTTAGTTTTTGGGAAAAAGAAAGCTTTATACAGTATGATTATATCGTAATTGGTAGCGGCATCGTTGGCTTGTCGGCAGCCATCAGCATCAAAGAGAAGTACCCACACAAATCGGTGATGGTGCTCGAGCGTGGACTCCTCCCCGCTGGCGCCAGTACCCGCAATGCTGGCTTTACCACCTTTGGCGGGGTGAGTGAATTATTGCACGACTTAAAAACCATGAAACCCCAAGCGGTTTTTAATTTGGTGGCACAACGTTGGGAAGGCTTACGGTTATTACGCGAACGTTTGGGCGATAGCACCATCGATTATAAAAATCATGGAGGCTATGAATTTATTTTCAATAATGAAAATATAAGCGTGAATGAGGTGGAACAAATCAATGAATTTCTATTACCACTTTTCGACAAAGAAGTTTTTCGAATTGATAACAGTGCAATTAAGAAATTTGGTTTCAATGTCAATTTTATCAAACATTGCTTATACACCCCTTTCGAAGGGCAGATACATACGGGCAAGATGATGAAAGCATTGCATGGCCTGGCATTGAAGCATCAAATAGAAATAAAAACTGGAGCCGATGTCTTAGATATTCAATCAGCTCCAAAGCATGTTGAAGTGGTGGTTCAAAATAGTATTTATAAAAATACGCTCAACTTCAGATCCGAGCAATGCATTGTATGTACAAATGCCTTTACTGGCCATTTCTTCCCAGAGATGGATATTGTACCAGGGCGTGGGCAAGTACTCATTACCGCACCCATTCCCGATTTGCCATTCAAAGGAATCTTTCATTTCGATGCAGGGTATTATTATTTCCGCAATATTGACAACCGAATTTTATTTGGTGGTGGACGTAACCTCGATTTTGAAACCGAACGCACCACACAATTTGCACTCAATAATCAAATTCAAAAGAAGCTCGATTACTATTTAAAGAACTTAATTATCCCTAATTTTAAATATACCGTGGAGCAGCGCTGGAGTGGAATCATGGCCTTTGGCAACGAAAAAACTCCCATTGTGAAACGCGTTGATTCACGCATTATTACTGGGGTGCGCATGAATGGTATTGGGGTCGCACTAGGCACCAAGGTTGGGATTCAACTCGCAGAAATGCTTTAGTTGCTGGTATTATAAACCTGATTATAAATCGTTTCAAGATAACGAGCTTCTTCTTTATTGAAGTCGTTTAATTCAGTGGCATCCCCGTTTCTTAATCGAGCCCATAATCTATTAGCATCCCAAAAGCGCAGATCGCGTTTTGTGGCACTTGTATAAATGCCAGAAGTATAAATGGGATTTATTTCAACATCCTTAACCCGCGTTCCATTCGACGATTTGGCAATCTCAATTTTCAACCATACGGGCAAGTGCCCCCAAGTGAAAATATCGTAGGCTACAAAATCACCCATACAATAGGTTACAAAGCCTTGCTTTTGCTTTTTGGTGAATGGGCATATGAAAGGATAATATTCTATAGGCTGGATATTATGCGCATGGCCACCAAGGATTAAATCCACACCACACTCATCGAATAACCGATGCGTATTTTTCACAATATGTTCGCTTGGGAATAGTTGATACGCATTTCCAAAATGCACCGAGGCTATCACCAAGTCGGCCCCTCTTTCATAGGCCAAGGCCACCTGCTTTTTCACCAACGATAAATCGCCGTTCTCAACATGCAATGGAATATGGTTACATAGGTACTCTTTGCCTAAGGGTAGCATTAGGTGATTGAGTGAATAGGTATATGCCACAAAGGCAATTTTCACTCCCTTACAATTTATTATTGGAAACTGATCACGCTGTTCCCAGGTGGCTGCCGTTCCGCAATATTTTATTTTCTCCTTAAATAAGAAACTCAGTGTATTGATTACTCCTGCTTCGCCTTTATCATAAGAATGATTATTGGCGGTACTCATCACATCAAACCCTTTATATTTCCCATTCCCATTAAATACTTTAAACATGGAGGCATCGCCATTGAACTCCATATTATTCAGCATGAGCTCGGGCACTAAACCAATAGGCTGCGATTCATCGATGGGAGTTTCTAAATTGGCAATCACCAAATCGCTGGCAAAGAAAGCTTCCCCTATATCGTCCCATAAATTCGCACAGAATCGTGGATCAATCCATTCATAGGGCATCAAATCGCCTGCTGCAGTAATGGTTATTATTTCTTCATAGGGAAGTTCTTCAGTTTCAGCAATCAAATGCTTTCTAAGCAATATTGTAGGGTCGGTGGTAGGCGGCGCATAATAGTATTTATAGCCAAAGTACAAACCATCTAATATGCTATAGTGTAAAGGATCTTCGCTGAAATTCAATTTAGGATATTTCCATTTTCTACCTTTCAATAAATGCACTACGGCAAAGAGTAATCGTAAAATTCTTACAATAATTTTCCCTTTAAAAGTATAGGCGTAAACTGCTTTCATCCAACGCGAGGCTCCCGATAAATTAATAGATATACCATTGCACCCAAGGTGATTCCCAAGCAATCGGCTAGAAAATCAATCCAGTCGCCCGAGCGATGTATTGCCAAAAATGCCTGCGCTATTTCGGTGGCAGCACCTAAGAAAATACTATAGGCCACTCCGTAGGTAAAGGAATGCCTTTTCATAAAGCTGAAATGTAAATATTTCACTAAGCCCGTGATGGCAAAAAAACAAAGCAGTCCAAAGCAGAGCATGTGGGCTAACTTATCAAACGAAAGCAAATCCATGATATCCATCGATGGCATCTTATTGCCCGGAAACCCACATAGTATAATCAGTATGAAACTGAATACGATGGTAATTTTGTTGTATCGAAGAAATAATAGCATGGAGTATTATACAAATTCTTTAAAATAAAATAGCCGGGGTATCCTTACCCACGGCTAATTTACTATAATTTCTTAAACTTAATTATGCGCCAACCAAATCCTTGTATTCGTCGGCCGACATTAAGTGAGAATTCTCACCACTTGTTTTAACTTTAATCATCCATCCTTTACCGTAAGCATCTTCGTTTACGTATTGGGGGTTACTCTCCAATTCAGGATTCACCTCAACTACCTCACCTGCCAATGGCATAAATAGGTCGGAAACGGTCTTCACTGCTTCCACAGTACCAAATACCTCCTCATTATTGAAGGTTTGACCTTGAGTTTCAATCTCTACAAATACGATATCGCCCAATTCTTTTTGAGCAAAATCAGTGATACCCACATAGGCAAACTCGCCTTCAAAACGAACCCATTCGTGGTCTTTAGTGTACTTTAAGTCAGCAGGAAAATTCATATTCAATAAAATAAATTAGGGTTCAAAAATAGAATAATTAAAATCATCATAAAATTATTTTTTCAAAACCACTTAAAATTCACTAATTTTGTGGTGTAAGCAGTAGGAGTTATGGTTGAAACTTTTTTAAACTACCTGAAATTTGAAAAACGTTACTCGACGCATACACTTACTGCATACCGTTCCGACCTCCTTCAATTCACCAACTTCCTTCTCGAAACCTTTGAACTAAGCCAACCAGAAAAGGCTACGTTTCAGCATATCCGAACCTTTGTGGCCGAATTGCTCGAAAATGGCATTTCACCCCGCAGTGTTCAACGAAAATTAATTGCATATCGTAGCTTTTATAAATTCTTGATGCAAGAAAATATCATCAAGAAAAATCCAGTCTTAAGAGTTCAATCACCAAAATCAGCATCCCGCTTGCCTTCCTTCATCGAAGGCCGATTGATGGAGAAATTGCCTACACAACCCATCTCCGATAGCTTTGCTGATCTTAGAGATCAACTCATCATTCAAATGTTTTATCAAACAGGCATGCGATTGAGCGAATTGAAGAACCTGAAAACGGTTAATGTGAACCTTGGCAAAGGCGAATTGAAAGTACTAGGCAAAAGAAATAAAGAACGTATCATTCCTTTCACCGATGAACTCAAAGGATTGATTGCTGGATATCTTCAACTCAAAAAAGAGCAAATAGATTTAGCTCATGAGTTCTTATTTATCCTGGATAATGGAAAACCTGTTTACGAAAAATTCATATATCGCATTGTGCACGCCGGCCTTGCAGAGATAACTACCGCAGAGAAAAAAAGCCCACATGTACTTCGTCATACCTATGCAACCCACCTCCTCAATAATGGCGCAAATATCAATGCCATCAAGGAGCTACTGGGCCATAGCAGTTTAGCAGCAACTCAAATTTACACACATAATAATATCGAACAACTAAAGAAAGCACACAAAAACAACCACCCAAGAGCTTGAAGCTCCCTAAACAAATTACAATACAAAAAATGTCAACCCTTTAATTTTTTATTTTATGAAACTTGATATCCAATCTATTCATTTCGATGCCGACAAAAAACTATTAGAATACATCGAGAAAAAACTAAATAAACTTGAAACCTTTTATGATAATATCGTAAGCGGAGAAGTATTTTTAAAAGTTACTAATGATGCCAAAGAGAACAAACTGGTAGAGGTAAAACTGAATGTCCAAAATCAAAGTATTTTTGTTAAAGAAACAAGCATCAGCTTCGAAGCTGCAGTGGATATGGCCGAGAACACCCTCCGTGGTCAACTAGTTAAATATAAAGAACGCATGAGAAATTAATTTCTCAGGTTACTAAATAAAAATGGCGGTAAGAAATTCTTACCGCCATTTTTATTGTAAAATTATAGTATTCGTTATTCCGTAAAGAACTCTTTCATCCTTTCGAAGAACCCTTTTTCTCCCTTTAATGGGTTGGGTTTGAAATTTTCGGAATGAGCCAATTTTTCCAATATCGCTTTTTCTTCACTACTTACCTTTTGCGGCGTCCATACATTGATATCGATCAATTGGTCGCCTTTGCCATAAGCATTCACTGAAGGCAATCCTTTGCCTCTTAAACGCAATATTTTACCTGCTTGTGTTCCTGGATCAATTTTAATTTTTGCTTTCCCATCAATAGTAGGTACTTCGAAGCTTCCTCCTAAGGTGGCTTCTGGGAAGGAGATATGTAAATGATACACTACATTATTTCCTTCACGCTTCAATATTTCGTGTGGTTCTTCTTCAATCAAGATGAATAAATCGCCGTTCACTCCATTACGCTCCCCTGCATTGCCCTTACCACTCAGGTTGAGTTGCATTCCTTCTACCACGCCAGCTGGGATATTCACGGAGATCAATTCTTCCCCATCCATAATTCCACTGCCATGGCATGATCCACATTTATTGCTGATGGTACTTCCTTCTCCATGGCATTGCGGACAAGCAGAGGTAGTCTGCATTTGGCCCAGGAAGGTATTCGTTACACGTCGAACCGAACCTGCGCCATTACACATACTACATGTTTTAAATCCACTTTTATCTTTTGCTCCCAACCCGCTACAGGTGGTACATTTTACTTTTTTCTTTACTTTAAGTTTCTTCTCTGCTCCATTGGCTATATCCTCAATGGTCATCTTCACTCGCAAACGTAAGTTACCACCCACATTCTGACGCTTTCCACCGCCACCACGCTGGCCTCCAAAGAATCCTTCAAATCCATCACCGAATACACTTCCGAAATTTTCGAAGATATCATCCATGCTCATACCTCCTCCTTGGAAACCACCGCCACCGCCAGCTCCACCCATTCCTTGGTGACCGAATCGATCGTAACGAGCACGTTTTTGCTCATCATTCAATACTTCGTAAGCTTCTGCCGCTTCCTTGAATTTCTCCTCCGCTTCCTTATTTCCTGGATTTTTATCAGGGTGAAATTCAATCGCACGCTTCCGATATGCTTTCTTAAGCTCCTCGGCAGTGGCATTCTTTGCTACCCCTAAAATTTCGTAATAATCTCTCTTGGCCATATATTTTAAAATCCTAATTTTGTTTAATTCCCTACGATTACCTTGGCAAATCGTATTACTTTATCGTTGAGCAAGTACCCTTTTTCTAATACTTCCACCACCTTTCCTGCCATCTCTTCGGCAGCTGGAATGCTGGTTACCGCCTCCTGAATATCGCTATTGAACTCCTCCCCAATAGAATTCATTTCCTTTAAGCCACGTTGCTCCAAGGTTTTATTGAATTTATTTCTTACCAATTGAATACCTTCCTTCACGGAAATAATATCGGTAGCGGTTTCCATGACTTGCAAGGCTCTGTCAAAATCGTCCAAAACGGGCAATAATGACACAATTACATCCTTTCCAGCGCTCTTCATCAAATCGAGTCTTTCGGTTGCTGTTCGTTTTTTATAATTGTCGAACTCGGCATAAAGTCTCAAAAATTTGTCGTTTAGCTCACTTACCTTAAATTTTAGCTTTTCCTCTTCACTTAGCTCTACCTCAGGTTCTACTTTAGCTAACTCTGGTGTTTCGTCGGCCTCTGTTGAGTTTAAATCATCTGGGGAGTTTAAGTCTTCAAGATTCCCTGTTATATCCTTTTCTTTACTGCTCATGGGTTTTATGGTTGTTTTCAGTGCTCTAATTGTCAATTTTATTGCCAAAAGGCATTTGCGCCAAACTGACATAAAAAAAGCGGGTAACGATACCCGCTTTGCTTGATGAGGATTCATCTATTATTTTTTAAGAGACATCAAAATGTTCTCTAACATATTTCCTCTTAGATCCTTTTCGATAATTTTACCGTCTCTATCGATGAGGTAGTTGGTAGGAAGTGAAGTTACCTGATATAATTTGGCGATTTCAGCATCCCATTTTTTCCCTTCAGTTACATTGGCCCACGTATAACCATCTTGTGTTACCGCTGCTTTCCAATCGGCTGCATCATCGTCGAGAGAAATACTTATAATTTCAAATCCGGCCCCGTCTTCAAAATTGGCGTTATGGTATTTTTGATATGTTTTAACCAATCGTGGACTCTCGGTTCTACATTGTTTACACCAAGATGCCCAGAAATCAATCAATACCAATTTACCTTTATAGTCGGAGAGCTTCACCTCTTTACCCTGAATATCTTTCAACGCAAACTCAGGAGCGATAGTTCCTACTTTTAAGCCTCCATTGTTCGATTTAAAAGCCATGGCGAAAAAGGAAAAGAACAAAATCACAATCAAATATTTTTTCATGGTTGGGTGCAATTAATTTGCAATAGGATGTTTCAAATGTAATACCATTTTTATAATTTTAAATATACTTGACATCTATTTGCAATAACCCTACTTTTGCCAACCAATTCTATGAGTAGAGAATATATCCTTTTGTACTTTTCTATAGCCGTTTATACGGCATGTATCCTCACCGAACTATATATTAGTTATCAGGAAAGAAAAGAGGCCTATATTCTTTCTGAATCGCTTATTAGTGGGTGGTTCGCCTTTGCAGGATTTCTTTGCGACTTAATCGTTAAAGGTTCGGTCTTAGGATTGTTTTATTGGGCTAATCAACACGCTATTTTTAAACCCGAATTATTGAACACCAATCCGTTACTCGCCTGGACGATTGTTTTCTTTGCTCAGGATTTTTGTTTCTACTGGCTGCATCGCACCGAGCATTACAGCCGTTTCTTCTGGGCCGTGCACAGCAATCATCACAGTGCCGAGAAATATAATTTCACGGTGGCATTGCGTTCTTCTGTATTCCAACCGTTTTATCGATTCTTGTTCTATCTGCCCATTGCCTTTCTGGGATTCGATTATATGACCATCATGTTTATGTATGCGATCAACCAATTCTATCAGTTTTTTCTACATACCGAAATGATTGGCAAACTACCACGCTGGTATGAAGCCATTTTTGCAACCCCTTCCCATCACAGAGTGCACCATGCCAGCGATATAAAGTACCTCGATAAAAATATGGGGCAAGTATTAATTATTTGGGATAAGATTTTTGGCACTTTCCAGGAAGAGGAAGAAGCTCCAAAATATGGATTAACCAAACCCTTGAATACCATCAACCCTTTCAAGGCCATCGTAAGTGAGCATATCAAAATAATCGACGACTTGAAGAAACCAGTTAGCTTACGCGATAAATGGAACTATATTTTTAAAGCACCAGGATGGAGCCACGATGGCAGCACCAAAACCAGCGATCAGCTTCGTAACGAACAAACCATTAACGCACGATAAAAAATTAACTATTGAAATTTAATCTCCAACATACCGACCCCAAAAGCAATGCCCGCGCGGGTGAATTGCATACTGCCCATGGCACCATTCAAACGCCGATTTTCATGCCGGTGGGCACAGTGGGTAGTGTGAAAACAGTACATCAACAAGAACTAAAAGATCGGGTAAAAGCCCAAATCATATTAGGAAATACCTATCATCTTTTTCTTCGTCCGGGAACAGAAATTTTGCAAGAGGCCGGTGGGCTCCATCGCTTCATGAACTGGGATCGCCCCATCTTAACCGATAGTGGAGGCTATCAAATTTTCTCGCTCTCGGGAAGAAGGAAAATTACCGAAGAAGGGGCCAAGTTTCAGAATCATATCAATGGCTCTTATCATTTATTTACGGCAGAGAACGTGATGGATATTCAACGCCAGATTGGTGC
>CAIVZR010000103.1 GCA_903910445.1 uncultured Bacteroidota bacterium
ACATACTTACCCTGATTCATCGTGAATTATACGCGAAAAGGATGGAATCCAATTCAAATCGTCACCGTCATATTTTCGGCTATAACTCTTATCTGTCTAGAATTTCAAAGAACTTTTATATATTTTTACCGGACACTACTGTAATGAAATCATTATTAAATGCTATCACATCTTCATTGGTTATTTCATCCACCGGTTTCCATGAAAAAAATTTAAGAAAGGTGCGCAAGGCTTCGCAATATGTTTTTATGCTATTCTCACTATATCTCCTCGAGAGCATCCAGCGCTTGAACTGTTTTTCATAATTCACAATTTGCGCTACAACCTCCGCATCTATTACCTTGAACCGACTGCGGTTTTCGGGCGTGTCGGGCAAATGCCATGCCTTAAGGCTTCTGCTCCATTGAGCACCCTCAATTTTTTGAAATCGTAAATTTAATTCTGGAGTGATGGTAAAGTACACCGCAATGCGGCTTTGGTCGCCCTCTTTAATGAGCTTCGTTGTCCATTTCATAAGATTCAATAAATTTATATTATTGCAATATTACAAAACGTAGCGAATGATATTAATGCTATTTTTTATTTTCCAACAGTAACCTTCACTTTGGATAACTCAACCTGGAATCTGACTTTTGCTTTTAATGCATTGAAAATTCTTAATAAGGTATCAAGTGAAATATTGCCGGCATTGTTTTCAAGACGGGATATTTGTGACTTCTGTACTCCAATGAGTTTGCCAAGCTCTTCCTGAGTTAAATGGCGTTCTTGCCGTGTTTGTTTTATGGCCTTTCCTATAAGGTCTAATTGAAGTTCGTACTCAAATTGATCTCTTTTTGAGTTGCCAATTTTACCAATTAATTTATCTTGTACTTGTTCTAAGGTATATGTTTTCATTTTTTATGCTTGTTTATTATTTAAATATTGAATCCGAATATTTTCAGCCTTTTGAATTTCTTTATCCGGCATTAGACTGCGTTTTTATCAATAAATTATTATTAAAACAAAGTTAGTAAAAGTTTCGTTATAAGGAAACCCCGTCTTGTGTCTTATGTCTTCCGTCTTCTGTCACCCCAATTAAAAAACTTTAACGCATTACCAACCCGTTTCTACTTATTTTCGTCTTGTACTTAAACGGCAAAAATTTGGCCATGCTCAGCATCACCACCGCATTATCAGGATTACCTCACGAAGATACCTCACCGGTGCACTTAAGTGCCGCTGATGCCGCCCTGATTGAAGGTTGCCTAGATAATAAACCGTTGGCCCAAGCCGCCCTTTACAAGAAGCACTATGGCACCATGATGGCCATCTGCATGCGCTACCTGAGTCACCGCGATAATGCCCTCGAAGTGCTCAATATCGCTTTCATGAAGGTATTCAAAAACCTGAAAAGTTACGGTCAGAAAGGCTCCTTCGAAGGCTGGATGAAACGCATCGTTTACCATAGTGTACTCGATTATATAAAACAAAACGCCACCTACAATAAACAAACGGTGTTTGAAGCCTATGAGGTGTCGGTAGAGGAGAGCTCGGTGCAGAAATTATATGCCCAGGATTTGCTCAAATTGTTAGAGAAACTACCCATCGCATCCCGCACCGTTTTTAATATGTATGTGATGGATGGATACAAACATGAAGAAATTGCTAAGGAACTGAATATCGCCGTGGGTACCTCCAAATGGCACCTGAGCGAAGCACGAAAAATATTAAAACAATTGATACAGAAAACAGAATTATAATTACAACAACCATGAGCAAGCAAATAAACCTCGATGATGTGTTTAGAAGCGGATTGAATTCGCATCAGGAGCCTTTTGATGAAGGGGCCTGGTTACACATGCAGCAAAAGCTGACGGCCGATGCTGTCAAACCTAAATTTTGGCTAGCCTATCTAAATAAAAAAACAATTAATATACTGCTCACGATGTTCCTCTTTACTGCATCTGTTACTGCGGCTTTCTTGCTTCAAGCCAATACTCGCATCTTGCCTATTCAACCCGCATCATCACAAATCATTACTGATAATAATACGCTCATTAATTTGGTAAATTATACACCTACTTCATCGCGTGTTAAACAGAATACAACGAACACAAACGCTAACACTGCTTCTTCTAATACAACAATTCATTATTCTCATGCTAATGTTCCTCCAGTGGTTAAGAAATCTGCAAGCGCTGTTAATACAACCCCTGCCGCGCCTGCAATAGCAGCTTCTTCACACACCACCGTTACCAAAGCACCAGAGAAAATAATCGCGGCAACTACCGCAGTGGCAACCTATAAAGTAATTGCATATACTTTGAATTCTCCTTCGATGAAATTGAAATCGAAAAAACCAAAAATCAAAAATTCGTTCAAGCCTTCTCAAGTGCTTTACCATAGCTCTCGCAGCGACCACTACGATTGTGCTACCTTGGGTATTCACTATGTGTTTTTACAACCTTCTTCCAATTTTGCGGGTACCGGACAAAAACCAGGGGGCGGTATCGATTTAGAAGCCTATACCAAAAACTTTACATCAGGAAAATATTATGGATTGTTCTTAGGGGTGGGCACCAGCGTGGCTTGGAATGGAAAAAGTAAGAAGACCGATATTACACTCAGTACGCCTGCCAGCGACCCTGGGGTTACCTTCTTGCAAAATGTACACGCCGATTTTAATTTGATGGCGAAAGTGGAATTGGGTACTGGCAATCTAAAATTCTATGCCATCGGATTCACTGGCTGGAGAGGTGTTTTCATCTCACAAGAAATACAAAGTAAAAAACCGATTGATGGATTCGAAAATACATCTAAGACTATATGGTCGCAAAGTATGTGGCAATGGGGCGGTGGTGCCGGTGTGCGTTACCATTTCGCCGAAGGAATTTCACTCGATATACGTGGCATGTATCATGATGCCGACTTCATGAAAATGGCCAATGTGCAAAATGCCAACTATGATATGTACTCTGGTAAATACAGCCTGAGTTATAAAGTGGTACAACCGCAACAGTTAAGTATTCATATCGGATTTCTGTTTTGCTTGAGCGAGATGGATTCCTATTCAGGCCCTGGATACCGCAACCAGCCTACCATTCGTTCCGGTATAAATATTCCTATGCCTGCCGGGGGTGGCGGTATAAGAACGCCTGTTCAGATTAAATTACCAACGCCTAAAGTAGGGAATTAAAAGAGGGAATGGGTGGGGAGATTATTCTTCCCACTTCAATTCTTTCCATACCAAATCGGGCTCATAGCCCTTGCCAATCAAGTGTTGCGCGGTTTTCTGAATCGCATTTCTATCGCCTTTCACTTGTTGTTTTCTTTTTTCGATGAGTTGTCTTAAGGTCTTGATATAATCGTCCTGATCAATTTCTTTCATCGCCTCCCGAATACAATACTCAGAAACTTTACGAAATTTTAATTGTAGTGTAATTTTTATTCTGCCCCATTGCATTTGTCGAAACTTGCTTCCAGCATAGGTTTTAGCGTATCGCTCTTCGTTCAGGAAATGATGTTCAATGAGTCGCGACATCACCTGCTCGAGGTCGTTGCCATATACTTTCAGGCTCAGGAGTTTGCTTCGCACCTCTTCATGACAACGTTCCTGATAGGTGCAGTACTTCAGTAATTTATTGAATGCTTCTTCTTGGGTCATTTATTGAAAATGGTTTTTATTTATGCCAGCGATCTGCCGTACGCAATGCGAAATTGATAAATCCATCAATCCCTTTCTCATACATCTCATTGCCTACAATGCTTCCATCCTCATTCAATTCCTTATGCGTGAAATGTGATTCAAAATTTCTTGAAGAAACAATCGAATCACAATCTAAAAAATTGATGAGCTTATTCAATACATAATTAATTTGTATGCACGGCATCTTACCACCTTTGCCATTGCTAATTCCGGCTACAGCAAATACTTTATTATTAAAGAAACTGCGAAAGGGCTTGCCTCCCAGTTGATGAAACATATTTACCAATTCGGCACTGGGCAGCCAGTTGTATTCGGGCGAGCACACAAATACCAGGGTGGCATCGGTAACGCTCCTCACCAATTCCGATTGAAAGGGGGTGAGTCTATCGGGATGCACCTCGGCCTGATTTAAAAAAGGAATATCATATTTTTCGAAATCGATAATATCAATATGGTGACCTTGAGCGGCGAGTTTATTTTTAAGCATCTTGCAAAAACGCATGGTATTGCTATTGCTGAGGGGAGATGCAGAGAGTATGGAAATATTCATTATTGGAAAATTAAAATCACAACTGCTTATAATAAAAGCTTGCTGCGTACATATACATATAAATTAAAATGATGCTGATTCAATAAGGTGAGAATTTCTTCTTCCATTTTTTTGCGATGGAAATGTTTTACCTTTTCTTGTTGAATAAGCATAATGGCTTTCTCCGCCAATAAAATAGCACGTCGTTCGTTCGAATGTGCAAAGGCAGTATGGGCTTCGATGGCAGTTACCAGTTCTTCCATTCCTTCGTTGGCAGTGGCAATGGTATTCACCACCGGTGTTTGCCAGCCTTCAGGTTTATCGTGTACTAATTTCTTTAGGTTGATGGCCATCTTATCGGCGCCTTCTCGATCGCTTTTGTTTACGGCAAATACATCGGCTATTTCCATCACCCCACTTTTGAGTGTTTGCACTTCATCACCCGATTCAGGCACTATTACCACCACAGAGGTATCGGCCACGCCGGCAATCTCTACTTCACTCTGTCCAACGCCCACTGTTTCAATTAAAATATAATCGAAGCCAAAGCATTGGAGCACTTGTACCACTTCTATAATTTTACTACACAAGCCGCCCAGAGAGCCCCGGGTGGCCATGCTGCGAATAAATACCTGATCGCTATTGAAATGCTCCAGCATGCGAATACGATCGCCGAGGAGGGAACCAAAATTGAAAGGACTCGTTGGATCCACCGCGATGATGGCAAGCTTCTTTTGATGTTTCACCCAATGAGCTGTGAGGGCATTTACCAAACTGCTTTTGCCAGCTCCAGGAGCGCCAGTAAAACCAATAACAGGGGCGAGTTTGGCTGGTTGTAATTGGGTAAGGAGGATGTCGTATCCTGGAACTTCATTCTCTACGAAGCTGATGCAACGCGCTAAAGCACGCACATTTCCGTGCTTAAATTCGTCCAAGAGTACTGGCAATTCCATGACGCGAAGTTAATTTAAAACAATGAAATAAATTTGGTGTGCTGAATGTGAATGGGTGGCATCGATTTCTGTACCAACCCCCTTGCCGCCGTTGTTGCGTGTTGTGCGGCAGCATATGCGTTAGGTCACCAACAACTGGGCGTAGATTATTTTCTGGAATAAAATTTATTAACGGGACGCCCCGCTGGGGCTAAAATATGGATATTGAATGTGTGCTATTAACGGGACGACCCGCTGGGTCTTAATAAAATGAAACCGATAGAATGTATCCGATTTTATCGGATTTTTTACACGTATGAAATTAAATTACCACGCATTTAGAAAAAATTAAAATTAGAATTTGTTCTTGTATTAAGCCCTAGAAGGGCGACCCGTTAAAAGACAAAACATTGAAATTATTTTTTTAGGCCGTTGGTGAGGCATACGCAAAGGCATGCACGCAACACCAACTGCGGCGAACATAGAATGGTTTTTTTTGAATACATGATTAAATTATAATATTATGATTTCATATTCATTAAACATTACATTCAAACGTACCTACGGCACGTCAATTCAGGAAGGACCTCGATTCTACCCACCAAATGTCCCTAATGGGACATGAATACAAGGGGAATGATAATTCGATTATAGCTGATGTATTCTCTCCACTCTCAAACTCCGCACTCACACTGTTTCTTTCTCCCCACCAAATGTCCCTATTGGGACATGAATACAATAGCGAATTATAATTTGAAAATTAAAGCTCTTCGGATGCGCAACACGATTGGTTCCTACGGAACAGCCGAGATGTGAGAGATTTGCTTTTGCTACCCACGATAAGTTCCTACGGAACAAAATCATTTCATCAGTATAAATTATTATTCAAACTTAATTTACCATTGTATTCCAGCCCTGTAGGGGCTTATCGTGGGTAGAGAAAATTCCGCCCCTCTGTATTTTGCCCTGTAGGGGCCAATCGTGTAGCTATTGATGAATTCGAAATTTCACCAATCACTTAACTTCTAATTACGCCCAGTTGTTGGTGAACCTGCCGCAAATCCTGACGCACAACACACAACAACGGCGGCTAGGGGATTTGTTCCCGAATAAATATTATGGAAAAATAAATTGATAATTCGAATTGGTTAACGATTCTCGAACTATCATTATCCTTGTATTGATGTCCTGTATGGACATTTGGTGGGTAGCACATAGATTTCCCTGTATTGACGTGCCGTAGGTACGTTTGAATGCGATCTGGCGTCATTGTCTTCCTCCAATCTCACTCTTTATTCTCAAACAAAAATCATCACGCATAAAAAAAGCGGAAGAGCAATGCTTCCGCTTTTAATTTTATGAAATGGATAAATTAATTCAATACAATACGTTGTACCGAACTTCCATTTACAGTAGTCACTTTTACAAGATACATCCCGTTATTTAATGCACTGCGATCAATAGTAATTTCACTTTGGCTATTGCCCGAAACTTGCGCTACCACACGTCCTGACAAATCCAATACCACTACTTCACGAATTTGGCTACCCG
>CAIVZR010000104.1 GCA_903910445.1 uncultured Bacteroidota bacterium
ACATACTTACCCTGATT
Source organism: uncultured Bacteroidota bacterium (assembly GCA_903910445.1). GTDB lineage: Bacteria > Bacteroidota > Bacteroidia > UKL13-3 > UKL13-3 > CAINMV01. The sequence goes on from CAIVZR010000104.1 coordinate 18, forward strand.
CATCGTGAATTATACGCGAAAAGGATGGAATCCAATTCAAATCGTCACCGTCATATTTTCGGCTATAACTCTTATCTGTCTAGAATTTCAAAGAACTTTTATATATTTTTACCGGACACTACTGCTTTCGAGTCATAAATAAATTATGATGAAAGTGAATAAAAACCACAAAAAAATCTACCAACTTAACTGTCCCAGTTTAAGATTTTATTTACTTTTTCTCACGCTATTTCTGACAATTCAATGTTTTACAGAAGTACCGGTCGAACCAAAATTCGGAGCAATCACACCTTCGGAATTTGCAATGAAAAATTACGACAAAGACACCAGTGCCAATGCATTGGTTTTATTCGATTATGGTGATGCAAAAATCATATTGACCTCAGAGAGGCAATTTAAAATACAATTTAAGCAACATCTGCGTATTAAAATATTCAAAAACACAGACCCCTCGATTGGTAAATTTAAAATCAAACTTTTTAAAGCGGGCTTGTTAAACCAAGTAATTAATGAATTTAAAGCAACCACTTTCAATATGGAGGATGGTCACCTCGAAAAATCAAAAGTCATAAATGAGCAAACGCACACCAACACACAATTTGATTACGATCTAAAGTCATTTTCATTTCCTGATATTCGTGATGGTTCAATAATCGAGCTCTCCTATACAATGAATTCAGACCTTCTCTACCATTTTATGGGATGGGATTTCGAGGGTAAATACCCAGTTGTTTGGAGTCAATATCATTATGTTATTCCAGAGTATTTTGATTTCCGTCGACATGCTATTGGGTTTCTGCCATTTGAAATTAATTCAACGGTTACAGGAAGTACCCTCTTCACTGTTCATTTCGCTTCGGAAAACCCTGCAGGACTTGACAGAGCTAGAACCTCAAATCAAGACTACGATATTAGAGCAGCCAACTCCGAATATGTATTGGCGATGAAAGATATTCCCGCATTTCACGCGGAGCCAGATATTGATTGCGAAGAAAATTATATGCAATCGATTTCATTCGAACTTGTATCTATGTCACTTCCAGGTGAATTTGTAAATGACTTTTCTACTACCTGGGCGGAGCTTAATTCCCATTTGATTAAGGATACATATTTCGGAGGACCTCTTAAAGATTCCAAAATAATTCAGAACAAAGTAAATGAACTCTGCTTAAATCATAGGGGAAATGAAGAAAAGGCCTTGGCAATTTATAATTATGTACAAGTAAAAATTGATTGGAAACATGATTATCAACAATTCCTGGAAGAGGATCTGCAAAGTATCATTGTTAAAGGAACTGGATCTTTAGCAAATGCCAATTCACTACTTTTACATATGCTTCGAATTGCTGGAATTAAAGCTGACCCCGTATTAATTAATCGAAGACAATTTGGAAATAAAATAAGGTATCAACCTGGAATTTCAGAATACAGTTCAATAATTGTTTTGGCTGAGATAAATAATTCAAACATTTTACTTGATGCTGCAACGAATTATTGCCCATTTAGTATGTTACCCCCTGATGATATTAATGGCTTTGGGCGACTTATTGTAGATGGTGATGGTGCTTCGGTGCCATTGGCTCCAAATGATAAATATAAAGTTGCAAAAAGTTATGTTATGAATATCGATGACAAGGGTATAATAAAAGGTACCATCATAAGTAACTTTTCAGGATATGCTGCCTTTGAAGTCAGAAAAGAAATTGGTGCCTCAAGTGTATCTCATCATTTTAAAAGAATCGAATTAAAAAACCCAGGGTTAACGATTGAAAAATCATCAATTGATGGGTTAAATTCTTATGGTTCCATCTCCGACACCCTTGTTACAACCATTGTTGAACAAACTGTAACGAAAGGCAATACCATTCGTTTTAATCCATTACTTTATGAACAAATAAAAACAGCCCGTTATAGTCAGCCTGAAAGAAAATATCAAATTGATTTCAACTATCCCATATCTTATACATATTTATTCGAATATCATATTCCCGTCGGATACGAAATCGACAGTTTGCCCTCTTCTGTTAATTTGAAACTACCTGATAATAGTGTTACGCTTTCCTATATCATAGTAAAAGAAAATGACATCATCCGATTGGTATATCGACAAAATATAAATCGGCATCAATTTAGTACTGAAGAATACCTCGATTTAAAGGCAATCTTTGAACAAATTGCATTAAAAAATATGGGGGAAGTTATCTTGAAGAAAAAATGATTTGATATAATAAAATCGCATTGTTCGAATTATTATCAAAAATCAATCTAATCTTTCAATTAAATACACTTTGGAATACCCTACCATATCTCATTTCCCTAAACTTTAGTATTTTTACCCGCGATATGTTAAATGGTAATTATCAAGAAGATGATTGCCATTAACCAAACATAAATAATTTCCTTTTTTGTAAAATGATTATAGAACCTAAAATACGCGGATTTATTTGTCTTACTTCACATCCAGCAGGTTGTGAGAAAAACATTCAAAATCAAATTGAATATGTAAAGTCGAAAGGCAATATAAATGGGGCTAAGAAAGTACTCGTTATTGGAGCTTCTACCGGATTCGGTATGGCTTCTCGCATCTCTTCCGCCTTTGGCTCAGGTGCATCAACCATTGGTGTGTTTTTCGAAAAACCCCCACAAGAAGGAAAGCCCGCTTCACCAGGATGGTACAATAGTGTGGCATTTCAAAAGGAAGCAGCCAAAGCAGGACTATATGCTAAGAGTATCAATGGCGATGCCTTTTCAAGAGAAGTAAAAGCGAAGACAATTGAATTAATCAAGGCTGATTTAGGCACTGTTGATTTGGTGATTTATAGTCTTGCCTCGCCCGTTCGTATGAATCCGGAGACAGGCATTTTACATCGTTCGGTATTGAAGCCTATTGGACAGCCATACACAAATAAAACTGTCGACTTCCATACAGGCGTTGTTTCTGAAATCACTATCGAACCATGCAATGAAGAAGATATTGCCAATACCGTTGCGGTAATGGGTGGCGATGACTGGTCGCTTTGGATGGATGCCCTGATGAATGCTGGAGCACTTTCTGAAAATGCAATGACCGTGGCGTATTCTTATATTGGCCCATCGCTAACCGAAGCTGTGTATCGTAAAGGTACCATAGGTCGTGCTAAGGATCATTTGGAAGCTACCGCATTTAGCATTGCGGATAAGATGAAAGCCATTCATGGTCAAGCTTTTGTTTCGGTAAATAAAGCCTTGGTAACCCAAGCTAGTTCAGCCATTCCAGTAATTCCTTTATATATTTCTTTATTGTATAAAGTGATGAAAGAAAAACAAATTCACGAAGGCTGTATCGAACAAATTCAACGCTTGTATAGTGAAAGATTATTTACAGGAAATAAAATCGATACTGATGAAAAAGGTAGAATACGTGTAGACGATTGGGAAATGCGCACCGATGTGCAAGACGATATTGCAACACTTTGGCCTCAAGCAACTACCGAAACACTTCCTGCATTGGGCGACCTTCCAGGTTATAAGAGTGAATTTTTAAAACTCTTCGGATTTGGATTCCCTGAAATTGATTATACAAAGGATGTTCAGGAAAACTTGGAAATGCCCGGCCTGGTGAGCTTATAAGCCTTTTATTTTAGCTTGAGTTTTGTGATTTAAAACAAATTCAAATTTTATTTCAAGTCGAAAATTTCCAAACGATTTATTATTGATTTTAAATGAAAATTTGTAACTGTTAATTCCGAAGACCAACTCCGAACAGGGGCGATACTGAAAAGCCTTACGAGTAAGAAATTTAATAACTTAATCATAAATTAGATAAAAATGTCAAGCATCAGACTTGGAGATATTGCTCCTGATTTCACAGCACAAACTTCTATGGGTGAAATTCATTTTCACGAATGGCTTGGAAATAGCTGGGGGATTTTATTCTCTCACCCTGCCGATTATACACCGGTATGCACCACCGAATTGGGTACAGTAGCAAAATACAAGACAGCCTTCGAAAAACGTGATGTGAAAGTGATTGCACTCAGTGTGGATGGGTTGGTATCGCATGCCGATTGGATCAAAGACATCAATGAAACACAACATACCACTGTGAATTTTCCAATCATTGCCGATGAAGATCGCAAAGTATCTATGCTCTATGATATGATTCATCCCAATGCCGATGATAAAATGACCGTTCGTTCGGTTTTCATTATTGGCTCGGATAAGAAGGTAAAACTAATCATCGTGTATCCGGCATCTACAGGTAGAAATTTCGAAGAACTACTTCGTGTAATCGACTCTTTGCAATTAACTGCCAACTATAAAGTAGCAACTCCTGCTAATTGGAAAGATGGAGAGGATGTAGTAATAGCACCTTCAATTACAGATGAACAAATACCTGCGATGTTTCCAAAAGGGTATACCAAAATAAAACCTTACCTGCGCCTAACGCCACAACCTAATAAATAATATTCCTAAAAAGGCTGATGAAAAATCAGCCTTTTTTTTTACCTGATTTTTTTAAAAGCAGGTTGTTAAGAATCCTAAAGCCACGCACTATGTAACCTAGGTTACCGTTCAGGCACCTTATCTGGCTTAATTTTGCGCACACATTAACGAACCAAATCTCATTCATGAAATATATTATAGTTGGAGCTGTTGCAGGTGGAGCAAGCACTGCAGCACGCTTACGTCGCCTAGATGAAAAAGCCGATATCATCATCTTCGAAAAAGGAGCATATATATCATACGCCAATTGTGGACTACCCTATTATATAGGCGATGTTATAAAAGATAGAAATGCATTATTTGTTCAAACAGCAGCAGCATTTAATCAGCGTTTCAATATTGATGTAAGAACACTTACCGAAGTGACAGCTATCAATCCTGAAGCGAAAACAATCACAGCACATAATCAAAATACTGGAGAAACTTACGAAGAGACCTATGATAAACTAGTACTCTCACCTGGTGCAGAGCCAATTCGTCCGCCGCTTCCAGGAATTACCAGCGAAGGCATTTTCACCCTTCGTAATGTAAACGATACCGATTATATCAAAAGTTTTGTTCAACAAAAAGTAGTAAAGAAAGCCGTTGTAATTGGTGCTGGATTCATTGGATTGGAGATGGCCGAAAACCTTCACGACCTTGGTTTAGAAGTGAGCATTGTGGAGATGGGAAATCAAATATTAGCACCACTCGACTATCCTGTCGCTGCCATCGTGCAACAACATATTCGTTCGAAGGGCGTAAATTTATTATTGAATAATGCAGTCACTGCTTTCGAAAAGACCGCTTCCGGAGTTCAGGTAATTTTAAAAGAAGGTGCACCTGTTGATGCCGATATCGTCATCCTATCTATCGGAGTAAAACCAGATACACGACTCGCTGCTGCTGCAGGCCTTAAGCTTGGAGACGCCCGTGGAATCTGGGTAAATGAATACTTGCAGACATCCAATCCTGATATTTATGCCGTTGGTGATGCCATCGAATTTAAGAATGCCATAACAGGACTATCCATGAATACCTATCTCGCAGGGCCAGCCAATAAACAAGGTCGTATCTGTGCTAATAATATCGTCATGGGAAATAAAACAGTCTATCATGGTGCCATCAATACCGCCATCGTAAAAGTATTCGATATGACGGTTGCTACTTCAGGTATGGCTTCTAAAAACTTATTGAGAGCAGGAATTCCTCATCATGTTTCAACCACACATAATGGATCGCATGCTGGCTATTATCCTGGTGCGAAACAGATGAGTATTCAAATAGCATTTGCTCCCGATGGCACCTTGCTTAGTGCGCAAATCGCCGGCTTTGAAGGGGTAGATAAAAGAATTGATATTCTCTCCTCGGTTATACAACGTCAGGAATCAATTGAAGAATTAGTGGAATTTGAACATGCTTATGCCCCACCCTATTCTTCAGCCAAAGACCCTGTGAATATGGCAGGGTTCGTTGCTGAAAATATTCTTACTCGAAAATTAAAATTGTTCTATTACAATCAGTGGGACTTAATAAAAGAAGAAGATATTTTACTGGACGTTAGATCAAAGGAGGAATTTGAAGCAGGACATATCGATAACGCCATCAATATCCCCATCGACGATTTAAGAAACAGAATGATTGAAATTCCTAAAGACAAAAATATTTTTATTTATTGTTTGGGTGGACTGAGAGGTTATTTAGCACAACGTACCTTAACACAAAGTGATTACAAGAAGGTGTTGAACCTATCGGGTGGGTATCAGTTATGGAAGGCCATTCAGTTAGAACAGGAAGCCTTGGCACCAAAAACCTTATTGGCAAGCAATTAAGGAATTCGTAAGTCATTTCTAAAGAGTTCAATAGGGTTATTATCTATATTTAACGATCTCTAATATTAGACTACTCCACACTTTTGTAAGAATCGACAACGATCGAAATTATTGATTTATTATAGTCTTCGAAATCAACCTTTGCTTGTACCTAAACTGAACTAATTAAACAGGTGCAAATCAATAAATGATGCTCTAAAAATCAACTTTTCACCCTGAGCAATATTGAAGTATAACTTTTACTTCATTCTCTAAAACTATTTAAGCGATTCATGTTTACATGCCTTAAATTATTTTGCTAACTCAATATATGTCCTATATTTGACAAAACAATCTAATTAAAAAAAGTCATGGCAACTGATTCAAAAAATCCTTACAACCTTCGCGGTGCACTTCTTCGCCCAAGTGGGAACCAATCCTTCAATTATTATCTGATGCTTATCGATCTCGATTTGTCATCAGCGCTTGATGGAAGTTTTGTTATTACTAACCCAGATGAAACAGGAAACACTTTAAACTACCACTACACTGGAGATGCTTCAAAGCTGATTGCCCCCATCGAAGGCAAACCATCTACTACTGCTTATTTCCCAGTTTATTTTAATCAAAAAATTGACGCACCCGATTTAACCGAAGGTGCTCAAAATTTATTTGTTGTATTAAAAGATTCAACTGGAAAAATCGTTCTAAGTACAGGCGACCCTTATTATCGTCATCCACCTATTGTTGAGGTAATTGATAACGCAATAAAAAACCCTGCACTTACACCTTATATGTGCAGTAGTGTTACACTTCAAAGCGCTACATCGAATACTACTAAACAGTTTGTGGTGGTAATGGTGAATAGCTATCAGTTTCAAGCAATTAATCCATTAATTATTACTAGTGCTTCAAATTCCACAGGATATACTATTGTTGCGAGTTTTAGCAGCCCAACATCAAGTCATCCATATAATGGACCAATTGCAGCAGTAGGAGCTTGTGCAAATTCAGGACTTAATCTAACTGCAGTGCAATGTGGTTCTGTGCCCAATGCACCTGTGACTCCGCTCAACTGGAATCCTAATCCACCACCAGCAACGATTCCTGTTGTTATTTTTTAAGATTTATAAATTTAACTCTCAAACATTCTAATTTTAATAATATCATGGCAGCAATCAGTGCATTTTTAAGAGGGGTGCAAATTAGCCCTGAAGCAAATCAATCAACTCATTTTTATTTATGTTTGGTCGATTTACCATCAAGCTTTAATCCACAATTGTTAAGTATTGTTCCTCCCACCGAAGGAGACGTAAATTTGAATTACACCTATAATGGAGATCTTACTAAACTATCAGGTTCAAATACTACTTTTATGCTTCCTGTGTATACCGATCAGAGCATAGCAAAAACTACTACTTCTGTAATAATTACAGATAATTCGGCCAGTAAAAACACAATTACTGGAAATCCTAATCATATTAAACCACCTATTGTTGAATTTATTGAGAGAGCAATACCATATACTTGTTCAGTACTTAACTATCAAAGTTCAACAGTACCCGGCTCATACTTTGTGGTGATTTTAGTAAATACGGTGAATAAAGGATTTTCTAATCAACTTATTGTTACATCTCAAACCTTATCAACTGGACCAGGTTTAACTACAAATTTGCAAGGCACTTTTGCTGCCCTGCCCTTAGGTTCAACACAACCAGGTGCCGACCATCCTGTAGTTGCCATCGGAGCCTACCCTTCTATAGCATTCCAATATCAAAGTGCTTATGCTGCCTATGCTGTTTTAGGTTCAAGTGGCTATATAAATGGACCATTAACCCCAATTATCTATCTGTCATTATAAGTAAAATCGTGCTCATAATTCATTGCAAATCGATTTTTTTGAAACTTATAATTTTAAGTTTTTCGCTATTTCATGTTCAATTGATAAGGGCACAAGAAAATGGACAAACCGACACACTGAAGATTAAGGAATTACTTTCTACATCTACCAAACTTCAACGTACGAATCAGGACTCCTCTTATGCTTTGGCTCAGGATGCATACAAACTCTCCGAGCAAATACATTTTGAAAAGGGTATCGGAGGCGCCTTGATTCGAATTGGTTCAATTTTATACACCAACGGCAGGTTAGATACTTCATTACAAATCATTCAAAGAGCGCTCGCCATAAGAGTGAAGTTAAACGATTTCAAAGGAGCATCTGGTGCCTGTATTCTCCTCAGCTATATATATGATTCCAAAGGGAAACGCGATTCAGCCTTCTATTCATTATACGAAGCTTTACGATTCAATAAAGCAGCAAAGGATTCGGTCAACATGGTGCAAACTTATGTGATGCTCGGCAATTTAAGTAATGAATATGGAGAGAATCAAAAAGCAGTAGAGAGTTATGAGAATGCTGCCAAGCTCTCTATTGCAATGAACTATTTAGAAGGCGTGCTCTTGGCAAGCGATGGCTTGGCAAATTATTATTTCAAAACAAATAATTTCAAAAAAGCATTATCCTATTATTTGATTTGTGATTCGGCGGCTAAGGCAACTGGTGATATCATTTCTTATTCACAAAACCTAAATAATTTGGCACTCTGCTATCAAAATTTAAATGACAATGCCCGAGCCATCATTTATTTTAAGCAAGGAATCGAGAACTGTATTCGTGAAGGACTTAACGACGAACTTTCCAGAGGGTATTCTAATTTATCGGAAGTCTATATCAAGCTAAAGAAACCTGATAGTGCCATTTATTTACTCAATTTAGCCCTACCTCTCTCGCGTTCGGTAGGCATTTTAAATACCACTGCCGAATGTTATGAGCGACTGGCAAGAGCCCATGCATTAAAAGGATCCTATTTTGAAGCATATTCAAATCAAGTTAGTTTTTCGGCGCTCAGCGATAGTTTGATTAATAATGAGAAAGTGAAAAAAATTGCGGAGATGCAAACAAAATATGAAACTGAAAAGAAGGAAAGTGAAATTGTATTGCTTAACGTACAGAACAAAACGAAGCTCGTAGAAAGAAATTTCTTTATCGCCGGAACTATTTTATTTCTGTTATTGGCAGGAGCGATTTTCATGGGTTTAGTTAAAACCCGCAAGGAGAAACGCAAAACGGAAGCCCTGCTTTTAAATATTCTTCCATCAGAAGTTGCCAATGAATTGAAAAGAACTGGGGCATCTGAAGCAAAGCAATACAATCACGTAACTGTATTATTCACCGATTTTGTAAACTTCACTGGTATTAGCGAGCAGATGAGCCCCACAGAACTTGTTAAAGAAATCAACCGAAACTTTACAGCTTTTGATGCAATCATTGAAAAGCATGGACTCGAAAAAATAAAAACCATCGGTGATGCCTATCTCGCTGTATGTGGGTTGCCTAATGAAACAAGAAACCATGCAGAAAAGGTAATCAATGCAGCACTTGAGTTACAGCAATACATGGATAAAAGCAACGGGAAATTTCAGTTACGCATTGGAATTCACTCGGGCGCTGTAGTTGCGGGCATTGTAGGTGTGAAAAAATTTGCCTATGATATTTGGGGCGACACAGTGAACACTGCAAGTCGCATGGAAAGCAGCAGTAGTGCAGGAAAAATCAATGTGAGTGAAGCAACTTATCAGCTTACATCAGATAAATTTATATTCACTTCAAGAGGTAAAATCGAAGCCAAACACAAAGGCTTTATTGACATGTATTTTGTAGACGGAATTCGTTAATTCAAAAATAACTTTAATAAAAAAGCCAATTACAATATTGAAATGTCAATACGGTAATTGGCTTTTGATTTTATATTAAGGGTGACTTATACTCCAGATCCTGTCCCCCCTGAAGAATAGGTTCCCTCAGTAGGTTTAATACTTAATACCGGGATATTGGCATGATTCACCATTTGTTGCGCAAAAGCCCCGAGGAAAATTCCTGTAATGCGAGATTCATGTCCTGTATTAATTACCATCAAATCACAGTTATTGGCTTCTGCATATTCTAAAGCAGCTTTGGCAGTATTATCACCCTTGATAAGCGTGGTTTTTACAGGCAAAGTATGCTCGTGCATCAAGTCCTCTACATTTTTTAATTTAATCTTAAACTTATTGATATCAGAAGGATCTGAGCTATCAAGTACACCAAGGATATGAATATTGGCGCTATATAAATCAGCTATTTTAATGGCTATATTTACTTTTTCACGGCTATGTAAGTCATTGTCAAATGGCAATAAAATATTCTTAAACCCTAAGATATCTTTTTCCTTCTTCAAGGTAAGTACTGGAATTTCTGATAGTGTAACCAAGCGTTGTGCGTTACTTCCAATAAATACTTCCTGATATCCTGAAATGCCATGGGTACCCATCACAATAAGGTCGATAGCATTGGTCTTGGCATAGGCACGAATTTCGCTTTCTATATTACCTGAAGTGGTAAACAGCGTAGCATTGATTCCTGAATAGGCTTTTATTTTGTGTTGTAAATCTAACATCTTCTTTTCTGCCTCGGCTTTAATATCTCCAACTGGAGGCATTACCGATTTTGCTTCAGGCAATACAGAAAAATAATATTCATTGGATTCCATGACATGGATAAAATACAATTCGGCTTTTAATAACATGGCCATGGCGGCAGCAGTGTAGATCGCAAATTCCGAGGTCTCTGAGAAATCGACAGGGACCAAGATATGTTCAATTTTATGGCTCATAGGATGGTTAATTTAGGGTTACAATATAGAATAATTTTTTTATTTGACAGGAAGATTCAAGCCATCTTCATTTCACGTTACAAAATTAACTAATAAAATGCTTCATGGGGAGATTGATGATGCAAATCATTAATTTTCAAGGTATCACAAGAAGTTTTGACAATTATAATTGCTATCCTATCATCAAGTGGGTATCCGGATAAGTAATATTTACTTCATCACGCTTTACACTCAAAGCATAGGCAATGGATAGAATACCTACCCTACCTATAAACATATTCAGCATCAAGGTAATTTTTGATGCAATAGTTAGGGAAGCCGTAATTCCTAAACTAAAACCTACATTACTAAAAGCAGAAACATCTTCAAAGAGCAAACTAAAAAAAGGAGTCATGGGCTCGAGTATCTGTAATAATAAAACACTTAAGAAAATTACTAATGAGGCAATGAAATAAATACTGAATGCCTTTAAAATAAGTTGCTGACTAATATTTCTTTGTGCAATTGAGATGGTCTTTCTATTTCGCAAACCAGCAAATACCGTATTAATGATCACTGCAAATGAGGATGTTTTAATTCCACCTCCCGTACTTCCAGACGATGCTCCAATAAACATAATCACACAAATTACCATTAGCGATGGATAACTCGCATGGGCCAAATCAACAGTTGAAAAGCCTCCCGTACGCGCATTGGTAATTTGAAATAATGAAGTGATAATGCCTTCCATTCCGTTTTGATTTCTTAGTAAATTATTCTCTTCCGAAAAGTAAAAAACCAAACTACCTGCTACCAGAAGTCCTAAGGAAGTATTCAAAGCTATTTGAGTTGAAATTTTCCATTTCTTCCAAGGTAATGTAGCACGCATTCTTAAATTTTTGATAGAGAATATATCACGAATGGCAGGAAAACCCAATGCCCCAAAGAAAACAACTGCGGCCATTCCTAAATGTAAAATATACAAATGACTCACCGCCTCATTCTGAAAATTACCAGGAAACAAACTGAAACTAGCATTGCAAAATCCACTAATAGCATGAAAAACCGAATAGTAAATATGCTGTGCTTCCGATGTCCAGGTGTTTTTCTGCCATAATATATAAAGCATGATGGCAGCAACAAACTCAATAACGGCGGTTACAAAAATCACCTGTTTCCACTGAAACGAAGATCCTTCTACACTTTCACTATCGAATACCGTTTTAAGTACCGATTGATGCTTTAAGCTCATGCCTTTGCGAATAAAGGATGCAAAAAAAGTTGCAAACGAAATAATTCCTATTCCGCCTAGTTGTATTAAAGCTAAAATAATAAGTTGTCCTTTCGTATTGAAAAAAGTAGCAATATCCTGCACTTGCAAGCCACACACACAACTCGCACTCACGCTGGTAAATAAGGCATCCAAATAATTTAATTGCTGACCTGTATGATTCATTCCTGGCAACATCAGTAATACACTTCCAATGACAATCATCATTAAATACGCAGTGATAAATAAGGTAGCAGGGCGCAATTTCACAGTACTAAAATTACGACTAATGCCTTTGATAAATTCCTTTGCAACCAAAAAAAGTAAGTATAGTTGAATGAGGGCAGTATAAAAGCTGGTAAGATGTGGCAAATTAAATACTTCGAAAACCTTTTCCAATATGGTAAACCCGAAGAGCCATTCATTCACAATATCATATAGTAAAATACTTAGTAAGATGGCTTCTACCCAAGTAGAATTGATGAACTCAGTTCTCCACTGACTAAAAAATAAACGCACAGTATAATTGAAGATGAAAAATAGAAAAACGGCTCGGTTAATATTTCGAAGCCAAACTTTTTCTTCCGCAGTATGTGTGAAACCATGATAATAAACAAAGGTTCCAATACTTAAAATGGAAACAAGAAAAATAAGGAAACGCAGCACAGATAGCACCGGTTGGCGATATTTATATTTAAATATGGCAATGGCCGATGGTCTGCTTTTCTTCAAATCTTGAATGTTTTATTTGACCGTTGCGTTTACGTGAATACTGGTATCAATCTTCCCTTCTTTCTGCATCGACTCAAAAATCTCTTCCGGAGTTTTACCCAAATATTTACTGTTGATGATGCGTACATCATTGGCATATTCACCAATAGGGTATTTCTCTAGATACTTCATATAGTATTCACGAGCTTTGGCAGTATCGCCTTTATCGTTATCATAGATGTAGCCCAATCGGAATAGCGAAGTTGCTGCTTCTTTACTCTCAGCATAATTGCTAATCACTTTTTGATATTCCTGAATTGCAATCTCCAAATATTTAGCATCACCATTGCCAGCTTGCGCACTATTATAATTGGCAGCATTGAACAAATACTTTGAAGCCAAAGAGTCTTTTGGAAAATCATTTACAAATTTCTCGTATAAATGGGTTAAACTGTCAATATGCTGAGCATTGTACTCATCCCCATTTTTCTCCATTAGGTTAATATTCTCAACCATTTTCGATCGACTTCCGCCCCCGCAAGAGCTATTCAAAACCAAGGCTCCGCAAAGCACTAAATAAAATAAATATTTCATATACCATGCGAATATAATGGATTATCGGGGAATCTTAAACAACTAGTATAATAGATTACAGAACCACCAATCACAAATAATAACGCTTAATTAAAACTTAAATCCCTTTCTTTGTATTTCAACTAACCATACAATGATTGTCAGCGTTTGCCGAAAGGCACACTTTAATGCAGCCCACCGCTTAAATAACCCCACCTGGACTTCGGAAAAGAACCTTGAGGTATTTGGAGTTTGCAATAACCCCAATTACCATGGGCATAATTATGAGTTGATTGTAAAACTCACTGGCACCGTCGACCCAGAAACTGGCTATTTGTTCGACTTGAAAATACTAAAAGAAATTATAAAAGAAGCAATAGAAGATCGTTTCGACCATAAGAACCTGAATCTGGATACCGTAGAATTCAAAAACCTGAACCCTACAGCCGAAAATATTAGTGTAGTAATTTGGGATATCCTAAGAAAGCGACTCGATCAAAAATATCAACTTCATATTACACTTTACGAAACACCAAACAATTACGTTGAATACCATGGATAACAAGAAACCAAGTGCCGAAGAGATAGGAGATAACCATATTAGTACCAATACCGATACGCCCATGCGATCGGATGCCTTCCTAATGGAAGACGACCTTAAAATACAACTCATAGAAAAACATTTTCGTGAAATCATGATTATCCTTGGGCTCGACCTCAATGATGATAGCCTTCAAGGAACTCCGGGAAGGGTTGCTAAAATGTACGTTACAGAAATTTTTCGCGGCCTCAATCCACGTTTCAAACCCGAGTCGAAACTGTTTGAGAATAAGTATAACTACGGTCAGATGCTGGTGGAGAAAAATATTACTTTCTACAGCAATTGTGAGCATCACTTTGTACCCATTTGGGGTGTGGCTCATGTGGCCTATATTGCCAATGGCCATGTAATTGGACTTTCTAAGATAAATCGTATCGTTCAATACGTTGCAGCACGCCCTCAAGTTCAAGAACGAATGACCTTGCAAATATTGAAAGAGCTGAAAGAAGCCCTTCAAACAGAAGATATCGCCGTTGTTATTGATGCACACCATCATTGCGTTTCATCGAGAGGTATACGTGATATTCAAAGCAGTACCATAACCTCTGAATTCAGTGGAAAATTTAAAGACGATGACAAATGTCGCACCGAGTTCTTTACTTATATCGCCAAGTAACAATTTGATGGATTCAAGGAAATATTAGTTATGCTTTTCATTTTCCGTCCCAAGAACCTGTTTCTAATTGCTTTGCTTCAATGCCTTATTCTAATTGAGGCGGGCGATTATAATTACCTCTTCTTCAATACTGCGAAAACTATATACCTATTGCTTTCTACCTTATTGATTGCAGCTGCCGGCTATGTAATAAACGATTATTTTGATGTAAAAATTGATCTCATCAATAAGCCAGCTAAAGTGATTATTGGCAATAAATTACCGCGTAGATGGGCCATCATCATCCATGTAACGCTTACTAGTATTGGATTGGGATGCGCTTGGTTAGTCAATTTACATACCTTCATCATTGCATTAGTTTGCGCCCTCCTACTCTATGTTTATTCGGCAGCCTTTAAAAAACAATTTCTAATTGGCAATTTGGTTATTGCCCTTTTAAGTACCCTGAGTGTATGGATTTGCAAAGCATATATCAATGAATTATTTACTGTTAAAATACTCGCTTATGCAACGTTTGCGGCCTTGTGTACCTTTATTAGAGAAGTTATCAAGGATTTGGAGGATGAGAAAGGTGATGCTGTATTTCAGAGTAATACCCTTGCAATAAATTTAGGGTTGAGAAAAACAAAAAAAATAATTCTAGCCAGTGCCATCATCCTATTAATTGGAATAATATTTTACCCTTTGCTCGTCCCATCATGGGTCATCATGCCCGATTTCCTTCAAATTGCCTACCCATTATACCTTTGGATGGGAGCCGGAATTCCGCTAATTTACTTCATCATTAAGCTAATAAAATCCGACAAACAAAAGGACTTTGCCCAATTGAGTAGACTCATGAAACTTATCATGTTGATAGGTATCTTTTCCATTGTGCTTTGTTAATTATATTTGCAATCATTATATGATTATTCTTGGTTCGAAATCGCCGCGTAGAAAACAACTGCTTATAGAAAGTGGTTTTGAATTCATTGTGAAAGAATTTGAAGTGGATGAAACATTCCCCGAACATCTTAAAAAACAAGAGGTGCCGCTTTTTTTAAGCCGTAAAAAAGCCGAAGCGTATGACGAATCGCTCAACGATGTGGTGCTCATTTGCGCCGATACCATCGTATGCGTAGATGATCAAATATTGAATAAACCTACCGATTTTAAAGACGCTTTCCAAATGCTCAAACTTTTGTCTGGTCGCATGCATGAGGTGTATACTGGTATCACCCTTCGACGCGATGACGAGTATAAAAGTTTTTATGAAAAAACGGAAGTTTTTTTCAAGGATTTAACTAACGATGAAATCGAACAATACATCAAACATTTCAGCCCTTACGACAAGGCCGGATCCTATGGAATTCAAGAATGGATCGGTTATATTGGTGTAGAAAAGATTGTTGGATGCTACTATAACGTAATGGGAATGCCTGTTTCACGCCTATACAGCGAACTTCTCGACTTTCATCCGAAGATTACCAAATCTGTTATCTTCACTTAAAAAAATTCTTTAAAAACAAACTGATTTTCATCAGTTTTTACATTGTCAAAATACTGTCATATTAAGTATTGGCGGCACTTCCATGGGTTTTAGCGGGCTATATTTGTGCACGGAAATATTCTATACTATAACCCATCATGCCAACCAAAACCATACTTGTATTTTTCTTATTTATCGGACTCATAACAAAAGCTCAAACTCAAATCAACGATTCAGCTTCAATCGGAGCGAATTATGCCAATCAAACTTTTTATAATTTAGCATACGGTACAATCTCAAGTATCGATAATAGTGATTGGGATTTAGCCTTTCATGCTGACAAACGCGAAGCATCCATTTTTGTAAATAGCAAAAAAGATGTGAAACTATATCTTGCCAGTAACGATACAACCAAGTGGAACAGTTTAGATACCACCAATAGAACTGCAAAGCAATTTCACAATAGCGATAGCAGCTGGCTTTTTGGAGCGTTCAACCGCGAAGTAACTGCTGGTGGGTTCGAATATGGTTGGGGAACCTATAACTCAACTACTCATGAAATTTATGCCAACAAAATTTATTTCATCAACTATGGTCTTAATCTTTGGAAAAAAATAATCATCAGCAAGCATGATGTAAACTATCGTTATATATTCCGTTATGCCAACCTAGATGGAAGTAATGAAGTAACCACAGTAATTACCAAAGCTAACTACCCAAATAGAAATTTCATTTACTATAACCTAAGCACCAATGCAATCTTAAATCGCGAACCCGATTTTGGTTCTTACGATTTGATCTTTCATCAATACGAAGAAGAAATTCCATCTTATTACAAAGTTACTGGTGTTCAATTAAACAGAAATGTAAAAGCGAAAAAAGTATACCCTGTTAACAATGTAGTTGCTGCCACCCCATCGGGTGTAATGCTTAGTAAAAATATTAGTGTTATCGGTCGCGATTGGAAAGCCTATGATGTTAACCTATCAAAATGGTCGATCGAAGATTCAACAGTTTATTTTGTACAAGATGTTGCTGGGGCAAAAATTTGGAAAATTGTTTTTACAGGATTTTCAGGTGGTACCACAGGCAGAATGTACTTCACAAAAACAGCCTATGCCTCAGGAGTAAAAAATAATAGCGTTACTACACTTGGAATTTATCCTAACCCAAGTAACACTTCAAGCACATTACATTTCTTCGCCAATCAAGATGAGGCAGTCAATTTGCGCATCAGCGACCTCAGTGGACGTGACATTATTGACACAAAAATTAATGCGACCAACGGATTTAACGATTATATCATTCCAACTCAGAATTTAAACAACGGTACCTACTTGTTACAATTGCAAACTGCAGACGGATTGGTATCTCAAAAATTAATTATAAATCGTTAAGCCCTTTTATCACTAATAATGAGAGTACTCTGTTGCATATTGTTTTTTATAATACTGAAGTTTTCACTTCAGGCGCAACAGTTATTGATTGTTGATTCGGGTGCTGCTCCTGTGGCTGCAACTGTTGAAGCATTCAATTTGAAAGACCACTCTAAAGTAAAAGGCGTTGCCGACAATGGGATGTTCGTACTTCCTGGTACTGGCACATTTAATATTCGAGTACACGCCCTTGGTTTCGAAGAATATAATGGCACACATATCATTACCTTGATTGAACCCGTTAAAATTATTTTAGAATATAGTGCCAAAATTATTGAAGACATCGTAGTAACGGGAGAGTTGGGACGGAAAACCCCAAAGAATGCAGTAATTCCTATTAAAGTAATCGACAGTAAAAAAATCGCATTGATGGGTGCACAAAACCTACGCGACGTGCTTACCAACGAGGCTGGCATTCGAATCAGTCAAGACAATATCTTAGGAAGCAGTATTAGTATGCAAGGCATCAGCGGTGAAAATGTTAAAATACTTATTGATGGAGTTCCTATCATCGGCCGCCAAAATGGAAATATTGATTTATCACAAATTGATATGAGTAATGTAGAGCGCATTGAAGTAATAGAAGGCCCTATGAGTGTGAATTATGGAACCAATGCACTGGGTGGAGTTATTAATATCATTACCAAAAAAGGATCTACCCAGAAGAATTCTTTGGCATTCAAAACCTACTATGAATCAATTGGAACCTACAATACCGGAATCATTGCCAATACCCATATCAAGAAAGTAAGCATTCAGGCCACCGCCTCGCGCAACTTCTTCGATGGCTGGAGTACCACCGATAAATACGAAGCATTCCCAATTAAGCACCTTGCGGATACCAATCGTTTAAAAACCTGGAAACCAAAAACCCAATACAATGCTGGCATTAACTTGGGATATAAATTTAAAAATTGGGATTTTAAATCACGCACCGTTGCATTCGATGAGTCAATCTTAAACAGAGGAATACCTCGTGCTCCTTACTTTGAAGATGCATTCGATGATATCTACCATACTCGCCGATTTGATAATACCATTCAAGCCAATTACTCTAAAGTTGCTACCACTTCTAGCAATACGCAACTTTCTTACAACTACTACGAGCGAATTAAAAACACCTATTATTCGGATTTAACCACACTTGAAAAGCAATTGTCGACCAATAGTGGTGATCAGGATACTTCTAAATTCACCTTATTAAACCTACGTTCTACCTACATTTCTACATTCAAAAAAATTAATTACGAAACAGGAATTGATATCAATATAGAAAGTGCTTCTGGAATGCGTTTTAAAAACAACCGCCAATCCATAAGCGACTATGCACTCTTTGCTGTAGGTGAATACAGTTTGAATAGCGCATTAACTTTACGTGGAGGCTTGAGAGGTGCATACAATACCAATTACCATGCTCCATTATTGCCTTCGTTTAATGCTAAATGGTATATAAACCCTAGAAATGTTATCCGCGCTAGTTTTTCTGAAGGATTTAAATCGCCATCATTAAAAGAACTTTATTTCTACTTTGTAGATTTTAATCATGATATTGTAGGGAATACCAACCTAAAGGCTGAAACTTCCAAGAGTGTTAATTTACAATACAATTTCACTACCATGCTTGGTAAGAACCTAATAAAAATTGAAACCAAAGCATTCTATAATCATATCAATAACCTGATCACCTTGGCTCAAATTCAGAGCTTAAGTTATACGTATGTAAATATTGGAGTATATAAAACTACTGGACTGCAAACTAGCGGAGACATTACTTTAGGAAATTTAAAAATCAATGCAGGAGTAAATATTGTAGGCCGTTATAACCAACTAGCAAGCACCGGACAGGTTGCTAAATTTAGTTTTAGCCCAGAGTATATCACTAGCATGAGCTATCAGATTACTCGCTTCTATACCCATATCAACTTATACTATAAATTCAATGGTAAATTACAAACCTATGTATTAAATAGCCAAAACAATTTAGAGATTCAAGATGTAGGCAGCTACCATTGGGCCGATGTCTCCATCACACAACCCTTCAGCAAAACATTCTCAGTTGGAGCTGGAGTTAAAAACATATTCAACGTTCAAAACATTCAAACTAGCACTGGCTCTGGTTTTCATCAAACAGGAAATCAAATGCCAATTGGAGCTGGAAGATTTTATTTTTTCAGCATAAACTATTTACTTCAAAAATGAAACATCTGATTATATTGTGTAGCGCCCTGGTGATTTTATTCACTGCCTGTCAGAAAGGGGAATTGCCTGTATCAAAGGCCGATAGAGGAACTTGTGTAACCACCATGCTTGATTTGGGCACCAATTATAAAAACCAAATTTGGTATAAGCTCAAAGGCAATAGAGTGGTTACTATGAATAGCCGCAACGATTGGGATTTAGCCTTCGAATCGGGCGATAAAGGCAATCACGTGCTCTTGAATTCTGCTAAGTTGATGTTTGCAGTGAATACTTTCAAACAAAATTTTGCTGATGTTTCTATTAACGATACAATCGGTTTTAGCACAAAAAAACAACCTGATGATGTATCAGTTTTGAATGCAAGTGTGATTGGAATTTTCGAAAATAGCAATAGTAATGTATTCCTTATTGATTTAGGTGTTGACGAAAGCAACCTTCCAATAGGACTCAAGAAATTACAACTTGTAGAAAATACATTAACCAAATTCAAATTAAAATTCTCCAATTTAGATGGAAGTGATTTTCATGAAACAGAATTCTCAAAAGATAATACCTATAACTACCTTCACTTCTCTCTACTTCAAAATACATTACAAACAAGTGTAGGAGCACCAAAAGAGAACTATGATTTGGAATTCACTCAATACACCCACGTATTTGATACTTCTGGGCAATTATTACCTTATCTAGTGCAAGGAGTTATTATCAATAGTAATAAAGTGGAGGTGAGTAAAATCTCAGGTAAAACATTCGAAAGTATAAATATCAAGGACACCTTGCAATACCCATTGGTGTCAAAGCCAGATATTATTGGTTATGATTGGAAGATTTATAACTTCAGTACAGGAATCTATGCCATAGCTCCTTATAGCTTTATCATTAAGGATACAGAAGGCTACTTTTATAAACTTCGCTTTGTGGATTTTTATAATGGCTCAATTAAAGGTTATCCGAAATTTGAGGTTCAGAAACTCTAACCATTCCATTTGTCATTTTTTTCATTTTGAGAATTTGACTCTTGTGAAATTGGATAATTAACACGTATTTCACTTTCAGCCCTAAAACGAAAGCTACTTGTTTTTTAAAAAATCAGTTTTCACCCTTAAGTATGAAATTAAAATTACTCCTTACTACCTGCTTATTGACCTTTTTTAGCGCATTAAATGCTTCAACCACGGTGCCTGCGGTTATCACAACCAACCAGGTATGGGATATCACAGGTAGCCCTTATTTGATTAATGCCAACGTATTGCTTAATAAAGGGATTACTGTGGATGTTAAGCCTGGTGTTTTAATCATTTCTAGCGGGCAATTTAAATTCACTGTAAACGGAACCTTAAAAGCAGTTGGGAAGGCCGATTCGGTAATATTGATTAAGGGATTATCCATCTATTTTTCTGATTCATCCTTAGATTTTAACCCAGCTACATTTGCAGGTTGCCAATTTAAAAATTGTGCATTCAGATCTCCTTATAAATCCTCATCAATTAGCGCCATTATACTTGATCGTACCCATTTGAGCATCGACTATTGTAATTTTGATAGCATCAGCTATCCCATACAAGGCAGCGGTAGTGGCGATTCAGTAAATTTATATATTTCGAATAGCACCTTTCAAGGTGATGCTTTTGGTTATTTAATCTATGGCTTGCGCCAGAAAAGCTTTTTGAGTTTCACCAATAGTTCGGTTTATAATTTCGGTCAAATATCATTGCCCGAAACAAGTATCATTCAATATTGCTATTTTTATGGATTGCGCTATTATCCGTCAATCAATGATTATGGTTATGCCCGCACATCGACAATAAGTTGCAACTATTTCAAAAATGGCAATTACCCATATACTCCCGCCATTGATTTAAGCACTAGCAATTCTGCAGGCAGGCATATCAGTATTCAAAACAATGAATTTGATTCAATGCAGCTATTTATAAATATGCCTTGTATCTATGTTGCCACCGATACAGTGGAAGTAACCAATAACGATTTCCTATATTCTACCTATAAAGTAGTTTCTTACAACAGTTGCTTTAGTGGTAATGGTACTTATCATAATGTTGATTTCACCAACAATTATTGGAATACCATAGATACAACACTTATAAAGAATGCGATTTACGACTTCAGAAATAATAGCAAAGTGCCCTATAAAATTGATTTCAGTAATTTCAAAACATCACCAGTATCTAATTGCTGGCCA
>CAIVZR010000105.1 GCA_903910445.1 uncultured Bacteroidota bacterium
CATGGATGGGATGGAACGTTCAAGGGAGGGCCTGTACCGATGGATGTTTATATATACAAGGTATTGGTTACAGCCTACGACGATAAGAAATACGAATACGATGGTACCGTGCATGTAATACGGTAAGATATATTTTTAAAATAAAGGTTACTAAGTTAAGAAAGTAGCGGCGCCAATCAGAGATGATAGGCGTTTCTATTTAGAGGGTATTTCTTAAAACTCATTTGATAACTAAAAAGCACACCAACGGATGATGAACATGATTTGTATATGAAGTATAAAGATTTACTAAACTTACAAATAAAGAAGTTTCATGCAACTATTATAATTAATAATTCATCATAATAACAAAAGAAATCAAATGAAAAAAATCACACCCGTTTTAGCCATCCTTGTTTTATTATTTTCCACTGCAAAAGTAAAAGCGACCCATGTAATGGGTTTGGATATGCAGTGGAAGTCGTTAGGCAACGACACATTTAATATTACCGTTGTGGTATATCGCCGTTGTACTGACGGTGCTGCATCCATGAGTAATCCGGGATTAACAATTACGAGTGATTCTTGCGCGAACTCCTATTTAATAAATGCAGGCAGCCCATATTCTTATACCGTTGAAGATATAACACCTACGTGTGGAACACAAACAAAACCATGCCCAATGTCGGGAGGAACCGGAACTTCTAGCACGCAAATACCATCGGGAATTGAAAAGCATGTGTGGAATTATAAAATCTTTTTTGGAGGTAGTTATACGAATTGTTGCTGGTATAAAATACGCTGGCAATTATGTTGCAGAAATAGTAATATCACTACCGGTTATGCTGATGGAGATTTCTATTCTGATTCTTGGTTAAATCGTTGTGTGGCAAGAGGGGACCATGGCCCAGAATTTAAAAACCCACCAATTGAAATTCGGTCAGTTGGCCAAGATGTGATATACAATCACGGAGTTGTGGACGAGGATGGAGATTCAATTTCCTATATGATGGTTCCACCATCAGGCGGGGCATATACTTCGCCTTATAGCTATAATTACCCACTTACTTGTTTGGGAGGCAATAATCCCAACATCTTAGTAAATCCAGCCACTGGTTTTAACTTAAACCCAATTAACGGTGATTTGTTATTTAGGCCGATGCAAGTTCAAATAACGGTATTGAAACTAATGGTTACGGAATGGAGAAAAGATAGCCTGGGTATTTATAGGGTAATAGGAAAAACAGCACGAGATATGCAATTTTGTATTGCGCCCTACAGCGGCAATCATCTTCCTGTTTTATTGAGTCCATTTTCATACGATGTTTGTGCTGGAGAGCAAATATGTTTTCAAATAAACACCAACGATAATAATGCAACAGATAGTGTAAAAATTTATTGGAATAATGGAATATCCGGAGCTAGTTGGACCACCAACAATGATAGCGTGAGACTTTCAAAGGGGACGATATGTTGGACTACGAACCTTCCGGATGCCAGGAGTTTACCCTATAGTTTTTCGGCAATGGCCATAGATAACCATTGCCCATTAGTGGGAAAATCAAGTCACTCGTTTTTCATAAATGTTAAACCCCCAGTTAAACCTGTAATTACTTATAAAAATGGATATCTGATAAGCACCGCAGGTACCACCTATCAATGGTATTTTAATGATTCAATCATAAATGGAGCAACTCAGCAATCCATTCAGGTAACAAAAAATGGATTTTACAAAGTAAAAATTACAACAGCAGGAGGATGCCTTATGGAATCGGATTCATTTACATTCACCGTTGGAATTAGAAAAACAAACAGGAGAACAGACATTAAAATAACGCCTAATCCTTTTCATGAACAAATCATAATTAACACACCGAATGCAGGAAAGCAATTAGATATAAAAATGTTTGATTTGCAAGGCCGAATGGTATTAAAACAAACAATAGATAATACAGCGTTGATAAATAATATTAATACTATTGGATTAGCGCCGGGCGTTTATTTTTTGGAATTGTTAGATGATAAAGATACCGTAATTGTAAAAGTAGAAAAGCTATAATGAAAGCGACTTTTTCAATACAACCGAAGGCAGCATCTATTCAATAATCAATGTTTGAGGAAGTCGATTCTTCATATTTAGAAAGAGATTGTAAGAAGAGAACTAAAGCGTTACCACGCGTTTTCTTTTATAAAGATAAGCTTGCAGAAAACCCGAAAGACTCATTTTAAACAATCTTTTTTCACGCCTGGTTTCTATTAATGGTATACGGGGCAGGGCACCAAAAAAATCTTTGTGCTCCGGAAATATATTGGCAATTCGGGTGGTAGTTGCGGTAACAAACCCAGAACTTAATACTATTTCCATTTCGCGAAGCCCTACTTCATTTGCACTTCCATAAGGGTAAGAAAAATGCACGATAGGTTTATTTAATAATGTTTCTAAGTATTCTTTTCCCTCCACCACTTCTAAGGTTGCCTCTGCAAGTTGCAATTTGCTTAAAGGGTAATGATTTGCAGTATGAGCTCCTATTGTAACTAAGGAATCGGTGGCCAGCAACTTCAATTGTTCGATCGACATTGGCTTCCAATGTGCATGGGGTTTACATGGTGGATATTTTGCCATTAATGCTCGATAGAAAGCATAACCATTTTCAAAAGGTGTATGAATTATTCGCGCTCTTAATTTTAAATATGCAGCCTCTTTTAGCTCTTTAGTTGACGTGTCAAGAGAGATGTCGATAGCTTGAACTTTTTTATAACAAAGTAAGATATCTTCTATATCGTACCACCAGCACTTTAGATTTTTTTCTATGAGGGCTTTAGTAATATATATTGTAAAGGGAACCTTGTGTCGTTTGAATATGGGATAGGCAAGAGTGAAATTGTCTTCATAGCCATCATCGAATGTAAAAACAACAAATTTTTTGTCATTAGCCCCCACCTTTAGCCTGCGATACATTTCTTCCAAGCTAATTATATCGTATTCTTCGCGTTTAAAATCAAGAATGGTTTGTTCTAAAAATTCGACGGTTACTTCGAGATTCCTACTCCAAAAAATTCGGTCATCATCAAGAGTTTCTACTACCCTGTGTAATGTGATTATATGGCCAATTCCACCAAAAATGGGCTGAGCCAGTTTGTATAAACCGGTATTATAAACGATAGATTTTAGTAAAGACATTTCTCTGCGCAAAGGAATTAAAAAAATGCGATTAATACAGAATTAAAAAAAGGAGTCATAAGTAACATTAACAAGAATTTCACATAGGTTGTTCACTAAAAATATATTTTTGATTTCTAAACTAATCACATCCATGAAAAACTTAATTAGAACGGCAATCTGCGTTTTTGCCTTGACCGTATTTATCAGCATTAAATCTTTTTCTCAAACTGTTTATGTTCAAGAAACAGGTAAAAAGTACCACACTAAAAACTGTTCAGTAGCGGGAACAGGAAAGAAGGGGATGACTATTGCAGAGGCAAAGAAAGCCGGATATACTGCGTGTAAAGTATGTAAGCCAGAAGAAGCTGCACCTACCGAAAAACCAAAAACGGGAGATAAGCCGAAAGCAGTAGAGCCAAAGAAAACCACCCCTGCGGTTCAACCAAAGAAAAACTAGACCAAAGAAAAACCCCCAATCTTAAAAGTTGGAGGTTTTATTTTAGAAATATTATCTTGAATAGTTAGGAGCTTCTTTAGTAATGAATACATCATGGGGATGACTTTCTTTCATACCCGCGCCAGTTATTCGTATGAATTTAGCCTCTTGTAGTTTTTCAATTGAGTTGGCGCCACAATAGCCCATTCCTGCTCGTAACCCACCAATATATTGGTACATTACTTCACGTAATTCACCTTTAAAAGGAACATGTCCAACAATCCCTTCAGGTACAAGTTTTGAGATTTCAGCTTCGGCATCCTGGAAGTAGCGATCCTTGCTACCTTTTTCCATAGCTTCAATACTTCCCATACCACGATACGACTTAACCTTTCTTCCGTCAAAGATGATGGTTTCACCAGGGCTTTCTTCAACACCTGCGAATAGAGAACCAGCCATGATGCAATCGGCACCAGCTACGATGGCTTTTACAATGTCGCCACTGTAACGAATGCCCCCGTCGGCAATTACTGATACCCCGGCAGGCTTACATGCCTTAGAAGCCTCGTTAATGGCGGTAAGCTGAGGTACACCTATTCCTGCAATTATTCGGGTGGTACATATTGAACCTGGACCAACGCCCACTTTTACGGCACTTGCACCAGCATCGACCAATGCTTTGGCACCATCATAGGTGGCGATATTACCCACGATAAAATCGTATTCTGGGTTTTTTTGTTTTGCCTTTTTTAGTTCATTGATTACGCCACGACTGTGACCATGAGCCGTATCGATGATAATGGTATCAGCCCCTGCTTTAATAAGGGCGTCGATGCGTTCTTCCGTATCGGCAGTAACACCTACGGCAGCGCCTACGCGTAAACGTCCGAAACTATCCTTACAAGCATTTGGGTTTGATTTTACCTTCAAGATATCTTTATAGGTAATTAAACCAACTAGTTTGTTTTCCTTATTAACAACAGGTAGCTTTTCAATTTTATATTGTTGAAGAAGTTTTTCAGCGGTGCTAAAATCGGTTTTTTCGGGAGCAACAATGAGGTTGTTTTTAGTCATTACCTCAAATATCTTTTTAGAACTATCTTTTTCAAATCGCAAATCGCGATTGGTAATAATTCCTTTTAGCTTACCATTACCATCAATGACTGGGATACCGCCGATTTTGTTTTCACGCATTATTTTAAGCGCATCTTCAATAATCTGGTCTTCATGCAAGGTAATGGGATCGAGGATCATACCACTTTCCGATCGTTTTACTTTTCGTACTTGCATGGCCTGTTGTTCGATGGTCATGTTTTTATGCAAGATACCTAAACCACCTTCCCGAGCCATGGCAATTGCAAGCTCATACTCAGTAACAGTATCCATCGCGGCAGAAATAATCGGCACATTGAGGCGTAAATTTTTAGTAAGTTGTGTGGAAGTATTGGTTTCACGAGGAAGTACTTCGGAGTAGCCTGGAAGTACCAATACATCGTCGAAGGTCAAGCCTTCAGTAGAGAATTTGTTATCGGAAGAGAACATAGCAAATAACTTTTATTATTTGCGGGGCGAAATTACAAAATAAAAACCAAATTTGTGAATCGAATTTAGAATACTGTTAAAAGTTAACTTTAGCATAATTTTAAGTTAATCGTTCAATCGTCTTCAGCTGAGAAGTTGGGTTATATTTCAAAAACACACTTTAAGGAATGATGAAACTATTTCACACTAATCATTGTTTTAATTGGAAAATGGTCGCTATACTTTTTATGAATTATTTGAAAGCTATTTAAATCAAGGCTTTGGCTTCCCATTATATAATCAATTCGGAAGCTAGGAAATTCGCCTGCATAGCTTCTTCCCATACCTGTACCACTTTCAACGAAAGCATCTTTTAAACCCTCATTGATTTTACTGTACACAAAGGAAACGGGAGAGTCGTTGAAATCGCCGCACAAAATAACTTTTCCAGGACTTTGCTTTATGGCCTCTTGAACTTTTTTAGCCTGAGATGCACGCAAAACATATGCTGTTCTCATTCTAGAAATGATCGATTTTGATTCATTGATGGTTTGGTCACTATTATCACCCACGGTTTTCAGAAAATCATAATCTTTGGGCTGAAAGCGTATCGACTGTAAATGGACATCGAAGACCCTTACGGCAATTCCATTAATCTCTATATCGATAAAAATAGTGCTGTTGGCAGTACTCATATCATAGGAAATAATTCCTGAGTTTTTGATGGGAAATTTCGAATAAATAATGGTTCCAACCTTAAATAACTTATTTCCAGTATTTACATTATTAAAGAAATAGTATTTTGTATGAAGTGCATCAGCAATTTTTTTTTCGATATTAACATTCCAGTTTTTATTGCTACAAAACTCTTGCATACATAGAATATCGGGTTGTTCTTCGGCAATAAGGTTCAGAATATCTTCACGGGAGTTTTGATTTTTATCGAATCCAAAATTCATCACATTATAGCTCATTACTTTTATTGCCTTCTCGTTGGTGGTTGATTTACTGTGAAACTGAACGGTACGACCCACAAAGCTCCAGCCTGCTATAATTGCAGTAAGCGACATGATAAACTTTAAGTGTAATTGAAACACCCAATATAAAATCAAAAGAATATTTGCCAATAAAATGAAAGGGTAAGCCAAACCAAAGAAGGCGGGTATATAAAATATGTCGGGGTTGATATAAATGGATGCATAGCTTAAAAACAAAGCAGCAACTGCGACAACGTTTAGCAAAAAGAAAATTATGTTGAGAATCCGAATCACTTGCCAAAAGTAAATAAACACCTGTGATAAATGAAAAAATAATAAATCACTCCAAATCCTTTCATACCTTCGCAGGATAAACACATACCCATGAAATTTTTTAAGTACATCATATTATTCTCAATTTTGTTTTTGACACAAACAACAGTAAAGGCACAACTTATTACCTATAGCCAAACAGGATTTCTTACCAAAGTAAAACCAGAGAGTAATTGGTTTAAAGATTATAAGACATACGACTATCAGTATTTTATGGTTAGAGACATCAACCAGCCAGTAAATAAGACTTTGAATACCTATGGCCCTGAAATCGACTCGAAATACTTATCATATAAACCCCAAGCCCCCGATTTTAAATTTGTAACAGCAATTTATAATGCCGGTATTGATGAGCGACGCAGATATAGCATTAAGAATGACACAGCACGTTGTTATATAGCGCTGGATTATTTATTTACTGCATTTGACAGATCGGGCAACAAGGTTACTTCTTATAAGGTGATAGATACCTTTTATGTTCTGTTTCCAGCACAAAACTCTTCCATTGTAAATGATAATATCTGGCAGATTTGTTCAAAAGCCATTCAACAATCACAACAAGGAACCTGGAATATATTTTTCAGGAAATGGTTTGGATACAATGATTACAGTATTGTTTTTCCATTTATCTCCACCTTTGTTAACAAAGAAGATTTCAAAGAAACAAATTATGCAGTAGAAGAAGTGTTGAAAGCAGCAACACAAGAATATGAAGTACAAGATAAGGTATTAAATGAGCAACGTCAAGCGTGGATTGATATTGCAGGTAAGGCCACAGGTAAATCGGCGGCAGAAGTTAAATCAATCGCTTTGTATAATGCCTGTTTAACCTATTTAATATTAGGAGAGAAAGCCAGTGCAGAAGAATATTTTAATAAGGCTATTGAAGCAGGAGAGTACGAGGGTAAAATAAAGTATGCTTTTAAGGAAGCTCAGAAAACATATAAGAAAAGAAAGGAACTAAAACGCAGAAAGCCTTCAGATGTTTCGGATTCTACCACAACCTATGCGAAGATTGAGGATGTGAGAAATGCCGCGGCGTTCTTAGTTATAAAAGGGAAACTTGTAACCAATCAAAAAACACCAAAGGAATATACCGGTGATATAAAAATTGCATATTACAAGCTTTATCCTGAGAAGAAAGGAAACATATTGGATTTGGATAAAGTGGGTAAGAACTCGAATAACGACCCCATAACGGTAGGTGAAAACACCTTTAGTTTTTCTAATGTAGATTATATAATCGATGACAAAGGGGTGAAGTATGAAATCAAATCGGACTTTCTGGAAAACTCGATGTGGAAACCAGTGGCAAGCAATGACAAGTTTACAATTTACACAAAGATATATCCATACAGTGCGGGCTCTATTGCCTTTGTGAAACCGGGTGATCCAAAACTTTATGTAGTAAACTATATGAACAAAAAATCGATTTATTCGAAGGTGTTCACCGAGTGTCCGGAAATGGTAGAATATCTGATGGAACAGGACGAACCTATTCCATCGGAAATCATGGAATACTATAGAAAGAATTGTATTCGTAATTAACGATTACGAAGCAAGATCTCCTCAATCTCTTTATTTCCGGGGGTTACCGGGATATTACGGGATATTATTTCATTTAAGACAATATCGTTGATCTTGCCTTGTGCCAGAGCGAATGAATATGGTTCTAAAGAAAAGGTAACCAGTTCATACTGCGATTTGAACATGGAGCCAAAATGTTCAACCAAATCATGCTCTACATGTTTACGGTGCAGGAAAGCTGCATCACCTACCTTATCGCGCATCTCTACAAAATTTTGTTGTGCGAGGTGTGCAATCGCATCTGCGTTTGGTTTACGAAGTGATTGATAATTTTCAAAAATTCGTACCCAATCATCACCCCCCTTTTCAATACATTCATCCAGTACAATACAATCTTCGAAACTGCAATTCATACCCTGGCCATAAAACGGAACGATGGCGTGTGCGGCGTCGCCAATGAGGGCTAATGAATTTTTATATACCCAAGGAAAGCATTTCACAGTAACCAAACTGCCAACGGGGTTATTCAGGTAATCGTGAAGATAATTAGGCATCAATGTGATAACATCGGCAAAATATTCTTGAAAAAATGCTTTTGCTGCAGGTTCATCTTTTATGCTTGCAAAACTAATTTCTCCTTCATATGGGAAAAAGAGGGTACAGGTGAAACTGCCGTCGATATTGGGAAGCGCGATCATCATAAAATTACCGCGAGGCCATATATGTAAGCTATTTTTATCCATTGCAAATTCTCCAGAAGCTGTTGGAGGGATATGCAATTCTTTATAGCCATAGTTTTCAAAATCCTGCTCGTAATCGAAGCGTTGACTTAACTGTAAGTGCAATCGACTGGCGGCAAAGGCGCCATCTGAACCAATGAAGATATCGCTTTTAACATTGGTTTTGTTGCCTTGTTCATCTTCAAAAATGGCGTCACTACAATCTGCATTTAAATCAAGACAGCGTTGGCCAAAATGAAGAGATATATTTTCATGCTCATCGGCAAGTTCTAGCAATCGGATATTTAATCCTCCGCGAGAAACAGAGTTGATGGCTTGACCTTCTTTACCATAAGGTTGATATGCCAGTTCTCCTTGTTTGTTATGCATCATACGACCACTCATAGGAATGGCAGTTTTTAAAACGGCCTCGTCGAGACCTACCTTTTTAAGCGCTGCAATACCTCTGTTAGAAAGTGCGAGATTGATACTTTTGCCTTGATAGGTGGTAGCCTTTCTAGGGTCGGGGCGACGTTCATAAATAGAAACATTAAAACCGCGCTTGGCAAGAAATATTGCCATGAGTGAGCCCGATAGCCCACCACCAATAAGAGTGATATTTTTCATTTTGAAGGAAACAAAAGTAAGAAACAGTTCTCAGTAAAAAAGCGAGAATTACTCGTGTAGATAAACTCTTTTGATTCGCTGTGAAAGGGTGGAAAGTATTTCGTAGGAAATGGTGTTTGCTTGATTTGCAACAGTAGTAACGGGAAGTGTGCTTCCAAAAACAATGACCTCATCGCCTTCTTTGCATGGGATATCGCTAATATCCACCATGGTCATATCCATACAGATGGTGCCAAGTATTGAAGCAGGCTTACCATGAATATGAAAGCAGCCATTTCCGTTGCCCAGGGCTCTATTTAAGCCATCGGCATATCCCATTGGGATGGTAGCGATACGCATGGGCTGTGTGGCTATGAAGCGCCTATTATAGCTCACACTTTCGCCAGGTTGTAAGATCTTGATTTGAGAAATAATCGATTTCAAAGTACTTGCAGGCAACAATTGATCGTTCATTTGATGGGCAGGATCAATACCGTATAAGCCAATGCCAAGGCGAACCATATCAAATTGAGCAATGGATGCCCAGCGAGCAATTCCAGGTGAATTAAGTATGTGTTTTAATACAGATGGAAAAGCAGCTGAAATTTTTTCGGCAACGGTTTTGAATGACTCAATTTGTTTTAAAGTGAATTCATCATCATTAGGATCCTCAGCCGAAGCTAAATGAGAGAAAACACTTTTTATTTGAAGGAATGGGTTTTGATTCAAGGTATTAATCAACAATTCGGCATCACCAGATTCAAAACCCAAACGATGCATACCAGTTTCAAATTCCAAATGAACACCAATGGGATGGGTAGCAAAATTGATTAGTTCATGAAGTTGTTGGAATGAATATAGTGCGGGTTCTAAATGATATTGGAATAACAAATCGAAGGTTTGCGCTTCAGTATTCATCACCATGATTGGGAGGGTAACTCCAGCATTGCGAAGCTGCACCCCTTCATCGGCATAGGCTACAGCCAGATAGTCGGCTTTATGGAACTGCAATAAAGAAGCAATTTCATTACTTCCACTTCCGTATGAAAAGGCCTTCACCATCACCATTATCTTGGTGTTTTCATTTACACATTTTTTATAAGCATGAAAATTATGTGCGATGGCATTTAAATTTATTTCAAGTAAAGTAGTATGATGTTGTGCTGATAAAGTCTGGGCAATAGCCTCGAAATGAAAGGTACGTGCGCCTTTTAGCAAAATAAGAGACTCTTTAAATTCAATACTTTTATTGTTGAGTTCTTTAAGGAAATCGGCAGTAGAATTATAAAATGTTGAAGGAATATTGAACGCACTTTGATGTTTTGAGATTTCGGGTCCAATACCGATAAGTTTAGTAATCTCAAACAAATTGAGGAATGCACCTATTTCCTGGTAAAGGATTTCAGGCATTTTTCCACTTTGTAAAATATCAGAAAGCACAACCACCTTTGAACCCAGATGTAATTGTTTATTCATGAATCCAAGGGCATTTTTCAAAGAGTTCAAATCGGTATTGTAAGCATCATTGATAATTACGTTATTGTGATTTCCTCTTTGCAGCGCCAATCGCATTTCAACTGCTTGCAATTGTTGCATATTTTTAGCGATATCATTATTGCTAATATTTAACAACAAGCATACACAAAGGCAAGTAATTGCATTTTCAATTGAAGCATCGTCAGTAAAAGGGATACTAACTTTGAAATCAACACTATTAAAATCATAAGAGATAATAGAATTTCCGTTGGTGCTTTCAACATTACTGATATAAAGATTGGCCGATTCATCATTGCGACTCCAGGTATATGCCTTTTGCGAAGGTGTTAATAATGATAGGTATCTGTGATTCAGAATAACCGTTTTGCAATTTTTAAACAGTTCAAATTTTTCTTGTAGTTTTATTTCCGACGAACTGAAACCTTCCGTATGTGCATCTCCCAAAGTAGTAAATACGCCAATTGTAGGTGCAATAATTTTTTCTAATAAAGCCATCTCTCCAGGTTTTGAAATACCAGCTTCAAAAACCCCAATAGTATGTTCCGATCCCAACTGCCAAACACTTAATGGCACTCCCACCTGCGAATTATAACTGCCAGGATTTTTCACAACAGTAAATTCTTCGTGCAGCAAAACGCTCAACCATTCCTTCACCATTGTTTTTCCATTACTACCTGTGATTCCAATTACAGGAATCTTAAATTGCTGCCGATGGTGTGCGGCAATTTTTTGTAAAGCTGCTGTGGTATCAGGAACAAGTAAAATATTTGTTTCAGGATAAGGAGTAATATCTATTGCTTCATCAATAATGAAATTACGCAACCCCTTATTATAGGCATCATTGATAAAGCGGTTTCCATTGAAGTGTTCACCTCGCAATGCAACGAATAGCGCCTCTTGACCCATATCTATATTTTGGCGACTATCGGTGATGATTTTGGCAATTGAAAAGTTATGGTGTCGTGACAGGACTTGTGAAGCGGTTACTTCAGCAATTTTAGAGATGAGAAGCATGATAATTGTTTGAGCGAAAATAGAAAAAATAAGGATTCAAAATTTTATAGATTGTTGCAGTGTTACCTAATTTATATTGGAACCTATGCAAACGTCATCCCCAAAATATCATCAATTACTTTGCGATCATTACAAAGTCGGGGCACTTTGTGTTGACCACCCAACTTTCCTTTTTTGTTTAACCAAGCATGGAAGGTGCCACGAGGCATCGTATGAATAACGGGAGGTTTCATGGCCATATCATTAAAGCGTTTTGCCTCATAATCGCTATTCGATTTTTTCAAGGTATCATCGAGCACCTTGCCAAACAGTGAGAAACTTGTTGGTTCTCTTTCGAATTCGATAAGCCATTCGTGGCCAGCATCGTGCTTCTCGGAGAAATATTTTGGTGCGGCAGTATATTCTTTAACGGAACAATCGCTGGCATCACAAGCTGCTCGAATGGCTTGTTCGGCATTTTCAATCATTAATTCTTCACCGAATGCATTAATGAATTGCCGGGTGCGCCCTGTAATTTTAATTCGAAATGGTTTTAAAGAAGTAAAGCGAATGGTATCGCCCACAATATAACGCCACAATCCTGAATTTGTGCTTATCACTAATGCATATACTTCATTAATGGCTACTTCATCCAAACTTAATAATTGAGGATGTTCCAAACCATATTGATTCATAGGCATAAACTCGTAGTATATATCATAATCAGGCATGAGAAGCAGTTCATCGGTGGTTGATAAATCCTGCATCCCAAAAAATCCTTCGCTTGCATTATAATTTTCGAGGAAATTCATTGGCTTACCTACGAGTTCCATAAATCTCTCCTTATAGGGTACAAACCCCACACCACCATGAATATACAATTCTAAATTAGGCCAAATTTCGGCAATAGTTTTAGCCCCCGTAACTTCTAATATTCGTTCCATTAGAACAATGGTCCATGTGGGCACTCCGGTAATGCTTGTAATATTTTCGTGAATGGTGGTAGAGACCATGCGTTCCAATTTGTCTTCCCAATTACTCATGAGTGCAATTTCATTTTTGGGAGCTCTTAGAATTTCCCCCAAGAATGGCATATTCTCCATTAAAACGGCCGACAAATCGCCAAAGAAAATATCTTCGTTTACATTATTTACCTGATGGCTTCCGCCCAATACCAGCCCTTTACCCGTAAATATTTCTGTGTTTTCAAAACGGCTGCAATAATTAGTCAATACATCTTTACCAGCCCGAAAATGACAAAGCTCTAATGATTCAAAACTAACAGGTATGAATTTGCTTTTATCGTTGGTGGTACCACTACTCTTGGCAAACCATTTAATATCACTACTCCACAAAATATTTTGTTCCCCCTTCATCATTCTTTGAATGTAAGGATAGAGAGATTCATAATTGCTAATCGGAATTTTTTCTCTAAAGCTGAAGATGGTTGCACAATTTTCGAAATCATACCGACGTCCAAACTCAGTATCTTCGGCCATTTTCAGCAATTTTTTACGAATGTTTTCTTGTAATTCAGGCGCATGATTTTGCATGTATTCCAGCTGGCTGGAACGCTTTTTAAAATACCATGAGATGACTGAATTAAAAATGGCCATA
>CAIVZR010000106.1 GCA_903910445.1 uncultured Bacteroidota bacterium
ATTAAGCGCTTCCATGTTTGATAAAACTCATTTAAAAGACCTTTTGCAAAGCCCTATCTGTCAGGATGTCAAAGAACAAAACAGCGAACAGTTAAAAATGGACCTAAATTAACCGGACACTAGTGATCACAAATGTAGATTTATTTTGAATTAGAGGAAAATAGAATAATGTTAAATGTGCGATTGTTTTATTATTCAACTATCCCTTTTTATTTGTTCTGAAATCATAATCGTATACTTGTAATAGTTATAAAATAAGTAATATGAACAAAATATATCTTTTAATTACTGGACTACTACTAATTCAACCATCTTATAGTAAAACTACCTATATCGGTGGGCATTTTGATAAATCAACCTCAAAAACGATTACAATTCAATATTATGCTTCTATTATAAATATGATCGAAAGTCGGACTACGAAGCAGGAATTACCTTTAGACAGTTTTAATAATTTCCGGTTTGAAATTGAAACTGATATCCCTATTAAATTCCATTTGATTAACGGTGAGAATTGGCTTTTTATTAATAAATATGCCGCTCCCGGAGATAGCCTCTGGTTTGAGGTTCAGAACGGAAATGTAACGGAAGTAAATGGTAATTGTGAAGATTGTATTGGATTTATGTTCGAATGGGAGGATAAATTTTTGAGTGGAAAAGCGGTAAACGAAGAGTTTAATTCGAGTGCCAGACGACTAGAGCCAAAGGAATATGTTGAATACTGGAATAAACGAAGAACGGATCAGCTAAATTATTTTTATGATTTCTTTAAAGATAAAGCTATGCCTGCTTTGTTTAAAGAAGTGATGGAAGATGAAATTAATTATTCATACGCTGTTGAAATACTTCAGTATTCCAGAAAAAATGTAAAATCATCTAATCGTTTAGAGGATTCTGTCTTTTTGAAATTCTTAGAGTTTATCCCGGTTGATAATCCAAATGCACTCACTCATGGTACTTATCTCCATTTTTTACGAGAGCTGCCTGCGAATATTTATTTCGCAATGACCTCCGACCCAAGAATTAGTAACTCAGATAAAAGTTACCTATGGCAGAACCAAATACATATCAGGGATTCTATAGCAAAAAAATACTTTTCAGGTAAGATATATGAATATGCCTTGTATCAGATTCTTTATGAACAAATTCGGACTGCTGGAAGCATGAAGGGGCAATCGTATTTTGAATCATTTTATCATAGTACAGATAGCATTATTACACAATTCGGTTCCAGTTTTGCTGATCGTAGCTTGTATGAAAGAGTTAGCAAAAAATTCCATGAAATAAAGGATACTTTGAAAGCTGCAACTGACTTTGTTTTAAAAGATATTCATGGAAAACAAGTACGGTTGTCGGATTTCAAAGGGAAGGTAGTTTATCTCGATTTTTGGGCTACCAATTGTGCTCCTTGCGTTGCGGAAATTCCCGACGCTAAAAAACTAAGTGAACGATTTAAAGGGAAAGATGTGGTATTTATTTATGTATCGCTTGACCATTCAACTGAAAAGTTAAAGCAATTTCTAAACACCAATTCATTTAAAGGAATTCACCTTATTGCCCCTCAGGGTTTTGCCTCCGATATTGCAAATCTCTATGAAATTAATGCGATACCTCATTATTTTTTAATTGACAAGGCTGGTAATATTGTGAATGCGGATGCACCAAGACCCAGCTCCAATCCAGATGAGATTATTGAAAAGCTATTAAAATAGCTTATTCTAAATATTAAATTTAGGGATTGCAAATAGTTTTGAATTTGCTCACCAAAAACGAATACCGAGGCTTTAGCAAAAGCGAAAATTGAAAACTTTATTTCGGTCGATAACCCGATTCTTTATAGATTTTCATTAAATCTTTTTCGTTCATCAATTCGGATAAGGTGATATTGGAATGGGTTTCCATATACTTCTTTACAATTTGCCATCCCAGCCACTCTCCTACTCGTGGCGGTGAATCGCGGCTTACATCCGGGGCATTGGTAAAAGGGCCATCGGTGAAATATTTCTCGTTTTCAAAGGCATTTTTACTGAATAACACTTTTCTGTTTACGAGGTCAATCCACATTTCTTTCTCTACTGATTTCATCCAGTTGAGTTTTTCCGAACTGTATTGTATCTTAATGGTATCGGGCATTTCAGGGCATAGGGCATCCATCATATAATATATTTTTCCTTGTTGCAACGCATGTTCAATAAATACGGGGCTGGGTACCAAATCGAAATGTTGTTCAATAAAGGCGCGCATCGCATTCCTAACCAAGTATGCCCTATCAAGCTTATCAATAAAGTATTGAGCAAACTCTAAACGCGAATCGGTATAGTACAAAAAGTCTTTACCAAAATACATATCCAAACCAATACCAACATAATCTTGTCCGGCAACATTTTGAAAATCGAAAGTAGAAACAAAGGCAATGAACTTTGGGATACTATCATTTTTAAAATGATATTTAAAATGCTTCATGGCATCATTGAGCCCGTCCTGAATGAATTTTGTATCGCTAAAAATATATTGTGTGGTATCGTATATTTCATGGCTGCCAATAAATTCAAGCATTTGGGCAGTGCATAATGGATCTGACTCCGTAGGAACAAATTGACGAATTTGCTGTACGTAGTCATTATAAAACACAGGATATTTCGCTTTCAGATTTTTAATATCCTCTGTGGTCTTGCAGCGATACATTTCCTGATCGAATCGAAGTAATGGGGCTTGCACCTCAATATCCTTCACATTTATATCTAACTTATCGCTGCCGCATCCTTTATTGCAACTCACCATAAAAGTGAGGAAACTAATAAATAAAAGAATTTGTACTTTTTTTATGATATTTGCTTTCATATTAAAATTCAAAATTAGTTATAAAAATGAAAAGATTGATCCTTTTATCAACGATACTATCGTTAGTTTATTTTACCAACGCCCAAACGACTGCCTCAACAGGCGATGCAAGTGCAGAAAACAAGGTACGGTTGGGGCTGCATTTCACTCCAACAGTAGGCTTTGCTAAAAGTGATAAGACCGCAATTGCAAATGGTGGTGCTCGTTTAGGATATAATTGGGGATTGGTTGTAGATTCTAAATTAGCCGACAACTACTATTTTTCTACTGGAATTAACCTAGTGAACTCTCCAATTAAAATTACTTTCGTAGATACTTTAAGAGATACTTCATCCACTTCCACCTTCTCCACCAATAATGTTGAATTGAAATACAAACTTCAATATTTGGGTATACCCTTAACTTTGAAAATGAAGACTAAGGAAGTGAACTACATGAAATATTACGGTCAGATTGGCCTTGAGCCACAGTTTAATATAGGCAAAAGTATCAATGCTGATAAAGGACGTTATGCAGGAAAAGAATATTTTACGCCTGCACAAATGGTTTTTTCAAACTTCAATGAAGATATCAGTTTCATAAGAATGGCTTTTGTAGTTGGTGGTGGGGTAGAATATTCTTTAGGTGGAAAAACTGCCTTGGTTGGTGGACTCACCTATAACGGTGGATTCTCAGACATCAATAAAGACAAAGGTTCTAAGATTACCAACAATTATGTAACTCTTAATTTAGGAATTTTATTCTAAGCTGAATAGCTAAAATATAAAAGCATCTTTCTTAAAAGGAAGGTGCTTTTTTTATGCAATCACTTCTGATAATATTTGAGCAGAAACGGTGAGGTCGTCATTCAAATCCATAATTTGAATTTCATTCAAAGTATTTATACGTTGCTCATTAAAGGCAGTTTTTACTTTGATATAGTTGCGGGTGAAGCCATGCATTACACCATGATCATGATCGGCTTCCCATAATACCTGATGTGTAGTATTCAGATGTTGCTCATAAAACTCACGTTTCTTTTTATCGCTTAAAATACGAAGCATGGCATTGCGTTCGAAACGATCGCGATCGAGCACCCGTCCAGGCATGGCCGCAGCCAGGGTATTGGGGCGTTCACTATAGGTAAATACATGCAAATAAGAAATATCGAGTCCGCTGATAAATTGATAAGACTCCATAAAGTCGTCGTACGTTTCTCCTGGCGAACCAACAATAACATCAACGCCAATACAGCAATGCGGCATCACCGATTTTATTTTGGCTACCCTGCTTGTATATACATCGCGAAGGTAACGGCGGCGCATGAGCTTTAAAACCTTATCACTGCCGCTTTGTAAAGGGATATGAAAATGCGGCACAAAGCGTTTCGATTGCGCTACAAAATCGATAATTTCATCGGTTAATAAATTGGGTTCTATTGAAGATATTCTGAATCGGGAAATACCATCAATCTCATCCAAGGCATGAATCAAATCGAGAAATGATTCACCAGTATCATTGCCAAAGTCGCCAGTATTTACCCCTGTAATTACAATTTCATTCACTCCTTGTAAGGCAATCGTCTGGGCTTGTTCAATGATTTGAGAGATGCTGGCACTTCTGCTTTTGCCACGTGCCAATGGAATGGTGCAATACGAACAGCTATAATCGCAACCATCCTGAATTTTCAAAAAAGTACGGGTACGATCGCCAAAGGAATGTGCTGGCATGAAATCGTTTACATCATTGATATCGCAACTATATACTGCACCTTTCTCAAGTTTGATGAGGTTATTGAGATGGTGTTCCAAATTAAATTTTTCGGCAGCACCCAATACCACATCCACCCCGGGGATATCGGCAATTTCCTGTGGTTTGAGTTGTGCGTAGCAACCCACCACCGCGATATAGGCATTGGGGTTATAACTCAATGCCTCTTTCACCACGCGTTTGCATTTTTTATCCGCATGTTCGGTTACCGAGCAGGTATTGATAACATATACATCTGCTCCCGAATCAAACTCCGCTTTCACGAATCCAGCATCATTCATTTTTCGTTGAATAGATGAGGTTTCCGAAAAGTTGAGCTTACATCCTAAGGTATAAAATGCGACACTTTTTTGCATGGGAGCGCGAAGATAAGAAAAATGGAGGGGAATGGTGGTGCGGCGGTGATTAGTGATTGGTAAATAGTGAATACAGGATTGGTTGAGATATTAGAGCTAATTATCTAACATCATACTATTTATTCTATGAAGAAGATGAAACACTGAGAAATTGGGAAGCATTCACATTTTGATGCGTTTTGAAATTATTTTTTTGAATAATTGTAAAAAAACTATCAAGTATTCCCAACCCTTTCTCAAACGGAATGGTTGAACAAAATAGTCGTGTTTCGTCGAAAAAAATCACATGAGAATTGAATTAACTACAAAGTAGTTCAACAATAATAGCCATAGGTGAAACCTATGGAAAATTGATGTTCTGTATTTCAACCCCAAAGGGGTTGAACAAATTCAATCTAAATATTCCAGTTTTCCTTCCATTATTGAAATGTAATTTTATTTAAGAAAATGTTGAACCCTTCCAAGGTTCTTTCTTGGGGGCATTGTTAACCATAGGTTTCACCTATGGCTATTATTGTTCAACTGCTTCGCAGTTGGGAAGCTATTTCAATACATCAGGTTGAAGAACAGGAAGAACCATGAACTGGATTGATTCGGATTAAATTTTGGCATAATTTCTTTAAATTCGCGGCATGCGTGTATATTTTGATAATGCGGCAACGAGCCCTTTAGCACCAGAGGTTATTGAGGTAATGTTGGCAATGATGAAAAACCAATTTGGGAATCCTTCTTCTATTCATAAACATGGTAGAGAAGTGAAGACTGAAATTGAAAAAGCGCGTAAAACCATTGCACATTTTTTAAATTGCAGCCCAGGTGAAATATTCTTTACCAGTGGAGGTACGGAAGCCGATAATATGGCATTGCGTTGCAGTGTCGACGATTTACATGTGAAGCATGCCATCACCTCTCCTATTGAGCACCATGCGGTATTGCATACACTGCAGGAATTAGCACAGAAGGGCAAAATTACCTTGTCGCTTGTAAATGTATTGCCATCAGGACATATCGATTTAGATGATTTAGAATCATTATTGAAAGCACACCCGGGTAGCTTGGTATCGTTGATGCATGCCAATAATGAAATTGGAAATATATTGGATATCGATCGTGTATCTGAATTGTGCCAACAGTACCAAGGTATTTTTCATAGCGATACCGTTCAAACTATTGGGCATTACCGAATTGATTTAAAGAAAACCAAAGTGCATTTTATCGCCTGTGCTGGACATAAGTTCAATGGTCCTAAGGGGATAGGGTTCATCTATATTAACAGTGATTTGAAAATTCATCCATTTATTACTGGAGGTGCACAAGAGCGCAATATGCGTGGGGGTACCGAAAATGTTTACGGTATTGTAGGATTGGCAAAAGCGATAGCACTTGCCGATCAAGAGATGGAAGCACAACAAGAATATATCAGCGGTTTGAAACAATACATGCTCACCCAATTGAAATCTAATTTCCCTGAAATTCGATTTAATGGCGATGCCGAAGGACGCAGCTCATACTTAGTACTTAATGTATGCTTCCCGCCATCCCCAGTGAGTGAGATGATGTTATTCAAACTAGATATCGAAGGCATCAGTGCCAGTGGTGGTAGTGCTTGTAGCAGTGGCAGCGATATTGGTAGTCATGTTTTAGGTGCGTTGAATGTGCCCGAATCATGCAGTAATGTTCGTTTTAGTTTTGGCAAGCACAATACCAAAGAAGAGATTGATTTCGTGATAGAAAAGTTGAAAGCGATGTTAGCTCCTACCAACTAATTTACATACCGTATTTATCAACTAGGTAGATGATAGAAGCAATTCCAGCAGCACCTAATTCCAATTCTCTTTTATTTACGCCTTCAAATACATCGGTAGCTGCATGATGAAAGTCGAAGTAGCGTTGTGAGTCCGGTGTAAGACTCATCATCACACAACCTAAGTCTCTTAATGGGCCAATATCAGAGCCTCCTCCCCCATCTCTAAATTCCTGCATATGGTAAGGCTTAAACAAATTCGCGTATCCTAAAAACTTATTCAAGGTATCGCCCGTGGCATCCATCGCAAAGCCACGTGGAGTAAATCCGCCTTCATCGCTTTCTAAGGCAAACAAATGTTTTTCATTATTCGCTTTGGCCACGGCGGCATACTTCACACCACCTCTCAAACCATTTTCTTCGTTCATAAAGAATACTACTCGAATGGTATGTTTTGGTTTTATTCCCAATTGTTTCATGAGTCGCAATGCCTCCAGCGATTGCACCACCCCCGCTCCATCGTCGTGGGCACCTTCGGCCATATCCCAGGCATCGAGGTGACCACCAATAACGATGATTTGATCTGGATGTTCGTATCCTCTAATTTCACAAATTACATTATGTGATAAGGTATCGGGAAACCACTGGCATGACATGGCAAGAGAGAAATTTAGCGCGGGGTTGCGTTTCAAATCTTTGCTCAACATCTCCGCATCTTGTGTACTAATGGCACAGGCAGGAATTTTAGTTACCGAATCGGTATATCGCATCATGGCGCCTGTATGCGGAAAAGGATTGATACCCACACTCATGGTGCGTACAATAACACCCACGGCACCCATATAGGAAGCCTCGTTGGCGCCTCGTCCGCGTTGATTTACAGCACCACCATAGGCTTCGAAAGTATTGATTTTAGTATCATCCATGGCGCGGTTAAAAAAAACAATCTTGCCTTTCACTTTATCCTTACCTAAAGCTCGGAGTTCGTCGAAAGAATGCACCTCAACAATGTTCCCTTTAATATTTCCACCGATGCTGCCTCCCAGAGCGCATACACTTACATTTATACTTGCTTTATTATCGAGCGTATAAGAAGCCTTCTCAGGATTTCCACGCACCCAATGAGGTACCATTACTTCTTGTTTGTATACGGTATCGAAACCATACGTTTTCATTTTGGCAAAGCTCCATTCAACAGCACCCGCTGCGATGGGCGAGCCCGTGAGTCGTTTGCCATATCCTTTGCATAGCTCTCTTAAGTTTTCATGACATTGGCCATGACTCAATTCTTCATTAAATATATTTTGAATGGTGACAGAATCGGATTGAGCAGTGGCAACCAAGCCAATAAATAAAAATGACAGAACAAGTAGGAATAATTTCATAGCTGCGAATATATTTTTTTGCACAGAGACTTAAGAATTTAAATTAAGGAATTATTAATAAACTAAAGTATAGAATGGCTTCAAATAGGCGCCCTTATTGCAATCGAATAGCGCCTTAAAAAACCTTCTGTCATTAACTAGAATGAATGTAAATAGAATGTGGAATAAAAGTGATATAAAATGCATGAAAATCAATAGTGTGTTGACGTATCATTGCATAAATATAAAAACATAAAAGCAGTAATGAAACCAAACAAAATCCTTAAACCTAATGAATATCTGCCTTTTGGCTATTTTAATAACAAAACAATAAAAACTAATTCGTCATGCCTATTTATTTAATCCGACATACAACTCCTGAGATTGATCATGGAATGTGCTATGGACAATCGGATATTGATGTTGCCCATACTTTCCCTACTGAATTGGCAGGACTTGCTTCTCAAATTGAATCACTAAACATTTCAAAGATTTATTCTAGCCCATTAAAACGCAGTCATAAATTAGCTGCAGCACTTTCAGTACAATTTAATATACCAATTCAAGTTGATGATCGATTGAAGGAATTGAATTTTGGAGATTGGGAGATGCATCGCTGGGATTCGTTATTACCTACTGAATTGAATATGTGGATGACTGATTTTGTGAATTTATGTACACCTCATGGTGAATCATATCTGCAGATGCACAAGCGGGTGAGTGACTTTTTAAATCATACTGATTTGCGTAACGCCTTAATCATTTCACATTCGGGGGTGATGCGCAGTATCTTATGTTCGCTTACCAATACTGTCTTAAACGATGCCTTCAGTAAATTCACCTTCGACTTCAATGAATTATTGGAGGTAGACATTATCAAACGTTCTTATAAGAAGATGGGCGTTGGTATTGGAATTAATAAATTCAGAATTTAATTTTATTTTTTTTTGGGATGATGGTTTTATAAAACCAATTTCGCTATGTGATTACGTTGTGATGTAATTCCAATTTCGCCATGGGTATGAACCCTGATTATTTAAACAGTAAAATGCGTATTAGTTTCTCCCGGTTCAACGGCGTGAAAAGTAAATAATAAAAAGTAAAACGTATTAAATACAACAAGAAATTTTATTCATTTAGTAAAAAGAAGATTAAAATTT
Source organism: uncultured Bacteroidota bacterium (assembly GCA_903910445.1). GTDB lineage: Bacteria > Bacteroidota > Bacteroidia > UKL13-3 > UKL13-3 > CAINMV01. Next base: position 9,215 of record CAIVZR010000106.1, read on the forward strand.
CAACCCTCGTTTTACGATTTACCTATTACATTTTACGTATTACGCCCCTCACCCAATCGCCTCAATAATATCCTGCTTGGTAATAATATGCAATTCGCCAATGGCATCTTTTACCATCACGGCAGCATTATCTTTGGTGATGAGCTTCGATACTTCTTCGAGGCTGGCATTGGCATCAACAAATGGAAAAGGCTTTTGCATTAAGGTTCTTACTGTCTCTAATTTTAGATCTTGATTTTCGAGCAACTGCGTGAAAATATGAGAATCGTTTAGTGAGCCAATAATATTATTGGAAGCATCTACAACAGGGATTTGTGAAATTTTAAATTTCTTTAATTTTTGAACAGCTTGAGCTATCGTTTCTGTTTCAGCAACCATCACCAGTGGCAACCCTTTATGTGGGGCGATGATATCCATGGCATTTGGTTGTTTGATATCGAGGAACCCGCGTTCGCGCATCCAATCGTCGTTAAACATTTTGCCTACATAACGGAGTCCGTGATCGTGGAAAATAACCACCACCACATCATCCTTAGTAAGCTCATTTTTTAATTGAAGTAAACCTCCAATAGCCGCTCCAGCACTGTTTCCTACGAATATTCCTTCTTCGCGTGCAATCTTACGGGTATAGATGGCAGCATCTTTATCGGTTACTTTTTCGAAGCGGTCAATAACAGAGAAGTCAACATTCTTAGGCAAGAAATCTTCTCCAATTCCTTCGGTTATGTATGGATAGATTTCATCCTTATCGAAAATACCTGTTTCCTTATATTTTTTAAATACCGAACCGTAGGTATCAATTCCCCATACTTTAATATTGGGATTCTTTTCTTTTAAATAACGTCCAGTACCCGTGATGGTACCACCTGTTCCAACGCCAACAATAAGGTGGGTTATTTTACCTTCTGTTTGTTCCCAAATTTCGGGGCCGGTGCTTTCATAATGCGCAGCACCATTGCTTAAGTTATCATATTGATTGGGTTTCCAGCTATTGGGCACTTCCCTTTCGAGGCGGCTCGATACACTATAATAACTGCGTGGATCTTCAGGGTCAACATTCGTTGGGCATACAATGACCTCTGCACCCATGGCACGGAGGGCATCCATTTTTTCTTTACTCTGTTTATCTGTGGTAGTGAAAATACATTTATAGCCTTTAAGGATGGCCACGATGGCCAATCCCATTCCAGTATTTCCGCTGGTACCTTCGATAATGGTATAACCAGGTTTTAGAATTCCTGCTTTCTCGGCATCTTCAATCATCTTGAGTGCCATACGATCCTTGATGCTATTGCCTGGATTGAAAGTTTCAACCTTAGCCAAAACCAAGGCAGGAATATCTTTTACGATCTTATTTAATTTAACCATGGGCGTATTGCCAATGGTGCCTAATATATTTTCGAAATACATGGCGCGAAGGTAAGGAATTGGGGTTTAATGAGAAGATGGGTGGAGAAACACAAAGAATATTTATTTTTAATTGAAACTATTTATTACTTAACATTGCATATATGATTTTTGGATTTGTTAGTCGAAAAATGAATTCGACATTGATTACGAATTTATTTGTAACTAATTCTTCGAAATAAAATCTATAAAAGACATTATAAAATTTCTAAGTCATGTTTAAATATTTATACTTATTACTAATCCCAATTTGTATCATGTTCTCTTGTTCATCAAAATCATCAAGCCTTCAAACAGTTCCATTTGTTGATTTGCAGCAATATGCTGGCAAATGGTTTGAAATTGCTTCTTACCCTCAAAGTTTTCAAAAAGATTGCAATGCTACCACAGCGGAATACACACCTACGGATAAGGGTTTTGTTATTGTAGAAAACAGATGTAATAAAGGTAGCCTCAATGGAAAACAGTCCTATATTAAAGGTAAAGCATTTGTTGTCGCCAATACGGGTAATGCTAAATTAAAAGTTCAGTTCTTCTGGCCATTTACTGGAAAATATTGGATAATTGATTTGGCAAGCGATTATAGTTATGCTGTGGTAAGTCATCCAAATAAAAAGTACTTATGGATTCTTTCCAGAACTAAGAGCATGAATGATTCCACCTACCAACAAATTGTATCTCGATTGGTGGAAAAGGGTTTCGACACTTCTAAAATTGCACGAACGATTCAAGAATAGAACGGATCGAAATTGAATTGATTTATTTAAAATCATCTCATTCCCTACATTTCAAAACAAAATTTTAATATTCAATAAAAAAGGCGACTTGTTACCAAGTCGCCTTTCTTTTTTACAAGCTATTTGAGCTTCTTAATTAGCCAAATCAAAACGATCTAAGTTCATTACTTTAATCCAGGCTGCAACAAAATCGTGAACGAATTTTTCTTGAGAATCAGTACAACCATATACTTCGGCCAAGGCTCTCAATTCTGAGTTCGATCCAAAAATCAAATCTACTCTCGATCCTGTCCATACAACTTTACCTGTATTGCGGTTACGTCCTTCAAACACATCTTGTGCATCACTCGTAGAATTCCAAGTGGTATTATAATCTAGTAAATTAATGAAGTAATCATTGCTTAGTGTTTCCGATTTATTTGTGAACACACCAAGGCTCGATCCATCATAATTGGTATTCAAGGTACGCATCCCTCCTACCAAAACAGTCATCTCAGGTGCAGTTAAATTTAATAACTGTGCCTTATCAATCAGCATTTCTTCTGCCGATGTTTTATGCTTTGGTTTGAAATAATTACGGAATCCATCAGCTGCAGGCTCCAGCACGGCGAACGATTCAATATCTGTTTGCTCTTGGCTAGCATCTGCGCGACCTGCTGTAAAAGGAACTTCTACATTGTGTCCAGCATTTTTCGCTGCCTTTTCAATACCTACACTACCTGCCAATACAATAAGGTCGGCCATCGCTACTTGCTTGCCAGCTCCATTGGCATTGAATTCTTTTTGAATGCCTTCAAGTGCTGCTAATACTTTAGAAAGTTGGGCCGGATTATTAATCTCCCAATCTTTTTGAGGTGCCAAACGAATACGTGCACCATTGGCTCCACCTCTTTTATCCGAACCACGGAATGTGGCAGCCGATGCCCAGGCGGTAGAAGCCATTTCTGAAATACTCAATCCTGAATTTCCGATTTTTTCTTTCAATGTTTTAATATCACTAGCATCAATTGATTTATATGTAACCGCAGGAATTGGGTCTTGCCATATCAACTCTTCTTTAGGAACTTCAGCGCCTAAATAACGAGAGATTGGCCCCATATCCCGATGTGTTAGCTTAAACCAAGCACGTGCGAATGCATCAGCAAATTCTTTAGGGTTTTCAAAAAATCTTCTTGAAATTTTCTCATAGGCAGGATCCATTCTTAATGCCAAATCGGTAGTAAGCATGAATGGTGCATGACTCTTTTTAGGGTCGTGCGCATCAGGTACTAATCCCGCACCAGCGCCTCCTTTGGGTTGCCATTGTTGGGCTCCTGCTGGGCTCTTGGTAAGTTCCCATTCGTATCCAAATAAGTTTTCAAAGAAATTATTACTCCATTTTGTAGGGGTGGTTGTCCAGGCACCTTCCAATCCGCTGGTGATGGTATCACCTGCATTTCCAGTACCATACGTATTTTTCCAACCCATACCCTGTTGGTCAATGCTTGCAGCTGCAGGCTCCGAACCCACGTATTTGCCTGGGTCGGCAGCACCGTGTGTTTTTCCGAAGGTATGTCCACCAGCAATCAATGCCACAGTTTCCTCATCATTCATGGCCATACGACCAAAGGTTTCGCGTATATCGCGAGCAGAAGCAATAGGATCAGGGTTTCCGTTAGGGCCTTCAGGATTCACATAAATCAATCCCATTTGTACTGCACCTAAAGGATTTTCTAATTCACGATCACCAGTATAGCGCTTGTCGTCGAGCCACTTGCTTTCCGATCCCCAATAAACATCTTCAGCGGGTTCCCATACATCGGCGCGACCACCAGCGAATCCAAAAGTTTCGAAGCCCATCGATTCTAATGCACAGTTGCCTGCCAAAATCATCAAATCGGCCCACGAAATTTTCTTGCCATATTTTTGTTTGATAGGCCATAATAATAAACGTGCCTTATCTAAATTAGTATTGTCGGGCCAGCTGTTCAAGGGCGCGAAACGTTGCATTCCTGCACCACCGCCACCGCGTCCATCACTGATACGATAGGTACCTGCACTATGCCAAGCCATACGAATAAAGAATGGCCCATAATGACCGTAATCGGCAGGCCACCAAGCTTGTGAAGTGGTCATCACTGTATTGATATCATTCTTCAAAGCAGCTAAATCAAGTGATTTAAATTCTTTTGCGTAATCAAAATCATCGCCCATAGGGTTCGATAAATTTGAATACTGACGCAAGATATTCAATTTTAATTGATTTGGCCACCAGTCGCGATTGCGGGTTCCATTGCCTGCACTTTGTTTTAATGCTCCTCCATGAAAAGGGCATTTGCTTTCTCCGTTATTGTTGGATGTATTGTGTTCCATTTTTTAGTTGAATAATAAATTGTTTGTGATAGTTGATTGAATTATAAAAGTGATTGATAAAATCAGTTTCTTCAATCGAGGTACAAAGATAGATAAATTGAAAGAGCAAAAAAGCAAACGATATGATCAAATAATCCACTTTTTAACCCAATTCAATGCAAATAAAAATTTCCTATTTTCACCCTCCAAATGTATTCCAAGTATTTCCACTTTAAATCGCACACCTTGAAGCCATGGCTATGGGGATGCTTTATTGCATTATTGCTTCAGATGTATTTAAATACTGGCACGCTGAGTGGTTATGCTGCCACCATGACACGCCCAACGGTATATGGAGGTTATTATGTAAACTACGATTGGCCACAATATGTAGCCAATTACAAGTTTATTAAAGGTGCCGATCATACTGAATGGGAAAAGGGAGTCGTATTGCGCCGTCAGCTAATGTACGTTGTTGGCTATCCTTTTTTTTTGGTTTCCGGATTTTTCATTGGATCGATGCTAACCATTTTGGCCAGCATTTTCTTTGCCTTATTTTTCTTCTTCCGATTTATAGAAAAGGAATTTGGTGAAGTGGCAGCCAAAGTATCCATGGTATTACTTTGTACATACACCGGTATCATGTACTGGATTGGTTCACCTTTCGTTCAAAATATGATAGTGCCCCTATGCTTGGGAGTTTATGCGTTAATGTACAAAATGCAGAAAGGAACCTTTAAAGAAAATATCATTTATTTATTTTTGATTGGGATTTTATTTACTGGTTACGATTTGCTTCCACTTCTTGGGCCTGGTGTCATGCTCTTTGTATTTTTTAATAAAAATTTTCCATTTCGAAAACGAATTGGCCTTATCGCCATCGCTGGGGTGGCATTCATAATTCCACCTTTACTTATTCACTTTTGGTTAATAGCCCGGGGTGCCAATCTTAATTTGGGCAACGACGACACCTATAAGATTATCATTAATGCCTACTTAAATATATTCAATCAAATTCCTACCTGGTGGATGCGCGTGAAATTGGTTCCCGAAACATTATTCAATTGTTTCTTCTATAGTAATTTCTTCGCACTCCCAATTTTATTTCTAGCCTGCTGGATTCCTGGCAGATGGATTTTAAAATTTAAGTTGAACCTCATCGAATGTAGCTTATTGGTAAGTATATTGATTTTGTTTCTTTTTAATAATATGGCACCACCTTATCAAGGCGAATGGCAGATGTGGGGCGACTGGATAGCACGAATTTATCAAGCAGTTTTTATAGTATTTTTAATGTATATCGTTCGTTTTTCGGCCTTCGTTTTTGAAAGTAAAAGGTATACCTGGGCCTTTAGCATTCTCTTATTTTTAACTGTGATATTCAATCTTGTTGTTAATACTGGCGGACTTTATGCTAGCCCACTTAGCTCATTTATTTATGGCAATTTCTACAGCCATGGAGCACTTAACCGATACACCCTCAATATTAAATATTATGGTGCTCGCCCATTAGGATTCCCTGAACATTACGAAACGGAAACAAAATAACTCACCCGATGAATCAAAACACGAAAGCCATAGGATTGAACCTACTTACCCTGATAATAGGGAGTTTCATTGGCATTTTATTCGCATTAATCAATCGGTTCCCATTGGTTTACCCCGATACCGGAACCTATATTTTTAGCGGCTGTAATTTTGAATTACCTTTCGACCGTCCCATCTTTTACGGTTTATTCCTTCGATTCACCAGCTTGAAATTATCGCTTTGGCTTACCATTTTAGTACAATCATTTTTAGGAGCCTTTTTAATTCAGGAATTGATACATCGCGTTTTCTCAGAATCACGTAACAAGCATTGGATTACTTTAGGAGCGATAACGCTGCTTGCTTTGGGGAGCTCTTATTCCTATACCGTATCCGAATTAATCGCAGATGTTTTTACAAGCTATCTTTTATTAGGAATGATACTTTGGTTATATAAACCCACCCAAAATTTCAAACAAGTATTCATCTTACTCCTATTTTGTTATAGCATCCTTACCCATAATTCTCATCTATTAATTGTTTTTGGCAGCCTCTCGCTATTGTTTATCTGGAGTTATTTTAATCCACTTTTACAACGTAGGCAAATATTATTACTGGGCTTAATCACCCTATTTACAATGCTTTCGCAATTATCATTTAATTATCTAAAGCATAAAGGTTTTAAATTAAGTAGGGTTACCAATACCTTTTTATTTGCCCGCATGCTGCAAACTGGGGCAGTGCATCAATATATAAACGACCACCCCGACAGCACAGATATCATCAATAAAAACATTAATGATATCCCAAGAAATGCAGTTGACTTTTTATGGGATGTAGATCATAGTGTATTGTATTGTGATAGTTGTTTGCCTAAGAAAGGTTGGGAACCCTGCTGGACGGAAAAAGAAGGTTTATTCAAGCATTATATCAAAAGGGTGCTACTGTATGCTCCATCAAGAAATACCTATTTAAAAGAATTAGGAATTAGTTTCCTGCATCAAACTGCATTTTATTCTGTAGAGCCTTTGGGCCCTCAAACTACTGATTATCCAGTGAAGATTAATGTGAAGCAAAACATGAAATTTGATTTCGAACCCTATTGCAATTCCATACAATATCATCGTGTATTGATGTTTGGAACTACAAATAAAATACTCTTATACACCGCTCTATTCGGTTTGGTTATTGTCATTTTCGGAATATTCTATTTGCGTAATAAATATATGAATTTGATAATTGGTATTTATATCATTTTTCATTTGGTTAATTCTGCCATTTGTTCAAGTCTTTCAATCACTACAGAGCGTTACTCCTCTCGTATTTCCTGGGTCTTTATATTGCTTGCACTAATAATGGTTTTGCTCCTCTTCATCAAATTGAGACAACGTAAGTTGGCCCATTCTACCCCTCCAAAATCTGAATAATCAGGCTTTCCGAATCTCAAAATAAAAATGGTAATTTGCGGCATCATTATGAATATTTACAAGAAAGGCTTCCTACTGCTGCTATTGGTATGGCAAGCAACCACTTCATTTGCACAACTTTCCTATAATACCTTATTGGTGGGCCGATGGAGTAATGATAGTTTGCCAGCATTAGGCAATCCCGACGGACAGCGTTTCAATGAACTCTGGGGCTATTACGATAGTGCCAAGTACAAAGAATATATCATCATGGGCGGACTCGATTCAACTTATTTCTTTGATGTAACCAACCCTGCTAAAATTAAATTATGCGATGTAGAAGCAGGAGTTTCTAAAAAATGTATCAACCGCGATTTTCAAACCTATTCGCATTATGCCTATGCAGTGAATGACCAATATTCTGGATCATTACAAGTATGGGATTTACAATACCTCCCCGATTCGGTGCATAAAGTTTATGATAGCGATTCCTTAGGTCGTACTACCCATACCATCTGCGTTTACAAAAACTACCTATATATGTGTAGCAATACAAGTGCTTCCAATCAGCGCCATAGCATGCGTATCGCCAGTCTGGCAAAACCTGATAGCCCTGCATTTGTTGCAGTTTTCGATGCGCCAGTTGTGGGAGGTACACCACTTTTCTCCAATATTCATGATATGATTATTGTGGATGATACTGCATATTTAAGCTGCGGCAATGATGGATTATTCATCTTTAATTTTGCCGATCCACTCAATCCAAAATATATTTATTCGCTTACTACTTATCCCGAGAAAGGGTATAACCATAACTCTTGGCTCACCTCCGATAAAAAGCATATCGTTTTCACTGATGAAAATTTAGGCTTAGGAGTAAAGCTGTATGAAATTCAAAATCCAACAACCTATAAACTTAAAAGTATTTTCCGATCGCATACTGGAGCCTTGGCACATAATCCTTTCATCGTTGGAAACGGATTAGTATATATTTCTTATTATCAGGATGGGGTATACCTTTTCGATATAAGCGATGATGCCAATCCAAAGGTGATTGCCTATTACGATACCTATCCTGAAAATACTTCTTTCACAGGGTTTCAAGGAAGCTGGGGCGTATATCCGTATTTGCCTAGCGGAACAATTTTCGCCTCAGATATGACTCATGGGTTATTTGCTTTGCGCATGGGAATTACCGGAATTCAAGGAAATAAAAACTCAATGGAAGCCATGGTGGCCTATCCAAATCCTGCCACTTCAGAGGTTTCATTCAAATTATTTACTCCTGAAAATACTATAGGGAAAATTACAATTACCAATGCTACAGGAAAAATTATTTTGCATGATGATTTGTTTCTCAATTTCGGTAAAAACGAATTGAACAAGTCAATTAGCAATTTTTCATCTGGAATATATTTCGTCACCATAAGCACCCCATTCGCAAATTATACCACTAAATTTGCCGTACAATAATTTAAAGATGGTGCGATACATGTTTAGGATATCTTTTTTTCGTTTACTTACGCTAATATCATTTTTGATTGGGTCGCATGAATTATCGGCACAAAAGAAAAGTGCTGCTCCTATTAGTACCGATGAGAATAACCTAATTTTATTACGAGATACTTTTTATATTGAAGATTCTACCTTGGTTGGATTTCAGAACTATTACCCTTTGACTTTTACCCAGGATTTAGGTAATATCTCTACCCCCTTCCGGTATTTGCATTTCAAAACACCCGAAGATATTGGATTTAGAACTGGATGGCATACCCCCACGGTTTATTTTAACACTCCCTCAAATGCCCGTTATTATAAAGCCTCTGTGCCGTATACCTATGCTAACTATACTTCCGGTCAGCGCCCCAGCAATACGCTAGATTTCTTACAGCAAATGAACTTATTGCATACTCAAAACTGGGGGCCATTATTTAATATTGGGGTTCGAATAAATAATAATCGATGCAATGGCTTTAGTTCGAATGCACAAGCAAGAACAAGTAGTGGTGAAATATTTTCATGGTTTCATACCCGTAATTACCGCTATCAAATTTTGGCAAACGTAAATTTGAGTAGTTCGGCCAACCAACTCAATGGTGGTATTGTAAGCGACTCAAGTTATGAAAACTCTTCGGGTGTTGCCAAGGAAATTGATGGATTACTCAACGATTCATCCGTTTTTAGATATCGCACCCGCCAATATTATATTCGACATTTTTATCGCTTTGGTGAAGAAACACAAAGGATAGTAACTCGAGTGGTGAAGCGCGACTCTATTGTTACTGATACCTTACGAGATATTGATACTCGCTTGCAAGTTGGGCATAGTATATTATTTGCAAGAGAAGCTTGGGTGTATCAGGACAATATCAGACCTATGGTTGGATATTTCGAAAATTATTATTTCGATACGCTGCGTACTAAAGATAGTTTGCATCAAAACACCTTAACCAATGTATTAGATATTACTTATAAAATACCTGGAAAAGCTATATTATATGCAGCTTACGAGAACCGACTTCATTGGATTTACACCTTAGGAAATACAATCCTAATGAATGAGAACTTCATCAAGGCCAGTGTGGATGATACCCTTGTGAAAAATCTGATTCTGGGGTTAAAAGCAAAAATGGTAGTATTCAATAATTTCAAGGAGTTCTCTATGGGCGATGTACTTGCCGAAGCAAAGGTGGCCTACCATCTTAAAGATAACACTATTGATATACATGGATCCTTTTCTAAGCAATCGCCCAATATGATGCAAGTGTATTATCCGGGGAACCATTTTTACTGGTACAATAACAATTTTGAAAAAACGAGTACTGGTTCCTTGGTTGCTGGAATTAGTAACCTAAAATATGGATCACTTCATTTCACTGCTTCGAGAATGAATGGATATCTCTATTTCGATTCTACCATTACCGTTCGTCAGGCACTGCCGCTCACCTATATGGCAGTTCAATGGAAACAAGATTTTAAATTTCATGCATTGCATTATATGCACCAGGCTATTTTGCAAAAGAGCAGTAACTCCTCAGCAATGCCTCTACCTGATTTACTTGTAAAAGCCACCTTGATGTATGATGGGGAATGGTTTAAGAAGGCTTTACATATTCAGTTTGGAGTTACAGCCAACTACTTCTCAAAATATGATGCACCCGCATTTATGCCGTCGGTCAACGTATTCTATGTTCAACACCAGAACCAAATTGGGAATTATCCTCAGCTCGATGGCTTTGTGAATTTACAAATTCAGCGTGTACGTATTTTTGTAATGATGGAGCATTTTAATCAAGGGCTTCAAGGATTTAGCACTGCATCCTATATCACACCACATTACCCTCTTATCAATAAAGCAATTCGATTTGGTGTGAGCTGGTCGTTTTACAATTAGTTGGGAACACGAATCAGAAAGTCGAAGCGATAATAGCTATAAGGCATACTTGAAGGCTGAGAGATCAGCGTTCCTTCCAGTCCTAATTCATTACAAATTTTAAGGAGCTCTTCTTCACTCCAAAATTTCCCCATAGTATACTTCCTCGTGATTCGGTGTTTTAAGTAAAATAATTTTTTGAAAATCGTATTATAAAACTTCCCCCACTTTTTTTTATCAGGAATATCGGTCAATAAAATTTTGGCGCCAGGGCGGGCATGATGTTTAAATTTATTGATTGCCAATTTGCCTTTTTCATACGAATCGAAATATTGAAATGAGAAGGCTAGGTAAATTTTATCAAATGTTTTAGGGAGTAATAAGTTGGTAGCATCCTGCTGTTCAAATTCAATACCTGGATGAAGTTCGATGGCTTGTTCAATTAATTTTTCAGAGAAATCAACTCCAAGTATACTATTACAATTACTTGCAATTTCGGCAGTAATCATACCGTTGCCACAACATACATCAAGTACCTTATCCCCTTTGGAGATATCAAGCAATTCAACAATATGAAGTGCAGCCTGTTTTATCGATTTAAACGGATCGGCATTCACCCTCCCTACTTGGGCAAGATGATCTTTATTTGTAGCTGTGGTATTCCAATAATTCTCCCAATTCATAGGTGGATGGTGGTATTGCAAATATGCAGTTTTAATGCTTACAAATAGCGCTAAAGGTCATTATAATAAACTTTAGAAAAGAGAAAGAAAATAAATTAAATAACCTGCATACAAATAGACATCTGGGTAAAGCCCCCAATATTTAATCATACTTTGTGCCCTCTCGCATTCCATGATACGCCCATCTCACCCAAGATGGGAGATTCTTGGGCTTTGGGTAATTCCTTCCTTACATTATCGGAATGAAATCTTATTTTTGTTCTCTATATGAAATTATTCTTTACAATTCTCATTGCATTGATCGCAAACTCCTTGCTGGCTCAAACAACCCGTCAGGCCAAATGGCAGCAGCAAGCCAATTATACCATCAGTGTTACCCTCGACGATACTGCCCAAACTCTTGAAGGTAAAGAAACGATTGAGTACACTAATAATTCGCCCGATGAATTAAAGGAAATTTATATTCATTTATTTCCCAATGCCTATAGAAATAATAGCACAGGCTATGCAAAAGAGAATGTCGCCAAAGGAGAAATGAAATACTGGATGTCGGAAGAAAAAGATAGAGGCGCGATAACCAACCTCGATTTTATGGTGGATGGAGAGAAGGTAATATTGAAATACAGCAATATTACGCCCGACAATGCAAAGCTAATATTAAAAAAACCGGTGGCTTCCGGACAAACAATAAAAATCACCACCCCATTTAAAGTTAAAATTCCATTTACTTTTTCACGCATGGGTCATGTGGGTCAATCATATCAAATATCGCAATGGTTCCCAAAAGTAGCCGTTTATGATATTAATAAATGGAACCAGATATGCTATCTCGACCAAGGTGAATTTTATAGCGATTATGGCAATTACGACGTAACCATTACCCTTCCTAAAAACTATGTGGTAGCCGCCACAGGAAACTTACAAAATGAATCGGAACTCAACTGGTTAAAAGAACGTGCGGAAAACAAACGTAAAATTATCAACGAATTTGATGATTCGGAAACCAAGACGCTTCGTTATACCGAAAACAATATACACGACTTCGCCTTCTTCGCCGATAAACGCTGGTGTGTGGCCATGGAAGAAATAACCTTACCCTCTGGAAAAAAGGTGATGGCTTATGGTTTCGATACCATTTACTCGGAAGCTAAAAGAGGCGTTGGTTATATCAAAAAAACAATTTTGTATCTGTCGGAACGCGTTGGAGAATACCCTTACCAAACCGCCAAATCATGCACAGGAGCGCTCGAAGCTGGAGCTGGCATGGAATATCCAACGGTAACCGTGGTGGGGCATCAGCATGAAACAGAAGTGGTTCATGAAATTGGGCATAATTGGTTTTATGGAATTTTTGGATCCAACGAACGTCGCTACCCCTGGATGGATGAAGGGATAAACACCTTTTATGAATTGCAAATTTGTACCGAGGATGATGGCACAGGATTGAATAATGTTATTAAGAAAGTGACCGGCAATGACTTTATTTATAATAATACGAATATCACCTTATTGATGGGTAAAATCAATACCTCCAGAGGTGATGATGCCCCCATCAATAGAACAAGTCAGGAATTTTCAAGTATCAACTACGCAGCACTAATTTACTTTCGTACTGCCTTAAATTTTGGATATCTAAAAAGCTATTTAGGTGAAGGCCTTTTCGATCAATGCATGCAAAACTATTATGCTGCATGGAATCATAAACATCCACTCCCTGGCGACATACAAGATTGCTTCGAAAAAACCACTGGAACAAATTTAGATTGGTTTTTCAATGGGATGCTTGCAGATAATCAAAACTACGATTTAAAAATTGGCAAGATCATCAAAGAAAATAATGACCAGGAATTAGAAATCCATCTTAAAAACAAATCAGGAAAAGCCATTGCAGTGCCTTTAAAAGCAAGCAATAATGAAGGCTTCAAACGTTTCTGGATTGATCCTTTTGCGCACGATACCATCATTCATATCCATAACGACCACTATACCAAAATTGAGTTGAATGATTCGGATTACTATGTGGAGATAAACACCAATAACAATGTATACTATCTCAACAAAGCCAGTCATCATGCATGCCCGCCTCAATTGCGACTGGGTGTAGGTATCGAAAATAAATACCATCGAACCATCTTTGTTGCTCCTTTTGTTGGCTACAATGACTATAATAAACTGATGACGGGTATTGCTTTTTTTAATAGTACCCTTGTAAGGAAAAAGGCAGAGTACCTTATCGCTCCCATGTATTCTTATGCTAAGAAAAATATCAATGGGTATGCTTCATTTAGCTATACTTTCATGCATCGAGGAGCCACTATCAATTCGTGGATTGCAGGAATTCGATCGGCCAAATTTGATGCACAAACAAATAGTGCTAGTGATATTCATTATTTACGGGTTCAACCATATCTTCAATTTAATATTACGAAGCCAAGCAATAATAGCAAGTTGCAACGCTATTTCCGTATCGATTATACCAATATCAACTCAACCAAAGCCATTGCCTCCGATTCTACTTATTACGATAAAAAAACAAGTTTTATCAATTTGTCGTTTGTACACGAGAACAATACTTTATTGAATCCTTATAAATTTAAAGTTTGGGTAGAGAAAAATCTCGACAATCCCGATATCCAATATATTAAAGCCGCCATCAAAGCACAATACAAGTTGAGTTACGATAACCCGAAGAAAAAGCTTGCCATTGATTTGTTTATTGGCAAAATGTACTATACAAAAAACAATAACAAAGGCAATTATGATTTCTACCTGGGTGCCGAAAACCCAGCTTATGATTATAAATATTGGTATACCGCTACCAACCGAACTCCAGGGAATTTAAATCCTCAAATTATGAATGAGCAAGGAGGAGTACGTAGTAATGTACTCGCCTTTAATACACCGGCATTAAGTGCTACCCTACGTTTGCGCACCCATCTTCCATTCACTAATTTAGTTCGACCTTATCTCGATTTAGGAACCTATAAAGGCTTACGTGATAATTATGATACCAAGTTCTTTTATACTTCAGGTATATCACTTGTATTGATGGAAGATGTATTGGAAATTAATTTCCCATTGGCTTTTGTACATAAAACTGACGTGGCAGGCAATACTCAATATGAAGTGATGAAAGTTTTCAGGTCAACCCAATCGGATATCATCAACTCCACCATTAACGCTAGCAGCATAAAATATTGGGAAACTATTACGTTCCTGGTGAACCTTGATAAATTAAATCCAATCCTATTTATCCGTAACTTTTCGCTTGGAAATTAGGACACTTTTCGAATGGTGTTAAAAAATTAACCTCCCATTTATTTGACACCATAAAAATTTTATCTATATTCGAATTAGAATATATGCAAGCAATGATTGTCTTTTTTAAATTGTGGATTGAAAAAAATGCTTTTCAATTTTTCACCAACCTAAGTGAAATTCTGGGAGTGGCTTCTTCAAGAGTGCGTTTGTTTTTTCTTTATACCGCCTTCTTGGCTGCAACATCTCCGCTCATTGTGAAATTGATTCTCTATTTCTGGTACAACCTTAAATCGTACCTTAAAGAAACTCGTAATAGCGCCTGGGAGTTATAATACTATTTCTCCTTCAATACTATTTTTCTTTCGATGGTTTGAAACATCAAATCCTTACTGGCAGGTTGGTTCGACTTGTTCAACAATTCCAGTTTGATGATATTTTCTCCCATTGGCAAACCTTCAATAAAGTATGGTTTCCAATCGGTAATCATAAACTCTTTCCCATTAATCGTAGCCCTTACTTTGAAGCCATTTGCTTTCAATTCGGCGTTCACCACATAAAAATCCAATAGAATTTTCTTGGTATCGTTTCCTACATACTCCCCTTTGGGACGACTATAAAATAATAATGGTTGCTTTAAGTTGATGTCTCCGATCTTCGTACCTGCATTCTTGCCCACATTAAATTGTTTTAATACAAATGCTGAAGGCTTCTTGATACTCTCATGATAGCTGCGCGATAAAAAAGATAAGGCTACATAATGACCTTCAGCCAGTTTCTTTTTAAATGACGACAAATACCAGGCTTCATATGGAAGGTTATTTAAAATCAAATGGATATGTTGCCCTTTGGCGCTATTGGCGCACATCTTCGTTGATGCATCGGCAGTTTGTGATCCCAATACATATTCAGACAATTGATAATTAAATGCGATACTATCACCATCAATTTTATAATCGAAGCTTTTAATGGTGGCTTTTGGAAAATCGATAGACGCCTCACTGGGTGTGAGTTTTATTTCGTCGGCTGGCTTATTATTTCGTGTTGAATTTAAATATACAAAGCTGGTAGCTCCAAAACCCAGTATTAATAGTATTGATAGAATTTTAATTTTCATGGGGTGACTCAATGATAAATTTATAGAATAAAGAAATTTGTACGCAAATGTAGCTATTTTTGAAGCGCGGATGCAATTGCCCAATATCAATAACTTCAAATTAACACAGCTTAGCAGCCTTCAGGTTTTTCAGCTTATGCGTTATAGTACCCTGTTTTTGAACAGTGTATTGATGAGTAATTTTTTGAACTCGGTAGATGAGGTGAGTGCCTATGAAACGCTTTTCCTTTACGGCGCTACTTTTTATACCTTCTGGCTCTCTGGCATCAACAATACCTTGTTTCCATTACGCGCTGTTCACGGTAAGAAAATATACTATAATGCCTTCATCGTTTTATGTGCGCTCTCGGTAGTGTCGGGTTTACTCATGATGGCTTATGCCTATACCGATAGAACCTTACCCAACCAGCAATTGCTGCAGCATTATGCTTATTATACCATTGTTAATGCTACTACTTACCTCACCGAATTTATTCTCATCCTCGAACAACAATACTTACACGTAATCATCTATGCAGCTATAATTTTTGGGATACAAATACTCTGTAATATTATCCCCGCTTTGCTTGGAATGGATTTGTTTGTGGTGGTGCACGCCTTATTGGTATTGTCGGTAGCCAAACTCGTTTACTTGTATTTCGTCTTAAAAAAATACTCGGAAGCCACCTATGAAAAAGTAATTGCCAAAAGTTTGGTAAAGAAATCCTCTCCCGTGATGTTGAGCTTGCTCTTCAGTGGTAGCATCGATTTCAGTAACGGATATTTGATTCGCCATTACCTGGGTGTACTCGACTTTGCTCGCTATCGCGCTGGGGCCCGCGAATTTCCTGTATTTCTTATCATGACAAATACCTTAAGCAATGTATTAAGCGGTAAGATTGCAACCCATCATATAGCCAATACCCTCAACGAAGGATTACAGTTATTAAAAGAAAAGACTGTCACCTTAATGAGCTATCTCTTCCCGGTAGCCATTATTCTCATGCTAGTAAGCAAGTACATTTTCACTTTGCTCTATTTTAATAAGCCCGAATTTGTTGAAGGATATAAAGTATTCAATATTTTGCTCTTGCTTTTGGTGAGTCGGTTTTTATTTCCACAAACGGTTTTGCTTGGTACCCATCAAAATAGATATTTGGCCTATACCTCGTTTTTAGAAGTCGCAGCCATTTTCATACTCGCCTGGCTTTTCGTAGTCCCTTATGGTATCATCGGAGTTGCCTTTGCTTATTTGGCGGGTTGTTATATCGAAAAAATAATTCTGTTTTATTTCTGCTCCAAACAAAAGATTCCCATTCGCTCATACCTACCTGTAAAAGAATGGGCCTTATACAGCATCATACTTTGGCTAGTTTATGGGGTGGTTTATTTTATGTAATTGAAAAGCGTATTATTTTGTATGATTGCATATAGAACATTTTCATCTCCTAATTCCTAAAAAAAATAATCATTGCCCATGATAAACCGTCGCGAATTCATACAAAACTCCATGCTAACAGGAATCGGTATCACCTTAGGAGGGCCCACCGATATAGTGTCCCCTAATTCGAACGAAGAGGTTTCTTCGATGATACTTCTTGGAAGCAATGATAAAGTACAAGATGAAGCATATTGGAAACAAATAAGAGGCTTATTTCAAATACCCGATGATTTCATTAATCTGGAGAATGGATATTTCAGTCCACAACCCAAAACTACCATGGCCTTTCATCAGGCCCGCGAGCAATATATCAATACCCGAACCTCTTGGTTTATGCGTAAGGAACAAGAGGCTACCCTTACGAGTGCAAGAAATGAGTTAGCAGGCTTTTTAGGATGCGTACCCAATGAGCTTGCGATAACACGAAATACCACCGAATCGATGAATATCCTTACCAGTGGCTATCCGTGGAAGGCAGGCGATGAAATTATTATAGGCAATCAGGATTATGGCAGCATGGTAAGTGCCTTCCATCAAGTATCACGCAGGTATGGAGTCATTATCAAGGTAGCACAAGTTCCCATGCATCCGATGAGTGAGGAGGAGGTTGTGAATGCCTATAGTAGCTTATTTACCAATCGCACCAAATTGGTACATCTTACCCACTTGATCAACCTTACGGGGCAAATAATTCCAGTTACACAAATTGCGGTAAGAGCCAAGGGTGCTGGGATTGAGGTATCGGTGGATGTGGCGCACAGTGTGGCCCATGTACAGTTTAATATATTAGAGCTCGAAGCAGATTATGTTGCTGGAAGTTTACATAAATGGCTCTGTAACCCATTGGGAGCGGGGTTTCTATGGGTAAAGCAGGAACGAATTCGCAATTTATACCCACTCCTTGCCGACGAAGAGTTCTTAGATAATGATATACGAAAGTTTGAACATCAAGGCACCCGTCCACTCCAAACCCTTGATACCATTAAGGAATCGATACGCTTTCATCAAACTATTGGAGGCGAGCTCAAGCAAAACCGTTTAAGGTATTTGATGCGTTACTGGGTAAACAAGGTAGTAATGACTCCGGGAATAAAAATTAATACACCTTATAATAATATCAATCAGCATGGTGCCATTGGCAATGTATCTGTTGATGGATATACCCCCGAAGCCCTGGCCGATAAACTATTAAGCGATTATAAAATTTTCACGGTGGCCATCAATCATGATATTGTAAAAGGAGTTCGAATTACACCTCATATATATAATAGCCTAGAGGAATTGGATAAGTTGGTTGTTGCTTTGAATGAAATTGCCAATAAAAAATAGGTTTTCAGTTGATATTTAAAGAATTAGAAATGGAGGTTACCCACATTCAAAATATGTAAAAAGTGGGAAACCCAGTCAAAAATCCATTAAATACAAGGTTTCACGAATGTTCCAAAGGCTTTCTGTTCAGTATTTAGAGCATTATTTTTTCTTCCAACGAATCCTCCTTAAAAAAAGTGCATACTATCTTTGCTATTCAAAATATTTTATCTACTTTTGCACTCCTAAAAAAATAGCTCGTGAATACGTTAAGTTATAAAACAATATCAGCAAATAAAGCCACCGTTACCAAAAAATGGTATGTGGTAGACGCCGAAGATCAGGTATTAGGTCGCTTTATCAGTCAGGTAGCCCTTATTGCCCGTGGTAAGAACAAACCTTCTTACACTCCGCATGTAAACTGTGGTGACCATGTTATCATCATCAATGCCGAAAAGGTAAAACTTACCGGTAAGAAATTGGATGGAAAAGAATACGTTAGTTATTCAGGTCATCCAGGTGGTCAACGTTGGATTACTGCCAGAAAATTGATGGCAAAAAAACCTACTATGGTTGTTGAAAAAGCAATCAAAGGTATGTTGCCAAAAACTAAATTAGGCGCTCAGTTATTCAAGAACGTGCATATCATTGCAGGTCCTACTCATAACCACGACGCTCAACAACCAGAAAAATTAACCTTTAATATTTAATTAATGGCAGTTACCAATACTTCAGGACGTAGAAAGACCGCAGTTGCACGTGTTTACTTGCAAGCTGGAACAGGTAAATTTACCATCAACGGTAAAGATTATAAAACGTATTTCCCTACCTCATTATTACAATATGTAATTGAGCAGCCGTTTTTAGTAATCGGCTCAAATATCGATCAGTATGATGGAAACATCAATGTTGATGGTGGTGGATTCAAAGGCCAATCGGAGGCAGTTCGCCTGGGTATCTCTAAAGCATTAGTTAAAGACAATGCAGAGGTGAAACCTAAGTTACGTGCTAAAGGATTAATGACCCGCGATAACCGTATGGTAGAGCGTAAAAAACCAGGTCAGAAAAAAGCTCGTAAGAAATTCCAATTCGTTAAACGTTAATATCACAGTACAAAGAATAGCACTATGCCTAAAGTATCATTGCAGGAAATGTTGGATGCCGGTTGCCATTTTGGTCACCTTAAATCTAAATGGGACCCAAAAATGTCTCCGTATATTTTGATGGAAAAAAACGGTATCCATCTTATTGACCTTAATAAAACAGCCGCTAAATTAGAAGAAGCGACTTTAGCTATTAAGAATATCGTTAAAAGCGGACGTAAAATTATGTTCGTTGCAACCAAGAAACAAGCGAAAGAATTTATCGCTACGGAAGCTAGACGTGTAGGAATGCCTTACGTAGCTGAACGTTGGTTGGGTGGTATGCTTACTAACTTTGCTACCGTTCGTAAATCTATCAAGAAGATGGGTAATTTCGAACGCATGGTTACTGATGGTACTTTCCAAAACATCAACAAACGTGAGCGTTTAATGATTACTCGCGAGAAAGAAAAAATGGGACGTGTATTGAACGGTATCGCCGATCAAAATCGCTTACCTGCAGCTCTTTTCATCGTGGATATTAAGAAAGAACATATTGCTGTTTCTGAAGCAAAACGTTTAAACATCCCTACTTTCGCTATCGTAGATACCAACTCTGATCCAAATTTAGTAGATTTTGCAATCCCTGCAAATGATGATAGCATCAAGTCAATTGAGCTAATCACCAGAGCAATCACTGCAGCTATCGAAGAAGGATACAGCGAACGCAAACGAGACAAAGAAGAAGCAGAAGCTAAATCAGCAGAAGTGAAAGTTGCCGCTGAATAAGAAAGAATCTCATTTGAGAAACCAATAAAATCAAAAAGGGATTTATCTGAAAGGGTAAGTCCCCTTTTTTTGAATACCAAACCCAACCAAAATTAAAAAGTAAATTAAATAAATATGAGCACTGTATCAATATCAGCAGCAGATGTAAATAAATTGCGCCAACAAACCGGTTCAGGTATGATGGATTGCAAAAAAGCTTTAACAGAAGCCAATGGCGATTTCGAAAAAGCAATCGAAATATTGCGCCTTAAAGGTGCTAAAATTAGCGCAAGCCGCGCCGATCGCGAAACTAAAGAGGGTGCAGTAGTTACCAAAATTAGTGCCGACGGAAAAACAGGTGTAATCTTAGGATTGAGCTGCGAAACAGATTTCGTTGCTCGTGGTGAAGGTTTCATCGCTTTCGCTGAATCATGCGCAGAGATTGGATTAAACAATAATATCGCCAACGTAGATGCTTTGAAAGAAGCTAAAACTGGTAACCAAACTATCGGTGAAGCAATCATCGAACAAGTTGGTAAAATTGGTGAGAAACTTGATATCGCACAATACGCTTTACTTAGCGGAGAAGCTGTTGTAGCCTATATCCATAGCAACAAGAAAAATGGTGCTTTGATTGCCTTAAACCAGGCATCTACCGATGCAATTTTGGCTGCTGGTAAACAAGTAGGTATGCAAATCGTATCCATGAATCCAGTATCATTAGATAAGTCGGATGTATCGGAAGATATCGTTCGTCGCGAATTGGATTTGGCTAAAGAAAAAGCAAAACAAGATGGCAAACCAGAAAATATGTTAGAGAAAATAGCCATGGGTGCCTTGGAGAAATTCTACAAAGAAGCAACTTTATTAAACCAGGAATTCATCATGGACGGTACTAAGAAAGTATCACAAATGCTGGACGGCGTTAGCAAAGGTCTTACTGTTACTGCATTTAAGAAGGTAACTTTAGGATAAGCAATACATAAATTGAAAAGCGAAACCTTTAGTTTCGCTTTTTTTTTGCCCTTACTTTAATATTTCAAATTCCTTCGATTAAATAATTAATAATTCATGCGGCTTCCTATCTTTGTCGCAGTATAAAATACAATCTACCTCCACTACCCATGAAATACAAACGAATATTATTGAAGCTTAGCGGCGAAAGCCTGATGGGCGATCAACAATTTGGTATCGACCCAAAAGTATTAGAACAATATGCAGCCGAAATCAAAAAGATTGTTGACATGGGAGCCGAAGTAGCCATCGTAATCGGTGGTGGTAATATTTTCCGCGGTATTCAAGGAGTTCAAGGGGGTGTTGTTGATCGTGCTCAAGGCGATTATATGGGAATGCTCGCCACAGTAATCAACTCTATGGCATTGCAAGGTGCCCTCGAAAAACATCAAATAAAAACACGCTTACTGAGTGCCATCAAAATGGAACAAATATGTGAGCCCTTCATTCGTCGCCGCGCTATACGTCACTTAGAAAAAGGACGTGTGGTAATTTTTGGTGGAGGAACTGGTAACCCTTACTTCACTACCGATACCGCAGCCGCATTGAGAGGCGTAGAAATTGAAGCCGACCTTATCTTAAAAGGTACCCGCGTAGATGGTATCTATACTGCCGATCCTGAGAAAGACAAAACAGCCACTCGTTACGATAACCTCACCTTTGCAGAAGCCATCAGCAAAAATTTGAATATTATGGATATGACCGCGTTTACCCTTTGCCAGGAGAACAAACGTCCGATCTTAGTATTCGATATGAACAAAATTGGAAACCTCGAAAAGGTATTGCAAGGAGAGAAAATTGGAACTCTAGTAACTGTTTAGTTAACGACGCTCAACGGTGCCTGAATTGGCCTTCTGAAAGCCTATGAGCTCATCAAAATTATAGGTATAATTCTTCTGGTAGAAGAAGATATAATAATCATTCTCCGTTTCATAATGATTCCCTTCGGTAACCGAATTTTCGAGCTTGCCCGATTTGAAATCATAATATCCGTAATTATAATATCCTTGTTTTAGCAATACCGTGCATTGATAAATCTTGCGCGATTCATTGTAAACCATCTTGTATTCATCGGATGGTACCCAGTTATTGAAACCTCCAAGCACATACAATTCTTCATCATGGTTTGATGATATAGAATTTAAAGTAAAAGTTACATAGGCATAATCCAATTGATTGGGATCGCTGGCCGTGCTATTGGCAATTAGGCATTTGCCATTATAATCGGGCAATGCCAAATGCGTAAATGAGCCTCGTGCATCATCGGCTTTTAAATTGATATGTATGGCGGTGTCGATGGATTTATTCGAAACATTAATTCCTACCGAACGGATATTGCGAATATCGAATGCCCTGAATTCATTCCCACCAAAGAAAAGATTCCCATCTTCATAATCGTAATTATATAAATTACCATTGATGTATTTTGGTGTAAGTGTGGTGACAGCATTATCAAATCTGCCATTCTGTAAGATGGTGAGTTTGGCATCAGTATAGGGCGAGGGGATGGTAGCACTTGATGCATCTACTTCCACATCTACTTCCTGATTGGTATAACGAGCATCGATATTGGTAGCCTGATGAACGCGGCTACTGATATTGGTTTTTGTGTTTAAGATATAACAGCGTTGTGTAAGTACTACATCCTCTGTATTGAAATTGCGATATACTTTGATGACATAATTTCCAGCATATTTTACCGTCATGTTTTCTGTAGGAAAACTCAAGGAATAATGCACAAATTTTTGATATGTAGCATTGGCAAATGAGAACGTGAAAATTTGCTCAAACGAATTTCCTTGCAGGTATTCATTGGGTTGCAATGCCACAGGCACCCACTCCGAATTACAAAGAACAAGGGTATAACAAAAATTTTCGTTGGTAGGTTTTAGGTCGTCGAAGCTCAAATTCAATTTCTCTTGAGCATTAAGGCTAATAATAGGAAACGCATAATCGGCCACACTGCTAAACATCAAAACCGATTTGATGGTAGGCGAATATACTTTGGTGGTAAGGGGTTCCGACTGTGCAGAAATAACGAAATGACTAAGTAGAATAAAAACAACAAGAATTAGTTTTGATGACTTAATCATGGGGTATTTTTTTTCGTTGAATCTCTTATGAATATTTTGATGCCTAATGCTTTTAAGGAGAGCTTCTTACGATTCTTGTTGTTTTGAATTATACGGTCTAATTCCTGATCCGTCAATGGAACCTCCTCCGTAGTTTCAACTTTTGATTTGTTCTTCCTTTTAAACATTCTTTTTTAATTAACTCTCCAGCTCCATGATACGCTCAAAAAGCTTCTCGTATTCTTTTTGTTTATTAGCTAACTGTTCCTTAACCTTCTCGTAATCCTGGGTTAGTTTTACAAACTTAACTTTATCTTTGATATTCTCCTCAAGAGCCAGCAAATTTTCTTGGTCATTTTTTGCTTGCTCTAGCTTGGCTACCTCCTGCTCACATTGCTCAAATTGCTGTTTTGTTTTGCGCAATTCAATCGCATTGTCATTCTTGGGCTGTTCCTTGGCTACCACTTTCTCGGGTGCTGGCGCGGGTTTGGAGTCTTTCTCTAGGGCCTTTTCCTTGATTCTTCTGTTGGTCATCCACTCTTGCCACTCATCGTAAGTACCAGGGTATTCCTTCAACTGATGCTCCTCAATCCACCATATTTTATTGGCTGTTTCGCGAATAAACTGGCGATCATGGGATACAACGATATAAGAGCCTTCATAATTTTGCAAGGCCTGTGTTAAGATATTCACACTTTGATAATCCAAGTGATTCGTAGGCTCATCGAGCATCAGATAGTTGGTATCACTTAGAATTGTTTTAGCGAGTGCTATACGAGCCTTCTCTCCCCCACTTAATACCCTGATCTTTTTAAATACTTCATCACCGGTAAAAAGGAAACAACCCAATACCGAACGGATCTCATTTTCTGTACGTTTCGGCGCATGGTATTGTAATTCTTCAACCATGGTATGGGTTAGGTTTAAACTTTCCAACTGGTGTTGCGCATAGAAGGATGGAATCACATTATAACCAATTTGTATCTTGCCTTCGTATGGCTCGGAGTTGGCGATCATACGTAGTACGGTAGATTTACCCAATCCATTGGCACCAATAAGCGCAATTTTATCTCCGTTTAAAATTTCTGCATTAGAGTTTTCCAGAATCACTTTGTCGCCATAGCGTTTACTGATATTCTCCAGGCTAGAGATTAATCGGCCCGGCTTCGTACCAATTCTGAATTCAAAATTAACCATGGCAGCCGCGGCGGTGGGTGCTTCCACTTTTTCCATTTTCTCGAGCATTTTTTCTTTACTCTTCGCCATGGAAGCTTTACTGGCTTTCGCTTTAAAACGATCGATGGTGCGCTGTGTTTGCCTTATTTGCTGTTGCTGATTAACGAACTGGTTCAGTTGTATTTCATCACGCTGCTCTTTTTCCTCCATATAGAAGGTGTAGTTGCCCGAGTAGATCGTGATCTTTTCACTCGCTACTTCAACAATTTTATTCACGAGGCGATCGAGGAAATAACGGTCGTGAGAAACAACGATGATAGTACCGTCGTATGTTTTCAAATATTCTTCGAGCCAGATGATGGAAGGTAAGTCCAAGTGATTCGTAGGCTCATCCAGCATGAGTAAGTCGGGGTGTTGTAAGATGAGTTTGGCAAGCATCACACGCATACGCCATCCCCCGCTGAACTGCTTGAAAGGCTTATCGAGTTCGGCGGTACTGAAACCAAGACCTTCAAGAAGTTCTTCCGTTTTATGTTCCATTTCGTATCCACCCAATACCTCAAACTCATGCTGCATTTCGCTTAGCTTATGCAGGTTTTCATCGCTATAATCTGTTTCTACAATTTTTAAAAGTTTTTCAATCTCATCGCGGTAGTGCAGTGCTTTATCAAAAGCACTCAAGGCCACATTTTTAATGCTATCTTCTGTTTCAAAACTAAGTAAGTCCTGATTAAAGAATCCGAGTTTTATTCCGTTCTGACGTGAGATATTTCCTTCAGCGATAGTGTACTCACCCATTATCACACGAAGCAAGGTCGATTTACCAGTGCCATTAAGGCCAATGAGTCCAATTCTTTCGTTGGGATGAATATGCCAGGAAGCGTTTTTATACAGTACTCTTCCTCCAAATTCAAAGGTTATATTATTTAATGCAATCACGGCGCAAAGATACGCCACAATAGACTAATGAGCCAATTAAAGATTTGTTATTTTGATTGTTAAACGGTCAAATTTGAAAATAAACTTAAATCAGGAAGAAAATATCTTTAAATAATATTTGTGTAAGGTAAAACTTTAGTGTTACATTTGTTTTAATCAAAAAATATCGAATGAAAAAAGCCTTTCCTACATTCACCTATTCTCCAAATGGCAGCATATTCAGCACGTCTTTAAGCGATTTTATATCTATAAATACATCAAGCGACCCTGCCTGCTTTAATACCTTACTCATTTCACATCCTACTCATTCTATTCAAGAGTATTCGAAAAAACCAGTAGTTCAATACCAAGAGAAACAGAATGAAATGATTATTAAAACGGATAATACAACCGAGATGCCTAGCACAATTCAATGTTATGATGCATTAGGGCGAACTTATTCATTAACTTTAATTTCATTTGAAAATGGAATTTATAAATTCGATACCAAATTTCTCTCCTCTGGTATCTATTATATTTCTATTAATAATATTAGTTTGAAATTCTATAAAACGAATTAATGAAAAGATTTATTCTTTTAATTATTTTTATAAGTTTCTTTACAGCCACTTATAGCCAAATAGCCAATAATTGGGTGTTTGGCTATAATATTGGCCTTAATTTTGGCAGCCCAACTCCAACTTTTTTCCCAACAACAATTACAGATAGATATTGCGGATATGCATCCTCCTCAGATTCGCTTCCTGCCGCTGAATCAAATAGTATTTCTGATTGTAGTGGTAATTTACTCTTTTATTGTAATGGAAACACAATATGGAATAAATTTCATTCTAAAATGCCAAATTGCGCCATTCGAGATACACCTCCAGGTTTAAATGTCATTCGTAATGTAAAAATTCTTAAATTCCCAAATAACGATAGTTTATATTATTTATTCTACACCACCGAAGCTTATGGATTGCGCTATGACATCGTAAATATGAATGCAGATAGTGGAAGGGGAAATATTATTAGCAATCATAATTTTATCAATGGAAATTTCTATATAGGTTCTCCCGAACTAATTAAACATGCCAACGATACCGATTATTGGTTGGTAAGTAAAGCCAATGCAAATGAAATCTTTGCTTATTTAATTACTACAAGTGGAATATCCTTGACACCTGTTATTAGCACTGCAGGAGGTTTGGCAAGCAATAGATCCCAACTAAAAGCCTCCCTTAGTGGTAATTATTTACTCTATTCAGATTTCAAATCACCGTTTAGTTTCAACTCTGCTAAATGCTGCAATTTTAACAGAACTAACGGAATGGTATCGAATATTAGAACACTTTTCACCTATTCTGATTTTCCTGGGAATAGTCCATTTTTAAGAGGAGTAGAATTTTCTCCAAATGATTCATTTCTTTATGCAATTACAATTGAAAGTAATAAATCTAGAATAACTCAATTTAAAAGATATTTGACTAATCCTGGAGCATTTCCAATTGAACTAAATTTTGCCAATTTACTCTTTCAAGCAATTCAATTAGCACCTGATGGGAAAATATATTTAGCTAATAATAATCAAACTTTTCTTTCCTGCATTACCCGTCCTGATGAGGTTAGCTATGGATGTAATTATATTTATAATTATATTGATTTTGCACCAAGGATTATTAATGGAGGGTTCCCGAGTGTTAATTTTAAATTGAACAGATTGAAATTTGCCACCAATGCCTATAACAAAAACAGTTGCATTGTTGATAGTGTACATTTATACCTGCAAGGCGATACCACCTTTTTAAATTACCGATGGTATATTTTTAATTCATCAAATTTATTGGTGGATAGTACCGATATTAAAAATCCAGTATTGTGGTTAGATGATGGCATCTATAAGGTGAAATTACGAGCCCAGAACCCGCAATGTTATAGCTACACCTGGTGGACTGATGATATTTATGTGAACCATATTCCTCGACTTAATATAACCATTGACAGCACACATATTACATGTTCACGACAATTTCTAAAACTTAAATATCAAGCGCAATTTGCTGATAGTGTTTCGGTAGATTGGAAGGATGGTTCTCCCATTTTATGGTTGCCATCGGATAGCATAGGATATCTAACCCATAATTATTTCGACTCTTCACATATTTATAATATTGTAGTAAATATCAAAAACACGTATTGCAATTCGGGAAAAACAATTAATGATACCGTAGCACTTCAATTACACCCTCAGGCTAAATTTGTATCCAATAATTCTTCAAAAACCTTCCCAATTAAAGGCTGTACACCGCTCTTG
Organism: uncultured Bacteroidota bacterium; assembly: GCA_903910445.1. GTDB lineage: Bacteria > Bacteroidota > Bacteroidia > UKL13-3 > UKL13-3 > CAINMV01. Next base: position 37,126 of record CAIVZR010000106.1, read on the forward strand.
GTAAGCATTTCAGACAGCAGTAAAAATGCGAATCTAGTTTGGTATGTATCTCGAAGTAGCAATAACAAAGTGGATTCTTTTACGGAAACCAACCATATCATAACCGATACTGGATGGTTCGATATCACCCAATTTGCTACCAATATCGATGGATGCATTGATAGCTTCATAGTGAAAAATGCAGTATTTATAGCATCCAAGCCTACCCTAACTATTGCTCAGGATTCAATTTATAACCTTTGTTTGCAAAACAATATTCGATTAAAAATCACAAGTGCATTCAATGATTCAATAAGCATTGATTGGGGGGATGATAAGTTCAACCTTTTCAATGGCAATATCAATGGATTGAAGAGCGATACCATCACACATTATTACTCAGGTGCAGGGAATTATACCATACGCGTGAAAAGTAAAAATGCATATTGTGATACCTCCACTTCAATCAATCATTTGGTGCGCCCTGCCTTTCAACTTATTACAAGTAATGCTACGAGTATCTGTAGAGGAAATCTAATCAGCATCTGGGCCAGTGCCACGGGCGGTGATAGTGTATTCAGTTATATTCTCATTGATAGCATCTCCACCTTACAAAATTCTTCAGACTTATTTTTGGTTGCTCCATTAACTACCACCAAATATAAATTGGGTGCAATCAATACTTGCGCAAAGGATACCCTTTGGAAAATCGTCACCATTACTGTAAAACCGGCATTAACACTTACTTTAAACACCATCGACACCACACTTTGCAAAGGCAATACATTTACAATTAAGGCAGTAGCCAAGGGCGGTAATTCAAATTATCTATTTAGCTTAAAGCGCAATGGAATAACGCTACAAAGCAATGCCAGCGGCAGTTTTAATATCAAGGTTACAGGCAATGAATCATATATTGTGCAGGTCACCGATCATTGCACATTGCCCGATGATAGTATGGCAGTTGCAATAAAAATCTTTCCTGATTTACATTTTACGCAACCTTTAACCGATATTTATTTGTGCGAGGCGGAGAGCACTACCCTCAAAGCATTCTCTAATAAAGGCAGTGGAACAGTTTCCTATCAATGGATGGATGATACTGGTGCACCCCTTTCTAGTACAGATTCACTGGTGCTTTCGCCCCTTACTTCGAAAAAAATAATCTTAAAAATTGCCGATGCATGCACCAGCATTTTCGATACTTCTTGGGTGTATGTTTTTCCAACGGTAGCCAATAATATTCTTAGTACTGATGTTCAAAGTGGTTGTACGCCACTTTTAGTGAATTTCGAATCGCCTGCCCTCACTTTCAGCAATACCCTGGACTACGAAGCTTCCTGGGATTTTGGAGATGGGAATACCTTGATACAAAATTTCACTGCAAGTACCAATATCTTAAAAGCAAAACACAGCTACCTGAGTGCTGGCGTTTATACAGTAAACTTAAATTTGAAATTTAAAAACAGTTCCAAAACGTGTTTGAATTTTAGTACTATGGTCGAGGCACTAACTCCACCTCAAATACAACTAATGCTCAGTCCCAAAAAAGTAACCTTGCCAAATACACTTTGTACGGCCAATATAATGACTACCAATGCTGATAGTGTAGTGATTGACTGGGGAGATGGATGGAGTGATAATTTTAATAGTGGAGTTGGTCAATTCACCCAAACCCACGACTATACGGATACAGGGCATTATACAGTAAAAGCTACCGCCTTTAATAAATATTCTTGTTATGAAGAGGCATACGATAAAGTATATCATGCCGATACATTTATGTGTTTCATTCCAAATGCCTTCACACCCAATAGAGATAATTTAAATGAAGCATTTAAACCCGTGATGAGTTTTTGTAAAAGTTACGAGATTACCATTTACAATCGCTGGGGAGAAATAGTATATGAAGCCAGTTATACAGCAGGCAGCACGCCACCTCCCGCTTGGAATGGAGCCGATTACCCTTCAGAAACCTATCTCTATATTCTTAGTGCCAAAGATGGCGACAACTACCGGCATACCTATAAAGGAACGGTGATATTGTTGAGGTGAGGAGATTTAAGATTCGACCAAATAAATTGAAATTTTAGTTAGTATTCTGCTCTAGTTTGGGCCATGAATACAATTGGAAATTATAATTTAAAAATGGAATGATTGAGGGTATTGTATTTTGTTCCGTGGGAACTTATCGTGGGTAGAAAATTGCAATCCCCCCTCCTGAGGAATCTTCCGTAGGAAGCAATCGTGTAGAGCATTCTAGGTACATTGATTTATATTTGATAATTTTTCTTCCCTCATCATCTAAAGGTTAATAGCTATTTCCAATTCAGAAATATCTACACGATTTGCCCCTACAGGGCAGAATACAGGGGGGCATTTATTTTCTA
>CAIVZR010000107.1 GCA_903910445.1 uncultured Bacteroidota bacterium
AAGAAGAGAAATTTTTTAATCATGCTTGTTTCAGGTATGTAACGAAGTATCGCCCGAAAAGTTACATTTTTCTTGGCGCTTTTATACCTAATAATCTCAGGCATTCGGTGATGGTATTTCCAGTAATAATGGAAAGGGCCAGACGAAACGAGCGCGCCTCGGGAGCTACATCCTCCTTAGCGATGGGGCAGTCATAATAAAAGCGATTATAACGCTTCGCTATATCGTATACATAATTGGCAATCTCAGCAGGGTTATGCATTTCGGCAGCCTTGCCCAATACCGTTTGATAATTATGTAATGCCAAAATCAGTTCACGTTCTGGGCCAAGGAGTCCAGCATAGTTCGAAGCATTAGCCGAAACGCCTGCCTTCTCCAAAACCGAATTAATACGGGCATTGGTATATTGAATATAAGGCCCGGTATTTCCTTCAAAATCGATGCTTTCTGCCGGGTTAAACAATAATCGTTTCAATGGATCTACGCGCAACAAATAATATTTCAATGCCGACATGCCCACCTCTTCACATAACTCTTCAATTTGTTGTTCGTTCATGCCATCGGTTTTGCCACGTTCCAAAATAATTTTACGTGCTTCGTCATGCATCTCTTCCATCAAATCGTCGGCATCCACTACCGTACCTTCCCTGCTCTTCATTTTACCGCTAGGCAAATCAACCATACCGTAGCTCACGTGCTTAATGCCCGCTGCATAAGGTTTTTCGAGCTTCTTCAAGATGCCTTGCAATACTTTAAAATGGTAATCCTGTTCATTACCTACCACGTATAAAGAAATATCGTAATGGAAATCGTCGTACTTCAATTGTGCTGTTCCAATATCCTGGGTGATATAAACGGAAGTACCATCCGACCTTAAGAGTAATTTATTATCGAGCCCTTCGTCGGTCAAATCAATCCATACACTTCCATCTTCTTTCTGATAAAAAACTTTTTTATCGAGTCCTTCTTTCACGGTAGATTTACCTAATAGATAGGTATCCGATTCATAATAAAATTTATCAAAATCAACTCCCAGTCTTTTATAAGAAACGTCGAAACCTGCATATACCCAGCCATTCATGGTTTTCCATAAGGCGATGGTCGCTTCATCACCGGCTTCCCATTGGCGAAGCATTTGTTGGGCTTCCAACATGGATGGCGCTTGCTTTTCTGCTTCTTCTTTGGTCATGCCACCAGCAACCAGGGTTTCTATTTCAGCTTTGTACGTCTTATCAAATGCCACATAATACTTCCCTACCAAATGATCCCCTTTCATCCCAGTCGATTCGGGTGTTTCATTCAACCCTGCCTGTTGCCATGCGAGCATGCTCTTGCAAATATGAATCCCACGATCGTTGATGAGATTGGCTTTGGTAACATGATAGCCATTGGCTTTTAATATTTCACTAACTGAATATCCTAATAAATTATTGCGAATATGACCTAAGTGCAATGGCTTATTGGTATTGGGTGAAGAGTATTCAACCACTACATTTTTACCTTGACCTATGGTTGTTTTATAGAATGAAGTATCTTGCTTTGCCTGTGTAAAAAACTCCAGAATTTCTGTTTCTGATAATTCAATATTTAAAAAACCCTTTACCACATTGAATCCTGCAATCAGTTGATGTGATAGCAAGTATTCTCCCAAAAGCGTGGCAGTTTGCTCCGGCGATTTGCGCGATTGCTTCACATACGGAAATACCACGAGGGTATAGTCGCCCGAAAAATCCTGAAGGGTACGTTCTAATTTTATAGAAGATGCCTCGAGCTCCAGTTGGAAAACCTCCTGGAATGCGCGCTGTAAATGCTTTTGTAGGGTATGTATTAAGTTCATTTATATTCAAAAAAAGAGACGCATAAAATGCGCCTCTCTTAATATTTATTATTTAAAATTCAGAGGCTATCAAAATTATTTCTTGCGATAAAATTGTAAGTTACTTTGACCAAGTACTCGGTGATATCCAGTGAAGAATGGAATTTGTTTGATATTGCTGCTATCTGCTGTATAATCTCTGCTCAAAGCAGGTTGTTTAATCCAGGTAAAATCTTTGGTAGGTTTGAAATAGCGGCCATACAAACTGATATCCCATTTGCTGCGATCAATTTTATCGTAAGGAACACCACTCTCATCGGTAAGCATGGTCTTGCTCACATCCAATAGAAGGTATAACGATTTGCTGAATGTTTCGTTATACAATAAATATGATGCAGCTTTCAAATAAGAGTTGGCACCTTTCACATTGGCTCTCACAAAATTTTCGTAGTTCTTGATATAGGTATGTCCGTAAGCTTTGCTATCCATATCTTCTAAGTTACCCTCGAAATAGGTAAGCGTTGCTGGCTTATTATTTTTATGATGGAAAGTAATACGGCATCCACGCATATTCATTTTATCGTTTGGCAAATTGGTAACAACACTTGCTTTCCCTGTTGAATCCAAACTCAATAATTCCACCTTATCAATAGAGCATCCCATACGCACCATGAATAAATAATCGATAGGAATTACTCCTTTTAGTTTGGTGAGATTTAAATCCTTACCCATGAAACTTGTTACATAGTAACCCCATTCTTTGATGGTACGGAATCCTTTGTAAAATCCATTTAAGTTATTGGCTAGCTCATTTGGTTTGGTCATCGAAGTTGGATTTGGAATATTCCCTACAGGTTCCAATCCAGCCATTACATAAGAAGATGCGTTTGGATAAATTTGATAGATATTCAACCAATCAGGTCCGCTGAATGGGTAGTATACTTGATCTTCGGTTTTGCGTGTAGCGCTGAAATTCTCCTCATACCATTGTTCCATGGTGTTGAAACGTGTCTTCTCTAATTTTTCCCAGGCGCTGTCCATTTGATTTTTGTATGCAATCCACTCTGGTTTCTTTTCCCAAGCTGAATATTCATTTTCGCTCAACTGATTTAATCCAGCTATATAGCGTGCTGCCATATTGAAATTGTTATCTGTAAACGGTGCAATCGCTTCCTTTTGCTTTTCTGCAGCAGCCAAGCTATCGGCATGTTCTTTCTCTGTGTTTTTTGTTTGGTTATTGCAAGAAATTGCCGCAATGATAACCAAGGCGGTGGAGAATAAGATATTCTTTGGATTGAAACTCATAATATGAAATTAGGGATGCGAATTTAAAACTTATACTCCAATAAATTGGGTAAATATTTCTTCTTTCTCTGTAATTCGTGGGTGTAAATCGATTGGCCCAGGTTTCTAAAAAAGGGCATGACGTAGAGATTGTATGCATCGTCGGTGCCATTAATAACCCCATTGCTTTCTTGCACATAGTACGTGGCCGATACCATAAACTCCACCTTATTCTCAAAGTCTACAATATAGGCGCAGTCGGTGGTATAGCCATAGCTTTCGCCCACCACATTAAAAATTCGAATGTTTTTATTGATAATTTCTACACTATCCTGACCATAAAAAAGATACTTTTTATAGCTGTCGATAAATTGTGTGCGGTCGCCATACAGGGGGCTGCAGCTTTCGTAGGGCATCATTTGCAAATATTGCCATAAGAACTTCCTGTTTTCTGCACTTATTTTAAAGGCCTTGGCAGAAGGTGTTTCGGCAGGGAACATGATACTCTTGAGTATTTCATGCAAATCCTGCAAACTGATATAATTCGACTTGGTGAAATCTTTTCGGATGCTATATTTAGGATTGTCAAAATCGATAAGCCGGTTGGTATTTCGTGCAGGCATTGTTAAGGTACTTGCAGCATAATACTTTGCAGGTTGTTTATAAATCACCTTACCGGCATCATTTAAAAACCGAATGGGGTTGGTATAATTATTAGGCAAACCCAGGCAATTCACATCGAATCGAATACGAATTCGTACTGTGGGATATCCTTTACTCCAAAGTTTCTTATTAATGTACTCGGGAGTGAGAAATTCATACATCCTGCTATAAGCAAAATTATCGCTCACCAACAGCATTCGTTTCACGTATTGCGCAATAGACGGATATCCATTTAGCGATGAAGTATCGGCATGGGTGGAATGCTGACAAGCATAAGCACTATCGGTGAGCATAATGGAATTGGGTGTAACTCCAAGCTTACTGAGCTCTTCGGCTTTCTCAAGAGCCAATACACTGACGGGCAATTTAACCATGCTGGCGGCATAGAAATATTCATCCTTGTTGAGTCGATACGTATAATTGGTGAAACTGGCTTTATTATTCCCGTCTCTATTGATCTGCGTATAAATAATTTGAACGTGGTGAATTTTAGGATTACGAATGATCGTATTAAAATACTCGGGATGATTTAGTAAAATGGTGTCCAGGTAATTAGGAGGAACATGAGCAATAGACGGAGCGGCAGTTTTTCTATTTGAATTAGGAACCGGTTTGTTTTGCGATAATGAAACAATTGGCAATAATGCAAAAAGCCATATACAACACTTATAAAAGGCTCTTTGAACTGACATATTTAATAATTCCTGAGAATTTATTTCTTTTCGAAAAGCATCAAATTCGATTGCTTAAAATTATACCCAATACCAAAATTAAGGGGCTTGGTATTCGCAGTTGAATCATTGTAGGCAGCCTTCAAATCGTTTTGCATATAATTCGCAAACAAATGAATGGGTGGTACATATACTCCGTAGAATGAAGAATTCCATTTATTTTTATCATTAAAAAATCGGTAAGGAATTCCGGAGTCGTCTTGCAATAAATATTTTGTTTGATCTAAAATATTTGCACGAATCATTGAGAAGGAGGCGTTATGCATGAGGTATGACGCGGCTTTCAGGTAGGTATTAAATCCTCCTAAATTTTTTATATAGCTTCCCATGCCAGCATTCTTTGCCATATGGGCATTATCTAAATTCACTGAATAATAAGTTACGAAATGTGTTTGATGCGCAGAGTCAACAAATACAATTTCCACTCCATCGTTCTTCTTCACTTTCTGACCAATATTATCTTGTTGTTTGCCCTGATCATCAATATATACATAACGAATATCGGCGATATCATTGCCGTTTCGGGCGAGGAATAATAGTAATAAGTGAATGGTACCATTCAACTCATCGGCTTTAAAATCGACGGCCATACTCTTAGTACGAAAGAAAGAGAAATTGGTGATGGCATTGAGAGATACATTCAGTGCATTGAAATAACTTTTCAATGAATCGCGTCCGCTGTTATTAAGCAATACATCGGGTAAATGACCCACAGGTTCCAACCCAAACATATAGTACGATTTCGTATTCGGAAACAAGAGATTGGCATTTAGGATATCCGCTCCGCTAAATGGGTAGAACAAAACTTCACTCGAACGCATGCTGCTGGGCACTTCCTGTGCTGCCCAAACATTGAGCTTGGCAGTGCGCTTGCTTGTCATCAAATTCCATTTAGAATTTAACTTTTGAGCGTGTTTAATCCATAATGAATCGTGTTCGGTTTGGCTAAAATTATCTTCCTGTAGTTGTGGTAAACCAGCAATGAAACGCGCAAAATTATTGAATGTAGAAGTTCGGGCTTGTCCAGCTAAATCACTTACATCTCTTGGTTTTACCAAGGTATCCGATGGCGTTTGATTCTTATCGGCAACGTTTTTTGTTGGGGCATTGCTGCTGCAGTAAACACCTACCACAACCAACAGTAGTATCAAATTAAAAATCCGCATCCATTTCATAACTTATTTAGCTATTTGTTCTTTGAAAAATTTTTTATCGAGATAATACAATAGGGCTCCAACAGCAATCGTGCTGATACCAATAATTCCTACTACAGGTTTGGCTACAAAAACGCTGTACAAAATCCAGGCAGTTAATGCTAAAAATAAAAGAGGTACTACTGGGTAACCCCAAGTTCTAAATGGCCGCGCAAGGTTGGGTTCTTTAAAACGCAAAACGATAACACCCAAAACCGTTAAGAAGGTGATGAGTTGAAGCGTAAATCCTACATAACTTAAGATGGTATCGAAGCTACCTGTAACAACTAAGGTAATGGCAATCAAACTTTGAAACCACAATGCTACGTATGGAATATTTGAAATTGATTTTACCGATAAGAACTTCAACATAAAAGTATCTTCACCCATCACCTGCAATACACGCGGTCCGGCGAATATCATAGAGCTGATAGTTGAGATTAATAGAAATGCAATTACACCCGACATAATTCTTCCTCCTTCTGCTCCAAAGATGGCTTTCGCAGCTTCATGCCCTACATCTTGCTTTCCAGCCAGTTCATCCATTGGTACAGTATACAAGAAAATATAATTCAATAATACATACAACAGTGTAACTATGACGGTACCATAAAGAATTGATTTGGGAATATTCTTTCCTGGGTCTTTCATCTCTCCAGCAATGTATGCAGAGGCATTCCAGCCGCTATAGGCATAAGATACGTAGATGAGAGAAACGGCAAAACCTCCACTGAAAATATAACTTGCATCTCCTGACTTTGGCAAAACGGAGATACTAAAACTTGGTATATAAAGAAAACCTGCTATTACAAAGAATACGATGATGGCCACCTTTAAGAAGGTCATCACTCGTTGAAAGCTGCTTCCAACGGCGGTATTGATAGTATGTACGATGGATATAAGAATGATGATGGCAACTGCAGCCTTGTCTTCATTGAGCAATACCGGATTTACATTGGAGAAGTACTTTCCAAATAGCATCGATGCCACTGCAATAGGTGCTGCAAAGCCTGCCACCAGTGATACCCAGCCACTAATGAACCCTAAAATAGGGTGGTAGATATGACTTAGAAAATTATACTCTCCACCACTACGAGGTAAGGCTGCACCGAGTTCGGCATAGCTCAAGGCACCGCAAAATGAGAGAATTCCTCCGATGAGCCAGAGCATGATAATGGCAAAAACCGATTTGATAGATATTACTTGATATCCTAAGCTCCCAAAAACTCCGGTACCAATCATATTGGCAATTACTATGGCCGTAGCGGTATACACACCAATGGTGGCTATACTTTTCGTTGTTGCTGTACTCACTAAAAAAGAGGGTTGATTTTAAAAAATTAGTCGAAAGATTGGTTGGTTAAACTGCAAGCTTTACGCATTTGTTCGTAGTCGGAAGCCGTTAAATCGTTGAAGAAATAATTGATGGGGTCAATTTTATTTCCATTTTTAATAACTTCATAATGCACATGCGGGCCAGTTGATTTTCCTGTGCTACCCACATAACCGATAAGGTCGCCACGTTTTACTTTTTGTCCGTTGCGACATCCTATTTTACTCATGTGACCATACAATGTTTCGTATCCAAAACCGTGATTGATAACAACACAGTTACCATAACCGCCGGCATTAAATTCGGCCGACTTGATTACACCATCGGCTGTGGCATAGATTGGAGTACCAGTTGGTGCGGTGAAATCGATTCCTGCATGGAGTTCACTGATATGATAGAATGGATCGGTACGCCACCCAAAGCCTGAGGCGACACGAGTTAGGTTTTTATTACTGATGGGCTGAATGGCAGGAGTTCCCGCAATTTGCAATTCTTTATTTTTAGCCAGTTCAAAAAGCTCATCATAGCTCTTCGATTGAACATATACTTTCTTGGTAAGGATATCGAGCTTGCGCGTAATTTCCACCATAATATCGCTATTGGTATATCCTTGTAATTTTTTGTAACGATCAACACCTCCAAATCCACTCTCACGTTCCGTTTCGCTAATTGGATCAGCGCCCAATACTTCACGGTATACTTTATCATCGCGTTTTTGCAAGTCAACCAAAGTCGTTGAAAGGTCATCCATACGTTTGGTCATCAAATCGAATTGGGTATGGTATTCTTCGTTTTCACGCTGCAGTTTGCGTTCGGCTGCCGACGGAAAATACTTGGTGGCAAGAAAAAAGAAGATGGCACCAAATACCAACGATGCCGAAAGAAACCCAAATACCCTGGCAATAATAGCACGGATACTGGTTTTAGCCTTCTCGTATCGAAGACTATGCGGATTGAAGAAGTACTTTGTTTTGGCCATGTAGGTGGTTTAGAACGAATCGCGAATATAAACTTTTTACAAGGAAGCCCCAAATGATTTTAATTAGTGTGTTTTACCCCCTTTAATTCTCAATAAAATAGGGAAAAATGCCCGTTCAGCTAGCCTAATACTTGAGGTGATATTCTGTGGTTATTGTGGTTTAATATTTAGGGGTTTTTCGATTTCAAATTGTTCGGTTTTTTTGTTTACACCCTGTTGTTGGTGACCTTCCGCTCCTCCCCTCTCACAACAGTCAACAACGGCGGGAATGGGAAATTTTCCCGAAGAAATACAATCAAACGTTCCTCTGGAACGTCAATACATTGGAGCGTGGTTTTTCTACCCACCAAATGTTCCTAAGGAACATAATACAAGGGTAATGATAGTTCGAGAATTGTTAATCAATTCGAATAATCAATTTATTTTTAGATAATTTTTTTTCGGGAACAAATTGACTAGCCGCCGTTGTTGCGTGTTGTGCGTTAGGATTTGCGGCAGGTCCACCAACAACTGGGCGTAAAAAGATATTGTGAGAGCGTAGTTTGAGAGAAGAGAAATACAAGAGCAATGATAAATTGATTATAGCCTATGTTTTCTCTACACTCTCACACTCCACACTCACTCTGCTTTCTGCCGTTGGTGAGGCTCGCGCTATGACATGCACGCAACACCAACTGCGGCGAAAATAGCATGAGAATTTTTTGAATGCAAGATTCTCTTATCATTTGACGATTTCGTTTTCTTCATGACGATAAATTCAAATTTCCTTACGGAACGAAATCAAATCAAGATTTTAGATAAGAATTCAAATTTAAATTCCCGTTGTATTATAATCCACATAAAATCTTACCCAATTCCATTGAAACACCCATTCATATTATACTCTTTGTCATTATTTGATTACAATACTAAGGCACATTTCCAAAAAATCGCTTCCCATTCGAGGGGCGCATTCGCCCGTTGAACGATATTTAATTCATGCTCGGTAAATGTTTTTTGTGAGAGGCATTATACTACCCTTTATTCGATGCCATAAGTTGTACGCCCATGGATTTTATTTTACCTACCTGCCCTCGAATTGTTATTATAATCGCCTTGATCTGTTCATGGATTCTTCCATCGAATATCAATGCCCAGGTTTCTAACGAAACAAAAATGAATTATGTGGTTGGTAAAACCACCTCTGGCAAAGCCGATATCAATCAAACCCGGGAACGTTTTATTAAAAATGAAGGCCAATATGGAGATACCCTTGATGGTTACGGATTTATGGGCAAAATCCTTTTTGGATACGAAGGATTTGATATGCCTGTGCTCTTTACCGAAAAAGGCATCATCCATTTGCAGCGTTCTATCACCCGCCCCTCAGAAAGAGAAAAGGAAGAAATGGAAAAAATGGGATTGAAGGAAGAGGTGATCGAAAATAAATTGAATATTCAGGACAGAACTATCACCATGCAATGGCTTCAGACCAAGGAGAACGCATCTATAAGCATGGGCAAACAAGCGCCTGGATATCATACTTACGGCATGTTGCAAGCACAGGTTCCAGCTTACGAATCGCTCACCTATAAAAATTTATATGAAGGCATCGACCTCGTATTATTCTTCGAAAAGAACGAAAAGGTGGGATTTCGTTATCAGTTAGAAATACATCCTGGTGCCGACTTAAGCAAATTGCAATTCCAGTTCGGTGGAGATGTAAATCATCTATATACTAATTTCTACGGCGACCTCATCATTCAATCGGATATCAATGGCATCCATGAATCGGCACCCATTAGTTATTATGCAAGCGATGATAACTTCACCCCAACAAATAAAATCATCAAATCGAAATATGTATTAAACGATAATATTTTACAATTTGAATTTCCTCGTGGCCTCGATTCCACCCAATCTTTTGTTATCGACCCATTCATCAGTGCTACCAGCAACCTCACCGGTGGTAATGCCGGCAAAGCCAAAGATGTAGATTTCGATTATGCTGGCAATGTATATGTAACGGGTGGAGGTGATGGCTCGGTGTATAAATTAGCTAAATTTGATTCTAGTGGCACTCTTCAATGGACATTCAGCGGCACACTCACCGTTCCTTCCTGGTCGTTTGGAACCTATTACGGAGGATGGGTGGTAGATAAAACTACTGGCGATACCTACCTCGGACAAGGCTTTGCTCCTGGTGGTGGATTTCGTATTATACGATTGAATACTTCTGGTGCATACGATAGTTATATCACCACGGCCAATCCAAGTTTTTTGGAAGACTGGAAAATGTTATGGAGTTGCAATAGCGGTGCACCACAACTTGTTGTTGCTGGTGGAGGTACCAATTCCAATATCAATTTAGGTGTGATTACACCACCTGCCACTACCTTGACAGCAGTGAATCTCACAGGTATCGCTTATGCAGGAGGTTCGGGCTGGGCTCAAGATATTTCAGATATCATCATTGATCCAGTTAATAATGATATGTATACCATTTATGGATCCTTGTTTGGAACCCCATCCTTATCAAATAAAATTTATAAAAACACTTCACCATATAGTGGTGCTTCGGTAGCCTGGTCAATCACTTCGGGTTATACCGTTATTCAGGAAATTGCCAACCGTCCGTATTTAGTTGCTGGTCAAATCGACAATTCAAGTAATGTACTCGCGGTAAATTCATCTTACTTTTTTTATTGGGATGGAAGAAACCTCAAAGCCTTTAATAAAAGCACAGGCGCTGCGGTAGGAACTCCCGTTACCATAACTACCAATACGGCACTCATGCAAGGTGGCATCATTGCTGATGAGTGTAATAATATCTTTATCGGTTCAGTGAATGGTGTAATTAAAGTTTATTCGTTTAACGGAAGTGTATTCAGCGATGCACCAGCTGATATTACTGTTACAGGTTATACTACCAGTTCAGTATACGATTTAGCGCTGAATGAAGCTCGTCGTACTTTATATGCCAGTGGTGACGGATTCGTTGCCTCCTTCAATATCAGCAGTTATGGTTGCAGTACCAATGTGTATACCTTATCGGTGAATTCAAGTTGCTCAAATCAAACAGCTACCGCTACCTTGAGTCCGGCCCCACCAAGCACTGCCATTGTTACTTATATTTTATATATCGGGACAGCACAAGTGGCCAGCAATAATACAGGTGTATTTACCAACCTTTTACCCAATACGACCTATACCATGCATGCCTTCGTAAATCAAGCATGTAGTGGTTCAGAGACCGTTCAAAATTTTGTAATCACAGGTCCTACCTTATCCATTTCACGAACCAATGCCACTTGCGGAAATAGTAATGGAAGCATCACCGCATCGGCTACAGGTGGCGCAGGAACACTCACTTATAGTAAGGATGGAATCAGCTTTCAAAGCAGTGGCAGCTTTACCAGTTTGCCAGCCGGAATTTATACCATCACCGTAAAAGATAGCATTGGTTGCAGCACTTCCACTACCGTGAATTTATCGAATAGCAATGGCCCTACCTTATCATTATCAAAAACCAATGCCTATTGTGGTGCATCCTCTGGAAGCATTACCATTACTGGTGGTGGCGGCACATCGCCTTATTCGTATTCACTCAATAACGGAACTTACCGCACCAATAATGTATTCGATACGCTTGCTGGTGGTACTTATTTAGTAACCATTAAAGACAATACGGGTTGTATCAACTGGACAAGCATCACCATCGATAATATTGGAAATGCCACCGTTAGTAGTACTACTCAAAACGCATCTTGCGGAAACAATAATGGAATCATCACCATCAATGCAACAGGTGGAGTGGCTCCTTATCAATATTCAATCAACGGGTCGGGATACCAGCTCAGCAATGATTTCACAGGCCTGGCTCCTGGTTATTATACCATCAATATAAAAGACTCAAATAATTGTGTGACAACAATTTTGGATACTATTTTAAATTCATCAGGTCCAAGTATTGCAATTACAGCCAACCCTACTTCATGTACTGGATCCTCTGGAAGTATTGTTATTAATGCTACAGGAGGTACTTCACCATTTCAATACAGTAATAATGCTGGAACGAGTTTTCAATCGAGCAATACCTTCTCAGGACTCACCGTTGGAAGCTATTCTATCATGGTGCGTGATGCCAATGGTTGTGTGAGTACATCGAGTGCCATCATCGTACAAACCCTTCCACAAATAACAGATACTACCACCAGCACTACTTGCAATGGAAGCACTGGAACCATTCGTGCGGTAGGAACTGGAGGCACACCACCATATCAGTATTCAATCAATGGAACCACGTTTCAATCGGGCACGCTCTTCACTGGGTTAAGCACTGGAACTTATACTTTAACCATTCGCGATTCGGTAGGATGTACCAATACCGTTTATCCTGTTTATATCGACAACCCAACAGGATTGCGCATTTTAGGTACTTCTGTGGCGTCTAATTGTACTGGATCTACAGGACAAATTATTCTCTCAGCTACAGGAGGAACTGCCCCATTGCGTTATTCAATCAATGGTGCTACCTACCAAAGTAGTGGTACATTTACATCGGTAACCGCTGGATCATATACTGCCACCGTGAAAGATACCTTGGGATGTATTGCTAGTATCAGTATTCGGGTAAGTTTAAATCCAGCACCGGCAGCCACTGCCACGCCTACTTCAGCCACATGTAATAACTCTACTGGTCGCATCACAGTAACTGCTACCGCTGGTACCGCCCCATTCTTATATTCTAAAAATGGAGTCCTGTTTCAAAGCAGTAATATCTTCACCGGGCTCGCTTCTGGAACCTATACCATCACTGTGAAAGACGCCAATTTATGTACTACCACAGTTTCTGTTACAGTATCAAATACTGGCACAGGAACAGGTCCAACAGTTACTGCTGTTTCCGATTCGGCTGAGTGTGGTGGCGCCAATGGAAAAATTGATGCCAATGGAAGCGGAGGTAAGAACCCCAAAAAATATAGTATTGATGGAATTAATTATCAAGGAAGTACCACCTTCAATAATGTTCCTCCAGGCACTTATACAGTATATGTGATGGATGATAATGGATGTATCAATACGTGTACTGTTACCGTTGGAAATATTGCTGGTCCTCAGGTATCGGCAATTGACAGTGCCACGGTATGTGGAGGCAGCACTGGTAAAATTACCTTAACAGGATTTGGAGGTACGGCTCCGTATAAATTTAGTTTGAATAATGGAGGCTTTCAAAGCAGTAATATATTCACTGGCTTGTCGGCAGGTTTTTATACCATCACCGTTCGCGACGATTTTAATTTATGTAATAATACCATCGTAGTAAAAATAAGTAATTCCAATGGCCCGGGTGTATCGCTCTCCAAAACCGATCCCACGTGCGCCACACATAATGGAACCATCACTGCCAATGCATCCGGTGGCAGTGGTACCAAGACGTATAGCCTGGATGGTATCAACTATCAAACCAGCTATCAATTTACTGGATTATCGGCCGGGCAATATGCCGTGTACGTGAAGGATTCTACAGGATGTACCAATAGCACTACCATTACTTTATCGGATATTACACCACCCACAGTGAGTGCAACACATACCCCTGAAAAATGTGGAAGTGTCAATGGAACCATCACCGCTTCTGGAAGTCTGGGTACCTTACCCTATGAATATTCTATTGACGATACCACATTTCAAAGCAGCAATGTATTTAGTGGATTAGCACCCGGAACTTATACAGTAACCTTACGTGATAGCAATGGTTGTTTGGCAAAAACAAATATCACCGTGACTGCCGTTGCTGGCCCACAAGTGAGAACTGCAAAATACCATCCTACCTGCAGCAATAATAATGGATACCTCATCATTACTGCAAGTGGAGGCACGATGCCTTACCAGTTTTCATTGAATGGCGGCGCATTCCAGCAAAGCTTTTTATATTACGGCCTGGGAGCTGGCACTTACTATATCCGTGTAAAAGATTCGAATAACTGTTTGGCTTTTGATACAGCCATACTTACGAATCGCGCTGCACCAACTTTTACTGTTGGAGAAGACACTACGGGTTGTCTGCCCGGTCGCGCCTCCTTGGTAGTGACCGTTACCAGTGGCAATCCGCCTTTCTTTTATAGCATCGATAGTATCACATATCAAAGCAGTAACCGATTTACTTGTTTGCTTGCAGGCACGTACCATGTATGGGTGCGCGATTCTAATAACTGCAAGAGCACAGGCAATTTCACCATCACCGGTGTGCCATTAAATATCTCGCTCATTTCATTTAAAGCCCTGGAAGATCATGAGGTGGTTGACTTGGATTGGATCACCGCCTGGGAAGCCAATAATGACTATTTCACGATTGAACGATCGCTGGATGGGAAGCATTGGGAATCGATTGAGAATATTAAAGCAGCTGGCACAAGTTATGGAATGAACTCTTATAAAACCATCGACCCCAAACCTTATACAGGCCTCTCCTATTACCGTTTGAAGCAAACCGATTTTGATGGATCGTACACATACTCATCCTTGAACAAGGTATATTTTGGAGTGAATAAAGAAATCAATGTGTACCCAAATCCAGCAAGCAAAGAAGTGATTTTGGAGTTGAACAAGATGGTGAAACCAGCGATTAGTATAAGTGATGCCTTGGGTCAGGAAATTTTAATACCGTATGTGATTGAGGGCAGTAAAATTATTTTGAACACCTCAAAACTCAACGAAGGCATTTACTATTTCAAGGTAGAAAATGGTTATAAAGAACAAACAGGAAGGTTTACTATTATTCATAGATAAAGCCAAAATTAAAATATAGGAATTCATCATTTTGAACTCCAAACAATATGAAACCGTTACAACTCCGGTTTCATTATCCGCAGGTGGGATACCTGGAAGCCAAGCCGGAAAGCTTGGCTTCTTTGCTTTAAAGGGGGTTGCAGATGAGACATTTTATAATAAAATATCATTATCAATTTTTAAAAAAATTAAAACAATCACATAATTCAGAAAGTCATTTATAAACTCATGAAATTAGTCAATAGTGCCAACCCAATAACCCATGCACTAAATATTGCGTACCTTTGCCGACTATTTCCAAGCCCCTGTTATGACATTCGAAGATCTTAATTTAAATAAACCACTGCTCAATGCCTTGAATGATATGGGATTTAAAACCCCTACCCCCATTCAGGAGAAAGCCTTTTCGGTGGTGATGTCGGGCAAGGATGTATTGGGCATTGCTCAAACTGGTACTGGTAAAACATTTGCCTACCTATTGCCATGCCTTCGTCAGTGGACTTTCCAAAAAAATAAGGTACCTCAAATATTAATTTTGGTGCCCACCCGGGAGCTCGTAGCACAAGTGGTAAGTGAAGTAGAGAAGCTTACCCCCTATATCGATGTAAAAGTTACAGGTGTTATTGGAGGCGTGAGCATACATCCACAAATTGCCGCCATCAGTGCTGGTGTCGATGTGATTGTTGCCACACCAGGCCGACTTCTTGAACTGGTTATTAATGGTACATTAAAATTAAAGACCGTAAAAAAACTTGTGATTGATGAGGTGGATGAGATGTTGAGTTTGGGATTCCGCCCGCAACTCACCCATATTTTTGATGCGCTTCCCAAACGCCAAAACCTGCTCTTCTCGGCAACCATCACTGAAGAAGTGGAAGCCCTCATCGCCGATTATTTTAATAATCCAATCCGCGTTGAAGCAGCACCTACTGGTACACCGCTGGTGAATATCAAACAGCATGGATACTTTGTTCCCAATTTCAATACGAAAATTAATTTATTGATTCATCTCTTTGAAAGTAATGCAGAGTTGACCAAGGTACTCGTGTTTACTGGCTCTAAGGCCATCGCCGATATTATTTTCGAGAAGATGGATGCACGTTTCCCAGAGCGATTTGGGGTGATTCATTCGAACAAAGCACAGAACTATCGCTTCAATGCCGTGAATCAATTTAAGGCAGGAGCATTTCAAGGGCTCATTGCTACCGATATCGTAGCACGTGGTATTGATGTATATGAGGTAACTCATGTAATCAATTTCGATACCCCCGATGAAGCCGAAAGTTATATGCATCGAATAGGTCGTACCGGCCGTTACGATAAAGATGGTATCGCCATCACCTTCATCACCGAACAAGAAAAACCTTTATTCGAGAAAATAGAAACGTTGATGCATTATGAAGTTCCGATGATTGAACTACCAGAAACGGTAGAGATTTCAGAGGTATTGCTTCCTTCTGAAATGCCTGTGGTGAAAATGAAAACTATCAAGGTCAGGCTACCCGACAGAAGCACTGCGGGTCCTGCATTTCATGAGAAGAAAGACAAGAATAAAAAAACCAACTCGAAGGTACCTCATAAACAACTCATGAGAGAGAAATATGGCAAGCCTAAGAAGCGCGCCAATAAGCCTGGAAAAAAGAAGGGCAAATAAATCTATCGCAGTTCCTGTTATTTCTTAAACATCAAATCTGATTCCTTGCGACAATGGCAAGGTTGTTCCATAATTGATGGTATTCGTTTGTCGGCGCATATATGCTTTCCAGCTATCACTGCCACTTTCTCTACCACCACCTGTTTCTTTCTCACCACCAAAAGCACCTCCAATTTCGGCACCACTGGTTCCAATATTTACATTGGCAATACCGCAATCGCTGCCATTGGTGCTCAAAAACAATTCGCTTTCGCGCATCGCACCCGTAAAGATAGAGGAGCTCAAACCCTGACGTACGCCATTTTGTAAGGCGATCGCTTCTTCAATGGTTTGATATTTCATCAAATATAAAATCGGTGCAAAGGTTTCATCCTGCACAATTTGATACGTGTTCTGAGCTTCAATAATACATGGTTTCACATAACATCCACTTTCGTATCCTGGGCCGGAGAGTACTTCACCACCAATCAATACATTACCACCTTCTTCCTTTGCTTTGGCTATGGCCTTGGTGAAATTATTTACTGCATCTTTATCAATTAATGGTCCTACCAAAATACCATCATTCAAAGGGTTGCCGATAGCAATATTAGGATAGGTTCGCACCAAACGAGATTTTAATTCTTCATATTTACTTTCATGAATGATCAATCGGCGTGTGGTAGTACAACGTTGTCCCGCAGTACCAACAGCACCAAAAATCACCGCTCTGAAAGTCATTTCCATATCGGCGTGTTCGCTTACGATGATGGCATTATTACCACCCAACTCGAGGAGGCTCTTGCCTAAACGTGCACCTACAGCGGCGCCTACTTTCTTTCCCATACGCACGCTGCCAGTAGCCGAAACGAGGGCCACCTGCTCATCGTGACTCATGAGTTCACCAATACGGTAATCACCAATGATTAAGTTGAAGATTCCTTCTGGCAAATTATTTTGTTTTAAAACAGATTGTAATAAGTGCTGACAAGCGATGGCGGTCAATGGTGTTTTTTCGGAAGGCTTCCAAATGCATACATCTCCGCAAACAGCGGCCAGCATAGCATTCCAGCTCCATACTGCCACCGGGAAATTAAATGCAGAAATGATTCCTACAATTCCTAATGGATGCCATTGCTCATACATACGATGGTTGGGACGTTCGCTATGCATGGTTAATCCGTAGAGCTGACGAGATAAACCCACTGCAAAATCACAGATATCAATCATTTCCTGCACCTCTCCCATTCCTTCCTGTAAGAGTTTGCCCATTTCATAGCTCACTAATTTCCCCAGGGCTTCCTTATTTTCTCTAAGCACATCGCCATACTGGCGAATAATTTCACCACGCTTGGGAGCGGGTACATTACGCCAAACTAAAAATGCCTTTTGTGCTTCTTGGATGATATGATGATAGTCGTCGGCATGGCCCATTTTCACGGTGCCAATTAATTTGCCATCCACTGGTGAGTGAATTTCACGAACTTCTGTATTGGTAGTTTTAAGCCAGTTGGTACCTGTGCTGGCGGCCTCATTTACCGCTTCAATGCCTAGTTTCTTTAAGATATCTTGCATAACGAAAGAATTAAAATGCGAAGGTATCATTTAAATAAACAACCGACAATGAGATATGTTTCTTTTAATTGGAATGCAGCTAATTGGGTATTGCCTGGATCGTCCCAAAAAAAGCCTTTCAACCTACAAAGCAGTAACTCGGAATTCATGATAGGCTCCATAAATTAGAAAAGCTTTAAATTCCTTATGGGATATTCAGTTTGATATACTGATTACACTTCTCAACTGCAAAGCAGTTGAATAATAATAGCCATAGGTGAAACCTATGGAACACGAAACCGCCCCCGACAGAACCCTGAAGGGGTTCAACATTTTATAAACATATTTAGAATTGTTCAACCCTTCCGGAGGATAAAATCAATTCAGTACAGAACCTTTAATGCCGGAAGGGTTGGGACAATTATCGATCATTCAACCATAGGTTTCACCTATAGCTATTATTGTTGAACTACTCCGTAGTAATTCAATTCTCATGGAACTTTTTCCAACAATACATATATTTTATTGCTCAAATAATTCGTATAATGTAAAGAATACAAGGAATATTATTTACCTAAATCTGCGTGCTGATTGAAGGCTCGTACCGACATCAACAATGAGATATCGGCCCTAGCATTGATTTGTAGGCCGCGATAGGTAAAATAAAAGAATCCCATTAAAAACGGAAAGGAACGAATGCTGAAAAAAGGATTATTCATCTTCTTATAGTATTCAGTCAGACCCACCACAGCCCAGGTTCCATAAGATACATAGGCAATTGGAATACATAAACGGCTCCATTTTTTTTGTTTCTTATACTGATTAAAAAAAATGGCTGCACTTGGCACCGAATTTAAATAGGGTGTAAGCCGTTGCCCTTTGAATCCAATCAACCGATACTTGCTTTGCAAATTGGTGCTATACCAAATGGGTGCATAACTCAATCGGATTTTGCCCAGATGCTCT